>NZ_CP143541.1:3011848-3623697 GCF_040126055.1 Pseudalkalibacillus sp. SCS-8
GTAAAGCCGAATATCGTTTTTTCAAAAGGCGGCTTTGTATCGGTTCCGGTTATTCTTGCTGCGAGAATGAACAGGACCCCTGTCATTTCGCATGAGTCAGACATGAGTCCTGGTCTTGCCAACAAAATTTCGATGCCTTTTGCTTCCAAGGTATGTGTCACATTCCCTGAGACATTGAAGCATTTACCTGAAGATAAAGGGATCCTCCTTGGTTCAATTGTGAGAGAAGAGCTGCATCAAGGCTCAAAAAGAAAAGGTCTTCATCTCTGTGATTTCACAGAATCAAAGCCTGTCATTCTCGTAATGGGAGGTAGCCAGGGGGCTAAAAAAATAAATGAAACCATTCGCAGTCTTGTTCCAACATTGACGAAAAACTATCAGATCGTCCATCTTTGTGGGAAAGGGAAAGTTGATGAAACGATAAATGTTCATGGATATAAACAATTTGAATATGTGAAGGATGAATTGCCGGATATCCTAGCGATGACAGACCTTGTCGTAACACGAGCTGGTTCAAATTCCATATACGAGTTTCTTGATTTGGAAATTCCGATGATTTTGATCCCTCTCCCTCTCAGCCAGAGCCGAGGCGACCAGATACAGAATGCGGAATCATTTGAAAAACAAGGGTTTGCAGAAGTGCTTCAGGAAGAAGAACTGACTGAGGAATCATTACAATCCTACATTCATAAAACATTCGAGAATCGTGCCCAGTATCAGCGTAATATGCAACGCAGCGAGCAAAGCAATCCTTTGGAAAAGCTTTATGGGTTACTAGAAGAATACAGTAGGAAGTAGTACGATAAAAAAGAGGGTGTACCAACATTTGTTTTGGTCACCCTCTTCTTGTTTATCTTCTTATTTTTTCTGACTTTTCCTCTTTTTACGATTAAAGTACCAGCCGATGAAAAAGACAGCCACAAGTCCTAATCCAACGTAAATGACGGTTGAATAAAGGCTTACATACTGAATGATATCCTTCCAATTCTCCCCTAAAGCAGCGCCGATACTGATCAATAAAATATTCCAAAGGAGCGTCCCTAACGTGGTGAAAACGATGAAAAGGACGAAGCCCATATTTGCCATACCCGCTGGAATTGAAATGACACTTCTCAAAAAGGGCATCATCCGCCCAAAGAAAACCGTCCATTTCCCATAACGATCAAACCAAGCATCAGCACGATAAATATCTTTTTTCTTAATCCGTAATATGTGTCCCCAACGATCCACGATCTTCTCTAGGTTCTCAACATCCAACAGCAATCCCACACCGTAAAGGACAATGGCACCGAAAACCGCTCCACCAGTCGATGCCAGAACGACCCCAAATATGTTCAGATCGGTCGATGTCGTAATAAATCCACTGAAGGGCAGGACGACCTCAGAAGGGATAGGTGGAAAGAGATTTTCTAACGCCATGACGAGGAAAATTCCGAAATAACCATATTGCTCAATGAAATCCGTATACCAGCTCTCCATCTCAGGCTCCTTTATCTCATCTAACTTCTCTCTATATAATCCCCTTCTATCGTGCTCGCAAAACAGGAAATGGAAGTGATCATTTTCAAAGTGCCTGACACCATTTTCAACCCTATGCTGCCGTAAGGAGAAGAAAAAGTGTCAGACACCATAGGTGTCTGACACTTCCCTGGAATTATTCCTTTACTAATGTGAAGGTGATGTTCTTTGTATTCTTTCCTATTGCGCCTCCGTCGTTTTTGAAGATATCGGTTTTGTTCTGTTCAGAAGGTTCAATATGGAGATCGAATCGGTTTTCACCGTTGTCCAGCTTAACCTCATGGCTCCATGTCATATCATCATTGATCGTTACACGCTCACCATTGATCGTAAGGACACCTTGCTTGATGGCATTCCCTTTCAATGTGACCACATCGCCAGAAACGGATTGTCCGTTCGCATGGGAGGTAATCACAACAGGCTGATCGATCCAACGGAGTATCTTGTCTTCTACAACCATCTTGTTGTTACCCTCGTTTTCAACAACTACCTTTAAGTCTGTGCCGATTGCACCGTACCCATAATAACTGACATCATCATCGGTCGGATCATCCGGGGTATGATCGGCGAGACCTTCCTGATCCCACGAATTACCTTTTACATACTTATACGTCAACACTTCTCCCACTTGCATTTCGACTGTATATTCCCAATCAGGTGTAACTGCTCCATTACGGCTCATTTCCCATGCATTTGTATTCCAGCCGTTCAAGCTGTTTGGCATATTCAGCTTTGCATCCAGAGGGGTGTAGTCTGGTGCACTGACCTTGAACGTCACTTCCACCATGACAATATCTGGGGTCACTGACACCGCATTGGAGTCCACTTTGTTCCCGTATTGGTCATAAACACGTACGATATATTTGTATGTCTTACCATTTTCCACACTTAAATCCTTATATTGCGTTTCGCCTGCATCCCAAAGCATATCGATGACTTGTCCATCACGGACGATTGTAATCATGTAGGGATCTTTCGGATTCTTCAAACTCCAGTTCAGGTTCACTTGACCTGATTCTTGGGCTGGTTCTTCTAACGAAACGGCCTCAACCGGAAGTGTCTCATCTTTAGCCTTGTGTACCGTCAAATCCTTTTCTACAGAATAAACCCATTTCCTACCAAGATCTGTAGTGAATGCATATCGGTACTTATATTCCCCAGCTTCCAATGGCAAAAATTCCGCAGAGAAAACATTCGTCCCTGCTTCACCTTGTCCACTATAAGCAGCTTGGATGCTCTCCCACTGCTCTTCACCAGGGTGTTTCACATGGAGTTCAGCTTGCAGACCTTCAGCAAGATCCTCAGCCGTATATGTGCCAATTCCAATACTAACATTTACAATTTTAGGGGCTGATAAATCAAGTTCTGAATCATTTAATTCAGACAGGTCCGCTATTTCATATGTGCCTTCCGTTAAAGGTAGATGAGGAATGACTTCACCAGTCGCTACTTTTAATGATTCGTTACCGTACTCATCGAGAGCTGTTACAGCAAAATAATACTTGCGCCCATTGTCCAAGCCGGTAACTTCTATTGAAGTGTCTTTTGTTGTTTGAACCTTCTTATAAAGCGCTCCTTCAATGTTAGTGATATACACATTGTATGATTGTGATTTTCCTCTCCAAGAAAGTGTTACTTCATTGATTCCTTCCTTGGCGGACAGTTTTTTAACACCTTTTGGTGCTTTCACATTTTTATTCTTTGCAAAAAGCATCTTCCCGCTCATCGCAGGGATGGTTAATGTCACTGTTCCGTTTTCGACTTTAACAGCTTTATATTCCATGAGTTGTTCGTTGAATGCTACGCCATTCAATGCAAAGCCTTTTACATCGACTTGTACAGTTTTTGCTCTGTCACCACGGTTGATGGCAACAATCGCTGATTTTTTATTCAAGCTTCGTCCGTAGACGAATACGTCACCTTCCATATGGAGGTTTTTCAAATCCCCATGAGATAGCAACTCTTGATGTTTCTCGCGGATCTTTCCAAGCTTCTGATAATGTGCAATCAGTTCCTTGTTTTCATTACCCCAAGGATACGTTCTTCGGTCATCTGGATCTTTAGAGCCTGTTACACCAGCTTCATCTCCATAATAAATCGTCGGAGCACCTGGATAACCGAATTGGAAGATCGCTGCAAGTTTCAAACGTTTCAATCCGAGTTCATGGTCATAGTTTTGATCGAACTCAGCACGTTCAGCATTTTCGTTACCGTTCCCTAGCAAGTATACTGCACGGGCTGTATCGTGTGAGCCCATCAAGTTCATCAGGTTATAAAATGCTTCATCCGGATAATCCTCTTCTATCGCAGTCAACTGTTCAGCTGCCCTCTCAGCTTTCCCATTCTTCAAGTAATCAAGCATTGCTCCACGGAATCGATAGTTCATAACCGAATCGTACAGATCCCCGAGGAAGTATTTTGAAGCATCGTCCCAGATTTCACCAAGAATCAACGGATCATCATTTGTTTTCGTTTCCGTCGCTTTGATTTCGTCACGGAATTGTCTCCAGAATTCCGTATCAACCTCATTGGCAACGTCCAAACGCCAACCAGATCCCCCGCGTTCAAGCCAGGATTTTGCCACAGAATCTTGATTATACATAATGTAATTTGCGAACTGTTCATTGTTCAGCTCAGAATCATACGGTACAGCTTTCCCCGGTACTGACGCAATTTCTGGTAAACTGTCGAATCCCCACCAAGCTTGGTAGTCATACCGTTCGTTCGGTGTCCCTACATCTACTTTTCTATTTTCGATGTTGAACCAATTGTGGAACCCATAATCACTGAACACTTGGCCTTGTTGTAAAAACTCTTTCTCTACTCTTTCCTTTGCAGCCTCCTCAGACAAGCCTTCTTGATTCATATAATCATAGATACTTGCCCAATATTCATAAGCTCCGACAGTTTCATATTTTCCATAACGGTCAAAATAGATGGAATCATCTCCCACGTGATTGAACACGCCATCGAGAATGAGGTGCATATCGCGTTTCTTCAACTCATCTGTGAATTGCTTGAATTCCTCTGGTGAGCCGAACATTGGGTCGACCGCTTTAAAATCTGTAGCATCATACTTATGGTTTGATGCTGCATGGGCAACTGGATTCAAGTAAATCGTGTTTACACCGAGAGATTCGATATAGTCTAATTTATCCTGAACCCCTTTAATGTCGCCACCAAAGAAATCGTTACTCCAAATCCCATCGCCTTCATAGTTCGAATCGTCTGCTAGACGTGGATTATCAGGGAGTTCTGTCCAGTCCTGATGCTCGATTGGCTCAAGGCCACGTGCATATTTCTTTGCATCATCGTTTTTCTTATTCCCATTGTAAAAACGATCTGGGAAAATTTGATACACGACAGCTTCCTTCATCCAGTCCGGTGTTGTGTAGCCAGGTTCATACACAGTCAGTTGGAAGAAGTCGAGCACGTTATCGCCAGCTCGGCCAGTCTTCCCTTGAGCGGTATCTTCTCCATATTCTTTGATGGTCTCGCCGTCTTTCGCAATAAACTTATATCCGTATACACCCTTTTCAGTCGGGGTAAACACGGCTTCCCAATAATCCCGCTCACCTTTACCTTCAACTTCTGTCCAACCGACCTTCTCCATTTTGATGAGTTCGGAATTTCCGGATGTATAATTTTTCATGAGGACATTGGCTCCAGTCAAGTCACCTTTTGCTGCCTCAAGTCGTAATTTGACCTCTTTTCCCGTTTCGAGGGCGCCAAAGGGGCTACGGTATAGCTCGTCCCATGTATTGTGGTAAAGCTGCTCCGTACTAATAAGCCCATCTGGTCCTGAGCCTTCGTAGTCGGTGTACACTTCCTTCGTTTCATGGTTGTAGAAGAATGTAACTTCACGATCTTTCGTCACATTCAATTTGACGTTATCTTTAGGGTATTCTACTCCCCAACCATTTCCGAGAACCACCTTGAATTCATAGATCCCTTTCGGTACATTCGCTTTAAACTCATAGACATTGTCATGGTTTTCATCGGATAATAGTGCGGTTGATGTACCTGGAGACCATTCATCTCCAGCCCCAATCACCGGTTGGATGGTCCCGGCGAGACGCGGCATTTGATCATCGGTCATAATGGTCGTCACATGCGTTTTATCGTTATAGACAAAGAGCACTTCCTTCTGCTCACTTAAGCTGAAGGTCATATTCTGACCCCCTGCCTCGCCATTTTCACCGTAGTTTTCATCCCATGTACCATTGATAGCTACCTTATACTCGTATGTACCTGCATTCAGCACCTTCTTCAAATAGTACATATCATTTTCAGAAGACGCCATTTTAAACTCATCAGAAGCAGGGTTCCAGAATGTTGGATCCCCATCCGTTCCAAAGCTTCCGACAATCCGTACTGTACGGTCGGCAGCTTCAGCATTTTGTGACATATAGCTACTTAAGCTCTGAATGATGAGCAATAGCACCATAAGTGACATAAAAACCTTTGAACGCTTTATTTTCATAAAGATCTCCCCTCCATATCGTTTCGAAATAGGTTGTGAAAACGTTTGCACAAACCTTAAAAAAAGAGGGTTGCAAACCTTGATCTGCAACCGCTTTCATTTAAGTATACTGAATTTTCGATTGACTTTAAATAGGACAAAGTGCATATATTACCAAATTAAAAGAGGGGACCGTAATGGTCCCCTCTAAAAGTTTTAGCAACATGTTTCGTTTTGTTCCTCAGTGTTATCCTGGTACTGAAGTTGTTCATCCTTTTCTAGAGTAGAAGTCTCTTCTAGAGGTACTTCTTTGAATTCAATTCCACAGCATCTTTTACTCATTGTAATCATCTCCTTTTTTCATCAATTATTTTTGATTAATATTACAAAAGATTTCAGCATGCACAGTGGCACTCACAATCATCAACTGACTTGTTTAAATTCAATTTCAATACCGAAGTCAGCCGAGATTGTAATTTACTCCAATACGTTTCTTTCTTACCAGTGTGAATTTGTTTTGCGTTTGAAATACGTTCAAGTTGTTTTTTTCGCTCATTCATTTCGGTTTCCAAGGAATAAAAATCCAACATATGGTTCATCTCCTTATATCAAATTTTATTGATTAATTTGATTATATGCCCCTTTGATCCGGAATGCAACTATTAAATCAATTTTTTTTGATTATTTTTATTGCGATTTAAGCAAACACATATTATACTTACCTTAATCAAATAAATTTGATCGAGGTGAATGAATTGAAGGATATCGAATTGACGGATCAATCCCTTCCCAAAGTGTTTGAAAAATACGAAGGCAAATTCAAAGCACTGGCAGATGATAAACGGCTGAAAATCATGTATTTGCTCACCCAAAAAGGTGAGATTTGCGTATGCGACCTTGTTGATATGATGGAAATGCCTCAATCTAAACTTTCCTATCATCTGAAGATTCTGCTTGATGCAGGAATCATCAAACGAGAAACACGAGGCACCTGGAGTTATTACCAGTTGAATCAGGAGGAAGTGAATCACTTATTATCAGAGGAGCTTTGTTGTCTATTCAGACCTTCTTGATGAGAGAAGGTCTTTTTAGAAATTTATTAATCAATTTTTTTTGATTTAAAAAGAAGGGATCGATGATTATGTGGATTGAAACAATGAAAAGCTTTCTATGGATTGCGTTAGAATTGACGATTTTATTTGTAGTCATTTCCTTTGTCATCAGTCTTCTGCAAGGATACATTCCTTATAAGAAGATTGAAAAGATGATGGTGGGGCGTCATAAATTAACTGCAGCCTTTGTAGCCGTATTTTTTGCTTTCATAACACCATTCTGTTCCTGTTCCACCATTCCTGTCGTGGTCAACATGCTGAAGAAGAAACTTCCCTTCAACATTGTCATGGTTTTCCTATTCGCATCACCTGTCCTTGATCCGACGATTTTGACCATCATGGGTGTTATCCTGGGTTGGAAGGTGACCATCCTCTACGTAATCGTGACGACTACACTATCCATCCTAATCGGGTTTTCACTCGGAGCACTCGGGTTTGAGAGAGCAGTGAAAAATGTCGTGATATCAGGTTATGAGGAGAAAAATCAGAAATTCAACTTCCGCTATGCGTTACGAGAAACGTGGAATTTGATGAAAAGTGTGTATCCTTACTTGATCATTGGTGCTGGAATTGGAGCCATCATTCATGGCACTGTCCCTTCTGAATGGATCTCCGGCTTGTTCGGCAAGGATGCCTGGTGGCTCATACCGGTAGCAGCCATCGTCGGGATTCCACTCTACATCCGATTATCAAGTATGATCCCGATCTCTCAGGTATTGATTGCAAAGGGGATGGCGCTCGGACCCGTCATGGCCATGATGATCAGTTCAGCCGGAGCAAGTCTTCCTGAGGTGATTTTACTGAAATCCATCTTCCGAAAAGAGCTTGTTATCACCTTCGTCATTTCCGTCATCGCCATGTCCACCATATCCGGATTCATCTTCTACCTCGTGTAGGTCTATTTACCTATAGTGTCAGGCACCATCTCTGAACGCACGTCTCGCAAGGGAACTGAGATGGTGCCTGACACCACCTCAGAACCCGCTCCCCATAAGGCTTCTCTGTGAGTGCCTGACACTCTAAAAATGACACTAAAAAATGCCCGGCTTCACACAGTTGTGAAGCCGGGCATTATCATTTCTTTCGTTTTAGCAGCAGTCTTCCTGTCCGAGGAACACGAGGCCTGCTCCTTGTTCAGTTTGCTGGAAGTCTACGGTTAAATCCTCGGTATATGAAACGATACGTTCATCGATTGATACACGGATTCCATTCAGTTCTTCAACTTTGTCATTCTCTTGAGGCTCATCCAGAGCCATTCCCATTTTGGGACCGCCTCAGCCCATGCCTGCAAAATAAATCCGAATGCCGTTTGCACCGTGCTGATGAAGGATCCCTTCAATCGCTTGCTTTGCGTTATCTGTAATTTGCACTATTCTTCCCCCTGACTTACAAAAATATAGCCCCTCTTAGTGTAGAGTATTCCGATACATTCCTCAACGTTAATCGACTTATTTTTTTGGGGAAGTCATTTCTATCGTTATCGGCTGAGGCTTTGGTGGTGCACAACAGAGCGACATGTCACGCGCCTCCCCAGCAGATTCGAATTCAGAATCCTCTTTTGTATAAAAGATCTCCCATGCGTTCCCGTCAGGATCGTAAACCCACACTTTGTCTTGGACAGCATAGCAGCAGGTCGTATCCATTTCATCAATCAAGAGAAGACCTGATTCCCTCAATCGCTCGCCCATTTTCAAGACATCTTCTGTATTGTCCACTTGGAAACCTAAGTGGTTTAAGACACCTTCTTTATTGAAATCACGAACATTCAAAGAAAAATGAAGAGCAGGTTGCTCAAGCTCGAATTTCGCATAGTTCTCTTTCACTTTCGTCGGCTCAGCGCCAAAGAAACTTTTATAAAAGGCTAGTGACTTTTCAAGGTCACTGCAATTAACTGCAACGTGCATCCGGTTAATCATACGATCCTCTCCCTTTGTAAGATTGACGTTTTACTTTCCTTCCTTTGCAAACTTCTGGATACGTTCTTCGATTTCACCACGGACACGTTGGAAAAAGGCCCATTTTTCTTCCTCTGTACCTTCTGCTTTTGCCGGATCGTCAAAGCCCCAGTGATCTCTTTTCACATGTTTTGGTGTAGTCGGACATTTATCCGCTGCATCGCCACAAAGTGTTACGACCAAATCTGCTTTATTTAATATCTCAGGATCAATGATATCTGAGGTTTGATCGGTGATGTCGATTTCGACTTCTTTCATTGCTTTCACGGCATTCGGATTCAGACCGTGTGCTTCAATTCCTGCAGAATAGACGTCGTACTTGTCACCTAGATATTTTTTTCCGAACCCTTCTGCCATTTGACTGCGGCAAGAATTTCCTGTGCATAAGAAGTAGATGATCGGTTTAGACATTTATAAAAACTCCTTTAATTGTTAGTTTATGTGATGATCAATAGCCAGATATACAGGCCAGTTAATGTAATGAACAAGGTCGGAACAGTCAGAATGATTCCAATTTTGAAGTAATAGCCCCAGGAGATTTTCACTCCTTTCAACGATAAAACGTGAAGCCAGAGCAATGTTGCAAGCGACCCGATCGGTGTAATTTTCGGACCTAAATCTGAACCGATGACATTGGCATAAATCAACGCTTCTCTCACAGCACCACTCGTTTCGGTATCCTGGATGGCCAACGCATCGATCATGACAGTCGGCATATTGTTCATAACCGATGATAAGATCGCAGCAATGAATCCCATTGATAGGGTGGCAACATATAACCCCTGATCCGCAGCTGCCTCAATGACAGAAGCTAATACGTCAGTCAGTCCTTCGTTACGTAGACCGTAAACGACGACATACATCCCGATTGAGAAAAAGACGATCGCCCACGGAGCTCCTTTAACGACTTTTTTCGTTTCAACAGCAGGACTTCTCCTTGCCATGAACAAAAAGAAAATCGCAATGATCCCCGCAATTATGGACACTGGTATAGCTAGGAATTCACTTGCAAAATAACCTGCTAACAAAATCCCAAGCACCAGCCATGATAGTTTAAACATTTTTCGATCTCGGATCGCTTCTGCCGGCTTTTTCAATTGGGTTGCATCATAGTGCATTGGAATGTCTTTTCTGAAAAACAGGTAAAGGACTGCGATGCTCGCAATAATCGAGAAAAAGTTCGGTACGACCATTCGTGACGCATATTCGACAAATCCAATATCGAAGACGTCTGCAGAAACAATGTTCACCAGGTTACTGACGATGAGTGGTAACGAAGTCGTATCAGCAATGAAACCGCTCGCCATGATGAAAGGAAGGATCATCCTCTCCTTGAAGTTCAGCGCCCGGACCATTGCTAGTACAATCGGCGTTAAAATGAGTGCCGCACCGTCGTTTGCAAAGAAAGCAGCAACAACCGCACCGAGAATCGTGACATAAACAAACATCTTCACGCCGTTTCCTTTAGCGACACGAGCCATATGTAGTGCGGACCATTCAAAAAATCCGATCTCATCTAAAATAAGTGAAATGATAATGATGGCTATGAATGCAAGTGTCGCATTCCAGACGATTTCGGTCACCGCTACGACATCGCCAAAATCAACAACGCCTACGAGCAGGGCCAATAACGCTCCCCCGCATGCGGACCAGCCGATCCCTAAACCCTTCGGCTGCCAGATCACAAGTATTAAGGTAAGAATAAAAATCAATATTGAGAAGATGACTGATAACAAATTGTAAACCTCCAATTAATCACAACAAACACGAAGTCCCGCTTCATCTAATTCCTTTAATTGAATCCTGGAATCCGGGACGTATTCTAGAATGTCTTTCACTAATGGATAACCACTATACTCTTCATTAATCGAATAAAAAATCCATTGTCCTTTTCTTTTTTCCTTCACAAGGTCTGCGTCTCTCAGCTTTCTCAAGTGTTGGCTGATTGCTGGTTGGCTCATTTTTATGATTTCAACGAATTCACAAACGCAACATTCGCGCACATTCAAAAGCCCCATAATTGTCAGGCGTGTTTTGTCCCCTAACAATTTCAGAGTGTGAGCCATGTCACTGGTAGGAATCCCCTTGTTGTTCATCCTGTATTCACCTCACTCCCCATTATCATATAAGCATATACTTATATACGCAAGTGGAAAGTATTTCACTCTTGATTATGGTACATTAAGAAAAACGTGAAGGTAAACGAGGTGCAACATGAATTTATTATGGGTGATGCTTGGTGGATTTTTCGGTGCGATTGCACGTTATACGCTTGGGGAATGGATGCCAGCCGCGAATGGTTTTCCAGTTGGAACAATGAGTGTAAATTTAATCGGTTGTTTGTTCCTCGGATGGTTCACAGCCTTTATCAGCTATCGTAAAAATACATCCAGCGTGATTCCTTTACTTGTTGGCACTGGTTTCACAGGCTCTTTCACAACATTTTCTACGTTCTCTGTAGAGACATTCCAATTACTTGAACAGCAGTTTTATTTTATGGCTTTTCTTTATGTTCTAGGAAGCCTTACAATCGGAATCCTTCTCGCATTCGCTGGTTACAGGCTCGGGTTCCAATCAGAGCGAGGTGAACACCATTGATGATTTTAATCGGACTTGGAGGTATGTTGGGCGCAGCAGGCAGATACATGGTCGGGAATTATTTCAAGAGGGAAAATCCAGATGCCACCACAGGAACTTGGCTTGTGAATATTGCAGGATCTTACATACTCGGTGTTCTTGCCGCGGCACATGTTTCCGGAAACCTATCTGAATGGATATGGTACTTCATGGGTATCGGATTTTGTGGAGCTTTTACGACCTTTTCAACCTTCAGTGTGGAAGTTATGAAAATGCTTCAAAGCGAACATTGGAGGAAAGCCGTCCACTATATCACTTCCTCTGTCCTACTTGGACTCGTTGCTGCAACGGCCGGTTTCTTTCTCTTGAAATGAATGGAACAAGAAAAGTTTAATGCATTCAACACAAAAAAGACATCCTGTTGGATGTCATTTTGATAAGCGCAATGAACGGAATGGTATGATGATTTTTTTATAGAGAAAAGCGACTGTATCAATTAACGGCTTGGGGATTCGCTTGAAAATAAAATATTTCCTCTGATAAATACGCTGGTGCGCCTCTCTTAGATCATCCCACTGGTGACAAACTTTATCCTGTGTAAAGCGGACCACATCTATGACTTTGACTGTTCCATCTTTCGTATACAGAAGGTTTTGCAGATGGATATCTGATGGGTTCAATCCTTGTTGTCGTGCAAAAGATAGTGCCTCTTCCACTTTCTCGACCATTTCATCCGTAATCGGAATCCCTTTCTGCAGGCACTGGTAAAAGGTCATGCCTTCAATATAATCCATCACGAGATAGTTCGGTCCGACTTCGTATACGTTTGGAAAGTAAGGACACCCCTTCAATCGTTTATAGATGTCTCCCTCTTGCTTTGCCAAATGCTCGAACTCCTCAAAGAAAATCTTGATGGCACAACCATTTCCTTCATCCAGGAAGACGAAAGCACTTCGGCCTTTACCAATCAATGTATACTGTGAAGGTTTTTGTATCAACTGATTCGATTGTATGATCACTTGATCCACGAGATTATGAGGTGTGGGCTGCATCGCAATACCCCTCTATCGTTTTGAAATTTGGTATAGACAGGCTGAATCTATCTATATGCTTAAAACGATTCGAAAATGAACTCGGGATTTGTTCGGTTAAGAAGAAAATTGCAAGAAATGGAACCGATTGTGAGGTGAATTATTTTACAATCATGACCGGGCACTGGACACGCTTTGCCACCTTGTGACTCACACTACCAAGCACCATCTCCTGGAAGGTATTCAATCCTCTGCTACCGATGACAACCAAGTCATAGGCTTGATCATTCGCATGCTTAACGATCGTAGGACCCGGTTCACCTCTCAACACTTTCACTTCGTAGTTGATTTTATGAGTACGAAGGATGTCCTCCGTTGTTTGCAGACGTTGCTTTCGTTTCTCTTCAATCGCTTCCTTACTTCCTTCAGATAGAACATCTGATTTAGAGGTCGCACCATCGATGACATATACAATCGTCACTTTTGCTTGTTGATTGGCATTTGCAATAATACTGGCTTTCTCAGCGGCTCTCATAGCATGTTCGGAACCATCTGTTGCTAATAAGATCTGGGTAAACATAACGACCTCCTCCTAACCACAACTACTCTCCTTGAAGTAATTTAATTTTCTCACTTTTTAAATAACTTTACAATCTTTTTACAATATACCAGTTATCTCCTAAATGCAAATTTATCAAGTTGCCCCCTCTGGAAGAGCATGCTGTCGAAAACAGAAGAAAAAAGGATAAGTACGCGCTTTCCTGCGATTATCCTTCATTATGAATCGATGTTATAATCCGTATGTTCACAACGGCCCCGACTTTCATGAGAGTTGAAAGTCACATTTAAAAGAACAGCCTAAGCACGATAAGTGCTGAAGCAAATCAAAGCAACAAAATAAAAGAGAGGTGCAAAATTCTTTTGAACGTACAAAAATTACAACAAGAATGGTTTGGCAACATTCGTGGTGATATCCTAGCGGGTATCGTCGTTGCATTAGCCTTGATTCCCGAAGCCATTGCCTTTTCAATCATTGCTGGGGTCGATCCGATGGTAGGACTTTACGCATCGTTTTGTATCGCAGTTGTGATTGCATTTGTAGGTGGTCGACCTGGAATGATTTCTGCAGCGACCGGTGCAATGGCACTCCTGATGACGACGCTCGTTGCCGACCATGGTTTACAATATCTTTTAGCCGCTACGATTTTGACTGGCGTCATCCAACTGTTGATGGGTGTCTTAAAGCTGGGTAAAGTGATGAAGTTCATCCCGAAATCCGTCATGGTCGGATTTGTGAACGCGCTAGCGATTTTGATCTTTATGGCTCAGCTTCCTCACTTTGTTGGTGAGACATGGATCATGTATGTAATGGTAGCTGGAGCTTTAGCAATCATTTATCTTTTACCTCGATTTACCAAGGCTGTCCCTTCACCGCTCATCGCAATCATTGTAATGACAATCATTGCCGTTACAACTGGAGCAGGTGTGCGAACAGTCGGCGATATGGGTAACTTGACAAGTGAATTACCGATATTCCTATTGCCCGATATACCTTTGAATTTTGAAACTTTGAAGATCATCTTCCCATATTCTTTCGCATTAGCGATTGTGGGACTGCTTGAGTCTCTTCTTACGGCTCAAATCGTAGATGATATGACAGATACAGAAAGTGACAAGAACAGAGAAGCGAAGGGTCAAGGAACTGCAAACATCGTAGCTGGATTTTTCGGAGGAATGGCTGGTTGTGCCATGATTGGACAATCTGTCATCAACGTAAAATCAGGTGGCCGAGGTCGCCTATCAACGTTGGTAGCTGGTGTCGTCTTGATGCTCTTGATCATCGTATTCCAAAATGTACTTGTACAAATTCCAATGGCCGCGTTAGTTGGCGTCATGATCATGGTATCCATTGGAACATTTGATTGGTCTTCACTTACGAAACTGCATGTTATGCCGAAGACAGACGCAGCTGTTATGGTCGTTACGGTTGTAACCGTCGTCTTTACACACGACCTATCCAAAGGAGTTTTGGCCGGTGTCATCTTGAGCGCCATCTTCTTTGCTGCTAAAATTTCAAAGGTCCATGTGGATACGAAAATTGACGACCACATCAATTCGAAAACGTACCATGTACGTGGGCAACTCTTCTTCGCCTCCGTTACAGATTTCGTTGCGAAGTTCGACTTCAAGGATAATGTCGACACGGTCATCATCGATTTCACCCATGCACATTGCTGGGATGATTCAGCAGTCGGTGCCGTCGATAAAATCGTCCTGAAATACAAACAAAACGGTATCCCAGTTAAAATTATCGGACTTAATGCCGACAGCCACCAGCTGATTGACAAGCTTGCGGTATATAACAAAACTGGCGCTAACATCGCAAACCATTAAAACACTGAAGTAGAAAAGGTGCGGAACCTAACAAATAGGCTCCGCACCTTTATTTTTTTCTGGTTGCAAACGCATAGAGGTACGATAGTGCGGACTTCGCAACCCAATTCTCTCCGAGAAGATCAATGATTTTTGGGTAGGGGCTGTGTGCACCTGTGTACACCCCGAAGTTTTCCTTATGTTCGAACTCGTGGTCATCAAGGAGCTGATGAAGTTCCCATGGCATCATCATATTATGAACGACAAAGTTACCATAAAGTCGATCATAACCGTGTGATCGAGGATTTGCATAGGGACCCAAGGTGACCGCTACAAAGTCTCCTGCTGGCTTCAAAACACGATGGGTTTCTTTGATCAGTTGGTGAGGTTCATCGGTCCATTCAAGGGAAGTACATGCAAATACCACATTAAATACTTCATCCTGGAATGGCAGACGATTATCGTTGCTTTTGAATACTTCCACTCCACGTTCAGTCGCTTTTTGAATCATATTAGGTGAATGGTCCGTCCCTACTGCATGATGCCCTTTCTCTATCATCAGGCTCGTGCTGATCCCAGGACCACACCCTAAATCCAAAATACATTTCGGCTCATCTCCAATAAAGTGGAAAAAGAACTCCAAAATGGTCGCCCTTGGACCATCTTTCCATAAGGTCTCCATTTCATCCCACCAGATCGCATGTTCATCCCACCGGTCGACACTCCTTTTTGCCCAATTCAAATCTGCCGCCCCCTCTCCGATCGATAGAAAACTACTCTAAAATAACGATATGCAAGGAACGAGCATCCTATTAGTGTCTGACACTTTTCAAAGACCTTGCGACGCAAAGGTCCTTTGACAGTGTCAGACACCAATCCAAACCTCTTCTCCTGCAACGCTTCCGTGAAAGTGCCTGACACTCAAAAAAAGAGACTGGATAATTATCCAGTCTCTTCCTTTATTGAGAAGTTGTTATTTCTCGATGAACATTTGGGTCCAGTAGGAACCTTGGTTTCCACCTGTCGAGTAACCGACCCCGATATGAGTCAGCTCGCCATTCATGATGTTACGTCGGTGTCCAGGACTGTTCATCCAGTCTTTCACAACCTGTTCAGCGGATCGCTGCCCTGCTGCGATGTTTTCAGCAGCGGATTGATAAGATACCCCGAACTCCTGCATCATCTGGAATGGTGATCCATAGTTCGGTGAGTTATGTGAGAAGTAACCATTCTCTAACATATCGTCGGATTTCGCTTGGGCTACCTGAGAAAGCTTCGTATGGGCTTTCAACTTCGGAAGTCCCTTTTTCGCTCTTTCCTGGTTCGTCAGATCAATGACTTCTCGTTCCACTTGGCTGATGGTTTGCCCATCACCATTTGGTAGGTTCTGTTGCTGTCTATCCCCTTGTTGGGGAGCAGCTTGTTGATTGTTACCACGATCTGCAGGCATACCTCCACCGTATTGACCACGGTACTGCGGACCATTTCCTCGCATTTCCCCAGAAAACGGAATTTCTAATCGATAACGTTCTTGCCCTCCATACCAAATCGGACGGAAACGGTCATTATTTAACCGTGTACGAAGGTCATCATTGTTGTTACGATTATAATCGACCGTTTGTAATTGCATACCTTCTTCTGTGTTATTGTTCTCTGTATTACACCCTGCCAATACACCGATTGACATAAGTGCAGTCAGACTCAGGGTTACGATCTGTTTCTTCATGCATCGATCTCCTTTATTTGAAGGTTTTATGCCTTATTAATGTTTGCATGAACAACAGAAAACAAACGGAGAAACACTTGGGGTAAGGGGAAAATAACGGAAAATATATAGAGCATGATTTACCTCGATCGGAGAAAAAATAACGAATAACCCTTACATCCAAATTGATTTGATTTGAAAAAAAAACAAAAAAATCCGCAAAACTGCGGATTCCTTAAAATGCAAACTACGATTTACGCTTGATTTGATAATCGATTCCTCGTTCAATCTGGGTGAGAAGAGGTACATCTTTCGGAGCGATGAATGTAATTGCGACACCGCTTTCTCCTGCTCGGCCTGTACGTCCGATCCTGTGGATGTAACTGTCTGAGTCAAGCGGGACATCGTAATTAAAAACATGGGTCACCCCTTCAACATCAAGACCACGTGCAGCAACATCCGTCGCAATCAGCAAATGGATGTGTCCCTCACGGAAACGGTGCATCACATCTTCACGTTGGGCTTGAGTCATACCCCCATGCAGCTTTTCCGTCAAATAGCCTTTCTCTTGAAGTGCAAAGTGCAGTTTATCCACTCTACGCTTCGTCCTGCAAAAGATAATCGCAAGTAAGGGCTTCTCTGCCTTCATTGATTGGAGAAGAGACTGTTGCTTTTTACGGTCTGTCGTTTCAATGACGAATTGCTCAATGTCCTGGACATGCATCTCTTCAGCTTCTACGGATATCCACTCAGGATCTTTTGAATACCGGTTAACGATTTGAAGAACCTCTTCCGGCATCGTCGCTGAAAAAAGTGCGGTTTGTCGGGTCTTAGGGGTAACATTGATTATGGATTCGATGTCATCCAGAAAACCGATCTGCAGCATTTGATCAGCTTCATCAATGACCAGCATTTCAAGCTTTGACAGGTCAATCGTGCCTCTTTTTAGATGATCGAGCAATCTACCCGGAGTGGCGACAACAATATCGACTTTTCCATCCAATACTCTAAGCTGCCGATTGATGTCCTGGCCCCCATAAACAGCCAGAACACGAATATCCAGTCCATATACAAGCTTCTCCAACTCCATCGTAACTTGTAAGGCCAACTCCCTGGTTGGTGTAATGATCAACGATTGAACATCGTTCGTCTCTTTTTCCATTCTTTCAAGCATCGGCAATAAATAAGCGAATGTCTTACCCGACCCTGTCTTTGCCTTCGCAACCAGATCCTTATTGGCCAACAACAGAGGAATGGTTCTTAGTTGAATAGGTGTAGGATTCGTTATGCCTTGTTCAGTCAACTTTTCTCTATATGCAGATGAAATCCCTAGCGTCTTGAATGTCTTCATTTCTTCACCGTTTCTATATAAGTCATAACCTTAGGGTACTCCACTTTTTCGTAAAAGTAAAAAGCCCCTTCAATGAAGGGACTTCCAGGTCGTTAAGCTTTTACCCAATTCGGTACCATTTCCACATCTGCCGCAACCATCGTTGTGTAAATCGGGCAGCGGCGATCGACAATTTTTTGGAGCTCGTCGATCCGTTCTTGCGACTCACTTGTTTGCACTTTTGCATTGACGGTAATCTTTTGGAAGTATGGGCGGACACTTTCATCCCCCATCATTCCTTTCGGATCAATATCGCCATTGATTTCAAATTCAATGCCTTGTAGGTCGAAGTCAATCTCCTTTGCAACAAAGTTAGCAATTGCATTCTCACATCCAGCAAGAGAAATGAGCAATGTCGCAAGCGGATTTCCACCTTCGTCTGTTCCACCCATGTTCGCTGGTTCATCAATCACAACAGTGTGTTGGTGGGATTGTCCTTTTGTATTCATTCCTTTAGATACAGCAGTAATTTGTTCAATCATCGGTCATTCTCCTTTCAAACCTTCAAATATTGTGCTCGGATATTTTCAATCACATTCTTCAAAACCGATTGATCCTGGAAGTTCTTCATCAGCAGGATTCCCCCTTCGATCTGGGCAACAATGCCTTGCGCATGACGCTTCGCATCCTTCTCTCCAACTTGATCTCTCAGGATTTCCTCCAAACGTTGAATCCATTGTTCAAACAGCTCATTCACCTTTGTGCGGAAAGTCTCGTCATGCTCACTCATTTCAAGTGCCAGGTTTCCGAACGGGCACCCATGGAAGCATGCAACATTTTCATGGTAAGAGACCGCCCAGTCAAGCATACAAGAGAGCTTCTCATCCGATGTCTTCTCTGACTCAAGAATCCCCTTGATGAGGTTTTGTTCCCAATCGTGGACGATATGGTCGATAACAGCAATACCAAGATCCCTCTTCGAAGAGAAATAATGATAAAACTGTCCTTTACCAATACCTGCAGCTTTTAAAATGTCACTCAGCTTCGTATTTTCATATCCTTTTGAATGGATCAATTCAGAAGCTGCTCTTATGATTTGCTCTTTTTTATTTATCATCATTCATCACCTGTATCATCGATCATTTCCCAACTGTCAAAACCGACCAGTCGGTACAATCAACGATAGCACACTGAAATTGGTCTATTCAAGGACATTCCTGCCTTCCACTTCCTTCTTTCCATAACGAATGAAATTGAATATATGATTTAATGACAAAAAACCAACCGGTTGGTACAGAGCGAATGTAACACAGGATTTTCACCTGTGCAAAGTCATTTGACTTAATTGTAAGATAGCTTACAAAAGTCACCCGAGGCTCCTCCATAAATAAAAGACGGCATAAGCTTCCCAACCTTGCCATGGAGCAAAGATCTTACGTATTTCATCATATGTAGGTTTCTTTTCTCTGCCTAAGATGTGTTTCAATGCGTTATGGAGTCCAGCGTCTCCAATCGGAAACGCGGATGGATCCCGTAAACAGCGCATAAGGACATAATGAGCCGACCATGGTCCGATTCCTCTTATCGCCAATAGCTTCTTTTCTGACTGATCACCTTCAAGCTCAAGTAGATCAGACTTCGAGAGGCTTCCGTCAGCCATCATATTTGCAATTGAAATGATGTATTCCGCCTTTCGCTGTGTTAGTTGCAGCTCCCTCAAATCCTCTGCTTCAAGCATGGCTACACGTTCTGGTTTCGGAAAAAGCCAGTATCGACGGTCTTTCCGATCCAGATGTTCTCCGTATGCTTCTACGAACCGCTTTTTCACCGTATAAGCAAACGGGAGATTCACTTGTTGACCTATGACAGCCCAGCATAACGCCTCAAATAGATCAGGAACGCCGATTACGCGTAAACCGTTATGCTTCTCAATCAACGGAGCCAATATTGAATTACAGCTGACCGACTCGTAAAAAGCGTTCAGATCTCGTCTCAGGTCGAACCATTCGGCAAGATAATCCGCAACAACGGCAGGATCTGCTGGAAATTGATCAAGAAACCTGACAAAGAGCTCCTCCCCGTTTTGACAGGCTGATACTTCAATCAATCGTTTCTCCCCATCAACCTCAAGCAATTTATACACGCTCTCGCCCTCCACCTGATGAAGGATCTCTAAAGGAGATCGTCTCAAATAATGCAGGGTTTCTGTAAAGCTGAAGGGGTCCGGAAGGGAAAGGGTGATAACGTCATTACGGCTGACCTTAAAATTGAAACCGCTTGTGGCCGACGGATGTAAAGCCATGAAACCCCTCCAACGTAAGTAATCGTTCCTTTGCTTTCAACCCTCCTCTGAAGCCTGTCAACGCCTTGCTTTTTCCAATGACCCTGTGACACGGGACGATGATTGGAATCGGATTTGCCCCATTTGCTGTACCGACTGCTCTAACGGCCTTCGGATTATCGATCCTTTCAGCAATATCGGAATAGCTTTTCGTAACGCCAAAGGGAATTTCCTGCAAAGCCTTCCATACTGATGTTTGAAATGATGTACCACGCATATCAATGGGCAGAGTAAAAGCTGTCCTCTCTCCATTACAATATTCCTCAAGCTCTTGGATATATGGAAGAAGCCGGCTTTGATCTTCAACAAGTTCGGCTTCTGGAAAATGCTTCGCTACCCAATTTTTCAGCGTTTCAAAGGTTTCTGTCGGCCATGTAATCCGACATAACCCCACCTCTGTTCGAGCCAGATAAAGGGGACGTTCCTGGAATATTGGATGCGTGAACGTCCCCCAAGTGATTGTCAAATCTGATCGATTCATACTCCCAACCTCCTTACGACTTTTTGTCGGTACTCATTTGGGGAACAGCCTTTCATTTTCTTAAATACTGCTGAGAAATGTGATGGACTTTTGAACCCTACTTTTCCGGATATCTTCGCAATGGTTTGTTGACTGTCATAAAAAAGTTCAACTGCTTTTTCCAGCCTCTTCCGGACTAATAGAGCTGAGGGTGTTTCACCGGTCGACCGCTTCACCACCCTGTGTAGATGATAGGGGCTCACATTCAAATGCTGTGCAATATCCTTCAATGTCAACGGCTCCCGATATTGTCGATTAATGATATTCTGAACGGCTGCCACCATTTCAGCATCCGGTCCTAGATGTCCAGGGTTTTCGGGCTTACACCTTTTGCAAGGTCGAAAGCCGGCTTGAAGTGCCTCTTCCACACTCGTATAAAGGGATACATTTTCCCTCTTCGGCAAGCGTGATCGACATGAAGGTCTGCATACGATACCTGTTGAACGGATTCCGACGTAATAGATTCCATCAAAACGTGTGTCCCGTTCCATCATCGTTTCATAAACACTTTGGAAAACATCCTCGTTCATAGCCGTCACCCCTTTCGTTTTACAACATTATAAACCAACTCGGTGAAGCTGATAATACTTCAGAAACAGGACAGCAATAATTGGATAGGGCATTCCTGGCAGTTCGACTTCCTAATGTTGTTGATTTTGAACAGCTTCAGGCGGACGCTTTCCGCGGGCAACGCTTCAGCCTCCTCGACCTCGTTCCTCACTCTGCGGGGTCTTCAGCTGTTGCTTTTCCCGCTGGAGTCGCCGCCTTACGCTTCTTTTTCCTTAAGTTTCAACAATAAAAGCTAACAGAGCCTAAAAAAAAAGAGGGAGCCTCCCCCTCTCTTCTTTCAGTCAATCCGTCTTATTTGCTGACAGGCTTTCCATCGCTCTAGGGAAATGGTCATCATTCTCCCTTAATACCTGCACAGCTTGGTCATATGTAATCTGGAATGTAATCATTAAAATCGCTGCGCGTGCATCTCCTTTCGATGTAACACTGTACCTCTGAGCTGTTTCATCGTCCACACCAGTCGCTTCTCTGATGATATGGACGACTCTGCGCCTCAATTTTTCATTCGTCGCCTGAACGTTGACCATCAAATTGCCATACACTTTTCCAAGTCCGATCATGGCAGCTGTGGAAATCATGTTCAGTACCATCTTCTGGGCTGTGCCAGCCTTCAGTCGAGTGCTACCTGTTACAACTTCCGGTCCCACAAGAATTTCAATCGGGTAATCGACGCATTCACTTAACTCAGCAGATGGATTACAGGATAAACCTACGGTCAAGGCTCCGATGCTCTTCGCTTTTTCAATCCCGCCGATGACATAAGGTGTTCTGCCGCTGGAAGTAATACCGACGACAGCATCGCGAGGCGTGACGACTTCAGCAATATCCCTCTTCCCAGCTTCGTGATCGTCCTCAGCATTTTCAATCGCTGTTTTCATCGCCCTGTCACCACCGGCGATGATGCCATTGACAAGACCAGGTTCAACACCGAAAGTAGGTGGACATTCGGACGCATCCAAGATCCCTAGGCGTCCGCTCGTTCCTGCACCGAGGTAGTAGAGCTTACCACCATTTTTCATCACACCCGTAATCGCTTCAATCGCTGCTGTGACTTCCGGAAGGCTCTTTTCAACAGATTCTGCAACTGTTTTATCTTCTTGATTCATGACTTCTATGATTTCTTTTACGGAAAACGTATCAAGTCTTTCCGATTCGTGATTCCGTTGTTCGGTGATCATTTTTTTGTTATCCATTAAAGTCCTCCTGGTCCTATGGCTCCTTTTCCATATGTAGTCATCCAACCCTGTGAAGCTCTATGCCTTATTTGACTGCACCTGCTGTCAATCCATCCATGAACTGCTTGGATGCAATGAAGAACAGAACAATCATCGGTAACGAAGACAATGTAAGTCCCGCAAAGAGTGAGCCCCAGTCAGCCGAGTATTCCCCGAATAACGACAACATGCCTACAGGGATGGTTTTCTTCATCTCATCGGTAATGAACACGAGCGGGAAGAAGAAATCATTCCAGGATTGAATGAAATTGATGATCATGACCGTACCAAGGGCAGGTCGCATAATCGGAAGCAATACATGCCAGAAAACGTTAAGATCCGTTGCACCATCCATTCTGGCAGCCTCCTCGAGCTCTTTTGGCATCGTACGGAAAAATCCGGTCAATATCAGAATGGAAAGTGGAATTCCTGTGGCAGTGTAAACGAACACGAGAGACCAGAGAGAATTGATTAAACTCAAGTCCTTCATGAGTATGAACAACGGAACGATCCCTAGCTTGATCGGGATCATCATTCCGATCAGAAAGAAAAAGAAAAGGGCGTTGTTCCACCAAAAGGTATACCGTGCAATGTAGAAGGCAGCCAGAGATCCAAACAATAAAATCATCAGGACAGAAACTGCACTGACGAAGACGCTATTCCAAAAGAAAGTGAAAAACGGGATCTGGTCAAGAAGCTTTTGATACGTTTCCAAGCTGAACGATTTTGGAATGGATAACGGATTCATGAAAATCTCTGAGCTGGTTTTGAAGGAAGAATAAATCATCAGAAGGATCGGATATAGGCTGATGACTGCAAATAGGAATGCAATCAAATAGTACAAAGATCGAGATGCGATATGGTCTCTCATTCATTCTTCCCTCCCTACATCTGGACTTCCCGTCTACGTAATATATATAGGAAAACCGCTGATATGACCGCAATGATCATGAACAGGACGACAGCCAAAGACGAGCCGAGGCCGATCGCTGCTGAGCTTGCACCACCTGATCCGCCAAAAGCCAATCGATAAAAGTAGACCGCTAATGTATCCGTTGAATAATACGGTTCCCCCATCGAGCCTTGCATGGCATAAATCAATTCAAACGCTTCAAAAGCATGGATGAAGGTCAACACTGTCATGATCGTAATCGATGGGATCATCAAAGGTAAAATGATTTTCCTGACCATCGTGAATCCCTTTGCTCCATCCAAACGCGCCGCCTCAATCAAATCATGAGGAATGCCCTGGAGACCAGCAAGGAAAATCAACACTGCAAAGCCGAGACCGAACCATGAGTTCACCAAGATTATGGAAATTAAAGCTGTGTCAGGATCACCAAGCCAAGCCTTCGTCAAGCTTTCCAATCCAATCTTCTCCAAAAAGACGTTCAATGCACCGAAGTTCGGATTCAGGATCAACTTCCACAGGAAGCCGACAATGATGACCGAAAGCAGCCTGGGTAAGAAGTAAGCGATCTTGAAGAACTCGGCAAATCTGATTTTCTTGTAAATGATATAAGCCAGCACGAAAGCAATCCCATTTTGGACGATCATCTCGAGAACAAAGTAAATAATGTTATTCTGGAAAGCATTCCAAAACATATCGTTAAAAGGCTGTTTCGTAAAAAGAGCAATGAAGTTCTCTAAACCGATGTACGCCCCTTTCTTGATCCCCTGCCAATCAAACAGACTGTAGGAAAAGGCAGCAAAAAGGGGGTAAATGATGAATGTTACATATATGGCGAGGGCGGGAATTGGAAACAGGTGGATGACCAGCCTCTTCCAGTCCCGCTTCTTTCTCGGTATTGTTTGTGGATTGGTCTTCGTTTCAAGTTCCATAACTTCCTCGCCACCCTTACACAATCATCGTTTATTGAAATGGGTCATAGTACGTTTCAGCATTTTCCTGAAGCTTAGTAGCAACATCCTGCTCCGACAGTTTATCCAAGTACATACCTTGAAGCTCGGTTTCAAGGGTTGATTTCGTCGTCGGATTCCCTTTATTGAAATGTACAAGCATCAAGTATGGAGTCGAATAGTCGTTGGAGGCTTCCGCCATGGCTGTCACAAGTTCATCATCCGTTTGAACGCCAGGTACAGCAGGTATACGTGACAATTCGTTTGAAAACAGCTTCGCAAACTTTTCTGTTGTCATGAATTGCAGGAACTTTTTCGCATTCTCCTTTTGGTCCGAATTAACATTCAAACCATAGGAACCGTCCACCCACGTGGTCATTGTCGGTTTTTTACCTGTCGCTGAAGGCATCGGGAAGAAGCCGAAATCCAGATCTGGATTCATTTCACGTAACACTTCAATTTCCCAGCTTCCTAACGGGAACATGGCAGCTTGTTCTGTAAAGAACAGGGTTCGGATATCTTCCATACCCAAACCTTCATAATTGTCAGGGAAGAATTGCTTCAGCTCATCCATTGCCTCAACCGACGAGATGAATTCATCACTTTTGAAGGTCTTCTCACCCGACGTGATCGCGTCTACGAATTCATTGCCTCCATAATGCGCAGGACCGACGATGGAGTGGGTCAAGGACAATAGCCAGCCTTCCTTTGTACCAAGTGCAATCGGTGTTACACCTTCCTCTTTCAACTTTTCATTCAAGCTGATGAACTCTTCCCACGTTTTCGGTTCTTCCAATCCATGCTTTTCAAAGATTTTCTTGTTGTAATACATTTGGGCAGAGTTCAATGACAACGGAACACCATACACCTTGCCATCATCAGATGTGGCAGCCTTCATCGTCTCTTCGCTGAAAACATCAATGCCTTCCAGGTCATCAAGGGGCTCTAAGTAACCCGCTTTTGCTAATTCCATACCTGGGGCATAAGGACGAAGCTGGATGATGTCAGGTCCTTCTCCACTTTGTAACCCTGTGTTCAAAATCGTGTCATACTCTGTGTTTTTAGATGGCTTAAACTCGACCTTGATATCGGGATATTCTTCGTTGAATGCTTCAATGATTTTTTCATAAGCTGCTTTGTCTTCTGTCCTCCAGCTTCCGATCGTTAATGGATCTCCGTTACCATTACTTCCATCCGAATCTGAGCTGGAACTGCTACAGCCTGAGAGTGCAAGCGAAAGGACGAATAGTGCACCTAGAATAGAAATCAACAACCGTTTCATACCGTCAAATCCCTCCTAAACGTTTTATTTGGTTATGTCGAAATCTTTGGATGTTCGAGTTCCTATCAGTCTGTTTGTTTCGATACCTGCACAGCTTTCCGAGTTCTTTCCAGCGCTTCGATGCTCTCCTCATAATGCTGACTTGTCATACCGAGGTATAGCACATCAATGACGTTCAATTGTGAGATACGTGAACTCATCGCACCGCTACGAATGCTCTTTTCCAATGAACTTGTAAATAGATTGATATCCGAAAGGTCTGCTACTGGATTACTTCCGAATTTCGTCAGGGAAATCGTACAAGCTCCGTTTTCCTTTGCAATTTGCATCGAATGAATGACATCCTTCGTCCGCCCGGAATATGAAATGCCGAATGCAACATCTTCTGCTGTTAAATTTGCACTGATTGTCCCTTGTGTATCAAAGTCAAATCCAGCTTCACACCAACGATTGATTCTCGTCAGCTTTTGCTTGAAGTCCTGTGCAATGACAGCTGAAGCTCCGATTCCGAACACAGCGATTTTTCTAGCTCCACTTAAGACAGCAACTGCTTTTTCAACTTCTTCAGGTGATAAGACAGACAATGTATCGTTTATGGATTGGACATTGTTATGGGATACCGTGGTGATAAGTGAGGAAATCGAACCATTTGTCTGGATCTCTTGATAGGAATGAGTATTGTTGTTGAATTGAGCAAGATCTCCAGCTATGCGAAGCTTCAATTCTTGGAATCCCTTAAAACTGAGCGTTCTTGATAGTCTGATGATCGTAGCTTCGCTTACCTGTGTCCTTTTCGCCAATTTCTGGACAGATAGATTCACAACCTCTGAAGGATGGGTCAGTATGTATTCGGCAACCTTACGTTCAGAAGGCTTCAAGGACGGCATCGTTTCCTGGATGCTGATTAAACCACCTTTTAACATCATTCATTCTCCTACTCTTTCATTTCATGTTTACCTTTAGTTTAAAAAATAATGTTACATAAATCAATACAATTTATGAAATATTGTTACTTATCTGAAAATTATAGAGGGTGACTTCATCCGTATCCAGTCACCCTCGTTCTTTGTTCAGCGGTTAGTAGAGTAAGTACATTTCTCTTGTTTCCTTGAATTCTTCCAGCTCATCCATCCACTGTGACTTGATCTGTTGAACAGACTGCCCTTCTTCTATGGCATCTCGGATCCATCCATTTCCTACAAGGTAGTCGAAGAATGAAATACCGGCACTGTTTTCAGCCCTGAAAGCGAAGTCTTCCGGGTATAGGTCATGGATGGTTTTAACGAGATGAAGGCCCGTATCAATCGGACTGAACTTCTTCTGATCAGTTACATGAATTTGAACGCCATGTGTCAACTCACCTCGGTGTTTCGAGAAAGTAGGGGTGAAGGACGCCGCTCGGAATTGGACACCTTTCAACCGATGATTGTTCATTTCGGCTGTAAGCTCTGTACTGTTAATGAATGGTGCGCCGATCAACTCAAACGGTTTGGTCGTGCCTCTACCTTCTGACACGTTTGTCCCTTCAATAAGAGCAGCTCCTGGATAAACGAGTGCTGTGTCGACTGTCGGCATGTTCGGAGACGGCAGGACGAATTCCAGAGGGGTTTCCTCAAAGTACATGTTCCGTTTCCAGCCTTCCATCTCAACAACCGTCAAGTCAGCTCCGATCCCGAATTCTTGATTGAACATTTTTGCCAGTTCTCCGACCGTCATCCCATGGCGGAGAGGGATCGGATATTTACCGACAAATGAAGCGTATTCCGGATTAAGCACAGGTCCTTCGACTTTTGTTCCACCGATCGGATTCGGACGATCCAGAACAATGAATGAAACATCATTTTCTGCAGCTGCTTCCATCGCATAAGCCATCGTGTAGATATACGTATAGAATCGGGTACCAACATCTTGGATATCAAACATCAATACATCTACGTTCTCTAGCATTTCTGGTGTCGGTTTTCTCGTCGGACCATAAAGGCTATACACAGGGAGCCCCGTTTTCTCGTCCTCGTAAAATTCAACATACTCCCCGGCTTGAGCACTTCCTCTTACACCATGCTCCGGACCGTATAAGGCTGTCAGTTCAACATCTGGGTCCTCATGAAGCAAGTCTACGACACTATTAAGCTCTTGATCGACTCCAGTCGGGTTTGTAATCAAGCCGACCTTCTTGCCGCTGATCAAGCTTTTTTGGTCATCAAGCAGCACTTCTACACCAAGTTTAAATTTCTTAGCCTTTTGATTTCGATTATCATCCCGCTCATCGTCATCATCTGCAAGAACGCCTGATAGGGAAGATAAAACAAGGACAAGGGTCACAAGCATAATGAACCACTTTTTCATAAGAAATCCCCTCCTATTCAGATTCAAAGGTTAATCCATGGCCATATTCATAAAGAATCCCACCGTCTTGACCAGGAATGGTCACAGGAAGTTTACCAACAGGTTTGTTCATTCCGAACAACGTTTTCGCTGTCGCTTCAAAGCTTGCCGTACGGAAACCATATTGTGCTATATAGGCCTCGACCTCTGGGTAAGCCATGAAATCGTATGGGTTCCGTATACCGATTCCAACCACGTCTCCCTCTGTGATCTCCATAATTTTTTGGACCATTTTCATTTGGGGATGCTCTGGGCTGCGGGTCCACACACTGTAACTATACGTTCCAACAATGACGTGTTCAGCCCCTTTAATCTTTTCCAGTTGTTCCTCTGTTAGTTCATAATTGGAAGGCGCATGGATGACTGTTGTATTGTGATGCATTTGAGAAATCGCTTCTCCAAGTGATTGGATGAAACTCCTCCCAACCACAACAACCTCATCCCCTTCATCTGTATCAACCGGTAGAGCTTCATCATTTTTCAAAAGGGTAATGGATTGTTCAGCCGCTTGCCTCTCTACTTCTTTATGGGCTTCAGAACCTACAATTTCCATAGCACGTGCGACTTTCTCTTCCAAGGTTAGGGGCTGCTCTTTTTTGATAATACCTCTTTGGAATTTCAACGTAAGGATCCGTTCAACGGATTGGTCTAATCTTTCCTCAGTGATCTCACCTTTTTCAATGGCATCCAATAGCCCGGCTGCCACATCTTCAAGACCGACAGGCATCAGGACAATATCTGTCCCCGCTTTTACTGCGAGAATGGCAGCATCTACAGTTCCAAAATGATCCTTGATTGCCCCCATATTCATTGCATCCGTTATTATGACACCGTCAAAGCCCATTTCTTCTCTCATCAGTCCAGTCAGGACTTTATGCGATAGGGTGGCAGGAAGCGTGACCTCTGTGCCGTCCTTTTTAGAAGTGACCTTCGTATCGTCGATTTTCGGGAATGTGACATGAGCAGTCATGACAGCATCGATCCCTGCATCCATCGCTTTTTGGAAAGGATACAACTCGACTTGCTTCAATCGTTCTTTATCATGCGGCACTTCAGGTAATCCGAGGTGTGAATCGACAGCTGTATCACCATGTCCTGGGAAGTGCTTCGCTGTCGCGGCCACTCCTGCTTCCTGAAGACCGTTTATATAAGAAACCCCCAGTTCAGAAACAAGCTTTGGATCCTCACCGAATGACCGGACACCGATAACCGGATTATCAGGATTATTGTTTACATCAAGTACAGGGGCAAGATTCATGTTGATTCCTAATGCATCAATTTCTTCACCGATGACTCTTCCAACATCCTTGGCGAGTACTGGAGAACGGGTTGCTCCAAGCGCCATGTTCCCAGGCATATCTGTACCTGATTGAAGACGCGTGACAATTCCACCCTCCTGATCGATGGTCAGTAAAGGGGCGAACTTGTCTGTTGCCTGTTGATACTCGTGAACAAGCTTCGTAGTTTGTTCGGTTGTCACGACATTCTCACGGAACAAGATGACGCCGCCTAAATGATACTCATCAATCAGCCTAAGGATTTCCGGCTTCATTTCAGTGACGTCTTCCCCATTCCATTTCCGGAAATCAGGCATGAGCATCTGACCAAGCTTTTCTTTTATCGTCATTTGGCTGATCGCATGCTTCAAGATGTCATATCTCTTGCCGGTCTGTTTTTTCACATATGCTTCGCCCTTTTTATAACCGACTTTTATGTGATCCTTCCGTGTACCATCAGAGACGAAGATGACGGATTGTCCCTCTTTTCCTGTAAGGTGGACCGTACCATCCTCGTATACATGTGCCACCTCTTCATTGCTTGATTTCCACTCTAAACCTTGGCTCGTATAGGCGAAGTGTCCTTCATTGTAAACGTGAAGTGCTTCAAGCTGGATGGTATCGTTCGTAATTTGTTCAGTAGCCTGGGGGACATTTTCATACAAAATTAAATCTTTGACCGCCTCTTTACCTTTAGCCGCTGCTGAGAAAGGTTGTCCGAACATAAGCTGACTTACGACGAGCAGAAGCACCAGTATAGGGATCAATAAACGTTTATTTAACCGTTCCATCTTGCTTCGACCTCCTTGCTTTCGTTAAAAACGCTAATATGTTCTTCGTTCCCATCCTTCACCTGAGAATTCAGGGACGACATCGGTTCCGTCCTGAAGGGTTACACTTAAATTATCCAAATACCATCCTCTTCCATTCGTATATGAATCCGTTACATAGACAAATCGGATGTACTTCGTGTCAGCTGAGATAGGGACGCTTCGTTCCATCCAGTTCCCTTCACCCGTTAAAGGAGAAGCAATCGCTGTCCAATTTTCACCATCTGGAGACGTTTCCACGATCCCGTAGTCTTCATTTTCTTCAATCCTGTACCATGTCTGAAATGAAAGATTGGCAGGTTGATCCAGATCGACTTTTGCCGTAAGTTTCCGTTGAAGATTGTCTCCATATCCTGAAAACCAGGCAAGACCACTGTCAAACATAGGAACCGGGATGGCATCTGCAATCTTTCTAGCAAATGCTCGTCTTGCCGGATTCGTCGACACTGTATTTCTCGTCGGGTGTACGCGGTTCGTTAAAAGGATCGCGATTGTTTTGTTCTTCAAATCCACGGCAATCGAGGTTCCAGTATATCCTGTATGCCCGACAGTCGAGCTTGAAGATAACGCATCCATGAACCAGCCTTGATTGATTTCCCAGCCTAATCCATGATCATCTCCAGGAAATGATGGAATCTGGTTTTCTACAAGGAGCTTGATCGTTTCCGGCTTTAAAATCTGCTTATTACCGTAGCGGCCTTCGTTCACATACATGTGTGCCAGCTTAGCCAAATCCATAGCTGTTGAAAAAACACCTGCGTGACCAGCCACGCCGCCCAACGACCATGCATTTTCATCATGAACTTCTCCCCAAACGAGTCCTCGATTCGTCCAAGGCTGGTATTCGGTCGCTGCAATCCGATCCTTCAATGACTCAGGTGGATTGTACATCGTATTTTCCATCTTAAGAGGATCCGTGATATGTTCCTTGACGAACTGATCAAGACGTTGACCTGAAAGACGTTCCACCAATGCTCCGAGTGTGATCATGTTCAAATCGCTGTATGTATACGTCGTACCCGGCTCATTTTTTAGTGGATAATCATAGACGATCTTCAAGCGTTCTTTTCTGCTGTTGCCTTTCTTGTATAACGGAATCCAAGCTGTAAACCCTGACGTATGCGTCATCAGCTGTTTGATCGTTACCCTTTCCTTACCGTTTGCTGCAAATTCCGGAATGTGTTCAGCAACTGGATCGTCAAGATCAAATCGCCCTTCTTCATAGAGCTTCATCGCGGCGGTCGTAGTGAAAATTTTACTGATGGATGCCAGATCGAAAATCGTATCTTCTTCCATTTCAATCGGGTCTTCCATTTCTGTCTTCTTATCATCAACATATCGTGCTGCATGACCGTAGGACTCGTGTTGGACGATGGTGCCTTTTCTTGCAACCAAGGTTACCGCACCAGGCATAACGTCCTTTTCAATCATGGATTCCATGACTCCCTCAATTTCATCCAAGGGCTCCTCACTCATGCCAACACTTTGTGCTGCTCCGGGGTGAAGGACAGGAGTGGAGTGTCCAGGTTCTCCCCAACGGTACTTTCCATTTTTCACAGCATACTCATTTTGGGAGTCATCTTCTGCTTGGAACACAGCACCATCTGCAAACATGCTCGTCCCTCCCAATATAACAGCCAATCCGATTGCCAACGTTTTCTTTTTCATAATGCCTCCTTTATCCGTGAAGGTGACAACGAGAAACAGAGAAACCTCCTTTCGTTTTTTAATGTAAGGGCTTACAAAAATTAGGTTTGAGTTTAGCGTACCGAAGCTCAAAACGAGTTGTCTATACCACTTAAGTCCCTCACAACGGATATTGGGCATTTAATCAGGACGATTGGATTGGGTCGTTTTCATTATTTTTGAAATATTGTGACATTAATCTGGTTCATGGGTGAAATTTTATTACGCTATTAGAACAATGACTCTGTTGAAGAATATTGTTGAGTTTGAAAAGCTTCCGACGGACGCTTTCCGCGGGCAACGCTTCAGCCTCCTCACTTCCACAGGATGTGGTGGCTTCGACGTTCACCACAGGACGTGGTGTTTGTTAGTCGAAGATCATTAATTCCTCACTCTGCGGGGTCTTCAGCTGTTGCTTTTCCCGCTGGAGTCGCCGTCTTACGCTTCTATATTCTGTATCAACAATACTAGCTAAAACAAAAAAAGCGGCCATTAGGACCGCTTTTTCATGAAATTGCTATTCGATTTTAAAAATCCCAGTATCCCCTTGTCGTACTGTTCCTGTTTTCTGGAGAACGACCTTTTCATTTTCACCCAAGTTTGTGAAAACGATAGGTGTTATGAGGGAACGAGCATGCTCTTGGAGATAGTTCAGGTCGATTTCAATTAGCTTCTGCCCTTTACTGATTCGATCTCCTGTATCAACAAAAGAACGGAATCCCTCACCTTTAAGTTCGACAGTATCCAGTCCGATGTGGATCAGGATCTCATACCCTTCTTCAGATTCGATTCCAATCGCGTGTTTGGTCGGAAAGACGTTGACCACTTTACCATCGACCGGGGATGAAACGATGTTACTCGTCGGATGAATCGCAAATCCATCTCCCATCATTTTTTCAGAGAAAGTCGGATCATCCACCTCAGCAATCGGAACAACTTCACCGTGCATCGGAGCCTGGAAACTGTCTTCTTTAAAGCTGGAGTTTGTCGGCTCAGAGGAGTGGATCGGCTGCTGTTGTTCAGGATTAGTAGAATCTTCTCCAGCCAGTCTACGTTTCATGGCAGAGGCAACGAATTCCACATTCGTTCCGACAACGACCTGGACATTCGTTCGATCTATTTTCATGACACCTTTTCCACCACTTTGCTTCAACGCTTTTTCATCAACTTGGTTCATATCAGTTACGGTCAATCGAAGACGCGTCGCACAGCTATCGACTGTACGGATATTTGATTTTCCACCAAGTCCATGGATGAATCCATCAGCCATTCGATCGTATTTGCTTCCTTTGACTTGATTCGTGCCTTGATCATCAGTGGCAGTCGGCAGCTCAGCCTCGTCTTCACGTCCTGGCGTTTTCAAGTCCAAAGCCTTAATCAGGAAGAAGAACACAATAAAGTAAATGACCCCATATCCAAGACCAACTCCAAACAACAACCATTCTCTTGTGGCAAGTCCGAGATTCAAGAAGAAGTCGATTGCACCAGCTGAAAAACCGAAGCCATGATGAATATCCAACAAATAGGCGACAACAAGCGAGCTTCCCGTCAATAACGCATGGACCCCATATAAAATCGGTGATAAGAACATGAAGCTGAATTCAATCGGTTCTGTGATACCCGTCAGGAACGAAGTGAAGGCGAGTCCGATGAGCATTCCCGTTACAGCCTTCTTTTGCTCCTTTTTAGCAGCTGCAATCATTGCGAAACACGCTGCCGGCAATCCGAACATCATGATCGGGAAGAAACCAGCCATGAATATGCCCGCTTCAGGATCCCCTGCAAAGAAACGATGGAGGTCACCTGTTGCGCCGTTATACTCTCCAAATACGAACCAAACGAGACTGTTAATAACATGATGCAGGCCGATCGGGATGAGAAGACGGTTAAGGACCCCATATACTCCGACTCCAGCCGCACCGGCATCAATGATCCACTCACCGACTGCGTTGATTCCCTCTTGTACTGGCGGCCAAATAAAGCCGAATATACCAGCAAGCCCTACCATTACAGTAGCCGTTATGATCGGTACGAATCTCCTGCCACCAAAGAAAGCAAGATAATCCGGCAGTTCGATTTCATGAAAGCGATTATACAACAATCCTGCAACAACGCCTGATAAGATCCCTCCAAGGAACGCCATATTGATTTCTTCGTTAATGGCTTGTGTTCCCTGTGTCAAAACAAAAAAGCCGATCGCACCCGCTAAGCCTGCGGCACCGTTGGAGTCTTTCGAAAGACCGATGGCAACACCGATGGCAAACAGCAGTGGCAGATGTTCAAAGATTGCTGCCCCTGCAGCGGCGACAAATGGAATTCCGAGTAGATCATCCTGTCCGAGGCGCAATAACAGTGCAGCAGCAGGCATGATGGCAATTGGCAGCATGAGTGCCCTACCGATTCGTTGTAAAAATCCTAACATCATTTCTCCTCCTTATGTTTCTTAATTTTCTGAAAATATAATAACATAGTTGTCCGAAGAAAAATATGTATTTTTGTAATAAAACTTCACGATATGAATAAAATTACGGAGTAAAATTTTCAGATATAAAAAAAGGTGCTGACATCGAGTCAGTCACCTTTAAGGTATTATCTGCGCCAAATCCTTTTAATGCTCATAGATCATTTTTCTTGTCATACCACCATCAATGACTAGATTGGCCCCTGTAACGAAATCGTTTTGCTCATCCGTCAAATACAAGCATGCCCGCGCAATATCTTCCGGCTTCCCAACCCGATTCGACAAATGCTGCTCATGATCGATATCTCTTAATTTCTCATAATCCCCAGTTTCAATCCAGCCTGGGGAAATGGCGTTGACCGTAATACAATCCTCAGAAAAAGAGCGGGCTAAAGCATGAGTGATGGAGATGATTCCTCCCTTTGATGCCGCATAAGCTTCCGAATCAGGTTCAGACATCTCAGCACGTGTTGAAGCAATGTTGACAATGGATCCTCCCGATTGATTTTGACGCATCTGTTTAGCTGCTTCACGTGAACAGAGGAATACACTTCTTAAGTTTGTGTTAAGCACATTATCCCATTCCTCAACTGTGAGCTCATACGGTGATTTAAAGATGACGATTCCAGCATTATTAATGAGTATGTTGATTCCCCCGAATCGCTGGCAGGTTTGTCCCATCAAGCGATTCACCTCTGCTTCTACACGCACATCCGACTTTATAAAAAGAACCTCTCCTGTTGCTGTATCGGCCAGCTCTTCTGCCAACGCTTGGCCTTTTTCGGCATCTATATCAGCTAGAACGACGTTTGCCCCTTTCGTCGCATACATTTTTGCAATTCCTCTTCCAATTCCATTAGAAGCACCAGTCACAATAACTGTCTTTCCTTCAAATGACATCGTCGATCACTCCTTCTTCTCTACATTCCTCATTCTACATTTCGTTATGCATAACGTAGTTTGTTTTTCCGGGTGATACGGATTTATGAGTGCATGAAATCGTGAAAAACTAAAAATCGTGCACTCATGAAGGCTCTATGAGTGCATGAAAACATGAAATACCGATAATGGTGCACTCATAAAGGCTCTTTAAATACCCAAAATCACCAAAAACTGAAAATGGGGGACAGTAAGAGACGTTATGAACAATTCGAACTCCACAAAAAGAAAAAAGACTGACAGGGTCAGCCTTTTTGTCGGTCAGATACGGATTCCCGTTCAACCAATTCTGTTGATAATTTATAGTAGCGATCGACTTCTTCTTCTGACAGCTGTTGAAATATCAAATGGACAGCCAATGCGCCAACCTCGTATTTCGGCTGCCGGATCGTCGTCAGTGGTGGTGAAACGAATTCAGAAAGCTGAATGTCGTCAAAACCGACGATTGAAACATCCTCTGGAACCTGAATTCCTTTTTCGTTAAAAGCTTGAAGGCCACCAATGGCCATTTCATCATTTCCATAGAAAATGGCTTCCGGCAGGTTATTTTGAGCAATCAACATTTTTGTCGCTTTATATCCGCTCTCACGCGTAAAATCACCTGAAACCTTCCATTTCGGTGAATACGACAACCCGTATTTCTCCAATGCATCCTGGTATCCTTTGAACCGTTTTTCATTATCTTGCGAATTATTCGGTCCGCTTACATAGGCGATTTCCTTGTGACCTTTTTGAATAAGGTGCTCAGTCGCCAAATACGCTCCCTGCCAGTTGTCAACCTCAACCTGTAACACGAGTTCATGCTCAAGGTGCCGATCCAATACGACGATCGGAAACTCTTCTCGTGCAGAATCCAAGATTGTTTCATCGCTTATATTCGTCGCTAAGACAATCACTCCATCAACACGTTTTTCCTTCAAGAATTTGATTGCCGTAGATCGCGTGTCACCTAATGAATTACACGCGATAAGATCATAACCGTTAGACATTGCCACGGTTTGGACCCCTTTTATCAATTCGGAATAATAGGGTCCGGACAAGTCCTTCAATATAAGTGCAATCGTATTGGTCTTTGTCCTCTTCAAGTCTGAAGCGATTCCATTCTTTTGATAATTTAATTCTTTGGCTGCTTCCATCACTTTTCTCTTGGTTGCTGGACTGATCTTGTTGATGTTGTTCAATGCATAGGAAGCGGTGGATACTGCCACCCCAGCACGTTTTGCCACATCTTTAATCGTTGCCATTCACTCACATCCCACTACTGTTTAAGAATTTATCTATTTTCTTTAAAAAAGTATTCCAATACCTTTTGGATTTGTTCATCCCAGTAGCTCCACTCGTGAGCTCCTGGGTATTCTTCATATGTTACATCAAGCGAGATATTTTCACAGTGTTTTCGGAATCGCCTGTTGGATTCCACGAGATAATCTTCTGTTCCGCAATTCAAGTAGATGGACGGTCTTGGTGAGTCGCCTTCCGCCAACGCTTGTGCAAGATGGAAAAGGTCATCTTCACTGTCCTGGACCTTACGATCACCGAAAATCAATCTGAAGTCATCATATAGGTCCTCGGTACGGTCGAGTAGATCCACTGCACCAGAAAGGCTTGCAGCTGCCCGATAGTTTTCGGGGCATCGCAGCGCCGCCTTCAACGCACCATAACCTCCCATCGATAGACCAGCAACATACGTGTCTTCTCGTTTATCTGAGAGAGGGAACATCTCTTGACAGATTGCAGGAAGCTCCTCGGTTATATAGGTAAAATAATCGGGACCATACTCCATGTCCGTGTAGAAGCTTCTACCCACTGCCGGCATGACGACGGCGATGCCCAAGGATGAGACATATCGTTCAATGGACGTCTGACGGGTCCAGACCGTATGATCATCCCACAATCCATGCAGCAGATAAAGTGTAGGGTAGACTGGTTTCTCTCTATTATCCGCTTTCCTTACTCCGACAGGCTGAGGCAGGATGACATTTACAGAGGTCGAAACCTTTAAAACTTCTGATACGAAATCACACTGGATCATCGGCATAGTCAATTAACCTCACGTTTCAATAAATAGGCAAATGCTTCATAAGGTCGAAGCTCGTATTCTTCCAACGTTGATGGAGCATTATCATAGTTACTAATGAGTAATTCCGCATTAGAGAGCGAATACCCTTCTGGTAATTGAAACTTAGGGTTGCCCATTCCGAAGTTCCCTATGAAAAGAACAACTTCATTATCAAGCTTCCGTGTATAGGCAAAGATTTCTTCTGCTGTAGGGAGGAGTTCATACTTCCCATAAACAATCACATCATGTTCTTTTCTTAATTGGATCAGCTTTTTATAATGATGGAATATCGAGTCTTGATCCTTCAAAGCGGCTTCAACGTTAATCGTCTCTTTATTTTCGTTGACGGGAATCCACGGATCACCGGTCGTGAACCCGCCATGTTCCATCGAGTTCCATTGAATCGGCGTTCTTGCATTATCTCTTCCTTTGGCAAGAATCGACTCCATGATATCATCATGACTGTCACCATTAGCTTTTCGTTCATTGTAAATGTTGATCGTTTCGATATCCTTGTAGTCGCTAATGTCATCGAAGGAAATATTCGTCATCCCGATTTCTTCACCTTGATAAATATAAGGGGTCCCTTGCATCAAATGTAAGAGTGTTGCTAACATTTTAGCCGACTTCACCCGATAGTCCCCATCATCTCCCCAGCGGGATACGATACGTGGCTGATCATGATTATTCCAATAAAGGCTATTCCATCCTGCCCCGTGAAGTTCGGTTTGCCACTTGCTTAGGACTGTCTTCAGCTGATCGAGATCGAGAGGCTTCAATGCCCATTTCCCTTGTCCTGGCTGCTCATCTAAAGACATATGTTGAAACGTAAAGACCATGTCCAATTCTTTGCGATCCGGGTGGGTGTAAAGTTTGGCTGTTTCAGTCGTTGCCGATGGTGTCTCACCCACCGTCAACAGATCATAGTGGCTTAACACTTCATCATACATTTCCTTCAAATATGGGTGGAGGTTTGGACCGTCTGTGAGAACGCCTTGATCCACTTCTTTTCCAATCAGGTCGATTACATCCATCCGGAACCCGCTGATTCCCTTATTTAACCAGAACCTCATCATCTCATATAACGCTTGACGTACTTCAGGATTATGCAAATTCAAGTCGGGGTGTTTACGACTGAAAAGATGGAAATAATATTGCCCGGTGTTTTCATCGTATTCCCATGCTGGTCCGCTGAAAACAGAACGGAGATCACTAGGCGGCTCTGCACCGCGACCGTCACGCCATATATAATAGTCCCGATAGCGATTATGTTTCGATTTCTTTGATTCTTGGAACCAAGGATGCTCATCCGATGTATGGTTGATGACGAGATCCATGATAATTTTGATTCCTTTATTATTCGCAATCGATATCAAATTTTCCATGTCTTTCATCGTACCAAAATCGTCCATTATGCTGTAATAATCACTGATATCGTACCCATTATCATCATTAGGTGATTGATAGACAGGACTCAGCCAAATGATATCAATTCCGAGTTCTACGAGATAGTCAAGCTTCTCTATGATTCCTTTTATATCTCCGATCCCATCACCGTTGCTGTCTTTGAAACTTCTTGGATAGATTTGATAGACCGTAGAGGTATGCCACCATTTTTTATCCATGATACCCTCCTAGCATTCTCCGATTAGAATTTGAATGAGTCTACACTATTTCAGTCCCGACATCGTAAAGCCTTCCACAATATATTTTTGGAAGAAAGAGAAGATGATGATGATTGGAATCACCATAAATGCAGCCCCAGCCATCTGGAGTCCATAGTTGCTCGCGTATTGTCCCTGAAGTAAGGATAAACCGACAGACAACGTGTACAGACTTTCATCATTGGCGATGATCAACGGCCATAAAAAACTGTTCCATGCACCGATGAAGGTCAGTATACCCTGTACGGCGAAAATGGGCTTTGCAATCGGGATGATGAGCTTGAAGAAAATATAAAACTCACCAGCGCCATCCAATCTTGCTGCTTCAATCAAATCCATCGGAATTGTCGTCATGAATTGCCTGAATAGGAAAATACTGAAGGCTGCCGCCAAACCTGGCAGGACGATACCTGTCATCGTGTTTGTAAGTCCGAGCTCATTCAGGATCAGATAAACCGGAATCATCGTTACTTGAGCTGGAATCATCATCGTAGCGAGTACCAGATAGAAAATCGGCTCTCTTCCTTTGAAGTTGAACTTAGCGAATCCATACCCCGCCATGGCATTCAACAATAGTCCTCCGAACGATAGTACAACGATAATGATTGTATTCTTTAAATAGACGGCGAAATTCAAACGCTCAAACAATTGGACAAAGTTCTCAACCGTCGGATTCTCCGGAAATAGGGTTGGCGGAAATTGAAGCACTTCGCTCGATGGCTTGAATGCGCTCGCAACCATCCAAAGAAACGGAATGGAAACCAAAATACCGCCGATGATAAGCAGGAGACTGACAATCGTTTTTTCAATTTTCATGGAAACTGTACGCTGTTTCATTCAATCCACCTCTAATCAATACTCCGTATCCGACTTCCGAATCTTAAACTGGACGAGCGTTACAACAATAATGAAAATGAACAGGACAAAGGAGCCTGCCGCTGCGTATCCGAATTGACTGAATTGAAAGCCTTTCTGATAAATGAACAAGGCCATCGAGATCGTTCCATTCAAAGGTCCTCCCTGCGTCATGACAAACGGTTCCTCAAAGAATTGCAGCCACCCGATCAAGGTCGTAATCGTGACGAAGAACGTCGCATAGCGCAAAAGCGGAATCGTAATTCGGAAAAGCATCTGGAACCGATTCGCACCATCAATCTTTGCTGCTTCATAATACGATTTCGGAATACCTTGTAAAGCTGCCAGGAAGATGATCATGTTGATGCCGACCCCTTTCCAGACTGCCAGAAGGATCAACGATAGCTTTGCAATGGTGGGCTCTTCCAGCCATGGAATTTTGTCTGCATCCAACAACGAAAGGAGATAATTGAATAAGCCATATTCGGTGTTGTACAAATACCCCCAAATAACCGCAATGGCTATGATATTCGTGATCGATGGCATATAATACACACCACGGAACACCTTGAAAAGAAGGTTCGACCCATAATTCAACAAGAGCGCGATACTCAACGAGCAAATGATGACAAGCGGGACACCAATCCCTGCATAAAAAACGGTATTGAATATCGACTTATGAAACACGTCATCTCTAAAAAGCTCATGATAGTTTTCAAGACCGATGAACGAAATGTTCGACCAATTCGCAAGCCCCTTCAAATCCAAGTCTGTAAAACTTATGAAGAAGGCGACGAATATGGGAACAATGCTGAAGACAAGTAAAATCAGAACTGCGGGCCCGATAAATAGATATGGATGCCTTTTATGATAGATTCGCTTTACACCACTGCCCATCAAACCCCACCTAACTTAACGTGTATAACTAAGATCAACTATATCGCAATCTATTCTCTCGCTTCCTTTACCTCTGAACGATATTTTTCCAACTGCTTTTCAACGTCTGCTCCGCCAACCGTAATTTGTTCGATCGCGTTAAGCAGCTCTTGCCCAACGACCTCCCAGTTCTCGATTTGTGGAGTGGATTTAGCCGTTTTCAACTGTTCACCGAACGTGGCTAGCATTTCATTGTCCTTCAATTCAGGCTCTTCCCACGCTTCGACTCTTGAAGGTAATGTATTGGACATTTCAAACCACTCGATTTGCGTATCAACCTCGTTCATGAATGAAATGAATTCAATCGATTTTTCTACTTTTTCTGAACTACTGAAAATGGAGAAATTTGATCCTCCGATGCTTGATGCGACTTGCTCCTTTTTCGGAAGGATGGCAATCGACCATTTATCCTTCAGGTCAGGTGCCTGTTCGTTAAGGATATTGACCATCCACGGTCCACTGACGAACATCGGCTTCACACCATCTTTAAATGCTTGTACGATGTCGATCCCTTCTGATGTCGAACTGAGTCCCTCCTCGAAAAAGCTCGTGTAATACTGGATTGCTTCCGTGAAGGCAGGACTGTCCAGATTCAAGTTCTGTTTTTCCTCATCAAACTCAAAATCATTTTGCCATGCGAAAATGAATGGCATGATCTGATCGTTCCGGTCAATGTCAAATCCATAATAGTTATCTCCACGGTCTGCAAGCTTTTGAGAAGCATCCTTCAGCTCGACCCATGTAGACGGAGCATTTGTATAACCAACTTGTTCTAGAAGGTCTTTGCGATAAAAGAGCACTCTCGTTTCAACATACCATGGAATCCCGACGATCTTACCGTCATATTCCATTGTTTTCGCCGCACCTTCGAAATAATTTTCCTTAGCGAATTCCGGATGATCCTTCACATGTTCAGATAGATCCACAAGCGCACCTGCATCTGCAAATTCAGATACCCAGGTCGTACCCAACTGGACAACGTCTGGTCCTTTTTGGGAAGCAACCGCTGTCAGCAATTTATCATGAGCGTTCTCCCAAGGAATGGCTTGCACATCCACTTTAATCTCTGGGTGCTCGTCCTCGAATTTCTTCGCTATTTCATTCAGCTTCTTTCCTTCCTCACCCATTGCCCAGACTGATATTGTTTTCTCATCATCACCAGACCCATTCGAGCAACCTGCGAGCATTGTAGAAAGCACCATCACACTTGCAAGTATTGATAAACCAACCTTCGTAAACATCTCACTTTCTCCCTCCCAATTTGATTTTTCTAATTTTTTTAAATTTTTTATCTCTAAATATAGTCTAACAAAACGTGACAACACCAGCGTTTTCCATCCTTTGGTTGTCTTCCCCATACTTTTCAGGTTATTGAAACGTTTCAATAACTTGATTATAATCAAGTATGAATCCGCTTTCAACATAGAATAATAACATTTAACATAACACTAATATGCGGGGTATCTCTAATACCAAAGCTTAAGGAGGGAAAAGAATCATACATAAATCCTCATAACGATGAAGGATTACATCTCACTTCGGCGAATTGGTGAAACGTTTCGAAAAATATCAGCTTTCAAAGAATGATAGGAGGAAATCGATGATTAAACAGCATTCTTCAACTCTTGTAAACGAAATGACATTGGATGAAAAAATCGCTCAGTTGATACAGCTTGCGACACATTTTTATAAAGGGGCAACCGAAGAAGGTCAAATCACCGGTCCAATTGAAGAAATGGGCATTACCGGAGACACCGTCCAAAACAGTGGATCGGTTCTGGGTGCTTCCGGTGCAAAGACGACCAAATCCATCCAAAAGGCCCACCTGAACGACAATCGTTTAGGGATTCCATTATTATTCATGTCGGATATCATCCACGGGTATAAGACCATCTTTCCAGTACCATTAGCCATGGGATGTTCATGGGATTTGGAATTGGCGGAAAAAAGTGCAGAAATTGCAGCCAAAGAAGCAGCTGTATCAGGCGTCCATGTCACTTTTTCCCCTATGGTTGACCTAACCCGTGACCCTCGCTGGGGACGAGTGATGGAATCCACTGGAGAAGATCCATTCTTGAACAGTGAATTTGCGAAAGCTTTAGTAAGAGGGTATCAAGGAGAAGATTATACGAAGGACAATGACCGGGTTGCTGCATGTGTAAAGCACTTTGCTGCTTACGGCGCTCCAGAAGGTGGCCGTGATTATAACACTGTCGACATGTCAGAAAGACAGCTTCGTGAGTATTACCTCCCAGCATACAAAGCAGCGTTGGATGAAGGTTGTGCGATGGTCATGACGGCATTCAATATTCTCGATGGTGTTCCTGCTACCGGAAACAAAAGATTGATGCGTGATCTCCTTCGTGAGGAGTGGGGCTTTGACGGTGTCGTGATCTCCGATTGGGGCGCCGTCAAGGAATTGATACATCACGGATATGCAGAAGATGAAAAGGATGCCGCTCAAAAAGGGTTAAAAGCGGGTGTTGATATTGAAATGATGACACCTTGTTACGTCCATCATCTCAAGACACTAGTAGAGGAAGGAAGCATAAGTGAAAGCTTGATTGATGAAGCCGTCCTGAGAATATTGGAACTGAAAGAAAAACTTGGTTTGTTCGAAAATCCTTACCGAGCTGCAGATGAAGAACGTGAAAAAGAAATTGTGTTCTCTGAGTCTCACCGTAAAGCAGCAAGAGAGCTTGCCGCGAAATCATCTGTTCTTCTGAAAAATGAAGGTGTACTTCCTCTGGATAGGGAGCAAAAGGTCGCTTTGATCGGGCCGTTCGCCGAGCACGATGACCTGCTTGGTCCATGGTCGTGGATCGGCTCTAGAGAAGACGCCGTTAAAGTACGTGAAGGATTCGAATCAAAAATCGATTCACGACAGCTTTCAAGTGCAAAAGGCAGTGACATTTCAGCTGTGACTTCATCCCAAATCAATGAGGCACGTCGTTCAGCAGAAAATGCCGATGTCATCGTCCTTGCTTTAGGTGAAGAATCAGATATGAGTGGTGAAGCCGGATCTCGTGCTGATATACGATTGCCAGAGGCACAGCTTAAATTGGTCGAAGAAATGAGTAAACTGAATAAACCGATGGTAGCTGTTTTGTTCAATGGACGACCGCTTGATCTACACGGTGTCGTGGATAAAGTTGACGCTGTATTAGAAGCCTGGTTCCCTGGATCTGAAGCAGGGTCCGCTGTAGCTGACCTCCTTTATGGAGACGCAAACCCTTCTGGAAGACTGACGATGTCCTTCCCGTATTCCGTCGGTCAAGTACCTGTCTACTATAATCGGTATAATACGGGACGCCCACAGAAGAAAGGCGTTCAAGAACGTTTCGTCTCCCAATATCTTGATATTCCGAATGAACCATTGTTTCCATTCGGATTCGGTCTTAGCTACACGACGTTCTCTTACAGTGACGTGACGTTATCGAGTTCCGTCATAAAGCCTGAGCAACCCCTTCATCTTACCGTTAATGTGACGAACACAGGTGAGGTTGCAGGTGATGAAGTGGTACAGCTTTATGTACGTGATATAACCGGGGAAGTCGTACGTCCGCTTCGAGAATTGAAAGGGTTCAAGAAGATCTGGTTAGAGCCTGGTGAAACGAAGGAAGTTGCATTCACTTTAACGGAAGAGCAATTACGCTACTATCATTCTGATTTGTCCCATGAAAGTGACGCTGGTAAATTCAATTTATATATTGGAGCGAACAGCCGAGATGCGGCAGAATACGCATTCGAGCTAATCAAATAAAAAAGAAGTGCAAAAAAAGACTGAGTGACAGATCGAATCTGTTACTCAGTCTTTCTTTATAGAGGCTACTTCTGTATTTAAACAAATGGCATCTCTCTGAGCAATCAAGCACAACTCAGCTGCCTTGAACGTGTGGGATTGCCGCATCGCATTTTCTGTGCCGTTCAAACAATCCAGGATCAAATCACCGAAGTAAGGAAAACCGACCTCTCCATTCAATGAAAAATGGTGTTCTCCTTGACCATTGACCAAATAGAGATGATCCCCGCTCTTGTCCCTTGCAATATCAATGTATTTTCTCAATTCGATATATCCTTCTGTTCCTAGAATGAATGTACGACCATCTCCCCATGTCCCCAGACCGTCCGGAGTCAGCCAATCCACCCTGAAATAATGCGTAGCCCCATTATCTGCAATAAGGGTTGCATCGCCGAAATCTTCCAACTCTGGATAGTTCGGATGCTTATAATTACCGACTTTACTATGAACAACTCTGGCATCCTCTGCCTTTGCAAAATGAAGAAACTGCTCGATCTGGTGACTGCCGATATCACAGAGGATCCCACCGTATTGCTCCTTATTGAAGAACCAGTCAGGTCTACTTTCCACATTGATTCTGTGAGGACCTGTCCCCATCACCTGGACAACTTGTCCAATCGCCCCCTGGTCAATAAGCTGACCTGCATAGACTGCACTTTCCACATGAAGCCTTTCGCTGTAATAAACGGCCCAAATCAGTCCAGTCTCCTTCGTCTTCTGTCGTGCAGCTTTAAGCTGGATCATTTTTGTAAAAGGGGTCTTATCCGTAAAGTAGTGCTTCCCATATTCGAGCACTGTCAAACCAAGCGCACACCTCTCAGAAGGAACAGCAGCCCCCGCAACCAGCTTGATCTCGGGATCTTCTAGAACCTCATCTAAAGATGAAGCCACCTGGACACCCGGATAGGCTTTACAGAACGCTTCCACCTTTGATGGATACGGGTCATAGACCAATTTCAAGGATGCTCCAGCTTCCGTCAAGCCGTTGCACATGCCATAGATGTGACCATGATCAAGACATACCGCAGCAATGGGAAATTCCCCTTCTTGAACCACCCTTTTTCTCTTTCCTTCAGGTGCATAGTTCATGCCATCCATTTTTTGCATTCCATTCCCTCCTCAGTGAAGATCCGCTGCACACCGAAAACCGATATTTCCAGTTGAGCTGTCTGGTGAATTTGAACTTCGGGCAGCGACACGATAACGATTGCAATACGATTTATGACATAAGTAGGAGCCGCCTCTCATCGACTTCACTTGACCTTGTACAGGGCCTTTCGGGTTTCGAGAGTCACTCGTCCTGTGATAGCTAGGACTGAACCAATCCTCGCACCATTCCCATACATTCCCGCACACATTATAAAGTCCATAGCCGTTCGGAGAATAAGCATCGACAGGAGCTGTTCCTGCATACCCGTCCCTTACCGTGTTTTCATTGGGGAAACGACCTTGCCAAATGTTGCATTGATGTTTTCCTCCGACAATCAATTCATCGCCCCATGCATAGGTTCGCTTCTCCAAGCCACCTCGCGCAGCATATTCCCACTCTGCTTCTGTTGGTAGCCGTTTCCCCGCCCAATTGCAATACGCTTGGGCATCATTCCAAGAAATATGTATGACAGGATGATACATCCTTTTTTCAATGGAAGAGTCCGGCCCTTCCGGCTGCTTCCAGAAGGCCCCCTCAACCGCAAACCACCACGGAATATTCGGAACGCTTTGAGGCTTATCCGCCCATGTCTTTTCAGAAATGAATTGATGAAAGACGAACGACCATCCGAACTTCTCTGCCTCTGTAACATATCCGGTTTCACGGACGAACGCTTGGAACTGTTCATTGGTGACAGCATACTTATCAATATAAAAGTGATCCAACGTTACGGTTCGAGAAGGGCCTTCACCGTCTCTCGGGAAACCATCTACCCGATCGGTTCCCATGATGAAGTTTCCTCCTTCTAATAGGACCATCCCTTCTGTGGATAGACGTTTCCTTTTTTCGAGAGTCTTTGTATTCGTTCCGGGATTTTCAGTTCGCCTTTCTGGTGTGCAACAATTCTTCATGCTATGCCTCCTTAGATGGGATCTGCAAGGTTGTCAGGACAGGGTAATGATCAGAAGGATAACCTCCGTTAACTTCGCTCCGATCAATTTCTGTGGATAAGATATGTACATCGGGAGTCGTGAAAATATAATCGATCGGCTTCCCTTTAAAACCGCCTTCAAAGCTGTGAAAGGTTTTTCCAGGTGTTATCTGTGAGAACGCATCTTGTAAGGTTAATGTGTCTGATACGTATTCATCGATATACCGGATGGCCTTTTGATCGGGTTCTGCGTTGAAATCCCCAGTGAGTATGACAGGTACACCCTCCTTCGCATGTAGCTGCTGGATTTTTTCAAGAATTAACTGAATGCCTTTCTCACGTGCCTGTTGACTGACATGATCCAAGTGGGTATTGAAATGGAGGAAGGACTCTTGTCGGTGAATTTTGGATTGGAAGTAAGCCCACGTACAGATTCTTGGAAAATCACTGTCCCAGCTGATGCTTCCTGGAACGTCAGGCTGTTCGGATAACCAAAATTGGCCAGAATTAAGAACCTCCAGTTCTTCTCCTCGATAAAAAATCGCACAAAACTCATCCTCCAATCCGCCTCGACGTCCCTCACCAAGCCATTGATAATCTGGTAGAAGATGAGAGATGTCCTTTAACATCGGAAGTGTTCCTTCCTGCGTGCCGATAATCAAAGGACGATGCTTGCCTAACATATGCTTAACCTTATCTTTCCTGTGTGCCCAAGCATTCTTCCCGTCCTGAGGAAGATCGACTCTCAAATTGAATGTCATCGCTTTTAGTTCCATGCTCTCAAACACCTCCTTTTTCACGTCATTTCAGAGAAAAATACGCCTTAAATCTATGACGGAGCGAATAGGAACAAGGACCAACCAATTAAATAGTTGATCCTCGTTTTTTTCAGTCTTATCAAGTTCTGGTTGATTCAGTTGCTTCTACAAGTCGTTCCGTGAAGAAGGACATGCCGCGTTTAAAGGCTGTCAGTCCATAAAGCATGGAGCTCCAATCAATCAACGTAATCTTCGTCGGATACCAGCGATCCTTCTGCTCAAGATGCCACCAGGAATAACGGTGCAAACCATAGACATATGAAGCTTTGAACTTACTTTCATCTTCTTTATCGGTAGGATTCGTGTATTCATCATATGGAATATGCAAACGATAAAGCGCATAAAGATCATGGATGCCTGCTGGATACACAGGGAGAAATCCTGCTACGATATAGGCCGAAGCAATGTCACCAGGTGAGTTGTTCACCTTGTCAGCATGATAACCACCATGTAAACCATCATTCGGTCCAGCGCCATATCCCCATACATAGGAAGGGACATCCTCATGTTCCTTCCATTTCAGCCGATCGGCCTGGCAGGCATTCATGTAGTGCTCGCGAAATACAGAACTCTTCGCATATTCCGGTACAAGATAGTAAGGAAATTGGTGAACAAATGAAGATAAGAAAGCATTGTTCTCATTATCCGTCAACACGTCAATATCTCGGTAGCGTGCCTTTGGAAATTCGTCCAGCTTCGACTCAGCAAAATTTCCATACCATAATGCTTGGATGTCTTCATTGTCAGGCTGACCTAATAAAGCAAGATGAGCGACGAGTGCATATTCATTGAAGGATGCCAACGACGCTGTTCCTCTGCCATCCTTTACGATCATATTGATGACACCTTTGTCTTTATCGGAAATGACCACTTTCCAGTCGATTTGATTCAAGAGTCTCTGTGCCATTTCCTTGATTTCTGGATCGTTCTTGAAGTGTTCACCCGCAAAAAGGGCACCGGCAACCAATAAGGACGTATCAATGGTTGAGATTTCTGAATTCAAATTTTCTCCCGTTTCCATATCGACGAAATGAGCAAAAAAGCCCGTTTCCGCATCTCGTGTCGGTTGACACCCCTCTACTTCTCCTAAAACACATTTCAAGGTCGTTACGGCTTTTTCGGATGCATTGTCATCCCAGCCCTCCATGTCCGCAACAGTTAGTCCAATAAGACCTACACCAGTCGCGGCAATGGAACACATTTGATCCGGATTCTCGCCAAAGGTCATGTATGCATCTGCATACAGTCCCGTCCTCGGGTGACGAGACGCATCGAGCAGACGATAGGAATCATGATATTGCCGGTCGAAAAATGCTCTTACAGGCTCAGGTAGATTCATATAGAAATCCGTTACTTGTGTCATACGTAGTACCCCTTTCTAAACCGTTTCATAGATTCGCTTGAATTTATCATGGCGGCGTTCCAGTCGTTCTGCAGCCTCATATCGCCCTTCCTCTTTCAAGCGGCCGACATGCTGGTCCAGCTCTCCTTTTGTATGATAAGGACCACCCTCGTGGATGACATTCCACATCGGATCGACAGGAGAATCAGAGGATGCCATTTGCTCAGCAACCCATTCATCCAGCAGGATCATGCCTCGACCGACAATTTCAGGATGCGAGTCTACGAGATTCGTTGTTTCATGTGGGTCGTTCTCAATATCAAACAACATCAAATCAGGGAAATCCTTCATTCCATCATGATAGGTTCGAATCAGCATCCAGTTATCAAATCGAACGGCACGCTGACAGCTCCATGCTGCTTGACTGACCACAAGATAAGGTCTTCCTGATGAGCGTCCTTCCGTCAACGCAGGAAGGAAGCTGATGCCATCCCATTTCTCTCGCTGAGCAGCACCTGCCATTTCAACTAACGTAGGCCCTAGATCCACTTGATAATGGAAGTCTGTATCGATGTGTCCCTGACGGATTTCAGGTCCTGCCATGATCAGCGGGATACGACTTGTGATATGGTCCGCTGTCTGATGATCGCCGTAAATGTTCAGTTCACCTTGATTTTCGCCATGATCTGCTGAAATGATGATGATCGTATCTTCTAACAGCCCTTCTTCCTCCAAGGCATTGACGATCATACCGACATGGTCATCCACATAACGGATCGCTGTATCGTACCCATCGATCCAGCGTTTAAAATCTTCACGTGAGTGGATCTCAGACGGTAAATCCGGCCACTGGTTCCCCGCCGGAACATTTCGAGCACTCATCGGTCCGTAGCTTTCTTGGTGCTCGGCGATGATCTCGTCCGTCAACCACTCCGGAGCAGGATCGTTTTTGAATGGATTTCCATAGGATACCGGTGTCCTGTATGGCGTATGAGGATCCCAGAAGTTCAGATATAGCATCCAATCTTCCTTTTCAGTCCCTCTTCCTTTAATCCATCGTAAGGCTTCCTCCGCTACATCCCCCGCTGTTTCACCTGCTTGTTTATTCGTATCATGGACCTCAAGAAAGCCTTCCAGCACACTCCAGTTCGCATGTCGCCCAGGGAAGGGACTGATCATTGTTGTGTGATGTCCTTTAAAACGCATAACATCTACCCACGCCTGATAAGGTGAGCTGTGGTAATTGAACGGTCGCTCTGCTCCGATCGGACGGTTGTCCGCATCTGTTCCTCCATGATTGACAACACCTGTGTGGATGCCGAATCTGGATTTAAACATCGCATTTCTAGAGGGGGCACAAGGAGCATCTGACGCATAATAATTCGTGAAGCTTGTCCCTCTCTCTGCAATCCTGTCAATATTAGGAGATGTTTCACGGTGGTACCCGTAGCAGCCTAAATGATCGGGACGAAGAGAATCGATATCAATGTAAAGTACACGCATAATCAATCTTCCTTTCTAGTTTTCTTTAATTGCCTTGGACGACTTGTGTATGGTGGTCAGTCTGAGTGATTTTACTGGTTGGTTGGAATCGTATCGTTAATTGGTCATCAACCTTTGCATGCTTCTTGGAGTGGATAACGATCTTCTCATCCTCTCTTTTCACCTCATACTCATCACTTGGAAGTAAGGATCGATCTGTCTTCAAGACGATGATATCTTTACTTTGAGTAAGTCTGAAATCCAGCTGGTCAGGCGTAACAGCTTCAACTTCAGCAGTCGATTGTACAATTGTTACATCTCCCAACGTCATCTCAACAGGAAGCATGACTCCTTCCTTACTATGCAATTCCAGCTTACGACCACCGAATAAAGGACGGCCATTTTCATAGATTGTCATCTGCTTATCAAATCCATCGAGATTCAAAAGATGGATGAAACGCTCGTTTTCGTTATTTTTCGTAGATGTCATAAAGATCCCATGCTGCTCACAATCATGATAGAGGGACGGTCGTGCTCCCAACTCTTCCAAAATCCCTTTGAAGAAAGAGATGGCTGTTGTATAAACCGTCGAAATGACTGTTGCCTTCCCCTTGCCTACTTCCGTCGTAAAACCACAAACTTCATCGGTTCCATAAACACAGAAAAGGGGTTCCACTTCGGTACCACACTCAAACACTTGTGCCACATGTGTCCTGATTTCTGGACGTGCTGCTGCTTTTCCAACACCATAAACCGATAACGCATAATGCTGTTTCGCTCTTCGTGTACCGATCGGCTTGACGTTGAGTGCATCCGCCAAAGTCGTACAAGGACTCGCTTCCATATCATATTGAGGAACTTGACCGTAAAGAAGGATGCTGCCACCCTCGAACAAATAATCAGCCAGCTTTCGTTGTACCTGCTTGTCCATATAGAGAGCGGATGCTAGGACAAGGACTGGCGTTGATTGTGGATCGATCGGTTTATTCTGAATATCGACTGAACCAAAACGGTAATTGGCAAGGAGCATCGCTTTCACTAACGTGTCCCAGGCTGCAGGAGCCCGGTTCGCCTCAATATTCTGATACATCTCTTTCATCTTATCGCTTGAAGGATACCGCGATTCAGTCATGAAGTAATCCGGAATAAACGCAAAGGCGAGATCATCCTTCTCTTCCTCCATGGTTGCCAGCTTGTCCGACACAGCCATCACTGTACGTGTTGCACGTGCCATCCGGTGGAAGGTATAATTCCGTTCGCCTTCAGGACTGATAGGTGCCGCAAAGCCGTGACGTTCCCCAGTATGAGCGATCCGATCATTTCCATCGTTGTATGTTTCATCGAGGCGATAGTTCCGCCCACCAGAGAAAAGATAATAATTGATCATCCTGTTCCCTTGTGCGATACACATGCGCATTTTAAAATCGGCAGCCGACGGATCATACCGTTCACCAATATTCTCGCCGAAGTTCCCATCTCCACAGTTGAACTCGATCGACGTCAAGGGTTGGTCAGGATGGTGGACGGCATCCATGAATCCATTGATCACATACAAATCTTGAAAGTTTCCAATCGTCATATCAGGAAAATAAATGTCCGATCCTGAAATGTACTCTGGTGACTGGGTGTAGCTTTCATAAAGCTGGCTTATGCCGATCGGATACTTAAGGGCACGACCTCCATCAGTTCCGTGGATGTTCACAACGAATGGAATGTCCTTCACTCCGAATTCCTCTGCATAGGACCTTAAAGTTTCCACATAACGGGCAAAACGGTTCCGCATGTAATGCCCTAAATCCAGATGCAGATAAGGTGAGTAAGACTCAGAAGGTGACTGGATCGCTTTCTTCCTCGTCTGTTCCTCATCCAGATTGAAAGGATAACGCTCACCCAGCTCCTCAGGCGTATACCGATTTTTCAGCCAAGACGCGAAATCCTCTAGAACCGTGTCTGTTAAGTCAGGACTGTTGCTGACCCATGACAGCATTCCGATTTCATTATCAAGCTGTAAGCCGATGATGTTCCCACCGTTCACGTAAGTCCTTGGAGCTACAATCTTCATGACAGCTTCATACCACTCGCGCGTCTCTTTTAAGAAGCCTGGGGCCATATAATCCAGCGTTTTTGTCGTAATTGGATTCCCATCCCAAGTAACTGGAACGATTTCAGGATGCTTTTCCATCACCCAATGCGGAATCCCTTCGTTCTTCATTTCAGCCATGATGAACGGACCAGGTCGTACGAAGAAATAAAGATCATTCTCTTCACATAGATCAATAAAACCCTCTAAATCAAGCTCTGGACGGGATTTACCTTTCAAGTCGATCTCGCCATCCCGAGGTTCATGGCAAATCCAAGGAACATACGAAGCTACGGCATTGCAGCCAGCTTCCTTCAACTTATCAAGACGATCCTGCCATTCATGCCGTTCCAATCGGTAATAATGGATTTCGCCGCACATGATGATTTGAGGTTTGCCATCAATGAGAATTTGTTTGTTTTTAATTTCAATCACGTACATACCTCCCTTTCTAAATTCTTCTTAGATTTTCGTCTTACTCGTTCTTCACCGCATCCTGTTGTCGTTCGTCGATTTTCCTGAACATCGGTTGTGATATCCATGTGACATATAACGCAATCAAGCTCCCACCAAAGAAAGGAATTAACGTCGGCATCAGATACATCACCAGACTGATGGCCCCTACACCCAGAATTGCAGCAAAGCTTTTGAACGGATGAAGCATCGCAATGAAAATCGTATTTCGGAACAACTGCACAAGCGTCAATTTATAATGGACGAAAACTGGGAAGATCATAACTGCCATCAGGACATAAACGAACAAGAGCATGATTGTAAATGACTTTAAAAGAAAGAATATCGTTGATGAGGACGACGTAAAGTACAGGTAATCGACATATAAAACAATACCGATTAAGGTCAATACCCATCCGAATGCATTTGCTCTTTTGAAATCTTCCTTAAAGGTTTGCCAAAAGAGACGGTGCACGGAAAAGTCGGCATTACCTCTGACCCACCTTCTGATCAGTGCATACATGGCGGAAGTCGCAGGAAAGAATCCTGCAATCAACAAGCCAAGCAATGAACAGCCGATCCACAGCACATTGACATAAGCGAGCCTTGTTATCCAATCAAATAGTACAAATAACTTTCCTTTAAACCCTTTCACTTCCATACCATCATCAACCCAATTCTAGTTTGTTTATCTATGTTTTATTGCTAATTTTTTATTTCTTTGAAATTCACTCGCTTTCCGCGGGCGATCCGCAAGCCTCCTCCCTTGTACAGGATGTACTGACTTCGACGTCCACCATAGGACGTGGTGGCTTTTAGTCGAAGATCCTTTAAAAAATACATTGCGGGGTCTCGCCTGGCTCGCTTTTCCCGCAGGAGTCTCGTGAATTTCATTTACATAAAAAATCACAATACAGAGTCTAACCTTTGATCAACCTGTGACGGTTTTCTTCGTTTTGTTGAAAACGAAGGTTGTCGGTCCGTCGATATGATTCAAGCTTATCGCATCCCCTTCACTCATAGGAGCCGAATCCGTATTCCATTCTGCATTCGACTTTAACTTCAGACTTCCTTCTGGTCCGACTGGTGCGACAGTCAGCTCGACCTCAGCGTCGGAAACGTCTAGCTTGATGACTTCAACTGTTGCGTATTCAATCGTCAACCCATCTGTAAGTTCAAAGTTCCGTAAAAAGATTGCAGAAGACCTAGGTGGTAAAGTGATTTCTTCTCCCTCAAATAGTGGTTTCGCGTTCTCATGGATGACAGCTGTTTGTTCAATTTCATCGTAATTGCTGATGAAGAAGTAAGATTCATGTCCATCAGTCCGTTCAACGAGTGACAAATCTGGATTTGTTGAACGTAAATGGGTAGTGATCCCCATTTCTTCAGCCAGCTTTATGATCACATCCAGCTGATAACCGTAGTCATGTCCCATCGCGATACCTAATACGAGGATTTGTCCGTTACCAACTGATTTCTTGTAGGCTGCTACCTCATCTTTACCAGTCCGGGTGAAACGAGCAATCGCCTTCCCATCAAAACGGGAGAAACGTAGACGTTGCTTGATATTGACAGAATCAATATCCAATACATCCACATAGTCCGTAAAACCACCGACGACCTCCCATTCACCCAGGTCCAATTCATCCGCAAGGATCCGACAAGGCTTTCCGCTCAGATTCTCAACGGGAAGCTCAGGATAGACGATCAACCTACCACCTTCGCGCACATAGTTTACTAGGCGCTCCTGGACACGTTCATCCATCCTCTTTGTGGAGAACACCCATAATGACGGGACTTCCTCTACAGATAACGCTTTCAAAAGATCGACTGCTTCAAATTGAATATTGGCTGCAGTCAACAACCGGACCGTACCATCAAAAGCCGTTTGCTCCCGTTTACCGATAACATCCCCAAGTAAGCCTCTGTCCCGTTCTTCGACGACTTCGGTCATGTAATCATCCGGGTTGAAGCCGATGAATGTATGGACTTTTTTAGGTGCATCCATAAGTCTATGACCGATCGATTGAAAGACCTTCCCCAAATGTGAGGCCTTATGATAGTTCGCTCGTAAGCCCCCCTTGGAATCAATCGGCGCCTGCCATTCATGACGTCTACCGAATAAACCGATATTTTCATAGTTTTCGCCAGCGACAAACATGTAATAATTCAATGCATTCATTCCATGAGCAACACATGTCCTCGTGTTCAAATCGAGGTCCTGCGGATAAAGCCTAGGCCGATCTGCAAGTCGGCCAGATTGGAATTCTGCAGAGAATACCGGCTGATCTTGGTGAGAGATCGCTCTTGTGTACGTGGTCGCCAGTACAAGATCGTGATAATTGTCATAACCGATATGCCCTGGATAAAAGTCGCCGGCAATCACCACATCATCAAATTCAGCTGTGCGATAAAGCTGAGACAGCCCAATCGGATAATCTGTCCCACGGCTGTAAATGGAATAGTCCTTGAATCCATGCACATTGATGATGAAGGGTACCGTAATCCCCGTTTCATGTGCGAACGATCTCAAGTCACCGACATAATCCCTGATGTACTCCCTCCTGAACGAACTCCACTCATAATGGAAGGAAGGGTATCCGTCTGGTAAGCCTCTTGCAAATGTTTCAATGAAGCTGCTGAAGGACCGCTCATTAATCTCGTGAACCTCATTGAATCGGATGATGGAGCCATACTTGTCCTTTAAATAGTTTTCAAAACGGGCGATTGTGTCTGCATTATAATCGGACGTATTACTCACCCAATGGAACATACCGATTTCATTGCATAATTGATACATGATGATTGGGCCGCCATGCTCGATTTGTTTCGGAGCAATGATTTGGTTCACCGCTTCATACCACTTTCGAGTTTTTTCCAAAAACAGCGGATGTCGATACGATACGACTCGAGTTGGATGCTCAGCTCCTTCACGTGTCTTTGCAACAACCTCTGGATACCGATCAAGCAGCCAGTCCGGTACACCGTGGAAACGTACTTCAGCCATGACATATGGACCTGGACGGACAATGCAATAGAAACCAAACGATTCAGCCAGCTCGAGAAAGCCTTTCAGGTCTCTTTCCCCTCTCGTTTCACCGGTAAAGTCATATACGCCCTCATCCATTTCATGCCACACCCATGGCACATAGGTACTTACGAGATTGCATCCCGCTTCCTTCAATTTGATGAGACGATCCTCCCATTCGTTTTTCGGAACACGATAATAATGCAATTCACCACCATATAGGAACTCCTCTTTCCCATTTATGATGAATTTCTTTTGCTTCATTTCAACTGTCATGTTTCATGTCCTCCTCTAGTTACTCCAGCTTTCGATGTCATGATGTATGTATAAAAATTACGACTTTACCGGTGGGAGCTGCTCTACCATTTGATTAAGGTTGTCAAGACTGAGCTGTAAGCTGTCGAGCGGAGAGCCAGAACATTCATCTTGTTCGACGGCGTACCACTCAATTCCATTTCGTTCGCCCCAAGTCAGAATCGGTTTGAAATCGATGGTTCCCGTTCCAATTTCCGCAAAGGATTGCGCCTCATCCTTCCCCATATCCTTCAAATGGATAACCGGCATACGGTTCGCATAGGAGGCAATGAACGTCATTGGATCTTGACCAGCTTTTTTAACCCAATACGTATCGATTTCAGCGAGAACGTCATTCCCTTCTTCAGGCTCCAGCATATATTCCAATGCCGATTTCCCTTCAACCTCAGTACGGAATTCAAAATCATGATGATGATAACTGACACGGTATCCTTCACTTTTCAACCTGGATGCGATTTGATTTAAATCCCTCCGGATTGCAATATAGCTTTCAGCTGTTCGTAATTCATCAGGAACGTAAGGACAAACAAGGTCTTTCGTGTTCAACGCTTTTGCCTCTTCTACAACCTCTTGAAGATCATCCCGAAGCCGATCGAGACCGACATGCATACCGGCCGTCTTTAATCCCGTCTCTTGGAGGACCCCGGCGATCTCTTCCCTGGAATACCCGAACAAACCGCTGATTTGTACACCTGACCAGCCCATCTGTTTCAGCTCCCTCAATACTCCTGGAAAATCATCCGCCAACAAATCCCTTACCGTATACATTTGGACTGCAAATTTTTTTCTCATGATTGAAAACCTCCCATGAAATTAAGTTTGAGATCAGAACGTCCCCTCAACATCAAGCGTCCGAGATTCAGAACGTTGTTTCGAATAAGTTGAATGTGCAATACGCTCTTGTAGCTTTTCATAATAGTGATTCTCATCAATCGGTAGATCCACCCATGCGTCTGTCCAAGTTGATAAATGCATTGCATTCGATAACATCAATCCTTTGAGACCCTCTTCGCCAGGTGCAATCAATTCGTTTCCAAAACGGATCGCATCAACCCAATTGACCAGAATGCCTCCATGACCCGTTTCCACACCGTGAACCGGAATTTCACACTTCCAATTCTCAGGTACGCCGAATCCACCCTTCCATTCTTGGTTGAATGTACTTTCAGGAATTCGATTACGCCAGAAGGTGATCTTTCCGTCTTCTACGACAAGTTTTCCTTTATCCGCATAGATTTCAAAACGATTCGTTTCTGGTGCGACGCCAGTAGACGTAACGAATAAACCGGTGGCGCCATTTTCGTATTCGACATAAGCTGTTACGTCATCTTCGACTTCTACATCACGATATTTTCCAAAGCTGCAGAATGCCCGGACACGCTTCGGCATCATCCCGATCATCCATTGCCATAAATCAAGCTGATGGGGACACTGGTTGATGAGGACGCCGCCCCCTTCTCCTGACCAGGTAGCACGCCAAGTACCGGAATCATAATAGCTTTGTGAACGATACCAATCAATCGTCCAGATGGTACGCTTGATCTTTCCGAGCTCCCCTGATGAAACGAGATCTTTTACTTTTTGATAAACAGGGTTCGTCCGCTGGTTATACATGATGGCAAATACCCGATCGCTGTTCGCTGCTTCCTCGTTCATCTGTCTTACTTGTTTCGTATAAACGCCAGCGGGCTTTTCACATAACACATGCTTATTGCAACGGAATGCTTCCATGGCAATATCAGAATGCTGATAATGAGGGGTGGCGATAATGACGCCATCCACTCGTTCAGAGGAAAGGAGGTTTTCATATTCTGCGTAGACATCCACTTGCTGTCCAAATTGCTCACTTGCCCACTTCCGTCTCTCGGCCCTGACATCACAAACAGCGGTCAGTTCGGCTCCTTTAATTCCTCCATTCAACAACATGAGTGCGTGTGCAGATCCCATATTGCCGATACCAATGATGCCAATACGTACGGGGTCCATATCCATGTCCTCCTTTGAATCATTAAAAACAAATCCATTTTGGTAAAGCGAAACGTTTCAAATGTGGCTGGAATTTATTCCCCTGTAATTCCTGTCTTGTCGAGTACTTCGACGAACCATCTCTGAGCGAACATATACAATACGAGCAACGGCAGAATGACAAGCACGGTCCCTGCAAACTTGATCGATTCATTAATGTCGGCACCACTGCTCTCCCCGCCACTGGACGAAGAATAGAGGACCCTGAATGAATCATTAAACTCTTTGAGCTTCAATGGGAGTGTGGACATGCTGTCTCCTAAATAGAGCGAAGCCGTATACGTTTCATTCCAATGCCAGACCAGTGAAAACAGAAATACAACAACCAATGCTGGAATGGAAATCGGCAGTATGATTCTGAAAAAGATCGTAAAGTAATTCGCTCCATCCAATTGAGCAGATTCATCAAGCACTGGCGGAATCGAGCGGAAAAATTGCGTATAGATCAGGATAAACAAAGCACTCTTGATTCCTCCAGCAAATATAGCTGGGATGATGAATGGTAAAGGCGTGCCCAGCATGCCGTATTGTTCAAACATGAGGAACATTGGAATCATGACAATCTGGGTCGGAATGATGAAGGTAAGAAGCATCAATCCAAAAAGAATGTTCTTACCCGGAAAACGGAATCGTGCAAATCCGAACCCGACAATGGCACATGAAACCATCTGAGCAAGAGCTGGCAAAACGGAATTCAATAAAGACGTCATGAACGTTTTCGGAAACTCCAGTACATGCCATGCTTTTACGAAGTTTTCAATATAGAGCTCTTTTGGAATCCACAAAACGGTTGGATCCAGCAAATCACTCAGACTTTTGAAGCTGTTGGAAACCATATAAAGGATTGGATATAAGTAGATGAACCCGACGCTGATCAACAATGCATAAATGAATGTTTTGAAGATCAATCCATCATTCCCTTGTAATCCGAGCAGCGCCTTCTTCACACGAGTTCCCGTTGTATTCACTTTTTTCAGTACAAATCTGTTTGTTTCATGAACCAGTTTCATAAGGTGTCACATCCTACTGGTTAAGATTTTTTGAATTCCAATCGTTCTTTCCTCGTAAAGAAGAAGATTGATAGGAGTAATATGATGAAGATGACCATGAAATAAATCCATGATAGTGCTGTCGCATATCCAAACCCGGTTTCGACCTTGAACATGTTCTCCTTGATGAGTACGATGACATTGTTCAAGGAGTTGGTAGATAAGTCGACCGTCGTATAAATGATATTGACGAGAATGAAAGGCTTGATGCTCGGAAGGGTGATCTTCCAAAAGATCTCCCAAGGTGAAGCACCATCAATAGCGGCTGCTTCATAGATTTGTTTGTTCACTTTTTGCAGTCCAGCCAGGAAAATCAGAATCTGAACGCCTGAGTACCAAAGGATGATGATTAGCTGCTCAATGACGCTGACAATGGGTTTTCCCCATGTCGGACTCAGGTTCGCTTGAAGAAAATCAATGATGCCATACCGTTCAATAATTGGAATGGTCGCTGCTCCCTGAGCAAACAATTCATTGACCACTTCTCCACTCGTAATGATAACGGGCAGGAAAAAGATTGCTCGGAAGAACCCTTTCATTTTGATTGGTTGGTTGATCATCAAGGCAACAATCAATGAAAAGACGACAACGATCGGAATCAATAAGACGACCGATTTTAAGAACATGACCAGTTCTTCTACAAAATGAGGATCTGATAGGAACGCAAACTTGTAGTTCTCCCATTCCAAGAAGGTCGTCTTGATTCCGGAAGCTGTAATATAAACTTTGTTAAAGCTCATAAAGAGGGAGTAAAAGATCGGATAAGCCATAAATAACAGGAATCCGATCAGCCACGGAAGAATGAACAAATATCCTGTCATATATTCCCTTGTCCGTCTGCTTAACGATACATTCTTCAGCTTAATCCCCTCCCTCGATGACTTTGAAATCCAATGGAGCGACCTTTGCTTCCTCGACTTGCATTTCCTTGCTGTTATAATTCACGACAATACGTACACCATTGGAATACGTCACTTCGACAACACCTAACTCCATTACTTTTCGGTCTTCGATTGTCGCTTGTTGAACATTTCGTAAAGCTTGGTTGACCCTTTCATATTGGGCTACAATATCACTTTTCCAATTTTCATATTCGGATGTGAAAAGGTCCTTTGATGGCGTTGTTTGCAGCTTCCATGACGGTTCATGCGTCAAATAATAGGACGGATAAGCGCCATACTCGATCGTTCTCAGTAGCTGACGCTTCGGATCTGCGTGATAGTTGGAGAACGACGCATAATAATCAATCGATCCATGCAATGCGATTTGCAGGAAGGGTACCGTATCCGTTTCATACATATACCGGGATGAATTCATCGGTATATCGAAGATGGAATCCGTATAACGGAACATATAGTCGTTCGGATGATAAAACGAGACGCCCTCTACTTGATCTGCATATTTTTGAGCGATTTCTTCATAGATCGATGCTGATTCTTTTCTCGTCAGCTCACGTTTCCCACTGTAATCTGAATACAGAACCGAACCTGTCTCATCGATTGAGACACCCTCTAAACCGAGGTCCTCAAATTTTTCCATATCTTCTGATGCAAGGTTCAATGCTTTCTTTGGATGGATATAGTTGATCATCAGGTCTGAGAATTCCTCATCAACAATATCCTGTGAAAACGAATACCCCAGGATATGATTGCTGATGCGCCGGACCGCATCCACCTTTACATCAAAGTTATCTTGATTGCCGAAGGCCTTTGTATAATCAAGATATAAATGGAATGGGGTTCCTTTTCGATCAAGATGGGTTTGCAGCTCTTTCAGTTTTTCTTCTCCGCCTAATTCCTGTTCAACTGGGAATTTGTCAGGATTATGGCCCGTCAATCCCCCTTGCGTCCAACCACGGAATACAGTGGTCAACCGCTGGATACCAGCATCCGTCATATCATCAACGATTGCTTTGGCTTGATCGAATGTCGTCATTGGGACTAGATTGCGAGTGATCAGTCCCGGTTCCATTTCTGAACCTAGGAATTCAATTCGGATCGGCACATCTTCACCCTTCGAATCCACTTTTTCAGCAAGAAATCCCTTTTCCTTCAAATACGAGCGATAGGTTTTCGCCATACCGATATAATCTGAATTCCCGCCTGTCAAAAAGGCATATCGGATCACCTTATCGCCTTCGATTCTTTCTTTTTGATACGTATTGATGCCCCCCATGTTCTTACTGGTGGGTTGGAAATAAGGATAGCGCATGATAAAGCGTGGCGATACCCAGTTGAAATCAGTATTGACTCCACTTGGGAAGGCCATGATTTCAGCATTGTATTGCCCTTGTTCAATAATGCCTATGAAACCATTCGCCTCTACTCCATGTGTCATCCCGAATACGGGGACGGAAATCGGCTCAGGCTTCATCGTAAAATCATCTCGCTCTTCGACAGCTTCATCCTTCCCATAGATTCTTCCAATGAATGCACTTTCGTATCGAGGATGCTCCTCCTGGTAACGAATCAAAGCACCACTCCCGTCCGGAATGAACATATACCCTGGGATATCCTCATGTTTGACGGCCCCTAAGAACGGATAGAATTGGACAGATGCGACCTTCTTCGTTCCATTTTCTTCAAAGCCTTCATCCGGCATCTTCACGAGGAGCGATTCATCCTCTAACATGACTTGAATGGAAAGCCTCACTTCCAGTTGGTCGAGGGAAAGCTCGGCTTCGAATCCATTTTCGATCGTGTTAAAAGCCTCAACTGAACCTTCTAGCGACACAAAGCTTCCCGACTCCAGCATCGCTTCTTCATTGAAATATTGCACGACCACCGGTGAATTGATCGTTGCGGACCATGACTCGTTCAGCTGTGTTTCCTTTTGTATGGATTTATCAGGTACAGAGCTCCAAACATATCCGGAGCGTTTGTCTCGTACCATGATGTTCATCGTATCCTTTTGAACATAAAGCTCTAATTCTTTACTTTCTTCGACCTTCTCATAAGCATCAGGTATGGCTAGAATGGGAAGGTTTTCTGCCGAGGCAGGCTCCGGCTGTGTGAAATCGTTCCCTTTGAACTGAAAGGTGCTATGGGTCACATCCATTTTATCTTTAGGCGTTTGATCAGCTGGCGGATTGCCTTCCCCGTATCCAATCTGATAGGTTACGAGGATCAGCAAAAAAATACATACACTTATGTAGATGTTCCGTTTATTGGACACGTAGCTTCACCTCTTGGAAGATAGAATACACGAAATCAATCACCTGATTAGAAAGCCCGAAAAGAATGAAGGATATGATACCCAACATCACCATACCAGCAGCACTCAGTGCCATATTCTTCATCGTCTGGCCGATTTCGTAGCCATGGATTTCCTTTACCATCATGAATAAAAGGAATCCTGACCAAAGGATGATCGCTTTCTTGGAAAAGTCATATATGACGAATTCCATATTCGTCAAGCCTTTGGACATGATCGTGAGTGGGATGGAAAAAATCAGATAAGGACTGAGCGCATAAACAGTCCCAACATAGACACTTTTAAATGTCCCAATCCCGTCATTAATCGTACTGATCAAATAGTTGCAGATCACCCAGGCGAATAACGGAATATAGATCTTATACAATTCCGTCATGATATTCACATTCTTGGAATCGACATTGCTGAATAGCACATTCGTTTCAAGAATGGTGAAGAGATGTACGACGAACAAGATCATCAAGAGTAAAGTTGCCGAAAAGACAGAAGCCCGTTGATTCTTCTTCAGTTCGTAGTAGCCATCGACAGGGTGTCTCAGCATTCTGAAGGTATGGAACAACTCCGTCACAATCTGGATCCCTTTGAACGCTTGCCACCCTCGGACGATTTGAGCACCTAACCCAAACTTGCGATAAAGCTTCTTCAGGATGAACAAGGAGATGAAGAAAAGAACGATACCACTGAGTACCCATGATAGGTTATCCATCAACCAGATTCTTCTTAACTCCCAATACGCCTCTGAAAGGCTCTTATTATTCCCGGCAAGCTTGAACTCCTCAAGCGCCTTTTCATAGTTTCCCTTCTTAAAAGCGGCCTTCCCGATTCCGTTATGTGCTAATGAAAACATGCTGTTGCGCTTCAGTACTTCGTTCCAGTAGTCTTCACTTTCTAAATATTTTCCATCTGAGCTAAGTGAAATAGCTGTATGTATGAGATTGGTAAATTCAGTCGGCTTCAGGATTTGGATATTGCTTTGCTTCTTATCTAAGATGAACAGTCTACCGTCATTCGAAACCGCAATTCCTGACGGTGATTTGAAGAGTCCTAATCGTTGATTCCCTGAGTTCAGCCCTCCGAATACGAATAATAGATTGCCATCAGGATCGTATTCGAAAATGTAGCCGTTACTCGAATCTACTGCATAAATATTATTTTCACCATCAACGGTGATATCAGATATAGCAAAGGATGTACTAATATCCTGTAAAAGGTTTTCTCCCGCTACGTTCAGCTTTTTGATCGCTTGATTTTCCAAACCCGCCGTAGCTGTATAGATGAGCCCCTCTTCGTTGACAGCGACATTGGTTGCCGAGGGAGGAAGCTTTTTCATCAATTTACGGTATTGCTTGTCCGTATACAGCATCTTTTGCAATTGGTGGACAAGATCGAAGTCCGTTTGATTCCCGCCATAATAGCCGAGAAATTCCCCTTCAGGCCCTAATTGAATCAAGCCTTGCATCGAACCTTTACTGACGATGTATACGTTCTTCTGCTTGTCGATGATCACCTTCGTCGGATTGAAAGGACTCTTTTTTCCGAAAATGGTTGCTTCAGGCTTTTCATACTCAAAGGCGATTGAGCCATCGTTATTAAACTTGTAGACCTTCTTCTTTTGGTAATCCGCTACATAAATGAAGCCTTCTTCATCAACATGGACACCCGTCGGTTTCGAGAGAACGTCTTCCCCGACTGTCCGGACGAAATTCCCGAATGAATCAAAAATGACAATGCGGGAGTTGCCGGTATCCGCCGCATAAACCATATCGTCCTTGTCTATGAAGATATCTTCCGGCTGAAACAGAGGCTCTTCTTCTACCTCACCATCGGGAGTAGTGACTTGTATATCAAAGCCATCAATCGTTCCGATCGGTTGATAAGCGGTTTGAGTATAGATTGGATCTCCATCTTTATCGAACGTATAGGTGATGAAAGGTGCTTCTGCAGCGACGGTCGATGTCGTCAATAGAAGAGTGGCAAGTGTCAATAATAGGATGTTCTTGAGCCGCGACATGTTCTACCTCCTCTCTTACTTCAATCCTGAGTGAGCCATCGTATCAATTACTTTACTTTGCATTAATAAGAAAATGATGAGGTTCGGGAGGAACATAAGTGCAGCTGCTGCCGCGGCCATCCCTTGTCCAGCGACCTGATTATCATTCCCGACGTTACCTGCCAACGTATTCATATAAAACGCAAATGTTTTAAGACTCTCATTGTTCATGTAGATTTCTGACGTTTCCGTATTGTTCCATGCCATTTGGAAGGCAAGAATAGATACGGTTGCAATAGCAGGTGTCACCATCGGAACGATGATCTTTCTGAAAATATAAAAGTTGCTCGCCCCATCGACTCTTGCTGCTTCAATCAGTGCATCCGGAATTTGATCAATGAACTGCTTGATCAGAAACAATCCTACCGGCATGGCCAATACAGGCAATATATGACCGAACATGCTATCTGTCAGACCGATGCGATCAATGATGAAATATCGCGGGATGGCAACTGCAGCTGGAACGAACATCAAAGCAATGATATTCGCTTCGAAGATGACGTTCTTCAATTTGAAATCAAGCTTGGATAAAGCAAAGCCTGCCATTGCACTGATCATCACACTGGCAAATACGATTCCCCCAGATGTGATGATACTGTTGAACAGATACCTCGTCATCGGGATGACGGTTACACTCGTTTCCTTAAATAGTTCGTTGAAGTTCCGCAACGTCGGCTTTTCTACGAAAAACCTTGGTGGATAAAGGAACAGTTCGTCAATCGGTTTAAGAGCCTGTGAAAATATGAAAATGATCGGCAAAATCATGAACGCTGAAAGCGGTATTAGAAACAAGAAAAACTTGGTTTGACTAAAACTGAATTTACCTGGGTCGATTTTCGTCCCTTGGAAGGATGCCATAACACATTCCCCTTTACATCATTGTGGAAGCTTGTCCGTATTCAATCCTTCTCTCCGAACAAACGCCAGCAAAATCTTGAAATACCATAAACAAAGATGAGCAGTACGAGTGAGATCGCTGAGGCATAACCCATATCGAACCGGATGAAGCCATGATCAGCGATGTGTGTCAGGATCAACTGACCTGAGTATTGAGGGGTAGGATTTGACCCTGAAAGCTGAACGGCGATATCTCCCGCCTGAAAGGTCTGAACGACTGCCATGACGGCTCCGAACAGCATTTGCGGCTTCATCGATGGAATCGTGATATACCAGATCTCCTGGAACCGGTTCCTCATCCCATCAATATAAGCAGCTTCATAAAGCTCCCGATCGACATTCAATACTCCGGCGAGCATGGCCAAGAAACCAACCCCCATACTGTTCCATAGGGATACAAGAATCATGATCGTCATCAGATGCTCCGGCGATTGAAGCCACTGAATCGGTTCATTGATGAATCCGATCTGTATGAGGAAGCTATTCAAATAACCCGCTCGATCCCCACTAAAGAAAATCAGCCAGACGACAGACATGGCTACCCCCGCCGTCATGGAAGGTGAATAGATCGCCAATGTGAGGATTGTTCTCGGCTTTTTAGGGATTTGCGCAAGCATCCAAGCCAAGAGGAAAGCCAGGACATAGCCCCCCACACCGACAATCAGAGCAAATTGAAACGTGTTCGGCAGCACGTGCATCATGAACACGTTATCCTGCGTAATGAGATTCACGAAATTTTTCAGCCCGATGAATTTAGGGGGCTGGATTGTATTGAAATAGGTAAAGGCAAAATACGCAGCCACAATGACTGGAATGACAATGAATAAGGAAAAGACAACCAGGAAGGGTGCGACGAAGCCAAGGGCGCTCAATTCTTTTTTCAGCGCAGTGACCCACTCATGTTTACGACTCGTCTTCGTTTGGATATGGACCTTTTGTTCTGTACTCGTAACTGGTTTCACTGGCCTCCCCCTTCGACTGTATTTTTTCGATTGACGGAACTTCAAGTTCTTTTACGACTTCACCGTTCTTGATGAATCCGAATTCTTCAAGCTTCTTTCTCATCTCACGGTTGGTCGTTATGACAGCATCTTCAATCGCTTTCCGTTCATTTTCACCTTCAAACACGACTTCGTTCCAAGCATTGCTGATTTCCCGTTCCAGCATATAATCCCCTGGAATGTGCGGAATGTCTCTCAACCACTTCCATTGTTCCTTGATGACCTCAAGATCCTCCTGTGGCCATGGAAGCTGACTGAGCGCTTCAACGTTGGAAGTATTCCATCTGAATTCGGTACCATAGATCGTTTCAATCAAGTTACCGAACTGAGATTGAGTTTCCATACTCGTCCACCATTTGATGAACTTCCACGCATCTTCCTTCTTATCACTGCTTTTGAACATCGTGACACCTTTACCGGTTCCAGGTGCCCAACGGATGACTTCGCCTTCTTCGTTTTTCACCCCTGGGTAAGGTGCAATGCCCCACCAACCTTGAAGCTCTGGTGCAGCAGCTGTGATTTTTACATAATTATCGAAATCGGAAATCCCGATCGGAATATCTCCTTGTCGGAAATGACTGTAGAAATTCGGCACTTGCAGCGGCAGACTATAAACCGTGAACAGGTTCGTCATCTGCTTGAACCCTTTCAAGGCTGCCTCACTGCCGATAGCCGTACTCATTCCATCTTCGTTGAAGAGCTCTCCGCCATTTTGATAGATATAAGGAACGGTGACATTCGGTTCCTTCAATCCACCTTGACCAGCTAACGGTACGAAGAAATTCATTCCGAACCGTTGAAGCTTCGGAAGCATCTTTCGTACATCTTCCCAAGTGTCGGGCACTTCAAGATCAAGGGCCTGTAAAATATCTTTTCGGTAGAACAGGACGTAAAATTCTTGAGTTTCTGGCAATGCATAGGTTCCTTCATCATAGATGAATGGTAGAAGGGCGCCAGGAGAAAATCGCTCGATGACCTCCTCATAATCCGGGAACTCACTTAAATCTGCGACCGCATCCCTGACTGCCAGTTCAAACGGAAGCTTTTGTGCGATTCCCATAGCAAGATCAGGAGATTTATCGGATGCATTCGCCAGGATCAGTTTCTCTTCAGATGGCATCAAGCTTAATGTGACTTTAATGCCCGTCTTTTTAGTGAATTCTTCATTGGCCATTTTTTGCATCAACATGACATACTGCCTTGGTCTGTTCACCCAAATTTCAATTGCATCCTCGTCTCTCGAACTGACCTTTTCATAATCTTTGGTGAACGAGGAAAAGAAGTTCAGTGCCATTGAATTCATTCTCTGTAAGAAGCTCGCTTTGGCATCCGGCAGATCCTTGCCAGCATAAACATAGAATTTATCAAATTGTAACGGTTGGTTTGGCAACATTAACAGAAGATCACCGAGCTTTTGCGTAACGGATCCTGAGCTTTGTGACAGCTCATCGAACCGAACTGGTATTTCTCCAGGTTCTTCCGCAATATCCTTCAGTTGATTTGCGCTAATCAAGAGATTTCTCGCTTGATCGGGTTTCTTATCGCTTAGTTTCTTCAGGTAGTCATATTTTTCTTGCAGTTCCTTGGCCAGCTTCTTTAATCGGGGGACGATATCAGGGATTTGCTGTTCAATATCCCAGTCCCGATAGGCGTCCTTCGATTTTCCTGTTGCCATCTGAATTTCTAGGGAAAGCTCATTCACCTCACGCATGACATCTTTAATCGTACTGATGACAGGCTGGTAAGGTGACGGATTCGCAATAAGGGTCAGTTCGTGCTCGCCTTTTGTAAGGAAGAACTGATAAGGATTTCCCTTCGAATCAGATAAGGTTTCATTTTTCCACTCGGATGTATAATCGAACGGGTAACGCAGCAACGAATTAAACGGTATTTCCCCATCAATTTTGACCGTACGGTATACCGGAACGTTAATATTGTAAAATTGGTTGTATTTGAAGCCTAATTGATAGAATCCAGTCTCCTCTACGTTGATTTTCCAGGTGACAGATTCTCCACCTTCCTGCCAGGTGTCTCCTCCAAATGCATTAAGAGACAGCTTGTTCCCGCGGTTCGGTGTAACATTCGGTTCTCCATTCGGTAAAGCTCTTATTGAGGAATCTGATTTATAGTAAGGATGCTCGGCTTCAATTTCCAAGAGCTCTTTTACTTTTTGTCCATTCTCATAGTTTGCTAGATATTCTTTATATGTAGGGAGTTGTGCCGGTGATTTTACAAGGATGTTCCCCATCAGCATCGGCTCACGAATATTCAGTAGCGTAATTGTATTTTCACCTTTTTCGAGGTGAAACTGTAACGGTCGATCGTACAGGTAACTCGCATCCATGAAAGAGCGTTGCTGCCACTTATGTATTTCATCTTGCTTCGGGAATACTTCGTTTCCTAATTTATCCTGCTCAAACGTTTCGACTTCATCTTTCCATAGTCTCGGTAGGACGATTCTTCTCGCTTCATAGTACTGGAATTCGCCGTTTACCTTGATTCCACGTTCAATCGGGATGATCTTTCCTGGTAAGGCATAATAATCAACCGCAACCTCATATAACCCTTCCTTAGGAACAGAAACGGTTACCTGAATTTCTTCTGTACCTTCTTCCCAACGGATAACCTTCCCATCGTAGTCTTCGTGATTCGTGAGATTCACATCTTCATTGCTTTCGGCGACATCGACAGGTTGGATGATTTTTTGATAGCCATTCGTACTGGATAGCCCCTCTTCTTCCCATTGCTCGAGCATATCCTTATAATTGGCTTCAATGATCCGTTGCTGTTTTTTCTCTTTTTTCGGCTTGCCTTTTTCATTTTGTTTATCTTCTTCAGACTTTTCTTCATCCTCTTCATCATCATCGTTGAACAGGTCATCTAAAAGCTCTTCTGTATCCGAATCCTCCTCTTCTGTATTCGCAAAAGAGATCGGAGTATACGCATGAAGTAGAGTCCCCACGAGGAGGACGGTCAGCACGAATAATCGAATTGTCACTTTATGATTGCCCATAGGATTTCTCCTTCTCGAAGCAGGCTATGAAATAGAAAGGATGGGGAGGTTGAATGCCCCATCCAATTTTAGAATGATCTACTCTTCGCCGATAACTTCTTCCAATTTCTGAACTGCGTTTTGATAAGCTTCATTTGCCTTCTCATCTAACTCTGCACCGACATCACTTGGCTTCGCTTCACCTTTGTCAAATTTCTCATTCATCGGACCTAGCATATCCAATACTTCTGTATACCCTGGGTGGAACTTGAGTGGATCGACTGTGCCGTTCGGAATCCCTTTAATGATTTCCTTCATTCCTTCAGGTACATTTTCATCACCCAAATACGTCTCCCAGATTTCTTTATCGTTTACAATCGGAATACTTTGTGCAACTGGAACACCAGCGTCCTTCCTAGCCAACCAGCCTTCTTTAGAGAACGTCAACCACTTCATGAACTCATAGGCAGCTTCTTTATGCTCTGAGCTTTTGGAAATCCCCATATAATCAGCTACAAGTGGGACTCGGTTGTCTTCCATTCCAGGAACCGGTAGAACGGACCAGTTGAATTTGTTGTTTTCCGTGTTACCAATCAATCCCCATGTGCCATCATACTTCATTGCTACTTTACCTAGGTTCCAAGGATGCTTATCCTTGCCGTACCACTTATCACGATCTTTCTGTTCATAATAGAACGGACTAACTTTATCTTCTTGCCAAAGTGTATTGATGTAATTTTGAGCATCAACGTATGCCGCTGAACTGAAATTGTACTGCTCGCCATCCCACGTTCCCCACTCAAGGGAGGTGTCGAATTGGGACGGAAGTGCCTCACGATAAGCACGTGGATTTTCGAATCCAAATTGGTGCTCATTGAAGTTCGTCATCTTTACAGCTGTTTTTCTTAAATCATCCAATGTCCAACTGCTATCCGGTACTGGAACATTTTCCTTTTCAAAGAGGTCCGTGTTGACGAGCATTACGATTGCGTGCATAGAATGCGGCATCGCATATTGACGGCCTTCATACTGAGCTGTTTCAAGAATACTACCGAATGTATTTTTAGGATCGTACTCCTCATCCGCTTCCAAATACGGTGTCAGGTCCTCGAGCCATCCATTCGTCACGGCTGTCGGAACACCGAATGTCCAGAAGACATCTGGTAATTTTCCAGCTGCTGCTGCTGCGGAAAGCTTTTCATTCCATGGCCAAGTAACCGCTTTGTCTTTTTTAACCTTGATATTCGGATGTGTTTCCTCAAATGCTTTTATGATCTTTTCGACTTCTTCATCACTTTGCCATGTTCCATATGTAATCGTCACAGTCTCACCAGAGTTTTCGGATGGTTTATTTTCCTTCGGCTTGTCCTTTTCTTCTGAGGATGTTTCTTTGCTGTTCGAACATCCTGCAATCATTAGAGCAAAGCTTAGCAGCGCAACAAGTATAAATGTAAATAACTTCTTTTCTCTCAAGAGAATCCCTCGCTTTGTTATTTTTTCTTGTTTACCGATCAATACGTTAACATTCCCGATACGAATAAAGTGTGCCCCTCCCCTCTTTAACGCTGTCAAGCGTTTGCATTTGAAATTACTGAAACGGAATTGAAACGTATCGATAAAAAATCAAGATAAAGCACCTCAAGGACATCTGTGTTCCCAAAGGGTTGTTCAAACTAGGATGAATAATCTACGTGGAGCCTACATGCTCATGATATCTGCCTTATGTACTAGGGATGTCGAAAATTGTCGTTGGAAATTGGCGAGCAGTTGAAAGGTACGAAAATGAAAGGGTGTTATTTAAGTTTTATCGAAACGTTTCGATACCTTTATAAAAAAACTACCATGAAAGCCTTTTCATTTCAAGTTTTTTTAAAAATTTTCTAACAATTAAAATGAGTAAAGGAAGCCGGCCTAAAATCGACTCCCTTTACTCCTGTTCTGAATTGATTTAACATGCATCTTCCACTTTTTTGTACCCCGCATCAATCGCATCCTTCTCATTTAAGAAGAAAACACGATATTCAATCGGGATCGTCTCCCATTTCTTAGGTTCAACATAGTGTTTCGTTTCGTGATGGCCGACATACTTATTCGGTCCTCCGCGTTTATTGAATCGGAATTCATATGGAAGTTCGTCAATCGGCCGCTCTGGATTCCACAATCCTTTTCCAGACTCTTTCGCCCGAACAACAGCTTGTCCATACTCTTCAAAGTGATCTAAATTCGGATAGATGAAATAAGGTACAGCCAAACCTCTTTCGATCATTTCTTTGTTTAGGTTTACGTCAGTCTTTTCCACAATGGCTAACAAACGCCCGTATTGGTCGAATGGATCATCTCCTACGACGATCTCCACGTTCTCACCTTCAGGAAGCAAACACTTCAGCTGTCGAGTCGCTTCCTCAGCATAATAGCCTTGAGAATCGCCTTGATAATTGGTTTCCGGTGTATCAATTGACACAAACCTAACTTTTGTCGTACCAAGTACCGGGGTTTCTAGATGAATCGTATCCCCATCAACGACTTTCTTTACAGAAGAGGGGAATCGTCTCGTTACAGGTGGGATTTCTGTTTCTTCGTTCGTTTCTTCGATATTGGTGTCAGAGGTGACGTGCAACTCTTGCTGATGAATTTCATCTACTTTGCCTGTGATGCGAAACCACTTTCCAGGAACAAGATTAGGAAGCTTCGTTTGGGCTCTCACAAGAATGCCATTCCCTTCATCATCAATGAAAGGATAATTATAACCGTCCTCTAACGGTTCTTCAGCTTTACCTGCAAGGAAACCGCCAACTGTAACCTCACTTCCTTTCAGCTCGTCCTTCTCCTGTTTCGCAAGATCTGCAATGCGTATTTCAAGATCACTTTTCATCAAAACACCCTCTTTCACTGAGTTACCTTCAGTGTAATACAAGAAGATGGAATCGTTTTATATAAACCGTTGGATTTCAGAAAAATGAGACTTAATGCATGGGTGTGGAGGAATTTATTCTAGGGGAGTTACTGTCCGGTGATTTTTAATAACGCAGCATACGTGTTGATACGACCATTCTCATACAATGTTCCTTTACCAGGAACCGGTACCGTTGTCGTTTCAATTGCATTACGCACTTTATTTGCATTTGGTTCGAGGGAAGCAAGCAATGCAGCAAGTCCACTTACAAATGGTGCAGCCATTGAGGTCCCTGAGAGATATCCATAGTTCGTCTGCCCCATCATGTTCGTAGTGGTTGGTAACGTCGAGAGGATGTCGATACCTGGTGCAGCAACATCAACCCATGCTGAGCCGAAATTCGAAAATGACGCCTTCGTATCATCTCGGGCAAGCGCTGCCACACTGATGACTTCTGGGTAAGCTGCCGGATAAAAGAGATCCTGTGTATTATCGTTTCCAGCTGCAGCAACTTGGATGACTCCTCTACCTGCAGCGTATTGAACAGCACTTTGTACACTTGAACTGAACGAAGGACCACCAAGGCTCATATTAATGACTTTTGCACCATTGTCTGTCGCATTGACGATCCCTTTCGCAACATCACTGAATGACCCGCTGCCACTGTCATCCAGAACCTTGATATTCATGATTTTAGGGTTAATCGCTAGACCAGCAACGCCAATATCATTCCTTGTTGTAGCAGCAGCAATACCAGCAACATGAGTACCATGACCGTTCACATCTTGGGACGTTGACGAAGTCGAGAAGTTGACATTCAAGACCATTTTATCAATCAAATCAGGATGTCCACCATTCACGCCCGTATCTAGAATCGCAATTTTCAAGAGAGAAGACCCTCTCGTGACATTCCAAGCTCTAGTCGAATTGATTTTCAATAGACCCCATTGTTGAGGAAACAGCGGATCATTCGGTGTCAGCTGAGTAACCATCAATCCATTGAATTCAGCAAACTTAACCTCTGGGAAATTTGAGAGAAGTCGAAGTGTCGTATTCATACGACTCGAATCGACTTTGATAACGTATATATTAAGTTGTGGAATTTGATCGATAACTGTACCACCGACTAACCTGATGATTTCTAACGCTCTTTGAGAAGAAACATTTGCATGGAAACCGATTACAATTTGATTAGGTAAAAAATTCATTATAATTTTTTTCACCTCCTGTCACCATACGTTCTCTATCATCTTACGTAATAGATTGATAGAGGAAACGGCTAGTGAGGAGATATTGGGAAAAATAGGTTTTATTTCGTGTAAAATATGAAAAAAAACCACTTAGTCTTAGGACTTAGTGGTTTTTTCGTTCAGCTAAATGTTTCATTCTCATTCGGATTTTGAAGGTCATTAACGAAGTTGCTCATGCTTTCTCCTTCATAAAAATAAGGCTTCATATCTGCTAACCATCGTTGATAGTGTTGGAAGTCCTGTTCATAGTCACCCGAATAAAAGCGGTGAGCTTCTTGATTCGTCAACGTGTCAATGACAACAATCCCTCTGTACGTCTGTTCATCGGGCTCATCATAATCACAAAGCACGTAATAACCCACAAGCCACACCTCCTCATTTGTTCTGTCTATCATTTAATGTTGCTTATTAAAGAATTTTCATACGTTATTAAAAAAGAAGGACACAATTGAAGTGTCCTTCTTTCTAGTATCGTCATGCTGCTTCTTGTTCTTCTATTTCGTCCACGTGCATGAGTTTCTGCAATGGCTTCGAAATAGCAAGTAAGATAAGACCAAGAATAAGAGCTGCAATTCCAAGATACAAGAAGATTTCAAAATAGCCGAATTCAGTCGTCAACGATGCAATGTATCCTGCCAGATAGTTTGCTGCAGCATTACTCAAGAACCAGACCCCCATCAATAGGGATGCAATCTTGACTGGTGCCATTTTACTTACGAGTGAGAGCCCGATTGGAGAAAGAGATAGCTCACCTAATGTGTGCAGCAAGTAAGTGACGACCATGAACATCATCGAAACCTTTAGAGTATTGGATGCATCACTGCCTGTTGCCATGACCGCCGGTACGAGGACCATGAAGCCAAGACCTAAGAGGATCAAGCCGAACGCCATTTTCGTCGGTATAGAGAAATCACCGCGCTTTGACTTGGAAAGCTTCAACCACAATGCCGAAACGACCGGTGCCAGAAGTAAGATGAATAAAGGATTCAATGACTGGAAGAACGAAACGGGTACTTCATAACCGAAGACCGTACGATCAACAAAGTCTCTTGTATATAAGGTAAAGGATGCACCTGCTTGTTCAAATCCTGCCCAGAACGCAACAGTGAAACATGCCAATATCAAGATGACAGCTGTGCGTTGTTTCTCTTGCTTCGTCAATGGTTTCGGTTTTGCATTGCTATCAAGAGATGGTTTCATTTTCGCCGCAGCAGGCTTCGTTCCAATATCACCAAGGTATTTCTTCGAAAGCGCATTGAAGGTAACTTGTCCAATGATCATCCCGATCGAGGATGCAAGGAATGCATATTTGAATCCAAAGACTTCAATACCTGTAGGCGTCGTTGAAGCAAACCAATTCGCATAGATCAACCCAGCAACTAATGGAGAGATCAGTGCTCCTAAATTAATTCCCATATAAAATATGGTGAAAGCTGAGTCCTTGCGAGGGTCATTCTTCGAGTATAATTCCCCGACCAAAGTCGAAATGTTCGGTTTAAAGAAGCCGTTCCCGATGATCAACAGTAATAACCCAAGATAAAGCCCCCATTTTTCCTGGACCGCAAATAACGTGAAGTCTCCTAGCGCCATCGTGATACCACCAATGGTGATCGCTGTCCGGAGCCCCATCCACTTATCTGTCAAGTAGCCTCCGATCAAGGGTGTAAAGTATACCAAACCTGTATATATCCCATACAATTGCAATGCGGAAGCTTTATCAAATCCAAGTCCTCCACTAATCAATTCCGCAGTCAGATAAAGGATGAGGATCGATCTCATTCCGTAATAGCTGTAACGCTCCCACATTTCTGTGATGAATAATAAGAACAAACCCTTCGGATGTTTCTGTTTCTTTGTATAAACATCCTTGTCTTCAATAATCGTCCCTTCCATGATGTGTTCCTCCTCAGATGTCTGACGACTGTCAATAAATATATTTTTCAATAATATTCGAATGTAAATCTTTTGTAAAGGGAGTAGACAAAAAGTTGAAATAGGAAGAAAAATCGGTCTTTTTTTGATTTGACCATCTGGTGTTCGAAATTATGAACCTATTTATGGATTTACGAACCTAATCTCGAAATTTTGAACCTATCTGCGGAATTATGAACCTATTTTAAAAATTATGCACCAAATTGCTGATGCTATAGACGAAATCATAGCCTCTCTTAAACTTCAGTCAAATCTTCTAAACGAATAACACGAGAAAAGCAATGCAGAATATCGTTGTTATGGGTAACGACGACAATGGTGACACCCTTCTCATTCAGCTTCTTCAAGTACCCGAGGATTACTCTTTCGTTATCTTCATCAAGACTCGCTGTCGGTTCGTCGGCCAAAATCAATTCACTTTCCTTCAGGATGAGCCGCATGATCGCAATCCGTTGCTGCTCGCCCCCGCTTAATTGATACACCCTCTTTTCCTTTAAGGAGCCCAGGCCAAATTCATCCAGCAGCTGGTTGATTCTTTCTTCCTTCTCTCTTTTTTTCAGTTTCTTATATTCAAGAGCAAGCTCTAGATTCCAAGCCACTGTTTCATCTTCTACAAGTCCATAGTTCTGGAACAGGTACCCAATCTTCTCTCTTCTTAGCATCATCGCGTCTTTCGAATGGACACCTGGATTCTTTTTGTTGAATAGATGGATGCTTCCTTTATCCTTTTCAGTAATGAGACCGATGATATTCAACATGGTCGTTTTCCCTTTACCGCTCTCACCTGTAATGGCAATCATCTCACCTTTTTTAACACTGAGGTTAACATTAGAGAAAATTTCCGATTTCTTATCATATCCTTTGGACACATTGGTCAGCTCAATAAGAGACATAAATCATCCACCTTTAACGAGTTTATGTAGATCCTGTTTGATGATTTTTTTATACAAGTACAATAAAACCAGAAAATCCACCGCTAATATGGAAAGGTACAGAACGATATTGAATTCCATAAAGGCAGACAATACGATGCCACTAATCATGAAAACGACAATGAAAATTTGTTTTTTGAAGGATTTCAATGATTCGTATCCATGTATATATTGAAGGGCGTACCTTCTATTGTTCGAAGTCACGTCAACGTAATTTGAAATATATAAAATGAAAATGAGAGTAAATAAGAAGAGGACCGAGAAAACCAATGAATTGTAGAGGATGAATTCAACAAAGTAGACTTTGTCCATGTATGGTGTCAGGAGAGTCCCAACGTTAACGAGTTTATCCAGTCTATGTGCTGAAATTGTTTGGCTGAATTCCTCCCGTTGTTCCGACTGGACATAGAAGTCTCCAGCATTCAAGAGGTCATAATAATACATATTGCTGAAATCCCCTTGATCGACCACGATAATCGTGTCTTTCAATTTGACATCGGCTTCATCCCCGCTACTTTGCCCTAGCAGTTCATGCTCCTGACCATCCGCTATATAAAGGATATTAAGATCATGAATGCTTCTCTTTTCTTCTGACAACCCGAAATACCGATCATAATTCATCCAGTGGTTGAATTTCTCAATATAGATTTGTTTGATCTCATCCTCTTGAGTCTCATACTGGGCTGGAACGAAGATGGTCGGTTGATCAAAATTTAAATCTGTAATACGTTCTCCAGCTTTGTTCTTCACGTTCATGAAACGGTTCAGATAACGTTCATTCACAACAATATGGTTATCCTGTACAGACTGATAGATATCCTCTTTCTTGAGACCATTTCGTTCAAGATATTCCGTTGATAACAAACCAAGTATGTAGGCGTCGTTCACATAAAGACGATCCTGTTCATCGTATCGCTCATAAATCGTTTTAATAGCGTGACCATATTGCTCGAGAAGGTCAAGGTTTTTCCGAGCGCGTTCATCTTCATCGTAATTATAACCATTGGATGTAAAGTATCCAGCTAATTTTTGGTATTGTTCAACATCCTTTTGTTTCTCTTTGTACGTTTCGTAATTTGAGAGGAATGCAGACATCGAAACTGTAATCGCCAGAATCAGAACAATCTTAATCGCGTATAACGAGTACGTTAAACGGTTCGAATACACTTTATTCTTGATCATCAGGTTTATATCAATGAATTTCAGGCTGATTTGTGTCATCAGCAACATGAGAATATTCAATAGGACCACGATAAACAGGAACGCGGATAACAAATAAAAGTAGCGAGGGACTACATTACCGACAGCCAAATAGTAACAGAAATGAATCGTGAGTGTGATGAGCACGATGACAATTTCCATTTTTATAAAATCTACTAACGTGCTCTTGATCATCTTCATGTTCGAAAAGCCGAGCATCTTCTTGATGGCATTGACTTTGATTCTTGTAAACGTGTAAATGAATAAGACCAGCTGACTTAAAAGGAACAACAATCCGAAGTTCAGCGCATTGTACGAAATGATTTGGGTATAATTGATTTTTTCCTGATAAGGTCGGATGGAAAGCCCGATTTCTCGGCTTAATTCTGAGAGGTTCTGTTTTGGAATATCCGTATAAAAAACGCCGTTATGATCAATGAAATCCTCTTTCGTAAGAATGTGATAGGATAAATGCGTATCTGGAGAGATGGATCTTGGCTGCTTAATTTTATCAATCTGACTATGATAAATTTCATAGCTGAATTGATTGCCCGAGGTCACAGGAGTTTTAATGAGTTGAAGATTACAAGATTCGTCATTCAGACAGCTCGAATTCAATTGTTCATAGAGTGCATTCAGCTCATTCCCCGAATACTCCTCTACAAAATAGCCATCTAAAGATGAATCCCCAAGGTTATTCAATTCGTAAATATCATAAATGGATTTATTGAAAATAAAAGACAAGAGTAAGAGCTGCCCAACAAGGAAGATAAATAGTAACTTTTTCATAGTATGCGTACTCCCTAAACGAAAGTGGATTTACAACCTTACTCTTTATGACGTAATTTTTGGAAAAAAGTTCTTTTTTTATGATTTTTTTGAAATATAGGACACAAGCCCTGCCACAAGGAAAACCATGATCAAGCCGATGTAAAGAAAGGGGAATGAACCTCGTAAGAAGATGATAGGCACAATCATCAGTAAGAAGAGATAAAAGAAATATTTATACATACGAACACCTTCTTTCAGCGTTTTAACGGAACCCCCTTCTGAGTGCCTACGTCTATTAAGAAAGAGGGGGGATGCCACGTTATGAAGCTACTTATTTCAATTACTGTTTTCATTATATTCGGTTTGTCAATTCTATTTGGTATCCATCTATATACTGAGCCTGTTTCCATTCAGCTTGTTGAAACGGATAAAACGTTACCTGAAAGGTATCAAAAAGATCGTTTAACAGATTATTTACTGACAATGGTACATACAGAGGAAGGATTTGAGGAAAAGTGGGAGGAATTCCAGTTATCAGGCACGGCTCCAACCATTGATTTTAACCGCTATGATTCTTTCTTTTTAGGATTCAACGAATCTGGAGGCTGTGCCATCAAACCTGAACATCTTGAATTTAAGAAAAAAGAAAAGTCTTTGATCGTCCGTATATCAACGCCTTACGAGTATTGTCAGGACATGGCCGTACCACGAACCTTCGTTTATAAGCTGGAAAAAGAGTTGGCGAAAGAGCTGACTGAAATGGTCATCGTAAATGAAAGAGAAGAGAAAAAAGTTCCGATCGATTAACGAATTTGAGCTACAAGCTGGATGGCCTGTTCTGTGGAATCTATTAAGGAAGGTTCATTCTTTGCCTTCCTTATTTCCAGTGCTTCATGGAAACAAGATAATGCCTCATCCAATTTCCCCTGTTCCAACAAGCATTTTCCTTTGTGCTGTAAGGCGAAATCTTTGAACACCTTTAAATCGCTTTTCTCACAATACGTGAATGCACGATTAAAGTAGTGGAGAGCCATTTCATGCTGGTTATCATACTTCAATGCTTCACCAAGACGGATGTAAGAGACGACCTCTTTTTTCTCGTCTTTCTTCTCAATTGCCACCTCTAGGCTTCTTGTTAAATGGGCAATTGCTTTTTCAGGCTGACCAAGGATCCGATAAAGATTTCCCAACGTTCCTTGTAGAAAGTAAACATCCTCATCTTCTTCCACATGCTTCAAAGCGACTTCCAACTTAGAAACAAATGCCTTGATAACTTCCGGATCCTTCGGTTTTTCTCTTAAGTACTCGTTTTCATCAAAGTAAATATACGCGTTAATCGACAATAGCTCATCCTTTAATACTCCTATATCCACAGGCTTCCCCCTTTAACGAAATACGCTTTCTATCTGCTCGCGATCGTACTCCAAAATCCATTCGTTATACGTTTCATATAGATAAAGAATCTCTTTTTTATCCGCTGCGATTACGTCACAGCCACGATCATCATACATATGGAAGATGATTTTCTTCGTAACGTTAATGAAATACACGTTATATGCATATTTCGGCTTTTTTAGAAGCCTATTAGAGTTGGTCGAATCTTCAGCTGCAATCGCCATTAAAAGCTTTCTGTACTTGATGTGATTCTTCCTACAAGGAAAGATGAAACGATGTGTCACATCGTTTTCCTCCCCGTAAACACTTGGCACGATACGATGCTTCAATCTGTACAAAGCTTTATGCTCTTTTACATATTTCTTATGGAAACGTAACGGTCTTTTCTGAAGTACAACATCCCCTTTGGGACAGTGAAAATCCTTCACCATGAAAAGGTCATCTTCATTCTCAAAAACCGAATCAAAGAGGGTGAAAGCACGCTTCTCAATTCTTCTCTGGTTCCGAGCATCCTCTAAGGTTAGACTAGGATCCGCCAATTCAAAACGGATTCCTGGTTCCCACGAATAAAATAACGGCGGATGCAAGGTAAGACCTTGAAAATACTTTTGTAGAAAAAGTTCAAGTTGCATCGTCATGAATCTGACTCCTTCTTTCCATAAAGGTCCATTGGGATAAACATATCAAACGTGTTTTCAACTTTAGAAGAAACACATCCACGCCTCCCATTATCCCCTAGGTCAAGTACGCTCAATCAAAGTCGTCCGCTCTTCCTCAAGTTGCTTTAATTGGTTTTTGTGTTCCACTACTTGTGTTTCCAAATCTTTTATGATCGAAGCCACTTTACTTTTCTGACGTCTCGTCTGTTCTAGAGAATCATTGATTCTGCCTTGCACCATCCAGTCAGCAATTAACCCATCAAAGAAAAAGTCTGCAAATTTAAGCATGCCGCTTATATCAACATGAACATTCGCTTCTTCATTCACGTCCGCCAGCTCCTTCTGAAAGGCACGCATCCTGGACTGTGCTTGATGAATTGCTGCACTGGCATCATCGATATGACCATGCTTGACGAGGTCAGATATAAGACCGCCCCCAAGAAGATCGAACGTCCCCCATCCCTGCGCTTTTTCTAGGGATCCGATCGCCGTATCCAACGACCGATTGACGGCCCTTCCTGCCTTAATAGCTTCATCCAACTCAATGAGGAGCGCTTTTATATCTCCCTCAATCTCACTCATTTTAAAAAGCTGGCCGGCAGCTGGGGAATGACTTTCCTGCATGGCCTGTTCTTTTGCCGTTAAAATCGCTTCGTATTCCTTCTCTACATGAACAACGGCTTGTAATTTATCATTCAAATCCTTAATGGATGCTTCTACTTCTTCTCTGGATTTTAATGCTTCATCCAATTTCAGTTGAACAGCCGCTACCTCCTGCTTCTCTTTATCTAGTTTACTTTCCTTCGTCCCAAGCACGGTTAATAAGAGGTTTGTAACCGTGAATTGTTCAATCTTATGTACATCCTCTTGCTCTTCTCCTAACTTTCGTTTCAGGTTCTTGATTGTTACATCCAGGTTTTTCAAATCTGAGCGATAGCCTTCGACTTGCTTTTCCCATTTTCGTTTTTTCCGGACTTCACCTTTTATCTGAATCAGTTGTTCATTCAAATTTCGATACATGCTCATCCCCCTTTTTCATTTACTGTATATACGAATGAGGAAAGGCATAAGTTTCACAACGAAAGAATGCAAACGCACGCATTAATTTTTCCTGTTTTGAAGCATAGGATATATCAATGAAAAAAGCGCCCAATGTGATGGAGGCATACATGGAAAATAAAACGTGTACACCATTTCTAAAACGAGGAAGAACCTTCAATCCCGTCCTTCCCGACCAGTTAGCAAGAAGTGAACCGCCAATTGTTCTGGCAGAGGTTACCGTTGATGTGTCCGATCTGGATCGGCCATGTGTATTGGTGAAATTCTCAGAGTTTATCCAATTCTCTCTACTTGGATTAAATCCAAAGCTCGACATCTTTTACCGTCTAGTCAGAAAAACAAATCAACCAGAGGACGCACAAATTTTGCAGGAATGGGAGTTTCTTTTCGAGGCTGCCCAAGTAACGGAGATTGCGAATCTGGATACGAACCAACCAACCGTATTGAATTTCTGTGATTGTTTGGAGGACCTTCATACGGATTCATTGACGTATTCACTCGAGATCGTCGAGATCGTCACAAATAGTGTCAAAAGCTACAGCATCATGAACAAAAGTTTAAGCGCTACGGTAATTTGTGAAGAGGTGTCGCCATGAATGAACGCCGTTCTACCCCAAAACCTCGGCTGTTTCTCGGTCAAAATAAGCAAATGAGCACCGTTGTCACCAATCAGGGACATCAGAAAAAAAGTGTCCCGTTTGTTAAATGCGGAAAAGTATTTAATCCAGTACTGCCGCTCAAGTTAACGAAAAAAGGGACGCCAGTCATATTAACGCAAGTGACGGTGAATACAGAACGGATAACGGAGCCTTGTATTCTGATCAACTTTTCCTGTTTCGTTACGTCCATCCTAAGGCAACAAAATTTTGTGAGTCTCATTTTCCGGTTGGTCAAATCCTCTTCAGATGACAACAAACAAGAAGTCCTCCGAACATGGCCTTTCAAACGGGAGCTCGTAACCGATACGAACATTAAAGAGCCAGTCGTCTTCAATTTCTGTGAATGGTTAGCGACTGATAACGGAGGGACGTTTACGTATACCATCGAGTTGGTGAGCGTGGATTTATCTAAACAAACCTCTTATAACATCACTCAAAAGAGCATGACTGCCCAAGTCTTTTGCGGTACGGGGAAATTTTGAATGAGAGTATCGATAAAGGAGGAAAATCAATGCACGAACATACAACCATTCCCTTCTTAAAATGTGGCGATATTCTCAGAGCAAACTTGCCTAGACAATTGTCCAAGAAAAACCCGCCGATCAACCTGGCGGAAGTGACTGTGAATTTAGACGGATTTGAAACACCTGGAGTCCTTTTCAATTATTCGCAGATTTTATCGTTTCGTACGATGGGGATGAACCCGAAGATCACAATCGTTTATCGGGTAATTCGGACCTCAGAACGGACTCAAAAGGTGAAAGTCATTGATACGTGGACGTTCAGCGGGTCAGAAATTTTTCCTACCAGTGTTCCGAATTTGGATACGATTGAGCCTCTCGTATTGAATTTCTGTGATTGCCCGATTGAAAATAGTAATGATACGTTCACCTATACCGTACAAATCATTGAGATCATTACCAATAACACAACCTTTGCGATATCTAGACAAGAAATCTCCGCCATTGTCGCACGAGGGGAAGCTGAGTAAGCACTCATCCAACATAGCGATTTTTAAAAAGGGCGACTCAGTGGGTCACCCTTTTCGTCGTTATGCCTTCGGATTAATCATCCTCGCGCTCTTCATCTAGGTTTTTGAAGAATAAAAAGGAAATTTATAGAAAAGAGTCGAAAGTTGTATGTATCTTGCATTTTTAGGAGGAATCGAATTTTGTTGAACTTTCCACAACCTGATGTCGAACAATTTTTTCAAACCTTTGGTATTCAAACCTTCACAGTCAGTCCCGATGAATCACAGCTTGTGTTCAGTACGAATTTGAATGGCAAGTATAACCTATGGGCGATGGACCTGCCGAACACATTTCCGTATCCACTCTCGTTCCATGACCAAAGCTGCAAATCCCTGGTTTATGACAAGAAGGGTGATTTCATATTAGCTGTGATTGATCAGGACGGTGATGAGAACGACCAAATCTATGCTCTGCCCCCTCAAGGTGGGTCGTTGTTGCCGATCAGGAAAATGGAAGGCGCACGCCACCAATTTCCGTTTTTATCGAAGGATGGAGAGCGTCTCTACTACACGTCAAACAAAGAAAACCAAACGTTCTTGAACAGCTATGTGTATGATTTGAAAAACGAGCAAGAGGAAGTAGTTGTTGAAGGCAAGGACGGTATGACCATCTTGTTTGATACAAGTCCGAATGAGGATAGCTTTCTCTTTTTAAAAGCTCTTTCAAATACATATGGACTCGTTTATGTGAAGCAGGGGGATGAGGAAATTCTGTTGACCCCGGCTACAGAGCCTGAACACACCGTGTCTGACGCCCTCTTTGTATCTGAAAACGAGATCTATTTCGTAACGAACTATGATGGTGATTTTTCATACTTGGCGAAATTCGACCTGGAAACGAGAGAATTTCAAAAGGTACTTGAACTTGAAAAAGAAGAATTTACGCAAATGAAATACGATAAATCCACAGGATCCTTATACCTTGTGAGCCGTAAGGGCGTTCAGGATTATCTATATTCTTTCAACCTATCCGAAGGTGAACTGGAAAAGCTGGATATACCAGTGAAGGTTATTACCCAAATCGTTGTTGCTGAATCTGGGAATGTGTATATAAGCGGAAATTCATCAACCGTACCAGAGAATATTTACAAGAAAACGAACAAAGGGTGGGCTTCACTTACAAAATATGGAGTTCCCGGTGTAAAGGAAGAGGATTTGGTTGTTCCTAAGGTAGTGACGTATAAATCCTTTGATGACCTACCTATTGAAGCACAACTTTACCTTCCAAAACCTGATAAGAATAATGGACACGTCATCTTTTGGCCACACGGAGGGCCACAATCAGCGGAAAGAGCATCCTTCAGGGCGTTATTCTCCTTCCTTGTGCATAGAGGATACACATTATTTGCACCGAATTTCCGAGGATCGACTGGATACGGCTTAGCATTCACAAAAATGGTTGAAGGCGATTGGGGTCACGGTCCGCGCTTAGATAATGTCGCAGGACTTGAATGGCTGATTGATCAAGGATATGCTTCCCGTGACAAGATCTTTTTAATGGGAGGCAGCTACGGTGGATATATGGCGCTCCTTCTCCACGGACGCCATCCAGAATACTTTAAAGCCGTAGTCGACGTATTCGGACCTTGCAACCTATTCAGCTTTGTCGACTCCGTTCCTGAGCATTGGAAGCCTTCCATGGTTAAATGGGTTGGGGACCCAGTTAAGGATAAAGCTAAATTTGAAGAAGATTCACCAATCACCTACTTGGATTCGATGACAAAACCGATGCTCGTCATCCAGGGTGCAAAGGATCCACGGGTCGTTAAAGCGGAATCTGATACAGTCGTTGAAGCCTTGAAGGAAAAAGGCCGAGACGTAGAATACATCGTGTTAGAGGATGAAGGACACGGATTCTCGAAAAAACAAAACGAAATCTATGTCTACAAAAAAGTGCTTGAGTTTTTTGAGAGACACCTATAAAACGAAAAAGGAACCTCGATTGGAGGTTCCTTTTTTGGGTTGTTTGATATATTTAATAAAAAGAGAAAGCACCTATTTGGGGATTTACGATTTAACTTCTTCCCTTGTATTTTTTTTCTTATTCTCAGCAATAAGCTTAAATCCTCCGATAATCATTATTAAACACACAATACCAGTCTGAACATAATACTTCACAATAGGATTAAACGATAACTCAGGCATGACAATATTAGCTAACGGGTAATAGATTCCTATGATAATAAGTACAACCCCAATCCACTTCTTGTAATTAACAATGTAAGTAAGGACTGGCTCATCATCTAGAGGTTCTTCTTTATAGTTGGTTGCACGTTGCATGCCATCGAAAAAACTAAAAAACCATATAATAGGTACTAGGAAAAGAAATAGACCTAGGTGAAGAACGTCCAAGATATATATGGAGAATAAGAAAGCAGCCATCAACTGAATTCCTCTACGTTGATATCCAAGATACAAATGTCCAGCACCTGGAAACATAGAAAGTAAAGTGGCTAGAACCGTGCTTTTTCGCCCCCCCTGATGGTGTGCTTCAAAATCCTCTAGTATTGAACGATCTCTAATATCTTCACCGGCTTCCTTCTTGTTCAATAATTGCATCGTATCAAAGAAATTATAAACCCAAATTACAGGGATAATGATTAAAAAGATAAGAAATCCTTCCATGCCTGTGATAATTGTGACAAACAGAATCATTGCCATCAGACCAAGGAATGAAGCTAAAAAAGTTATCCCTCGATTCATCAAGCCAAGCTGAAAGTGACCAAGCCCAGGAACCATGGATAAAATAATTGTGTAAAATCTCTCCGAACTTAACTGTTTATCTTGTATATCGGTTGTATCCTTTACAATTTTTGACGCGGTTAATATAGTATGAATAATGCTTACGGTATAAAGCAAAAATCCAGCTATTAACGTAATAAAAACTACTTCTCCAAATAGGAAACCTTCACGTAATATAATTGCCATTGGAAGTAGTCCCAACATACCTAGTAAAAATAATATCCCTCTGCCACTTTTCCCTAAATACATTAACCCAACACCAGGAATAACTGATAATAAGAACGCAATAAAGGGATTTTTCTGTTTAACCATTGGTACAAGTCACCTCAACTTATTTTTTTACCTTTTCTATTAAATTTGTTGTTTTATTGACTGCATCTTCCGTAAAGGAGGACTGCTCTGTCAGGTCTATTTCAGATGGAATTGACGTAATTTGCGAAAATACCCCTGTAATCATAAGTAAAAACGTCATGACAGCTGCTAAAACGTAATGAGTGGCTTTTTTCATGTACCACTTCTTTTCCAAGGGGATTCTTTCATTGTGAAGACTGTCGTTGAACGTAATCTTCCTCATAAGCTCATCAGTATAAGTATCATAATTCTCAATAACCGGCAGCTCTTCTTTAAAGGCTTCCACAGCCTCCATATACCTCTCTATACATAAATCACATTTATCCAGATGATGTTCATAATCCTTTCGTTGCTGGATTTCCAACTTATCTCCGATATACCTTTTTAACTCTTCACGTGATAAATGGTTCAACGAAAGTCATCCTCCTTCCAACGCTTTCTTATCCATGAACGTGCTCGATACAACTTAACTTCTATCGTCTTTACTTGTACATTTTGTTCCTCAGCAAGTTCTTGATGTGTCTTTTCTTTTATGTAAAAACCTTCTAAAATTTCACGATAAGAAGTTGGAATTTGTTCTAGACTACTCAAAACAAGCTGCTTTTGCTCATTAAGGAATACACTCTCTTCAACAACATTATTTTTCTCCTTTATGATGTCATCGTCCATCGCATCATAAAGTGCCTCACTATGTCTAGCATGTTTTCTTTTGCAATCAATAGCATGACGGACTGCAATCTTTGTGATCCATGATTTAAAACCCTTCCCTTCGTAGCTAGGGAGAGAGGCAAATATCTTCAACCACACCTCTTGGGAAGCATCTTCTGCATCTTTAGGGTTTTGTAGTACACCATAAACACATCTGAACACATCTTGTTTATACGTTTCAATCAGCATCCGAAACGCATGTTCATTCCCCTTCTTTGCACGATTAACAATTGTTGAATCTTCCAACCTCTCCCCCCTTTCAAACAACTCTATAAATATAGACGTAATAAAAATGAATACCCCTACACATATCAGAAAAATTTTGTATACTATTTCCATTCTACTGATTTACAAAACAAAAACCTATCTCTTTCGGAGATAGGTTAACAATAATTATTAAATTAAATTTGCGGCTAATAAAAGTAAAATTAGAATAAAACCAATCAACCACAAAATCACTGCCCATGCTCTTAAGGTAAAGAAAACCGGCAGCTCCCACACAAAGAGATTACCAATCACTTCAAATAGAGAATCCCAAAACGGTTCTTTTTTATTTCCTTTTTTCCATAAATACGTACCAATAAGTAAGAATAATGTGGCGAGTATTGCTGCGATTATTTCTTTCATATTTTTATTATATCCTTTATTCGAAATTACCTACTTTTTATTTCTTTAGCGGTAACTTTTCTGCTCTCTATACTTTCTCCTATATTTTTCTCTTTTAGTAACGTAATTTCTACATGCTGACCTGTTCTTAGATCGTTCTTCTTAACCTCGTCACCATTAGCATTCATAAGTACAGTGTCTTCAGTAATATCTACAAGACAGAAATAACCTTTAGAATCGACTGCTTCGCCTTCTTTTTTATCTCTGTTAACAACTTCAGAGCAATCGATTTTCAAGTGGTCTTCCTCAACTTTTTCAATGTTCCCTTCAATCGAGCTGACTGGGGAACTACAGCTAACCAATAATAAGAGAGATAGAGATAGAAATAGAATATGTTTCAAAATAACACCTCATATTTGTTCTCCAATTTTTTGAATGATTACGTTATAAAAAGAAATTGGATGTGGGACGAAATGATTTCGATTCACCATTTCTTCCTTTTCAACCTTCTTTCCATTTTCATTTATCTCAATTCCATTAATTTCAATTTCATCTCTTTCTCCATACCAAAGCTGAGCAAAATCAGAAAATCTTGCTCGAACGATCCCTGATACTTCTTCAACTTGAAGGGTGAAGTCCTCAAAGTTATTTTCGCTTTTATAAAGAAAAACATTTGCAAATTCTTTATCAATCAAGTCTTCTCTCGTAACACAATAATCGGTGACACCTAACGAGATTAAATCACTGAACTCGACAACGATCCCGATTTCTTCCTTTATCTCTCTAACGCCGTCCTCAACCGTTTCACTGGCTAGTAAATGCCCTGCAGCGGTAATATCCAATAGGTCAGGATAGTCTTTTTTATTTTTACTACGAAGTTGAAGATAAATATAATTGGTGCCTTCCTCGTTTTTAACGAACCAACAATGAAAGGCTTCATGCCAATAGCCTTTTCGATGCACTTCACTTCGAGAAGCAACGCCTATATCATTTTTATGTTCATCGAAGATCCTTAATCTTTCTTGTTCACTCATATAGTTCTCCCTATCTGCTTACGAGCATTTTGTTTGTTGAAGAAAACAGAAGCGTAGGGCGGCGACTCCAGCGGGAAAAGCAACAGCTGAAGACCCCGCAGATCGAGGATCGAGGTCGAGGAGGCTGAAGCGTTGCCCGCGGAAAGCGTCCGCCTGAAGCTGTTCAAAATCTACAACATACTTTAAATAAATCAGGGTAGTTCGTGACGAAACCATTCTCATCAACATAAATAAGAGATTTAAAATCGCGACACTCATATAAAAAGACGCGCATATCTGCTTCCCGTCTAAGATAGGTATACGTTTGTGAGACTTTGAAAAACGTCAATTCAGGCACAGAAATATAGACCATTTCCATATCCCTTTTCTGATTCAAATTCCATTCAAACCGATTAATCGGTAAAGAGTTAGAAAAAGGTGTCGCAGAAATATCGATGTCGATTGCGCCCTTTAAAGAGGTCTCTTCTTCTTCATCTTCGAACCAATTCCCGTTTCCATCCGAACTAAGTTCAAGCTTTCGTTCGTGATTGACACCAATTTCTAATTTTTTTGTATGCCAAGAATGATCCATATGAACGGAATAATTGACTTGGCAAGGTTCATTTTGTATGACGCGAATAATCGTCCCTTCAGCCAACAAACCATTATGATGTTCACTTATTTGGCAAAGCTCGCTTCCAAATTCCTCTAAATGCTCCCACATAACTTTATGTATCATACTAATCGACTCACCTAACTTCTTGGATTATCCTTGATTTTTACTCAAACGAAAAGTCAATCTATTCCAAATGTCGTTCAATTGAGATCCATGCGTATAATCGAATGAGTGGAACGATTAAAATGACAAGTCCTAATAAAAAAAAGGGCCCATTGATAAAAAATAGAATGATTGCAACAACAAAAGCAGCAATCGCTTTAACATTTCCGGAGAATCCGTTAATCGGTTCATTTCCTACAAACAGCGTCTGACATCCTTTTAAAGACTTGGAATAACACTTATCATGATAGGTACCAAAATAAAATAGAAACGACGAAATCACGAGACTATCTCGGTCTTTTATTTCCATCTTACACTCATCACAAAAGATCGTCTTCCCTTCGGTTATCACCACATCAACTCCTTCCAAATCATAAATTCGCTTTGAAAAATTAAGCGTTCCAAATCAATATGTAACCCAGAAATGAGAGAACAAATACAGACATGAAAGCTAGTTGGAAAAGCGTATATAGATAGTCGTTTTTATTCGCTGAATACTTTTTCTCCATAATTGCTCTCGTAACTTCAGACGTTATGACAAATAGAAAGATTACAAAATACGTTTCCCAATACCAGAACCTTTCTGATCCATAACGTGTGACGTTGATCGAAAAGCCTATAAGGATCAGTAGAAGGAAAGCAATACGAATTGTCCAATCGATTCGTTTGTGTTTCTTATTTACATGGTTGTAGGAAAAGGTCTTCCGCTTCTCCACCTTCAGCCATTTTCTTAGACCAGCATTAAAAAATCGCAACAAGAACAAAAAAGCTAAAATGAGCAAAAATAACTTCAACCAGAAAAATGGATCGACCTCATACAAGAAAAACCTCTCCCCTTTATCCCCATGACATCATTTCCTTTTTTTCTTATAATAACCGCCACCTAATACTCCTAAGAAAATGACAAAGACCGCTACTAATATGGAAATGTCCATCGTTTCACCTCCATAAGTATTTGGCTTTCTCTTTTATCGTATTTTCATTGTGAAAACATCCCCAAATAAGAGTAATGGAGATAACGCAAGACCTAACTCAGCAATTGAAGGATTCGTCCCCGCCCAGCTAAAGGTTGCTAACACTGCTCCAAATAATAAACCTACAGCAAGAGTCCGGACTTTGATCCGCCACTCATTATTTTTAAGCTTATAAACAAAATCGACAGCCCCAACTGCCCCGACGACTGCCCAGATGATTGAAAAAAGATTAGAGGCAAAAGAAATCAAAGGAAAAAAGATGGACAAAAACAGGAAGAGATATAAACACACAACGGCAAATTTCATCCAATTCGATGTTGAGTGAACAAACATCCACTTACCTCCTCGATTTCTGGACTCTACTTACCTATACGGATAAATTTGTAAAATGTTTCATCTGAATATGTGGATCATGAACTTTTGTAGATAATTTCCTGTTATTGTAGATAATTTCTTGTTTTTGTAGATAATCCTGTATTTTCGTAGATATTTTCAAATTTTTGTACGAAAATCTTAATTTTTCGTAGATAAATACGTCTACACGCCGTAGTTACACTTCGTTGTCCTCTTTTTCATTGAAAAAACCTTCAATCGAGGACTTTTTTGATGGAATTCGAACAAAAAAGGCGTCATCTCCTTGGATAACGCCACTAAAATGTATATTTATTGATGTACTTTCAATCCGTCAAGAGATATTTGTTTTTCCACTAACATTCTTCAGGCTCATTTCATATGAAATCGTTAAGAAAGGGAGACCGAAAATCGTCATTTTGTGTGTTGCTGTTAACGTATTGTTCGTTGACTCCTTAATAACGAAGTACTCCGATAAAGGCAGTTTAAACAAAAATCGTCCTACCGCTAAGTATACGCCTGCATCAGGTTCTCCCTTGCTGGAGAGAATGAGCGTGCCATCTTTTTCATCAAGCTGAAGGATGCCGATCATCGCCGAGAAAGGGAGCGGAAGTGCAATATTCATGAACGTTCGGTTGTTTGTCTGATGGTATGAATAAATCGCTTTAAATACTCCATTCGTTCCAATATTCCTTTTCCAAACCCTCGGATTAGGACGCCCATCCAATGATTCATCTACAGCCTCTATGCTTCCCGTCATTTCAACTGGTTTGCTCGATACGGGAAGGTTGATCTGCTGAATTTTGTTGCTGATCAGTTTATAGAAAAGTGCAAAGGGCTTGAACCAACTCGCCCATCTCACCGCAGCAACGAGATGATAATTTTCCGTGTGCTCGTAAAAATCGATGATTGAGGAAGGTAATCGTTGCGTATTTACATATTCACTAAGATCCTTAACTAAACCTGATTTTTTCTCTCCCTCACTTTTAAACGAACCTCGGATCTTGCTGACAGGAAACTCCCAAACAGGCTGTTTTGTTTTAGGAGGAAGCCACACCCAGCCGAGCACACCAAACATACCAAAGAAAATACAGTTTGCGAGCCCATGGAACAACAGCATTAGATCAATGCTGATTCCCCATTTTCCGAAAGCACTATTGGAAGCGTACATCAACGAAAACAAGATCGTAATCGCTAATGTGAAAAATGAGAGCCGGACGCAAAACGCCTGTATTTTTGATGGAAAATGAGTTTGAAAAACTAAATAGATCAACGTGTAGAGCGCGAAGATATAGAGTACAACAGAAATCACCTCTAAGAGAGGCCAAAACGTGATCCCCAACGCAACCAGTAAAGGTCCTGCTAAAAGGATTGGGACACAGACTTTATACCATTTCGATTCATGTAACCGTCCAAAGAAACCGACGAAAACGGGTAATAAAAAGGCAGAGTAGTGAAAGTGGATCGCCGTCAACCACGTCAGTAACGGACTGAAACCCGTATTGATCTGTGCAACATATGCGAAAAACCAAAGTCCTCCCACAAACAAAAACATCATACCGATATCAATCGATATTTCTGCCCAATTTGTAAAGCCTCGCATGAAGAATCGTTTCACACCATATAAAGCGACGAACAGTGTGAACATCAAGTAAATAAACCCAAACAAAATCTGGGCATTCATCGGTAGACCAATATGTAAAAGGAATATGGAAGCCATCGCGGTCCAAGTTGCGACAATATGCTTTGTCTTCACTTCAACGAGGAGCTGGAGAATCATTGGTACAAAAACAAGCTGAGCAGCTGTCAGCATCAAATAAAACGGTTCGTTGACCGAAAAAAGGCTGCTCGCAATAAAGAGGAAGATACCAGGTAGCGTCATGAAATTAATTCGTCTCTTCATTAAATTCCCCTTCATAAGTCATCAACCTCCCGATCAATCGATTATGGATATGAACGTTTATTGTAAATGCTTCTCGTACATGGTCATATCCTTCTTTTACCTCAACAACTCCTTCAAATAATTTCGGAATCGGAATCTCAATCTTCCCCATTACGAAACGCTGTGCGCCTGATCGTATGACGAGGCTTCCGTCAGGTAACACATCAAAATATAAATCAGAATAGAACAATTTTGGTTCCCCTAAATAATCCCTTACAACTTTACGCTCTGAATCAATCGTCATAAACGCATTGAAATGTCGAGTGGCGTTATCAAAATAAAATGTCCGTTCCCAATAAACTTCATCGAGTCCAGAAGGTAAAGTCCGACAAGTATTCTTTATCGTAAATGGAATGTCTTTGCCGCTTTCAGGAAAAAGAAATTTCCATTGGGCAGCCAACCTCAAAAACGGAAGGAGCCACCAGGGGCCTGTCTGTACAGACGTCATTTTACCGGCTGCACAGAACGGTTTATCCTTCCGGAGTGCGTATCTCTTTTGGAGTTTAGGATGAAGCCTCTGGAAATCTTCTCCTAAAAGATTTTGATAGATTGTCATGCTGAATCACTCTTTTCTTGAACGCTTACAGCTTGTTGCCGTTGGGACATCCTTAGCTAAGATAAACCCGAGGATCGATAAGACCCAAAGGCTAGCATTAAATGTCACAGGGTTGAAAGGATGTGTATGTATGGATGGTTCAGCTAATAATGCGCTTAACGTTAATAATGGAAACACAATAATCTGCAATAGATGGAGATGCCGTTTTTTGCGATAGAGCAACCAAGACAGTCCAAATAAAACTTCAAGGCCTCCTATTATACCAACAGCCTGGACTGCGGCGTCTGTCTCCATGGAACTAAGGGAAGCCAACATCGCAACCTCTTCTGGATGTTTTGCTATGATTTTAGGGACCAGTCCTTGATAACACCAAATAAAGAAATAAAGAAATGTGATAATCGCTGTACTAAAAAAACGTAGATATTGGGTTCTTGGAAGCTCGCCTTTTTCAATCCAACGCTTCAACACATCAAAGCTCAGTGCCGTAGCCCATCCCATAAGCGGGCGGAAACATGAGTCTACAAGTCTTCCAAACCAACCAAACCGGACATCATAATCATATTGCGTTAAAAAAGTTGTGCCTTGTCCTTTATGGATGTACTTCCAGTATCCTCTACCTTCTGATATGAGGGACGATTTCTGAGGCGTTCCAAAGTGAAGTGACGAAACCTTCGATCCATCTTCTTTCTTATGCGTCCCAATGCTTTCTCCCCACCCTGACACCTTCAGCCCGAAACCGATATTGGTTTCATAACGGAAGGCTTGAGGATCACTTTCCGACTCTTTTGGAAGATAGGTAATCGAAGAAAAACGCAGATCCCATTGTTGATGGAGGCTGGGGTTTTGGGACTTATCCCATACCTCATCCACCCCCGAATTAATCGGTATTTCTACATAAATTGGCTTAGTTTTCATCGGCTACACCCTCGTTTGATTCCTTCTTATTCACTACCAATTATTTCAAAACACCCGGATCAGCACAACTGAAAATTTAACGATTTTGAAACTTTACAATCTGAGTACTGAAAAAGGGAGCAGTCCATTCAGAACTACTCCCTCTTCGTTCAACTTTTTAATTATGAGCAGGACTCTTTTCCTTTGTCATGTCGATTATCCTGAACGGATTTCCATCCAGGTCATTAAAGATCGCATATCTTCCTGGAGGAATGTCACAAGGTTCTTTTATGAAGCTAAGGTTAGATTGATATTCCTTATAGAAGTCGTCTACACTTTCGATTATGTAGACACCGCCTGATGGGATTCCCTCTTCGTCATCCTCAAGCATAAGTTGAACCTCTTCGTTCTTCTTTAGATGCAAGGCAATCGTATGGTCCCCTTCCCTCCAGGCTTCTTCAAACCCGAGTACATCACGATAAAAAGATAAAGACTTCTTCAGATCTTTTGCCGGATGGCATAAAAATGCTAGCTTCATAAAATACATCCCCTACCATAGTAATTTTTTCCACATAATTGGATTACGTAAAACATAAACCATTTACGTTCTGTTGTCAACATGTTATACTTCTTTTATGAAAGAATGGATCCCTATACCTGGAAGTAATAAAGAGAAAATATTGACGACGGCCTTGGAAGAATTCAGTAGTAAAGGTTTTGCGCAAACAAATATTACGGAATTGGCACAGAAAGCAGATGTCACCACTGGAGCGATTTATCACCATTTCGGTTCAAAAGCGCAACTTTACGAGATTATTAAAGAGGAGATGGAAAAGAGAATCTTAGATCGGATGGAGGGAGTAACGGATTTATTTGAAGATCCACATGAGAAATTGAATGCAGCACTTAAGACAGGTTTAGATTTTGTTGTAAAGAAAGAGATTGGCAAGCTCTTTATTGAAACAGAAAACGAATCTAGAAAGAATCAGATCTTTCCGTTCCTTCAAAGCATTTGCACGTCTATGGAAAACAAGGGAGTGGAGATCATCCTTTATTCCTCATGGATCGCGATTATTAAATCAATAACAGAGGAAACCATGACGTTGTCTGAAGGTAAGAATTTAATACAGTGGATGTTAAGAGAGAACGGATAGGAGAGTCTCTCTTAATTTTTTGCATTTAAAAAGCTGACGATCACCGATTTGATCTCCAGCTCTTCATCATAACGCTTAGATGAAATGTTAAAGTTTTTTCCGGAAGGAATAGCACCATTTATCATACTCCATCTTTTCTTCATAAAATCGATGTGCGTCCTTCCTTTTGATTCCTGATTCTAATGATACATACGACGCTCCCCGTTCTCTTGCCCACTCATGTATATAGGTAAGGAGCCTTTCACCATAGCCTCTTGAGCGATTGGAGGCGTCCGTCACGAGATCATTTATAAAAACATAACGGTGATTGTAGAAATTGATGCTCATATGAATTCCAGCTAAAGCTACTATTTTACCATCATCATACATGGCAATGAGGCGATATCCTTGGTTTGTCATGTCAGTTAACAAATCAATGTATGTATCAAGGGATAAATCTTCTCGTAGTTGGTTCATAATCGGAAATGCCTGTATCCATTGGTCTTCAGTAGTTAATTCGCATATTTTTTCTTTTACAGTACTCACTCTTTTTGCCTCCGCCTGAGCTTTTACCCTGTTATTTTAGGACGTCTGTCTTTTTTAAAAACTGACATTACAAAAAGGTTAATAATGCCTATGACTCCAATAGCAATACTATAATACAATACGCCTAGACCTTGACTAATCCCGTCAGTTTCCGTTACAAACCACCATATACTTCCTAATCCTAAAATTACCACATTCAATAAAAAAGCGGTTATAAATGATGTCCAGAATTTATTCGTTTTTCTTAATTGCAGCTGTCCCCAAATGACTGAAACGAGCAAAGAAACAATCATTAACCCAAAAAATATAACTAACTTCATGTTCTCCTCCCTTCGAGACCCTGTTTTATGGAGTAACACTCTCCAAATTTACTTTTGAATAATAACGGATAGGCTTATTTGTTTTATTCGCATATTCGATTTCCTTACTCGTACTGCTTCCAATATATCCATCAACATCGATAACAAAAATTTCATCCGCCATATCAATTTTCTTAAAGTGGATCTTCTTAAATAACTGTTCTTGCTCTTCTGTAATTTGTATTCCTTCACTCTGTTCAAAGAAACCAAGGCTGATTACAACATGTCCTTGTAAAGTTAATGAGGCCTCTGTTTCTCTAAACTGTTTCTTGAATTTCGTTGAACCACATAACGTAATAACTCTCATATACTCACCTTTCCAAACATTATTTATCTATCATTACTATACAATCTCCACTATTAATCCATATGGAGAAACTGGATTTCGTCCTCTTTTTCTTCATGATTCAAACCATGAAACAACCATACTTTAAGTTGCTTTTCTTCCAACGGAACAATTTCGGCCTTATGTACATCAAGCTCTACACTTTTGACCCCATAGTCGGAAAATCCAATTAACGTACCATTCTTTTCTACTGAATTCCCTACATTATTCAAGTCAATATTGCCTACCCCGATTACATTCTCAAAACGCCAACCATGGTTGTTTTTATTAAATTTTGCTACGGCTAAATAGTCTTTGGGACGGTTTATTTTTGAGTAATAAAATGTGTATGCAACACTTTCTTTCTCGAAGAACCGTGTACTGATAATTTCTACCACTTCAAGATCCATTTCTTTTAAATTATTTAGGGCAGTTTCTGGTGTGGAGAATGCGTGCTGCTTTTCTTTGTATTCGAAATAGCTTAAGAGTAATATTGTGAAGATTATGATTCCAAAGAGCGTTACGACGCTTTTTTTCATATGCTCCCCCTTAGCGCCCATTTCGTACTTAAAGGCTGTTTACCCAATCAGATTTAATTACAGAGTAGGTTTGAACAGTTGTATATTCTCCATTTTTAAACCAATAGTCTCTTAATATCCCTTCAGGCTTCATCCCCAATTTCTCGAGAACTTTTATGGAGGCAGAGTTCTCTTGTGACACTTTTGCTTCAATTCTGTTTAGCTGCATGTTTTCAAAACCAAATTTGACAAGTTGTTCTACTGCTTCAGTAGTATAGCCTTTCCCCCAATGGGAACGGGAGAGTGAATAAGCAACTTCTATACGGTTATGGTGTTTATTCCAACGTACAAACCCGCATAGACCAATAACCTTGTTATTCTCTTTTAACTCGATAACCCAATCACTTTCTTTATCGTTGTTATAATTATCTTGAATGATCTCAACAAGCTTTTGTGTGGTATCTATTGTCTTATGAAAGTTCCACGGGGTATACCTCGAAATTTCTTGCTCTGACGCATATTCATATATATCGTGAATATCTTCTTCTCTTGCTTTTCTCAGTACTAATCGGTCAGTTTCAAATGTAGGTAAATCTTTAAATATTCCCTCCATAAAGTCCCTCTCCTGTTATTTAATAACTCATTCTTTCATTTTCTTTACCTTTAAATAAATATCTAATCCCTTTACCTGCTAGAGGTTCATCTTCATACCTTGGTAATACATGCAAATGCGCATGGAAAATATGTTGACCACCAATTTCGCCACAATTCCAACCAAGATTGTAGCCTTGAGGTTGATACATTTCATCTAAATATTGTTTTACTTCTTGAAGAAGTGAATAGGTTGCATCCCATTCATCTCGGGTTAGATCAAAAGCTGTTTCCTTATGCTCCTTAGGAACAATTAACCCAGCTCCTTCGAGTTGAGTACCCTTTTTTTGAAATTGCTCTAACTGTAAAAACATACATAGCTCATTACTTAAAATGATATTTTGATCTGGTTCTAAATCTGGATGACAGAAAATGCATTCTTTCAATTTTTACGCCGCCTTAAACTAAATTAAATGTAGGGTATTATCTTTTAAACAATATGAATTTATTTTGAGATCCTCAACTACTCACTTTGTTCCAATTATTTCAAATTATGAGATCGAACTCAATTGTTATTTTTCAAAATAAAGAGACTTATCCATTTTCGGATATGCCCCCGATTGTGTAAAAATCAAAATAGGTTCACGAGATCATCGAACTTCTCTATGACCTCATCATATTCACTTACTTGTCCGAAACCATACTTTGCATAAACGAAAGGTATTTCTGCATATCTAGACGCATTTAAATCACCTTCTGTATCCCCTACGTAAATAGGACTTGAAAGGTTATTCCTTTCGATAATCAACTTAACATTTTCCCCTTTTGAGAGCCCGGTTCTTCCAGGATTCTCAAAGTCTAAGAAATATTTACCTAAGTTATGAAACTCATAAAACGATTCAATGTAGCCATCCTGACAGTTACTTACTATGTAAAGTTTGTATTTCTTTGAAAGGACACGAAGTACATCCTCTACATTATGAAAAAGATGACCTCCATGTTTTTTTAAGTATCCTTGTTCAGTATTACAACACTCTGTAATCACTTGTACACGGTCTTCCTCAGATAAATAAGGAAACAATCTTTTACTGATTTCGTGCATTTGTAGTCCCATAATTCCTTCGAAATCAGTTCGGGTTAGTTCTCTTTTAATTTGGCCATATTCCTTGATACGGCTATTCCAGGCATTAAGTACAGTGTCGATTGGATCCCAAATGGTACCATCTAAATCAAAAATAATACTGTCCATATCTATTTTCCCCCCTCTGTTTGCTCTGATTGCGCCATTACTATTAAAGCTAAATGTATAATTTTTACGTATGTTATATTCCATAGGTTTCAGAGATGATTTTATGTACTTACCTTTATGCAAAAATCCTAGCCAGATTTTTGTGTTAAACAAATAGAGACGTAATCCGTCTTGGATTATGGCCCCTGTTTGTTAAATAGTCCACTATTGATTTTTTTCTTGTAACCATTCTTTGTATTCAGGTATTGTGTATTCATCAGTTTTTACCACTGTCCATTGATGATCGTTCTGTTTTAAGAAGACCTTTATTAAATATTCCCCTCCAGATTCGTCAAAGTCATCTCTTAAATAAACAATGCTACCGTGAACTAGAACGATTACTTCATTATCATTTATTTCTTTTACTTTAATTCGTTCATAACTTTCAATATTGTAATTGGCATCCACAAAGTCAAACCCTTGATTTAAGGATTCAACCTCATTCTTTTCTACATTAATTCCTTTTTCAGGATCGATATTCTCTTTTAAATTTGGGTACTTTTCAAAGAGAATGTTTATATCATCATTTATTACTGCTTGAGTTCTATGATACATATACTCCTTTACAATCTTTGCATAATTCACCCAATCCGATGGTTCAGGTTCAAAAAAACCTTCTACATCCTTTTCATCTGATATAGGTGAATTTTCCTGACACCCTAATAATGACAATAATAATACGACGATTAAACTCCCATAATAGAATGTTTTTATATTATTTGCCCCCTAAAACGAACTTTACTTCACATCTTTCTCAAAGTGGCATTAAGAATCACTTCTAATCAAGACCATTCCCTCCACTGAGTCTCCTTACTAAATTTCCCTTATACTGTTCTTACAATATTTGTTATTCAATAAAAAACGATTAATTCCTTTTCGAAGAACTTTACGAATGTATGCTATTCGTTCTCCTCCTATATTGTTGACAAAATACCCTTAGGGGTATAATATGATGGTAGACCACATATACCCATGTGGGTATATAAGTGTGTGATCCTTGAATTGAGGTGAAAGAACATCATGCTTGCAGTTATAAGTTCACTAAGTATGTTGACCCTTTTTATTCTTAAGCGATATGTTCCTGTTTGGAAGGTTCCATTTAAGAACGATTGGCTTGCAGAAAACTGTAATTCTACCGTCATTTTGGATGTAAGGGATTATAATGAATCCTGTAACAATCACATCCAAGGAGCGATCGAACTACCTGTTGCTTATTTGAAAAGATATTATAAGGAAATTCCAAAAGAAAATATTCTGTTGGTTGCTTCTGATAACAGAGAGAAAAACGTAAGCATCCGGTTTTTACGTAAAAAAGGATTTAATATCGTCGGATGTACAAATTTAAAGGTCGAGGCCCAAGAATTACTAGTAAAAAGTATATGATTCCATACCATTTGGAGGTGAAAGACATGAAAGAAGTAACAGCTAATGAAGTTGAAGAACTTCTTGCCAATGGGGATCATCACCAAATCATCGATGTCCGTGAAACAAGCGAAACAGCATCAGGAATGATTCCAGGAGCGATAAATATTCCATTAGGATTGCTTGAATTTCGTATGCATGAACTGGATAAATCAAAGAGATATATCTTAGTTTGTCGATCAGGAGCTAGAAGCTGGCGCGCTTCGAAATTCTTACAAGATCATGGATATGATGTACTCAACATGACTGATGGAATGCTTTCTTGGGAAGGAAAAACAAAGTAACGAATAGAAAACAAGCTCTTAAGAAAAATTCTTATTCCAGATAACGATAGAAACTAGCTGAGTAAGCTCATATCCAGCTTCATCCGACTCTGGAATATTTACATAATCTTTTGTAAGTCGTTAAGCGAGTAACTTCTCCAGCTCTATTTCATCTCTTATCGGAATCCCATCATTACCGATTAACGGAATTTCAGGCTTTATTTCTCTTGCTCTTTGCACCGCATTTTTATGTATTTTTGACAATACAAATCCTCTTTTTTGATAAAACTTTAGTCCTAACAAATTGTCATTTGTAGTAATCACTTTTACAAGCCTACATTGGTTTTGAAGGGCAACACTTTCTACCGCTTGAATAAGAGACGTTCCTATGCCTTTACCTTCTTTTAGGCTATCTAATGAAATGATCTCACTTTCTTTAGCTTTGATTATGTAGGTGACTAATCCAATTATTTCGTTTTCCTCATTTATAATTGTAAAGCCATCTAAAGTTGAACCATCATAAACACCACTCGAAACAACCATCTTTGGACTACCCCATTGCAATCGAAAGAACTCAAAAATTCTCTCTTTAGGTATGTCTTTTAACGATATAATCTCCATTGAAGACCTCTCTTTTCGAACAATACTTTATAAATTCCTGATTAAAATTTCATGATAAAGATTCTACCACATTCATTACATATCCTTCTTTTATAGTATAATAAGAACATACGTTCCTTTGCTGGGAGGAGAAATAAAATGAAAGTTTATGAAGCTGCTTACATTGCTGGAGTTATAGACGGTGAAGGTAGCATAACGTTAACAAGAATGCATGCACGTGAGCATCGTAGACCTGTAATAACTATTGCATCTACAGACAAAGAACTTTTAACATATCTACAATCTATAACAGGAGGTTGTATATCCAATAAGAAAAATTATAAACCAGGAAAACATAAGAATTCCTTTACGTTAAACATAAAAGTAAAAAGAGAAGTATTTTATGTCCTAGAAATGATTGAACCTTATCTTAGGATCAATCAAAAGAAGAAACGCGCATTATGGATTTTAAATAACTATGATCGGGTTACAAACAGGAACGGTAAATATACGAATGATGATCTTTTAGATAAGTTAAAGTTCGAAGAGGAGTTCTTTGCAATTAAGTAATAGTAGGCATAAAAAAACCACCATAGTTATGTATGGTGGAGACGGTGGGACATGTTGTTCCATGCTTTCGTCATGGCACTGACTATATCTTGAACCTGTGTAATCAGGTCCCCCGGCGTATTATACGGAATTTATTTTTTACTTGTTTTCAAGTAGTATTCCGTATCCTAGTACTACCATTTAGGCAGCCTATGAGTCGATACACGGCTGTTGGATTGCTCCACATACCGCTCGGCATTGCCCTATCGCTTATAGGATGTCTTAAACTCCATTTGCGACTTAGGTTTCACCGATTAAGCCGGGTTATCACTTTTGTGTTACCACAAAAGGCGACTATTACTAATCGAACCCACGTCCAGAAATATCGGCACTTAAGCTTCTACGAGCGTAGTCAGTATATTAGCATTTCGCCATCACTTCAGCCTACTGACAGGCGTCCATGTGGCTAGCCTGGTTGTTCTCTTCCTTCATCCTCAGGCGGTGGAATCCGGCGTAGCCCACTGATAAGTGAGTCCCTTACCCTAGCACATGGGCGATGCAGGGAGGAACCGCAAAGCTACTGTTACGCAGCTAGTGCGAAGTTGTTGTTTTCTTTGCCAGTTATAGGCGTTGGCGTTTTAACGAGGCCGACCCCCTCGGCTCGCAACTTAAGCTCGACCTATCCCTGTCGAATCCGTAACGTCCCCATGTAAAAGGAGTGTTACTAAAAGTTGCTTTAAATCATTGCTTTCCTAACTGGCGACAACACTTATTATAACACATGAACAATGTGTTGTTAATGATTTTACAGATGCTTACATTTTTTGGCGTTCACGGAAGGCTTTCTCAATCTCACGTTTCGCTGTCTTGCGTTTGAGGTCTTCACGCTTGTCATACTTCTTCTTACCTCTTGCAACCCCGATCAAAACCTTTGCGACTCCGTTTTTGATATAAAGCTTCAACGGAATAAGCGAGTAGCCTGGTTCTTTCGAAACGCCAATCAGTTTCTTGATTTCTTTCTTGTGTAAAAGCAGTTTTCTTGTACGAAGCGGTTCATGGTTGTAACGGTTTCCTTGTTCATAATGGCTGATGTGCATATTATGGAGGAAAACCTCACCGTTCTCGACACGACAGAAAGAATCTTTCAGTTGAACGCGTCTCGCACGAATGGCCTTGATTTCAGTTCCTTGCAAAACCATACCTGCTTCATACGTTTCTTCTACCGCATAATCATGTCTTGCTTTTCGATTTTGCGCGATTAAATTCCCTTCATCTCGTGCCATAGCTTCGTTTCCCCTTTCAAACTGCATGATACATTTTAACAACAATGGTCAAAAAAAGTCAAGAAATCCGCCTTTATAGGAAGAAAAGGGTGCCCTTCACGAGTGTGTCAGGCACCTGAACATATGGTCGGTGCCTGACACCTTGCGGGCGCCCTCTTCGATTACTTCCGCTTCTTCTTTTTCCCTTTTTTCTTTTTCTGAACGTCTTTATAGAACGGCTTGTTGCCTTTCTTTTTGCGTGATGAACCGTTTTTATCATTCTTCTCGTTACGTTTCTTTTCCTTTGTCGGACTCTTACCACCACTCGAAATGACACGAGCACGATCTTTTCTCTTTCTTTCGGACGGTGCCTTCATACCGACGATTTCGAAGTCGATGGCGCGTTCTTCGACATTGACAGCCAGCACTCGGATCTGCAGTTCGTCACCGATACGGAACACTTTACCGGTGCGTTCGCCAATCATCGCATATTGTTGTTCGTTGAAGTGGTAATAGTCATCGGTCAGGTAGCTGACGTGGACGAGTCCCTCAATCGTATTCGGCAGTTCGACGAACAATCCGAAATTCGTCACGCCACTGATGACGCCTTCGAATTCTTCACCAATCTTGTCCTGCATGAACTCCGCTTTTTTCAGGTCATCCGTTTCACGCTCGGCATCGACTGCACGGCGTTCGCGTTCAGAAGCGTGCTGCGCAATTTCAGGCAGTCGTTCACCCCAATGGTTCTTCGTCTTTTCGTCCACTTTCTTCTCAATGAGATACGTACGGATGAGACGGTGAACGATCAAGTCCGGGTAACGGCGGATCGGTGATGTGAAGTGTGTATAGAATTCGGTCGATAACCCGTAGTGGCCGTGGTTTTCCGGCTCGTAACGTGCTTGCTTCATGGAACGAAGCATAACCTTACTGATGACCGCTTCCTCCGGCTCTCCTTGGACTTCCTCTAAAATCTGCTGAAGGGCACGTGGATGGATGCTGTTCGCTTGTCCTCGTACGACATAACCGAAGTTCGTAATGAACTCGAGGAAGTTCGTGAGCTTCTCTTCGTCTGGATCTTCGTGGATCCGGTACATGAACGGGACCTTCATCCAGTGGAAGTGTTCCGCGACCGTTTCGTTCGCTGCAAGCATGAATTCCTCAATCAACTTTTCAGCAACCGTACGGTCTCGTAAAACGACATCGACCGGCTTGGATTCTTCATCGACGAGAACCCGTGCTTCACTGAAATCGAAGTCGATTGCGCCTCGTTCAAAGCGCTTTTTACGAAGGATCTCGGCAAGCTCACCCATCAGATCGAAGAATGGTACGAGCTCTTTATAACGTTCAAGAACTTCGTCGTCTTCACGCAATAAAATTTTACGAACATCGGTATAGGTCATACGTTCGTTCGTGCGAATGACGCTCTGGAAGATTTCGTGATTAACGACATCACCGTTAGCGTTGATTTCCATTTCACAGGATAACGTCAACCGGTCGACTTTCGGATTCAGGGAACAAATTCCGTTGGATAGACGATGCGGGATCATCGGAATAACGCGGTCGACCAGGTAGACGGACGTTCCCCGTTCTAATGCTTCTTCGTCAATCGGCGATCCTTCTTTTACATAGTGACTGACGTCAGCGATATGGACACCGAGCTTGTAGTTTCCGTTGTCAAGCTTTACGACGTTTACGGCGTCATCAAGGTCCTTTGCGTCTGCACCGTCAATGGTGACGATCGTTTCATCTCGTAAGTCTCTGCGGTCATGGAGATCATCCGGATCGATCTCATCCGGCACAGAGTTAGCTTGCTCCATCACGTCTGCAGGGAAATCCCTCGGCAGGCCGTGTTTATAGATGATCGAGAGGATATCGACCCCTGGGTCATTTTTATGACCAAGAATCTCGATGATCTCACCTGTTGCACTTGAGCGACCTTCTGGATAACCAGTGATTTTTACAAGTACTTTATGACCGTCTACAGCGTTATTGATCGCTTCCTTTGGAATAAAGATATCATTCGGAATGCGTTTGTCATCCGCTTCGACAAACCCGAAGCTTTTACTGTCGATGAACGTGCCGACAACCTCGGTCACACCGCGTTCAACGATACGGATGACAGTTCCTTCTGGCTTTCCATCGCCACGACGGCTGGAAATCCGTACAAGCACCGTATCTCCACTCATCGCTCCATTCAAGTCACTAGGGGAAATATAGATATCCTTTTCGCCTTTTTGTTCCGGGATGAGGAACGCGAACCCTTTTGCATGTCCTTGTAGTTTCCCTTTCACTAGGTTCATCCGTTCCGGTACGCCATATCGGTTGCTGCGCGTCCTTACGACAGAACCGTTCTCTTCCATATCGTTCAAGGTGACGACGAGATCCTTGAAATCTTCTGCATCATTCAAACCGAGCTCTTGCTCCAGTTCTTGTACGGTCATCGGTTTATAGGCTTCTTCTCTCATAAAAGCTAAAATTCTTTCTTGATCCATGGTTCAATCCCTCCTTCGGTGATGTCTCTATCAATAAGTATGTTTTAGTTATTCCAATCCAGCGAGTTTAAGAATTCCAGAACATCTTCATGAAGCTGTTCTTTTTCCTTATCTAAGGTGATGACGTGGCTGGATTCTTCGTACCATTTGAGATCCTTATGATTGGATTCAATGGCATCATAAATGATGTTGGCACTTTCCGTATTGATCATTTCGTCATGTCTTGCTTGTACCACGAACGTCGGTGTGTAAATCATATCAATGTTCGAGCGAACGTCCGAAATGAGTTCTTGCAGCGCCTTCAACGTATTCATCGGCGTCTTTCTGAACTCTTCCATTTCTTCTTCAATCTGCTCTTCGGATTTCCCCTCGTATTTCTTATATTCCCTCGCGTATTCGAGGACACCTTCGTACATAACTTCTTCACTTTTAATATGCATAGGCGCACACATCGGTACAATACCCTTGACCGGTTCTGTATAAGCCAGCTTCAAGGAAAATACGCCACCAAGTGAAAGACCTGCTACAGCAATCTCTTCATAGCCTTTGTCTTTCAGCTCATTATATGCGTCCATGACGTCCTTCCACCAATCATCAGGACCGGTATGGACGAGCTCTTCCGGGGGTACGCCATGTCCTTTGTAGTGCGGCGCTAGACAGGAGTAGCCTTGTTTTTGCAGGAAGCGTCCAAGCATACGGACATCAGAGGAATTCCCTGTGAATCCATGCAATAAAAGGACTGCCCGATCTCCTCCCTCGAAGAAGAATGGTTTTGGTGTTACGATTTTCATGATGTTTCCTCTCCTTTTATAACCTTTGGTTCTTTATCTGTTAGAAAGTGAAAGACGTGCCGGATGACGTCTTCTTGCTCTGTACCGTGGCATATGATGTGTTTCGATTGTGGTAGAAAAACAAGTTCTTTCTCGGTGCTTCGTATCGTATCGTAAATGTAGTGCGCGCTTTTCTTCGGGACGACGCCGTCACATTCCCCTTGGAGAATGAGCGTGGGTGTCTGGATTTTTTCAATATAAGGCCTCAAATTGTAGATGAGCCTTCTGAATTGGAAGGTCATCGACAACGGTGTAATCCGGAACTTCCGCATATATCGTTGGAACAATTCATTATCCTTTATTTTTCCTTTGAATAAGTCAAGGACCATCTGTTTGATGTCTAGGAACAGCTGGCGTGGGCTGACGTAATAAGCAGCAGCACTCATCAATACGAGCTTGTCGATTTTATGATTAGCCGCTAAGTACCCAGCGATCATTCCACCCATTGAAAAGCCGACGACATAGATCGTGTCGCATTTTTTTTCGAGAGCCCTGAGTTCCATTTCGGCCGTTTTGATCCACTCTTCAAAGTGGACATGCTCCATCCGGCCTCCTGTATCATGCCCTGGGAAGGTAGGAGATGCAATGACCCAATCTGTGTGTTCTTTTAGATAGTGGACAAGCGGCTCCACCTCATAAGGGCTTCCGGTAAAACCGTGAAGACATAGACAACCTATCATGAACCGGACTCCTTCATTCTTTCTTTTAGTTTGCCCCTTGTCGGAAGCGTTAAAACGTATGTATGTCAATCCGTTCGGGAAATTTGTGGAACGAATTCTCGGTCTCCATTATCGCTGAATTAAGATATCTTGGCAAAGGAAAGCCTTACTTACTTTTGGCGAGCCTTCGTTACACATAAACTAATGAAAACTTATGAAAGTGTGTATCCATTTTTCCGGTGAAATAAAGAAAACAGCAAGCGCGATACTTGCTGTTCTTTCGACGTTATTAATATACGTAACCTAGAATGATACTAAGGATGAAGAATAAGACTGCAAGAACGATCGTTGCCTTTTGGAAGACAGCGTCGATTCCGCGTGCTTTCTGTTTCCCGAATAATTGTTCCGCTCCACCTGTAATCGCACCAGAAAGTCCAGCACTCTTACCAGATTGAAGAACAACAATTGCAATCAATCCTAATGCAACAATAATCAATAAGACCATCAAGAATGTTTCCATTTAATCCACCTCCAGCGACACAATCCAGTACCTTAAATGTACCACAACGAACTCAAAAGTTTCAACATAATTTGTCGGTGTCGTTGGGAAGTGTCAGGCACTATTTTCAATCCGTTGAGCAGCAAGGGTTGGTTGGGAGTGTCAGGCACTTTACTTTCTTAGTGTCAGGCACCAACTCTCATCAAATGTCTAAGAAGTCGGTGCCTGACACTAACTACGTAGCAAAGTGCCTGACACCGACACTATTTTACGTAGAAGCTGGCTCCGTCGACAATTTCGACATTCGGGTGGTCTTTGAGATCGCGCATCAGCTTGAAGAGGGCTTCATCTTTCTTCTTCGCTTCAATCATGCAGTCGATCTGTTCGACGCTTCCTTTAATTTGATTCAGGAAGTCCATGAACATTTCGGAATCGACATATTCCGCATGAGAGCGGAATTGTTTTTCACTTTTAGGGCTGGAGATGTGCATTTTGATCGGTAGATGGGAATCGGACCAGGAGTTGACGACTCGTTCCCATTCCTCCTCCCAGTGTTCGTTATCGTGGTGGGCAAGATGATGGTGATAGTCGAATACGAGCGGTACCCCAAGCTTTTCGCATAAGTATAAGGTGTCTTCTAGATGGAAGGACTTATCATCGTTCTCAAGGATGATCATTTCCTGGATACCTGGGGGAATGAGCATCCAGTTTTCTACAAACCGCTCCAAAGCGATCTGTCTATCCCCGTACATCCCGCCGACGTGGAGAACACACCTGTGCTTCGGGTGGACTGACATCCCGTCAAGCAGACGCTTATGTAGCATCAGGGTTTTGACCGTCATTTTCAATACATCCTTTTTCGGCGTATTGACGAGCACGAAATGATCGGGATGGAAATCTACACGCATTTCGTGTTCTTTTACAAACTCACCAATCTCGTAAAGCTCCTCCGTAATGGCATCCATGTAGTTCCAATCAGGCAATTCTTCATACGTCGCCAAAGGGACGAGCCTTGAGGTCATTCGATAGAACTTGATATCGTGCGCAGCATTATGACGTAATATCCTTAATGTGTTATGAAGGTTTGAACGGGTAATCCGTTCAAGCTTCAGCATGGCAGCATCCCTGTTTTGTATTTTTGAAAAGTTTTGGATGGTCATGGTTTGAGAAGGCGAGGCGTTCTGCAGACTTAACGCCATTGCGACATACCCCAGTCGAACAAGTGTCATTTAAAAACTCCTCCGATCATCAGTTACACGTTAGTATTACCCAAACGTCATGGTAAATGATGATGAACATAATTTTTTCGGACGATATCCATATTAGAGATATGGAGGTGTTCTGCAATGACTAGAAAAGATCCGAATATCGAAAAAGATAAAGAATTGCAAACGGCGACGAATCTGAATCCCGGATTCACCGTTCAAAGTGATGCCTACCAGCCGCTCGATATGCTCATTAATCAAGCAGACAGCGGAATCGAGCCACAACGAAGCGACGTACATGCCGACAACGAAGACATGTAGTGAGCCTTTCAACCTATAGTGCCAGGCACCGATTTAGAACCGTTGTGCCGCAACGGGTTCTGAATGGTGCCTGGCACCTTCATAAAATAAGAAAACCCGATTGGCGGCTATCCAATCGGGTCTTTTTGCTTTCAGTTCAGTTGGTGTGCTTCCACTTCCCTGATATCAATGGAGTTCATTCAGTTGTCTTACTTCTTGATGTTGTAGAACGCGTCTTGTCCTGCATAGAAACCAGCGTAGTCGAGCTCGTCCTCGATACGGAGAAGCTGGTTGTACTTCGCTACACGGTCCGTACGTGACGGTGCACCTGTCTTGATTTGGCCAGCGTTTGTCGCAACTGCGATGTCTGCGATTGTGCTGTCTTCTGTTTCACCAGAACGGTGAGAGATGACTGCAGTATATCCTGCGCGCTTCGCCATTTCGATCGCGTCGAACGTTTCCGTCAACGTACCGATTTGGTTCACTTTGATCAGGATGGAGTTACCGACTTTACGGTCAATACCTTCAGAAAGCTTCGCTGTGTTCGTTACGAACAAGTCGTCACCGACAAGTTGTACTTTGTCACCGATTGCAGCCGTAAGCTTTTCCCATCCGCCCCAGTCGTTCTCGTCAAGACCGTCCTCAATGGAAACGATCGGATACTTGGACGTAAGCTCTTCATACCAAGCAACCATTTCTTCAGATGTCTTCGTAACACCTTCACCGGAAAGATGATATTTGCCATCTTTATAAAGCTCAGAAGACGCAACATCCAATGCCAATTTCACTTCTTCATCCGGCTTGTAACCAGCTTTTTCAATCGCTTCGATAATCGTAGAGATCGCTTCTTCGTTGGATCCTAGGTTCGGAGCGAATCCACCTTCGTCACCAACAGCTGTGTTCAAGCCTTTTTCCTTCAATACCTTTTTCAACGTGTGGAAAATTTCCGCACCAACACGTAGTGCTTCACGGAAGGATTCAGCACCTACTGGCATGATCATGAATTCTTGGATGTCTACGTTGTTGTCTGCGTGCTCTCCACCGTTCAAGATGTTCATCATCGGTGTTGGAAGAGATTTCGCGTTGAATCCACCAAGGTAGTTGTATAGTGGTACACCCAGGTGATCTGCAGCAGCGTGTGCAACAGCCATGGATACACCAAGGATTGCGTTTGCGCCTAGGTTACCTTTGTTTTCTGTTCCATCAATCTCAAGCAATTGCTTGTCGATTGCGACTTGATCAAGCGCATCGAAATAAACAAGCTCAGGAGCGATGACTTCGTTTACGTTGTTTACAGCGTTCAATACGCCTTTTCCGAGGTAACGGTCTTTGTCTCCGTCACGAAGCTCAACTGCTTCGTACTCACCAGTTGACGCACCACTTGGAACGAGTGCGCGACCACGTGCGCCGGACTCTAACCATACTTCCACTTCTACCGTTGGATTACCACGGGAATCTAATACTTCACGAGCAAAAATGTTAATGATACTTGATGACATTCCATTCATCTCCTTATTTTTTAAAAATATAAGTTTAGATTTATTCGTTTCCCTTGATCAGGGTTTTTCCTGTCATTTCTTTCGGCTGCTTACCGCCGAGAAGGTCGAGTACCGTTGGTGATAGATCGGCTAAAATTCCGTCTTCACGTAGCTCGACACCTTTTTTCGTCACGATGACCGGTACAGGGTTCGTCGTATGAGCTGTCATCGGTTTTCCTTCTTTCGTGATGACTTCATCCGAGTTACCGTGGTCGGCTGTAATGATTGCCGCTCCATCTTTTTCTAAAATGAGGTCGACGATTTTACCGAGACACTCATCAACCGCTTCGACAGCCTTGATTGTTGGCTCAAGCTTACCAGAATGTCCGACCATGTCTGGATTTGCGAAGTTCAAGATGATGACGTCATGCTTGTCCGCATTCAGTTCATCGAGTAGTGCATCTGTCACTTCATAAGCACTCATTTCCGGCTTCAAGTCGTATGTCGCGACTTTCGGCGAGTCGATCAAAATACGCTCTTCACCTGGGAACTCGTTTTCACGTCCGCCACTGAAGAAGAACGTGACGTGTGGATATTTTTCCGTTTCAGCGATTCGAAGCTGCTTATAGTTTTGCTGGGATAAAACTTCACCGAGCGTGTTGTCCAAGTCCGTCGGTTTGAACGCAACTTCTCCGTCAACGGATTCACTGAATTGTGTCAGACAGACAAAATGCAGATTTTTCGGACGGCCTTCACCACGATCGAATCCACGGAAGTCTTCGTTCGTGAAGACCTGGGAAATCTGGATCGCACGGTCAGGACGGAAATTGAAGAAGATGATTGCATCATCGTCGTTAACCGTCGCAACCGGTGAGCCATCTTCCTTCGTGATGACCGATGGCAGGACAAACTCGTCATAGATTTCATTTTTATAGGAATCATCGACGACTTCGATCGGATCCTGATAGGATGGACCTTCCCCGTATGTCATTGCTCGATAGGAGCGCTCGACACGGTCCCAGCGCTTGTCACGGTCCATAGAATAGTAACGGCCAGAGATCGTTGCATACTCACCGACACCGTACTCGTCCATCTTCTCTTGTAATGCTGTGATATATTCCTTCGCTGATTGAGGACCGACGTCACGACCATCTAAGAAACCGTGAATATAGACTTTTTCAACATTTTCTTCCGCTGCCAGCTTCAACAACGCATAAAGATGATCAATGTGGCTGTGTATACCACCATCAGAAAGCAATCCGAATATATGCAGGGCAGAATCCTTCTTTTTCACGTGATCCATCGCATCCAGGAAAGTTTGGTTTTCATAAAACTCGCCTTCCTTGATGGATAGGTTCACTCGTGTAAGACTCTGATAAACGATTCGTCCAGCACCGATGTTCAAGTGCCCGACCTCGGAATTCCCCATTTGTCCTTCAGGAAGTCCGACCGCTTCTCCACAAGCTTGCAGCTGGGAGTGCGGGAATTCGTTCCAATAACGGTCAAAATTCGGCTTATTCGCCTGGGCGACCGCATTCCCTTCTGTTTCATCCCGTAACGCAAACCCATCTAAAATGATGAGTGCGACTGGTTTTTTAGCCATTATGAACAACCTCCAACAACTGTAAGAAAGACTGTGGCTTCAAGCTCGCTCCACCGACAAGTGCTCCGTCAATATCCGATTGGCTCATGAGCTCTTCAATTGTTTCAGGCTTCACGCTTCCACCGTATTGGATGCGTACTTGATCGGCAGTCCCTTGTGAAAACTTGTCCGCAATCACAGTACGGATGTAGGCACAAACTTCATTTGCATCTTCAGAAGTAGCCGATTTGCCTGTTCCAATCGCCCAGATTGGTTCATAAGCGATGACAACTTGGGAAACCTGTTCTTCAGACAATCCGCTTAGAGCTTGCTCGACTTGATTTTTCACGTGAGATTTCGTTTCATTGTTCTCACGCTGTTCGAGGGATTCCCCGACACAAACAATCGGCACAAGGTCATACTTAAAGGCAGCGTGGACTTTTTTGTTGACGGATTCATTCGTTTCACCGAACATTTCACGTCGTTCGGAGTGTCCAAGAATGACATACTCAACCTTCAAGTCTTTCAGTGCATGAGGGCTGATTTCGCCCGTGAATGCGCCGCTTTCTTCAAAGTGCATGTTTTGTGCCCCTATATGAAGCTTCGTTTCTACTGTCTCATTTACTAGGGCATTCAAGAACAATGCAGGCGCGCAAATGACAGAATCAATTTTCTCCTCATCAGGAACGAGCTCTTTGATTTCCTTAACGAAGCTCTTCGATTCTTCAAGCGTTTTATGCATTTTCCAGTTTCCTGCGATAATCGGTTTACGCATCCTTTAAGGACCACCTTTCTTTTAATCATTAGGTAGATTTCATGAGAAAATTTCGCAAAAATCTATACAAGTTTCCTCTTTTACTTGTCGTTCAGGGCTGCAACTCCCGGAAGAACCTTCCCCTCCATAAATTCGAGGGATGCTCCTCCACCTGTGGAGATATGGCTCATCTTGTCAGCAAAACCAAATTTCTCTACGGCTGCCGCAGAATCACCGCCACCGATGACACTGTATGTGTCCGGTGAATCAGCAAGGGCTTTCGCAACACTCATCGTTCCATTAGCGAATGTATCAATCTCGAATACACCCATCGGTCCGTTCCAGATGACAAGCTTCGAACCTTCAATGACAGTACGGTACTCATCTCGAGTAGCTGGACCGATGTCGAGCGCTTCCCAATCTGAAGGGATTTCATCGATCGGTACGACTTTCGTGTTTGCGTCTCCAGAGAAATCGTCCGCTACGACAACGTCTTTCGGCATGTAGAACTTCACGCCTTTTTGCTCTGCTTTTTCCATGAACGATTTAGCTAGATCAATCTTATCTTCTTCTAATAGTGACTTTCCGATGTCATAACCTAACGCTTTGACAAATGTGTAAGCAAGTCCGCCACCAATGATCAAGTTATCGACCTTATCTAATAGATTGTCGATGACACCGATTTTGTCCTTTACCTTCGCTCCACCAATGATGGCTGTGAATGGTCGCTCAGGTTCAGCTAGTGCTTTGCCAAGAACCTCAAGCTCCTTCTCCATTAGAAGTCCAGCAACACCAGGTAAGTGATGAGCGACACCTTCAGTTGAAGCATGTGCACGGTGTGCTGCGCCAAATGCGTCATTGACATACAGGTCTGCTAGATCGGCAAATGCTTTTGCAAGTTCAGGGTCGTTCTTCTCTTCGCCAGCTTCGAAACGAACATTTTCAATAAGTAAGACGTCACCATTGTCCAAACCAGAAATGGCTTTGTTGACTTCTTCACCATATACTTCGTCCGTTTTTGTGACAGTCTGGTTCAATAGGTCACTAAGACGCTTCGCAACAGGATCAAGCCGTAGTTCCTCTACCACTTCACCTTTCGGACGTCCAAGGTGACTTGCGAGAATGACCTTTGCTCCTTTTTCAACCAAGTGTTGAATTGTAGGTAGTGCTGCACGGATACGAGTGTCGTCGGTCACTTCTCCATCCTTCATCGGTACGTTGAAGTCGACACGGCAGAACACTCTTTTCCCGTTCACATCAACATCGCGTATAGATTGTTTTTGCATTCGGAAAGCCTCCTTAATTACGTGAATTCATCTTATAATCGGATTGGTCGTTTGAAAAGCAGATGAATCAGTTACTTTTCAAACACCTTTAAGTACATGTGAAAAGAGGAGTAATACTACCCCTCTCCCCACAATCCTTATTCTATATAAACTTATCGTTCAGGTACAGTTTTTCCTGTTGATAAACTGTATCTTAAAGACCTTTAGAAGCGATGAACGCAACAAGATCAACAACACGGTGAGAATAACCGCTCTCGTTGTCGTACCAAGAGATTGCTTTAACCATGTTTCCTTCCATCACCATTGTAGATTGAGCATCTACTGTAGAAGAATCAGGGTTTCCGTTGTAGTCACGGGAAACAAGCGGCTCGTCACTGTATCCAAGAACACCTTTCAAGTTTGTTTCAGAAGCTTCTTTAAATGCTGCGTTTACTTCGTCAACTGTTACTTCTTTATCAAGCTCAGCAACAAGGTCAACAAGTGAAACGTTTGGAGTTGGAACACGCATTGCCATACCGTTCAACTTGCCTTCAAGCTCAGGAAGGACAAGGGATACCGCTTTTGCAGCACCAGTTGTTGTCGGGATGATGTTCTCTCCAGCAGCACGCGCACGACGGTAGTCTTTGTGCGGCAGGTCAAGGATTTGTTGGTCATTTGTGTAAGAGTGGACAGTTGTCATCATTCCACGCTTAAGACCGAACTTGTCATGCAAGACTTTCGCAAGTGGTGCTAGACAGTTTGTCGTACAAGATGCGTTAGAGATCACGTTGTGGCTAGCTGCATCGTATTTGTCTTCGTTTACACCAAGAACGACCGTGATGTCTTCGTTCTTCGCAGGTGCAGAGATAACAACTTTCTTCGCGCCAGCTTCAAGGTGTTTCGCTGCATCGTCACGTTGCGTGAAACGACCGGTAGATTCTACGACGATTTCAACGCCAAGGTCTCCCCAACCAAGTTGAGCAGGGTCGCGCTCAGAAAGAACCTTGATTTCCTTACCATCTACAACCAGGTTTTCACCGTTTACTTCAACTTTTGCATCAAGCTTTCCATGAACCGTGTCATATTGTAGAAGGTGTGCAAGCATTTCTGCATCTGTAAGGTCGTTTACTGCTACAACCTCAACATCATTGTTTTTAAGTGCTGCACGGAATACGTTACGTCCAATACGTCCAAATCCGTTAATACCAATCTTTGTAGCCATGTTAAAACTCCTCCTTGAAATGTGTATGTTAAGTAATGGTTTCTGACATGTGATTTGCCAGTCCTTAAATCAACTCTTTTGCTGCGCCCTCATCTGTAATCAAAATCTGACGAGGTCCGCGATTCATATAGGCTGCAATGGCATTTGCTTTACTGCTGCCGCCAGCAACCGCAAAGATTGTTTTTTCATCCGTCAGATCATCAAGCTGTAAGCCGACGGTCTTCACTTTGTGGACGATGGAACCGTCCTTGTCAAAGTAATAACCGAATGCTTCCGCAACGGCTTCGTGCTTTTCAATTTCCTGAAAGACCTGCTTGGATGATTTCCGCCGTTCCGCCATCGTCTTCGCTTCTCCAATACCATGGATGACGATTTCAGCAGATCGGATCAGGTCAAGCACTTCTTTTACACCCGGTTCTTCAATCAAGGATTGATACGATTCGTTGCTTAATTGATCTGGGACATGCAACAGTCGATATTCGCCATTGGCTTTACGGGCCATGGTCGAGCAGATCGTATTCGCTTGATTTTCAACCTGTTCACCTAATCCGCCCCGGGCTGGGACAATCAAAGGTTTACTTTTATTCGGTAATGGCTTCATCATTTCCGCTACTGCCGAAAGGGTCGTTCCACCAGTAACAGCGATGGTTTTTTCGGTTTTCAGTAATGGGAGAAGACGTTTGATTGCGGCTTTCCCCATTTCTTTTTTCACCCATTGGTCCCGATCACTATCACCTGGGACGATAATCACTTCTGCCAACTTTAATTTTTCCCGTAATCGCTCTTCTAAAACATGAAGACCTGAAACTTCTTTCATAATATTTTCGAGTTCTAGGAGAATATCATTGCCTTCATCGGTCAAAGTCATACCTGAAGAAGCGATATTCAAAAGCCCTTGTTTGTGTAAGAACTCGACTTCCGCCCGGAGTACCCTTTCCGTCTGTTGAAGGTTCGCCGCTAAGCTTCGCCTTCCAATCGGTTGAAGATACCGGACGTTCTGAAGGATGCGATAACGGTTCTGCATAACATCCATTAAATCTGGCAATAATTTTCGTTGTATTTCAATGATCGGCTCCATCGCAACTCCCCTTTGGACGAGAGTGAGGGACTTTAATTGTCCCACCTAGTCATATTATGTCCCGATTGGTGTAAAAAAATTTACCGACCTTACAATTTGTATCATAGCAATACTTCGACGCGTGTTCAACTTAAAAAACTAATAAAATGTAAGTAAGCGGTTTCTTAGTGAAAATAAGTCGATCTTACCATATTGTATGTTCTCACCATCGATTTGGACTACGGGAATCATCAATCCATACGCCTCTATCCATTCGTCCTTCTCATGAATATCCCTTATTTCGATATGAAATCCAAGCTCATCCTGAAGCTCTTCTAATATAAGAAGCGCATGATCACAAAGCGGGCAATTTTCTTTCGTATAAAAGTGGACAGTCAGCATAAATGTACTCCTTTTAATAGGGTTCATGGAAAAATAAAAGATGGAACATCATTCGTTCCATCTTCATTATACTACAAGTGCTTTTCTTTTCGATGAGGAAGCGATTCCGAGTTCTTCCCGGTATTTTGCGACTGTCCTTCTCGAAATTGATATTCCTTCACTCTTCAGCTTATCTGCAAGCTTTTGGTCCGATAACGGCTTTCCCTTCGTCTCTTCTTCAATCATTTGTTGAATCCTGACTTTGACTTGAGTGGATGAGGCTTCTTCTGAATCATTCCCTCTGTCTAGTTTAGAAGAAAAGAGTGACTTGAGTGCTATCGTCCCTTTCGGGGTTTGAATCGTTTTATTTTTAACCGCACGACTGACAGTAGATTCGTGAACCTCGATCGCATCCGCCACTTCCCGGAGGGTCATCGGTTTTAAAGCCTCATACCCATATTCGAAAAAGTCCCGTTGCCTTTGCACAAGGTATTCTCCTAGGCTTGTCAGGGTTTGCCGGCGCTGTTCAAGACTTCGCTTCAGCCATTCGTATTTTTGCAGCTGTTTTTCCAAATAGGCTTTGGCGTCGTGGTGACCCTTCATTAAGCGGAAGTAACGTTCGTTCAACGTGACCTCAGGGACAAGCTCTTCATTCATTCGAATGATATAACGACCAGTTTCATCTAATTCAATAAAAAACTCTGGCTGAACCCATTCACTCCTAGATTGCGAATAACTCACACAAGGTCTTGGATTCAACGAGCGAATCAATTCATCCGCCTGCTTTAATTCATCCTTTGTGATCTGAAGCGCTTTCATAATATGTGTAAACTTTTTATCTGCTAAATCGTTTAAATGATGCTGAATGATCGTACGGGCGACGGAATTATTGTACTCGATCCTGTCGAATTGAAGCAACAAGCACTCAGACAAGGACCTCGCTCCAACACCAGCAGGTTCTAATTGTTGAACCAGCCCCAAAATGTGTTCAAGTGCTTCTTCAGGTATCCCTAGCTCAACCTGCAGCCGTTCTAAACTGCAATCGAGGTAGCCATTTTCATCTAGGCAATAAATCATATACTCAGCTGCCATTCGCTCATTCTCAGATATATCAAGCCAGGCAATCTGTTCAATAAGATGATCCTGTAAACTCGGATCTTCAGCCTTCAAAAAGTTGATCGGGTTCGTATCATCTTCCTCATAAAACCACGAGTCACGAGCATCCAGATCAGATTGTGAATCTCCCTGGACCGGCTCTGTCCTTTTTTCCAACAGATCGATGAGAGGATTTTCAAGAGCCTGCTGTCGTAAAAAATGTGTCAGTTCAAGTGTAGGGTATTGTAAAATCGTTATGGCTTGTCGCAACTCATTGGTCATGACAAGTTTCAGTGATTGCGTTTGATATAAACCTAATTCCATAACAATACCTCCCTTACCCCATCATATCAAAAATGAATGCGCTTTATCACCATGTAATATTTGCAAATCCAAGAATTAAAACAAAAAAAGAACAGCTGCTGAATGAGCGCTGTTCCTTTGCGGCAATTATTCTTCTACGATGATTGTCCCTTTCATTCCGGCCTCTTTATGACCAGGTACACTGCAATAAAATTCAAACGTGCCAGTTTCTTTCGGAATGAATTTAATGCTCACAGTATCACCTGGATTGCTGTTCATATGAAGGGTCTTCATGTCCTTCTTATCGCCATGAGCATAAGCCTTTTTCGTGCCTAACAATTTGTCAATCATTGACGTTTGCTCTGGGTGTTCAGGCATTTCACTCATGGAAATCATTTCGATTTCAAGTTCATCCTCTACAAAATCATGGAATACTTGTCCTTCATTCGTCATGACAAATTCGTATTCTTGATCTTTCTTAAGCTTGATTGTGGATGGTTCAAATTTCATCTCCGATGCGGTGATTTTGATGGTATTCCCGTTTGTAGCGTCTTCACCTTCCGAAGCTTGCTGATCGTTATTGTCCGCTCCTTCTTGATCTTGATCATCACTTTCTTGCTGTTCTTCAGTTGGTTGTGTCTTTTCATTTTCCGCTGTCTGATCGTTTTCGTCTGAACCGCAAGCGACGAGTAAACCAATCATAAGTAAAGAAATCGCAAATAAAAATGGTAGACGCTTTATTTTCATATGTTTTCACTCCATTCTTCAGTCTCTCTATTAACTGAATGGTAGCAAAATCACTTTTAGCTTGCAAACGTTTCCAACTAATTTAAGGGAATTATCGGGATCGTTTTTCAATTCTCGTGTCTTTTCTCTTCATACTGCACATGGTGCTTGTGGTCTTCACTTATTTTTTGTTTTTCGTACGGAACTCTCCCCATTGTTAGATCGTCATAAGGTGTGAATTCATTATTCGGTAGTTTCTTTTTACGTATGATTTTATAAATGATGATAACGGGAATAATAATAGACATACCTACTGTCAGAACGAACTGGAACATTTCATAAGCTGTTTCTAGCAAAAAAGGAACCTCCTTCAGAATGTTCTATTTTACGCCATATCCATACAAATTCTTACAAGTTGTGCTATAATTTGGAGTCAGTGCTCATTTATAAATAAAACGGTGGTGAACGTGAAATGGCTTCACGAATCGATCGAAAGAAAGAAAAGAAAAAAGGGAAATTCTTCAAACGCGCACTTTTATTGTTCATGATACTATTTATTGCTGTCGCTGGCTATGCTGCTATTCAATATTATTTAGGTCTCCAACAGGCACAACCTACCAAAGAGATGGAAAGTAATTATGAATTCAATGCCCCTGAGCAGAAAGTGAAGGGGAAATATAATATTCTTTTGCTTGGTGTGGATGCTCGAAAAGAAGATCAGCAATCGAGAACCGATACAATCATGATTGCGCAATATGATACTGAGAGCGACAAAGCGAAGCTCGTTTCCTTGATGCGGGACTCTTATGTTGAAATTCCGGGTTATCCGAAAAATAAAATCAACGCTGCTTTTTTCCACGGTGGACCGGAATTGCTTCGTCAAACGATTAAGGAGAATTTCGATATCGACATTCATTACTACGCCATCGTCGATTTTAAAGGCTTCGAACAAATCATTGATACGATCGCACCGGATGGGATTGAAATCAACGTCGAAAAACGGATGTCAGAAAACATCGATGTGACCCTTGAACCAGGGCTTCAAAAGCTGAACGGAAAAGAACTTCTCGGTTATGCCCGTTTCCGTCACGATTTACGCGGAGATTTCACCCGTGTGGAACGCCAACAAAAAGTCATTGCGAAGGTGAAGGAGGAGTTCACGAGCCTTTACGGTATCAGTAAGCTGCCGAAGGTCATGGGGACGATCCAGCCTTATATCGACACCAATATGAAAATGTTCACCGCAATCGGTCTTGCAAAGAATGTTATGACGAACAAAAGTGAGATTGAAACGATGAAGATTCCAATTAAAGATTCCTTCCGAGAACCGACATACAGCGGCGTCGGTCAGGTCCTTGATATGGATATCGAACAGAACAAACAAGCGTTGAAGGACTTCCTCGGACTCGGAGACGGAACATCAACCTACACGAACAACACAGAAGAAGACGAAACAGAATCATAAACTCAAACCGAATAAAAATGGAAGAAAACCGTCCCGAGGGACGGTTTTTTTGTTTATAAGTGTTAGGCACTTTCTGTCCTGTATATACGAAAGTTGTAAAACAAAATTACAAACTGGAACGTTTAAATCGGTTCTTAAAGGGAAAAATGGTATGATGTATACATAGTTATGTAAATGTGATTTTCTTCGAATCAACAAAATCAAACCTTTCTGAACTTCGATTTTGAAGATGAAGAATCTCGTCGAACGAAAAGTACAGTTGATGAAGCCTAAAAGTTTGACCTATATTGACCTATTGAGTAAGATGAAATTAAGCCATAAAGATACTTATGGAAAGAGGAGGATTTCTGAAATGAACTTGATCCCAACAGTTATTGAACAAACGAACCGCGGAGAACGTGCATATGACATTTACTCCCGCCTTTTAAAAGACCGTATCATCATGCTAGGGAGCGCGATTGATGACAATGTCGCAAACTCAATCGTGGCTCAGTTGCTATTCTTAGCTGCAGAAGATCCTGAAAAGGACATCTCCCTTTACATCAACAGCCCAGGCGGATCCATCACTGCAGGTATGGCGATCTACGATACGATGCAATTCATTAAGCCAAAGGTCAGCACAATCTGTATCGGTATGGCTGCATCCATGGGTGCATTCTTACTTACAGCTGGTGAGCCTGGAAAGCGTTATGCACTTCCAAACAGTGAAGTCATGATTCACCAACCTTTAGGTGGTACTCAAGGGCAAGCTGCTGACATCGAAATTCATGCTCGTCGTATCATCGAAATGCGCGAAAAGATCAACAAGATCATCGCAGACCGTTCTGGACAGCCAGTTGAAGTTGTTGAACGCGACACGGATCGTGACAACTTCATGAGCGCTCACCGTGCGAAAGAATACGGTTTGATTGACGACGTTATTGAAAAACCAGTTGCATCAACAAAATAATGATGTTCATTAAAAGAGTCGACCTCCCAAGGTCGGCTTTTTTTATAGGTTATTTGTACATCCTCATTTTATTTCCATAGACAAAAAAGAATGTTATTCCTCGCCTTTACTCATAGACTTGTGGAAAGGAGGGAGTTTCATTGAAACGGATGTTGATCATATTGTTGATTGTCCTTTTGGGGATTGGCGGCTACCAATGGATAACCAATGACAGCGATTCTTCAAGTGATCCACCAGCATCAGAGGATCAAGGTAAACCGGATGACGAAAGTGATGGTAAGGATGGTCCTGATGACGATGCGACAGACGATGAACCGGTAGAAAATGACGCCTTCAAGATTGAATCGCCACGACCAAATCAAGTTGTCGGTAATGAATTCCTCTTTAAAGGGAAGGCGCGGGTGTTTGAAGCTGTCTTTCAATATGAGTTGAAAGATGGCGATCAAGTGCTTGAGGAGGATTTCATCATAACCTCAGAAGGCGCACCAGCATGGGGGACCTTTGAAAAAACGATCAGTGTACCGGCTGATGTCACTGGACCGCTCGTATTGAAGATATTCGTAGAAAGTGCGAAGGACGGATCAGAAGTCCACGTCCTCGAAATTCCGTTGAAGACGGATTGAGCGTTCTTGTTATGAGTTCCCAAATGAGAAAGAACCAGAGTCGGGGAGGTTTCAACTCTGGTTCTTTCCTATTCAACGATTTTACTAAAATCGGAGTTCGTAAGTTTTTATGCGGATTTTCTGACCTTGATCAGGTGCAATCCGTTTTCAATCCATTTGTTCAGCTTCTCATGGTCTTTCAATCTCTCAAGATCATCCAGCACCTTGTGCTTCGTTGTTGGCAAGAGTGGCTTCTGAGTGAGGATCTCTACGATTTCAAGGCGCAGCAGCCAATCCTCAGGGAACTTCTCCAGCTCAGACACAACCTGCTGGATCGTGTGGATGACCTCCTGTGGGGTCTTCTCTTCTTCTCGCAAGCTGCGAATCTCACCGTAAAGCTTTTCTAATGGCGTAAGCTCACTTGGTTCAGCTTCCTCTTCTTCCTCTTTTACATCAGTACCGAAGAAGTGTTCACTGTCTGCCGCTCCGGCAAATACGGAAGTGATATGCGTTCCGACCGCCATATCGAAAACACCTTCCCCACTTTCAAACAGTACGTCATCGAGATGGGTCACTTTTGCATTCTGAATACGAATTACCACGACCTTCCCGTTTTTACGGATGACTTCTTGAAGTTTCCCTTCAACCGTCACACCTGATTCAAACGCGAGACTCACGTCTTCCTCATGCTCCGCAAAATCCTCTTCACTCCAGTCTTCGAGTGGTTTATCCGTTCCGGCCAACACACCGATTGGCGAGCTGAAGCCTTCAGAATGAACATCTTTTCCATGTCCTTCAAGCACTTGACCATCGACAGACAATGCGGTTGGACCCGTTGTGCGCATGAAAACCGCTTCTCCATCTTCATCCTTTACAAGGTCTGTCACTGTGCCGGTTACCTCGAGACCTGAGCTGAACACAGATGTCGCTGTATTAGCGGACCGAACAGCCTTCTCCAAGCTTTCCGTCCCTCCAACCTTAAAGGCCATCGTCTCAGAAAATTCCTCAACAGCACGAATCAATTGATTGAAATTCTCACAAACGAACAATTGCGGCTGTTGCGTTGTAATATCAAACCCTGTATTGATGGCGGTTTCGAGATCAAATGGTAGCTTCGTCACTTCATCTGAAAGGCTCGTAACACTTTCTCCAATTGATGATAAGAGGCCTGCTCCGTATAATACCGGCTTATCGACACTTCCAATCATTCCGAACTCGACCGTCCACCAGTACAATCGGGAGATTTGCTCTGCCTCTGAAATCTCCGTAACCGCTTCTTGTTTTTCTTTGAAATCAGCTCTTGCGGCTTCCACTTCTTCCTCAGATGCCGTACCATCTTCAAGCAGCGCAGACAAATTGCGGATCGCATCAAACAACTCATGCTCTTCCTTTGTTGCGAGTGCTTTCGATCCGATCTCACCAAACATTTTTACAAATTCAGCGTACGTCGGATCACATAAAATCGGTGCGTGGCCAGCTGCTTCATGAATGATGTCCGGTGCAGGGGTGTAATCGATGTTCTCCAGTTTACGAATATCCGTTGCAATCGGCAGGTAGCCGTGTGCCTGGAAATCGAAGAACATGACAGCAGGTATGAATCCATCGATTGTCACTGCTCCCCATCCGAACGGCTTCAGGCTTTCGTTCATGTCATCCACTTTTGGAATCGAATCGATCTTTATTCCCGATGAAACAAGACCATCGGTATACGCCTCATGCGCCACATCTTTTAAGAAATTATGGTTCTGTCTCATCACATATCGCCAAACGGCATGGTCGATCGGGGAGTACTTTTCATGATGCTGCTCCACGACATATTTTCTTAAGTGCGCAGGTAATGGTCTTTGATTCATACTTCATTCTCCTTTTTATTTGGCTCTGTTAAGCATGTTGTTGATGTTGAACAGCTTCAGGCGGACGCTTTCCGCGGGCAACGCTTCAGCCTCACTTCCACAGGATGTGGTGACTTCGACGTTCACCATAGGACGTGGTGGTTGTTAGTCGAAGATCATTAATTCCTCACTCTGCGGGGTCTTCAGCTGTTGCTTTTCCCGCTGGAGTCGCCGCCTTACGCTTCTTTTTTCTTTAAATATCAACAATAAAAGCTAACAAAGCCTATATTTAATCTGATTAGGGGTGAAAATTCCACTCAAACGACAAAAAAACTTTCCATCCGATTAGGGACGGAAAGTTTCCGCGGTACCACCCTGATTGATGAACAAATCGTTCATCCACTTCATTTAAAAAGCCCCATTACGTACAATGTAATTCGTCATTCCGACTGCCCGGATTTTCACCAACCATCCGATCTCTACTTGCTGCCCATCGAAACACTACTGCTTTTGCACAGGCTTCATTATTCATTTTTTTAAATAATATTCACACTTAAACGCTTAGACGCTTTTAAGTGTTAAAGTTAAGTTATCCATACTATACACACTCTTTTTTAATCGGTCAACCCATTCCGATCATTTTTTTGTGTTCATTTTCAGAAGACAAATAGAAAAAACACCAGCATTACTGGTGTTTTCCTCATTTTCAATCATATAAAATTTTTAATTTTTTCTGATCCTTGTAGTCGTAATCAAAGCGTAATCCGTATTCAAAGAAACCTTGTGTTAATTTTCTTTTCCGGATGATCTTCCCGTACATTGTTAGGTCTTTTTCTGAAAGATTCATCTCAATCTTATAAATCGCTAAGTGATTGACTGTGAATTCGGTTTTGCATGCGAATTTAATCCCGCCCGCACTCATATCCAGGACAATGATTTCTCTTAGACCTAACGATTGGACATCCTCATACGGGGTGGACAACTCTATGGTAGCTCTTACTGGTTCAGCAAATACACGTCGATCATAATCTCTTCGGTTAGATGATTGATACATGAACATCACCTCAGGGACTATATTACCATTCCTGATCTCAACAAATAAGCGTCAAAATTGTCATTTATTACGTTCAATCCTCTGATCAGAAAGTCCTAGTGTTACGAATTGCTTGAAGAATCCGACTCCAATACGAATTGGATGCGATTAGCTGACGGATCTGTCGCCCAAATTCCTGATTCGTCTTTATGAACTTTAAATCCTTTTTCTTCGATTCGTTGAAGCGCTTCCGTTCGCTCCTTATCATGACTGAATACGATGGTATAGGAATGTAACCGAATCGTGTTGGCATCAGGTGGTTCTGCTCCCTGTCCATTCCATGTATTCAATCCGATATGGTGATGATAGCCTCCAGATGCAACAAATAGAGCCTGATGTCGGATTGGTATAGTCACCTCGAATCCAAGACCATCCACATAGAAACTCTTCGCTTCTTCCAAATCACGGACATGAAGATGGATATGACCGATGACCGTTTCAGGAGGCAAGTGTTCCCACTTCCCATCCGATATAGCGAGTATTCCTTCTACATCGATCGGATCACTGACGAGAGGAAGCTCATCCCCATTCCATTTCCACTCTGTGGATGGGCGGTCACAATAGACTTCGATCCCATGCCCATCAGGATCAGAAAGGTAAAGGGCTTCACTGAAGAGATGATCGGATCTACCCTGCAATGGAACATTCAGCTTTTGGATATGCATCAGGAAATTCCCGAGATCCTTACGGGTTGGCAGGAGAATCGCAAAATGAAACAACCCTGTTCGTCTGCTTTGCTTTGGATGTGCATCCTTTCTTTCCTCAAGCGTAACCAGCGCATGTCTATCATCCGCCGTCAGGGTTACAGAATCAGCTTTTTCGTATAGAACGGTAAACCCTAATACGGACTGATAAAAAGATAATGAACGCTCTAATTCGGAAACATAGAGATGAACCTGGCCGATATATGGATTAGCATTGCGGTGAAAAGCCATAACAGATTAAACCTCCATTTTACTTACTTTTTGTAAGTTGGTAAATCCATCTTATCACAAACTCTCCTCACTTACAATAAGTAAGCAAACAAAAAAGTACCGCCCATCAAATGGACAGTACTTATGTATTACTCATCAGCTGTTACAAACTCTTCCAACGCCTTCAGTGCTTCTTCTTCATCTTTACCATCTGTGACGATTTTAACCGTCGAGCCAGAGGCAACTGCTAGACTCATGATTCCCATGATACTCTTGGCGTTCACCTTTTTTCCGTCTTTTTCTAAAAAAACATCGGATGAAAACTTGTTCGCTTCTTGTACAAATAATGCTGCAGGGCGGGCCTGCAAGCCGGTTTTCAATTCAACCGTCAATTCTTTTTCCAACAATGGACCATTCCTCCTTGTACATTCCCTGTTTTATAAAATATATAATCGTTAGCATGAATTCATGTAAATAACTTTTTGACACACTCAAATGTAAGCGCTGTCTTACAATTGTGAATAAAAAACGCCTGTGCTTAGAATTGCCCCAGACGTATTTTATTAGCCATTTCATCAAGTTTACGTAACCGATGATTGATGCCGGACTTACTGATCGGACCTGTCGAAACAAGCTCACCGAGTTCTTTCAGCGTGACATCCTGGTACTTCACTCGCAATTCAGCGATTTCACGCAACTTATCCGGCAACGTCTCCAAACCGACTTCCCTATCAATCAGCTTGATATTTTCGACCTGTCTCATGGACGCACCAACTGTCTTGTTCAAGTTGGCCGTTTCACAGTTTACAAGCCGATTGACCGAATTCCGCATGTCCTTCATGATCCTGACGTCCTCAAACTGCAATAACGCATTATGTGCGCCGATCAACGTCAAGAAATCTGAAATCTTCGAGCCCTCTTTAAGGTAGATGATAAAGCCTTTCTTCCGCTCAAGCATCTTCGCATTCAGATTAAAGGAATTCATCAAATCCATTAAAGATTGTGTATGCTCCTCATACATGGAGAAAATCTCAAGATGATAAGCCGATTCCGGATGATTCAGCGATCCTCCAGCAAGAAAAGCACCTCTCAAGTAGGAACGTTTGCAGCAGCTTTTCTTCGTGATGGAGGCAGAGACATCCCTTTTAAACGCAAAGCCTTCACTCATGATATCAAGCTCTTGTAAAAGAGTCCGAGAATCTTGCTTGATTCGGACGATATAGACGTTATTTTTCTTGAGCCGCATCTTTTTCCGGACAAGTAATTCTGCAGGAAATCCATAGAGCTGCTTGATCAAGGTGTAAATCCGTCTTGAGATTGCAGCATTTTCAGTCGGAATATCGAGAACGATTTCCCGGTTCGCAAGTGATATCGAGCCGTTCATACGAATCAACGCGGAGAGTTCCGCCTTCGAACAGCAATTTTTCACTTCGAGTTTTGTCAGCTCTTTTTTTGTTTCGGATGCAAATGACACGGTGCACACCCCCTCACCCATTCTTGCATCGGGGTTTAATTGGATACTAATTCTAATATGATTTCAGATACACGCTTTGCATCATGTCGAATTAATGAATCATTGTATTGAACTATTTTATCACTGATGACTTCAAAGCCAAAGGATTTTAACCTTGTCTCATCATACACGACCGGTTCTCCACCCTCTGTTGCGTATTTTTTCAACAATTCCTTCGGTACATTATCATTGTTTACAACAATCGTGTCAATGATTTGTTGGCCGATATGGGCAACGAGAATATTCACATGATCAGACGCAGTAAAATGATCGGTTTCTCCAGGCTGGGTCATCACGTTACATAAGTAAACCTTTTTCGCTCGCGCCTTTTTGATCTCTTCCACAATACCTGGAACGAGCAGACTTGGCAGAATACTCGTATAGAGGCTTCCAGGACCAATGACGATGAGATCCGCATCACGGATAGCACGCAGACTTTCATCCAATGCTTTAATCGTATCCGGTGTCAGGAAGACGCGGACGATCTTTTTACCCGAATGCGGGATTTTCGACTCTCCTGTCACAATCGAGCCATCATTCATCTGGGCATTCAGTACGACCCTGTGGTCAGATGCAGGAAGCACTTTTCCACGGACATTGAGGACCTTTGACAACTCACGTATTCCCGTAACGAAGTTGCCTGTGATGTCGGACATCGCGGCAAGCAGGAGATTTCCTAATGAATGCCCGGAAAGACCATTTCCATTTTTAAATCGGTGCTGGAACAGTTGCTCAACCAACGGTTCCACTTCTGATAAAGCAGCCAGTACATTCCGAATGTCGCCTGGCGGGATGATATCGAGCTCTTCCCTTAATCGGCCAGAGCTCCCGCCATCATCTGCAACTGTAACAATCGCCGTGATATCGACCGGAAACTTTTTCAACCCCCGTAACAGTACAGATAACCCTGTTCCCCCGCCAAAGACGACAACCTTAGGTTTTCGTTTCAATCTCTGTCGTCCGAGGTTTATCTTTTTTGATATCACGGTGATTACTATTAACGCGGTAATTAGCGCCCAAGTATTCCTTCAAGTGTTCAGCAAGGGTGACGGACCGATGCTTTCCACCTGTACAACCGACTGCGATGACAAGCTGGCTCTTTCCTTCCCGCTTATAGTGAGGAATGATGAAGTCCAATAGTCCTGTCAGTTTTTCGATGAACTGTTGCGTTTCCGACCACTTCAACACGTAGGATGATACCTCTTCTTCAAGACCGGTCTTCGGTCGCATGTGCTCAATGTAATGCGGATTTGGCAGGAACCTTACATCAAACACCAGGTCTGCATCGATCGGCATTCCGTATTTGAACCCGAACGAAAGGACATTGATCGTGAAAGGATGCGCTTCATTCACAGCATATCGTTCGATGATGCTTTCGCGGAGCTCCTTCGGCTTCATGTTCGTCGTATCTAAAATTTTCTGAGCTCGGCCTTTCAGCTCTTCAAGTAATTCGCGTTCATTCTTGATTCCTTCTAGCGGAAGTCCGTTCGCCGCCAGCGGGTGTGAGCGGCGCGTTTCTTTATATCGCTGTACGAGCGTAGAATCCTGCGCATCGAGGAAAAGAATCTGCGGCTTTATTTTTTCATTATTCGTCAGGTCATCGATTGTTGCGAAGAGCTGGTCAAAAAATTCACGCCCTCTCAAGTCCATGACAAGCGCGACCTTCGTCAATTTTCCCGAGGAGTCATCCATCAGCTCAACGAATTTTGGTAAAAGAGCCGGTGGTAGGTTATCGACACAAAAGTACCCGAGATCTTCGAAGCTTTGCATCGCAACCGTCTTACCAGCACCAGACATGCCCGTGATGATGACCATTCGAAATTCATCGTGTTTCATAGGTAATCCCGCCTTTCCGTTAGGATCGTCTGCAATTTATTGTTGATCGTTAGTGCGACCCTTTTGAAAACTGGACCGAACAACAGGTTATATCATTTTTTCAATAGTTCTAGATTATGATGGATCCAGGCGATAACTCAACAGCTTGAAATCTGGGGTATACGTAAACGTCCCAATGATCATACCGCTGCCGGTCATCATATAATCGAGGATGTGATGATCCCCTGGTGCCATCGGTAAAGAGGCGATTTCTTCCTTCGGCTTCCAGGCGAGCTTGCCCTCTTCCGACTCTGATAGGACCTCTCCTTCAAAATCCGTCGCATAGAAAGTGAACATCATCCATTCCTGAACGATCTGGTCACCCTCCTTGATAATGAAGTTGAAGACCCCTTTCAGTTTCGGGTTCAACAAATACAATCCCGTTTCTTCACGGTACTCGCGAATGACCGAATCTTTAATCGTCTCTTCTGATTCCATTTTGCCACCAGGTGCTACCCACCAACCACGACGAGGCTTTTGCAGCACCAAGATCTGATCATCCTTTTCGAGTACACAATTCGCTACTCGTTGCACTTCACTCACCTCTTTCTCACATTATACTACATCCTATGTGTCAACGCTTACCCATAATTTTACTTAGTTTATGTAACCGCCACTAGGTTTTAACCATCGGGCGGTGTGCAATCTTCTATGGTGTCTGACACTTTTTGCGGGCCCTTGCTGCACTTGCCATTGCGGATGGTGTCAGACACCATTCACGATGCTTACTCTCCCAACACTTCATTTGGAGTGCCTGACACCTTATGGAAGCCCTTCTCCTACAAGGCTTCTCCGAAAGTGCCTGACACTGATGCAAAAGCGCAAAAAAAGAGCACGGAACGTATGTCCCGTGCACAAAACAAGAAATTTATTAAAAGGGGGTCAATTTCTTAATTTTATAGTACCCCACCAATGTTTCACGGTTGTTACAAACTCGTTAAAACGGAATTACGAATTATGAAGATACGCTTAACTTTTCCATCAAGGACTCGACGTAATGCTGAGCGCTTTGGGCAGCAATACTTCCGTCACCCGTTGCTGTGACGATCTGACGAAGCGTTTTTTCACGAATGTCCCCTGCTGCAAAGATGCCAGGGATTTTCGTTTCCATTTCAGAGTTCGTTTCGATATAACCGTTTTCGTTTGTGATACCGAGGTCTTTGACTGCTTCATTCAATGGAATCATTCCGATGTAGATGAATACACCGTCCGTCTTGAATTCACGTTCTTCGCCATCCTCAGTGCTCACAAGCGTTACACTACCGACTTTATTGTTTTCTGCATTGATTTCTTTCACTGTATGGTTCCAGATGAAATCGATCTTGTCATTTTCAAATGCACGGTTTTGCAGGATCTTTTGAGCACGCAGCTTATCACGACGGTGGACGATCGTTACCTTCGATGCAAAACGAGTCAGGTAAACACCTTCTTCGACAGCAGAGTCTCCCCCGCCGACTACAACGAGCTCTTTGTTTTTGAAGAAAGCACCGTCACAGACTGCACAGTAGGAAACGCCGCGTCCGCTTAATTCTTTCTCTCCAGGGACGCCTAGCTTTTTGTACTCTGCACCTGTTCCGATGATGATGGATCGGGCTTTATATTCTTTCCCGCCACCAGCGATGACACGCTTATATTCCTCACCGTCAACGATTTCCTTCACATCACCATAAGCGTATTCTGCTCCGAACTTCTTCGCATGGTCAAACATTTTGTTGGAAAGATCCGGACCAAGAATATGGTCGTAACCAGGATAGTTTTCAACATCTTCAGTGTTCGCCATTTGTCCGCCTGGGATTCCGCGCTCGATCATCAATGTGCTCAAATTAGCACGTGAAGTATATACAGCAGCCGTCAATCCAGCCGGACCAGCGCCTGCAATGATAACATCATAAATTTTTTCTTCAGACATGATCTCCACTCCTTTTTCTAAGAAAACTTGGCAACTCCAAGCCTTCATAGAGGCTTTGCCTATTCACACGATACGGAAACCAGCATTAAGAGCTGTTTTCCAAGATCATTAACGACAATCGCAACATCAAAGTATTGTTAGTTTAAACGATTATCGTTTTCTTATTAGTATCGTATTAAAAGGACATGCATTTCGTCTAATAATCTGCTCAGCATGGGCGTTCCTGTAAGGTAGGTTACAAAAATCCAGCTTCACTCAAAGCACGTTACCCTGTAAGCTTATTCATAAAACGTGTCTTCCGTTTGTTTCTGGTATAGGAACCGTAAGGTATTGACGTATTTCTGCAAAGTGGATTTCGATATGCCAAATTGTTCTGCTACCTTCTGCTGAGTCGTTTTTTCTTTCTGTAAAGCATCCGCTACATATACGATCGCTCCAGCCCAGGCTGAATCATTTTTCAAAGACAATTCATTCTGATGCGACTCGTTGATGAGGAGATACCATAGAAGGGCCGATTCCGAATCCAATTCAGCTCGAGAACTCAGCAGCCGATCTAAAATCTGCAACCCTTTTTTCGCTTTATCCGGAGTTTGGTCCAGCTGCACCCAACCATCCTTCAAATGGAGATCGACACGCGTATACCCCTTTTCGAACAATACGACTGCAGCGAGCTCTTTCATGATTGGTGTTTCATTCTTATCCCCACAAAATGCCTCCAGAGTCGGCAAGGCTTCTGCATCATCCATTTCTCGAATCAACAGGATGTGCGAAAGCTTATTTTTATGAATCGTACTCTTCAGCTTCTGGATCCGTTCTGAAAGTTCACCCTCATCTCCAACATCTTTTACAGGTATAGTATATTGATATTCAGCATACTGGGGTTGAAGTGCATACTCTTCCAACTTATTCAGGTAATAGGCAGCAACTGAGCTCTCTGGATCCAAGTCCAATATCTTCTCCCAAGCCCATTTCGCTGCATTCTTCCGACCAGTCTTGATTGAAGCGACAGCTAACCAGTGGAAATACGTGACATTCCAGGCATACCCTTGATTACGGACAGAGTGAAGCCATACAAAAGCGAGTTCGTCCTCTTCCAAAAGGGCGAACGTGCTGCCGAGCTTATACCGATGCTCCGGAATGATCGGGTGGATGACCCGAAGGATACCAAGAAACCGTTCAGCTTCTTTATTTTCTTGAAGTTGCTTGTAAAAGAGCGCAACATTACAAAGTGCATGAAGATTTCCGGGATTCTTGTCCAGGATATCATCAAGCACAATGAAGGCTTCCTTATATTCACCTAGATAAAAGTGGGAGAGGGCCAAATTGTTGTAAGCTGCCCAGAATTCCGGATGACTCTGGACCATCTTCTGCAGCAAATCCCTCGCCTCTTGGAAATCGCCTTTTTCCAGACAGCGACGTGCTTTCTCATGTTGGACAATCAACTTCTCTTCCGAAGATCGGTTCTCGAGATCTTCACCAATTTCGCTATGTATCAAGTCAAGCAATTCTTGGGATTCCTCGTAAAAATCACCTTCTGGTTCATTTTCCATGTATCGGACGGCTTCGCTTTCCGCCTCTCGAAACATGCCGAGGTGAGCATAATTGTTAGCCATGAAATAATAGCATTCGGTTATACCGGAATCGATCTCACTGACGATGTATTCCAAAATGTCATTGGATTCAATGAAGTCACCAAGTTCAGCTAATGTCGCAGCGAGCTGACAAAGGTACGTTGCATCATCGGGATCCACGTCAACCGCTCGTTGGAAAAGCTGCTTGGCTCTTAATAAGTCTTTTTTTTGATAGGCTTTCAAACCACGTTGGAAATAGTATTCTCCACTCCTGGAAAAAGGGATGACCTTTTGCTCACGGTGTGAAGCCTTTTCGTTCAATTTCATGAAATTGTATCACCCGTTCTGTTTACTCTCTTTCGAAAGTATAACACATGGACCCGTCCCCCGAACACAACAGAAAACGTCTTTTCAAAACACTGAAAATTCCACAAAAGACGTTTCGTTCAGCTTGCGGCATAGCACTCCGTTGGGACGTTTGGTGCATAAATTTTAAAATAGGTTCAAAATTTTTCATCTGGGTTCATAATTCTGAATCTGGGTTCATAAATTTTGAAACTGGTCCGTTTTTTCTAATCTAGGTTCATAAATCCAAAAACCAACAAAAAACGAAAAGGAATTCATTCCTTTTCGTTCGTTTTCGTATGTCGCTGTCTCAATACGGCTAGCACGTCATCCAACGGAACGTTTTGCTCCTGCAAGAGGACGAGTACGTGATAGAGGAGATCCGCCGTTTCCCATGATAGTTCGTTTTTATCGCGATTTTTAGCAGCAATAATCACTTCAGACGCTTCTTCTCCTACTTTTTTCAGGATTTTGTCGACGCCTTCACTGAACAAGTAAGTTGTATATGATCCTTCAGGACGCGTCTTTTCCCGCTCGGCAATGACTTTTTCCAGTTCAGAGAGGACTGCAAACCGATCGCTCGCAACATCAACTGAATCCTCATCAATCAGCGAATCAGAAAAACAAGAATACGTCCCTTTATGACAGGCTGGTCCATTCGGATCGACAAGGACGACTAGCGCATCCTGATCACAATCATAGCGGATGTCAGCAATTTCCTGCGTATCACCGGACGTCTCACCTTTATGCCAGAGCTCCTGTCTAGAACGACTATAAAACCAGGTTTCCCTTGTCTCGAGTGACTTTTTCAAGGACTCCTCGTTCATATAGGCAAGCGTCAGCACCTCTTTACTCTGGACATCCTGCACGATCGCTGGAATCAAGCCTTTTTCATCAAATCGTAGCTCCGTCAAATTCATCGGACATGCACCCCTCGTTTACTAAGTTCTTCTTTTACAGCCGAGATCGAGGTTTCTTTATAGTGGAAGATCGAAGCCGCGAGAGCTGCATCTGCATCAGCTTCTGTAAAAACATCATAAAAATGCTCAGCCGCACCTGCTCCCCCTGAAGCGATGACTGGAACTGTCACAGCATCACGGACCTTTTTCGTCAAATCCAGATGGAATCCGGACTTCTCCCCATCCCGGTCCATACTCGTAAGCAGGATTTCGCCTGCCCCTCGTCTAACGGCTTCCTGCGCCCAATCGATGACTTCCCAATCCGTAGGTCGTTGGCCGCCATTCGTATATACACGCCACGATCCGAGTTCTTCATCATATCTCGCATCGATTGCAACGACGATACACTGGGAACCAAAATACTGTGAACCGAGCGTGACTAGCTCCGGATTCTTAACAGCTGCAGTGTTCAAGGACACCTTATCCGCTCCAGCACGAAGGACTTTTTTAATGTCTTCAAGCGCGTTGATCCCACCACCGACTGTAAAAGGAATCGCCAATTCAGCTGCAACCCTTTCTACCACGTCGATGATGACATTTCGCTTTTCGTTGGACGCCGAAATATCGAGGAATACGAGCTCATCAGCTCCTTGCTCATCATAGAGCCGAGCAAGCTCGACTGGGTCTCCGGCATCGATGATATTGACAAATTGTACGCCTTTCACAACTCGTCCATCTTTTACGTCCAAGCATGGAATGATACGTTTTGTCAGCATTTATTGACCTACTTTCCCGAGGGCTTCTGAAAGGGTGAACCGTTCTGCGTATAATGCTTTCCCGATGATTGCACCTTCAATCCCCTCGTCCTGTCTATCCGCCAAAGCAATCAGATCGTCCAATGAACTTACGCCACCGGAAGCAATGACATCCGCTCCAGACACTCGGGCAAGCTCAGCGATTGCTTCAATGTTCGGTCCCTCGAGCGTCCCGTCACGTGAAATATCCGTGAAGATGAAATGTTTCGCACCTGCCTCTGCCATCTCTTTTGCCAGGGTGGTCGCTTTCACCTCCGATTTATCGAGCCAGCCTTCCGTGGCGACATAACCGTCTCTGGCATCCAAACCGATGGCGATCTGCTCACCATATTTTTTCAGCATTTCCTTCGTAAAGACTGGATTCTTAACCGCGACGCTACCTAAAATGACCCGATCAACACCTTTTTCCAAATAAAAAGCGATGTCTTCTTCCGTACGGATTCCACCGCCGATCTGGACCTTCACATCCAATTCAGCTGCAACGCGCAGGACGTGTTCATGGTTCACTTTTTCAGCCGTTTTCGCACCATCCAGATCGACCATATGGATCCAGGTGGCACCTTGATCAGCAAACATTTTCGCCATTTCAAACGGTGAATCGCCATAAACGGTCTCTTGGTCATAGTCTCCTTGAAACAATCGGACGCATTTTCCGCCCCGCATATCAATGGCTGGATACAGTTCAAAGCGCTTCATGCGTCTTCCTCCCTTCGATGTAAGCAGCAAAGTTTTTCAAAATATCAAGTCCTGCAAGGCTGCTCTTTTCCGGGTGGAATTGAGCTCCGAACACATTCCCTCTCCCCACGACAGCCGGGACATCCTCATAGTAATCTGCCGTCGCCAACAACACGCTTGGGTCCTCGGTTTTCACAAAATAAGAATGGACAAAATACACATAATCGGAGCTCAAATCCTTTAAAACGAGCGCATCCGGCTGTCGGATAATCATTTGATTCCATCCCATATGCGGCACCTTATACGTTTCGCCTTTTACTGTCACACCAGGAAAACGGACGACCCTCCCTGGTAAAAGATGAAGACCTTCCGTCAATCCATTTTCTTCACTCTCATCAAATAAGAGCTGCATACCGAGACATATGCCGAGAAGCGGCTTCCCTTCCTTGACCGATTGTTTGATGAAATCGTCCATTCCATCCTTACGTAACGCCTGCATCGCGTCCTTGAAAGCCCCGACCCCCGGGAGCAGAAGAGCGTCCGCCTCAGCTAATTCGGTTTTATCTTCAGAGAGGAAATGGTCCACTCCGAGCCTGCGGAGGGCATTTTGGACAGAGTGGAGATTCCCCATTCCATAATCAATGATGCCAATCATCTAGAGCATTCCTTTCGTAGATGGAACCCCGGTGACACGAGGATCGATTTGGGAAGCTTCATCCAATGCTCGTCCAAGCGCTTTGAAAACCGCTTCAATGATGTGGTGCGTATTCGTGCCATGATGGACGATGACATGAAGATTCATTCGGGCTTCAAGAGCGAGCTTCCATAAAAATTCGTGAACAAGCTCCGTATCGAATGTCCCGACCTTTTCAGAAGGGAGATCGACTCTCCATTCAAGGTGAGGACGATTACTCAAATCAACGACTACCTGTGCAAGTGCTTCGTCCATCGGTACGAGCGCACTTCCATACCGCCGGATTCCGCGTTTGTCTCCTAACGCTTCCAGAAAAGCTTGTCCTAAACAGATCCCGATGTCTTCCGTTGTATGATGGTCATCAATTTCTACGTCTCCGGCTGCATGGATCGTCAAATCAAAGAGACCATGGCGCGTCCAGAGGTCAAGCATATGATTCAAAAATGGAACAGGCGTATTCAGGTCAGACTTTCCCTGCCCATCTATGTCGAGGTTCATTTCAATTTGCGTTTCATTCGTTTTACGAGAGATGGATGATGTTCGTTCAGACATTCTGCTAATTCTCCTCCAATCGGATATCGATCGCTCTTGCATGAGCTTCAAGGCCTTCGAGCCGTGCTAGTCTACTAATCTTCCTGCCATCATTGAAAAGGGCATCTGTGCCATACGAAATGATGCTTGATTTCTTGATGAAATCATCGACGCCTAGCGGACTGGAGAACCGTGCTGTCCCGCTTGTCGGAAGGACATGGTTCGGCCCTGCAAAATAGTCCCCGACTGGCTCTGCACTATTTTTCCCTAGAAAAATCGCTCCAGCATGCTTGATCTGGCCTAACAGCTCGAATGGCTCATGAGCAACCAGCTCAAGATGTTCCGGTGCCATTTCGTTGATTGCATCAATCGCTTCTTCTTCTGTATTTGCCACATAGATGACGCCGTTGCTGATGATCGACGCCTCGGCGATTTCTTTGCGAGGTAGGTTTTCGAGCTGGCGGATCACTTCCTTTGACGTCTCTTCTGCAACCTTCACAGACGTCGTGACGAGAACCGCCGTTGCCATCTGATCATGCTCCGCTTGAGAGAGAAGATCCGCGGCTAGAAACACAGGGTTTGCCGTTTCATCGGCATAAATCATGATTTCGCTCGGACCCGCGATCATATCGATTCCGACAAGACCGAACACTTCCCGTTTCGCAAGCGCGACATATATGTTTCCTGGTCCGACGATCTTATCGACTGCAGGAATCGACTCTGTACCGAAGGCAAGCGCTCCGACAGCCTGCGCTCCTCCAATTTTATAAATATCATGAGCACCGGCCTCATTCGCCGCCACCAATACGCTCGCTGGAATCGTACCGTCTTCACGGGGAGGTGTCACGACAGCGACTCGTTGAACCCCGGCGACTATGGCTGGAATCGTCCCCATCAGAACAGATGAAGGGTACTCAGCCGTGCCGCCTGGTACATAAACTCCGACCGATTCGAGGGGCGTGATCTTCTGGCCGAGCACACTGCCGTCCTTTTTCGACACCATCCAAGACTCACGAACCTGCCTTTTATGGTAATCCCGTATGTTATCTGCCGCTTCACGTATGGTCGTGACAATCTCTTCCTCCAGGGAGGCATAAGCTTGTTCGATTTCAACATCCGAAACTCTGAAGGATTCAATGCTCGCTCCGTCAAATTTTTTCGTTAATTCGATGAGTGCATCGTCCCCGTTCTCCTTCACTTTACCGAGAATGTCGAGAACCGCTTCCCGTTGTTCCTCCGTTCCCTGGTCCAATGATTTCCGTAGGTTCGCTCCTCTGAGCTCTTGTATTTTCATCGAACGACTTCCTTTCCTTCAATGACCTTCTCCAAACGTTCAACCATCTGATCGATAACGTTGGATTTCACGCGATAACTGACAGGATTCACGATAAAACGAGAGGTGATCTCCATGATTTTTTCCGTTTCGACAAGCCCGTTTTCTTTTAATGTACGACCTGTCGATACGATATCGACAATCCGATCTGCCAACCCGATCATCGGAGCTAACTCAATTGAACCGTTCAGCTTCACGATTTCTACTTGTTTTCCTTGGCTCCTGAAGTAGCTTGAAGCAACGTTCGGGTACTTGGAAGCAACTTTAGGAGCTACTGTATCCATTTCCGTCCCAGGAAGTCCGGCTACTGCCAGATGACACCTGGAAATGCCGAGATCGAGGACTTCATAAACATCTCGCTTTTCCTCAAGCATCACATCTTTCCCTGCGATACCGACATCCGCCACCCCATGTTCCACATACGTCGGCACATCCATCGGTTTTGCGAGGATGAAGCGTAAGTTCTCTTCCTCGATTTCAATAATCAATTTCCTCGAATCCTCAAACTCTGGAGGAAGATCGTAGCCAGCATTCCGAAGCATCTGGACAGCTTCTTCAAAAATCCTGCCCTTCGGCATCGCAATCGTCAATGGTGTTGAAGTCATCGTCCTTTCTCCTCCTCTTTTCCGAGATAATACGTAACATTTGAGAATTTCTCTGTATAGGCGTCAAGATCGTCAATCCCTTTAATATCCTGAAGCGTCACAACCTCTCCTTGGCGCCGTAACTCCATGCACGAACGGATCGCTTCATCCCGTTGCTTTTCCGAATAGATGATGCAATGTGTGAACCGTTTCTCATCTCTAGGATGGACCGCTTCAATTAAATGATCCAGATGGATGCCGAATCCCGTCGCTTTAGCCTCCATATCGAACTTGGAGAACAAGGCATCGTATCTGCCGCCATTACTGATCGGTGAACCAAGCTGTGGTGCATATCCTTCAAAAACAACGCCCGTATAATACGTCATATGGCTCACAAGCGTGAGGTCGAAGGATATTGCATCCGAAACGCCGAACGCTTTCAATCCGTCCTGCAGGGCTTGCAACTCTTCAAGCGCTTCATAAGCACGCGTAGAAAATACGAGCTCCTCCGCTTGATCGAGCTGAATTCCTTCACCTCTCAGATGCAAAAAGTCGAGCAGTCTTTTCTGATCAATAGACGAAAGCGGAAGCTCCTTCACATGCTGCCTGTAACCGACATAATTTTTCTCATATAAAAAACGCTTGAGCGTTTCAATCCGTTTATCTGTACCAAGGATTTCGCTGAAAAGAGCATCGACATAGCCGAGATGGCCGACTGCGACCTTATACGATTTCAAGCCGACGACCTTGAAGGTGTTGATCATGAGCGCAATCACTTCTGCATCTGCACTCGTCGTCCCGTCGCCGATGAGCTCGATTCCGAATTGCTCAAATTCCGCAGGTCGACCACCTTCTTGCTGTTGCGCTCGGAACACATTCGCTGCATACGCAATACGCATTGGTAAAGGCTCGTCCCGTAAACTGGAGGCTGCGACTCTGGCAATCGGAGCTGTCATATCCGGCCGTAAGACGAGCGTCTTCCCTTCCTGATCAAGCAGCTTGAACAATTGCTGGTCAAGGGTCGCTGATGCTTCTCCTACCGTATCGTAATACTCGACAGTCGGCGTCTGCATAAAGTGGTATCCCCATTGTCTGACGAGGCTTTCCATCGCCCGTCTGCTGACAGACTTCATTTCATATAACGTAGGAAGCGTGTCCCGCATTCCCAATGGCTTTTCAAATACTAGCGGTTTCGACACATCATTCACTCTCCGGTTTCGTAATCTTATTTTATAGGCTCTGTTAAAGAATGCTATTGAAATTGAACAGCTTCAGGCGGACGCTTTCCGCGGGCAACGCTTCAGCCTCCTCGACCTCGTTCCTCGCTCTGCGGGGTCTTCAGCTGTTGCTTTTCCCGCTGGAGTCGCCGCCTTACGCTTCAAAGCTAACAGAGCCATTTTAAAAAGCTTTGTTAGAGAAGAGGTGATTTTCCAAAAATCCCCGACACTCCTGCGGGAACAGCGAGCCAGGCAAGACCCCGCAGCTTACTTACGGGTTAACCATTACGATGGATCTTCGACTAAGTACCACCACGTCCTATGGTGAACGTCGAAGCCACCACATCCTGTGGAAGTGAGGCTTGCGCTTCGCCCGCGGAAGGGAGGGAATTTTAAAAATCACATTTTTTGCTTTAGTTCGCTAACAAACTAACAAGATAAAGACTTTGTAAGTAGTCTAACGCTCTTCTGAATACTCGTCAACAGTTACCTGTCGTTTATCTTTACCCCAACTGCTTCTTCTTAAAAGGGAATTTTAAACATATCTTACATAAGCACAAAAAGAGCCCCATTCTGAAGGAATCCAATGGAATTCACTCAGAATGAGGCTCACTTTATTTTTTTATCGGATCTATTTATACACTAGGTTCACGTATCGTTGGATGAAACGACGCACATCACGTTCGTGGACTTGAAAATGATATTGGCACCTGTGGGCATTTTTGAAGTAACTGAAATCCGTCTGCAAATACCTCTCCAGCTGCTTACGATGGATATGGACGACCAACTCATTGGACTGATAAGGAACCATGATTTTCAAAATCGAGATATAAGGCAGCTCCTTGAAGAGATACACGAGATTATCAAGCAATAATCGACCGATCTTCATTTTCGTCGAGAAATAGTTATCATAGTCATCCAAGTATTCCGGGCTAACATGATCACTGTTTTCAAAGCGGATGACAGCTTCCTTCCCATTCCAATAAGCATCCCTTATGTAGTCACTCCCACGCAAACGGGAAACGGCTGACAAAAAGAAGAAACGATCTTGCTGTTCGCTGTCCTTTTTCGGCTCTTGAATGGCTGGGCGGACCCATGCATCGCTGATACGGAATTCACCATTCATATAAATCATCGACATTCGTTTCTTTTGTTCCATTTGACACCCCACCTTTACATACCTATATATCGTCAGAATTCGTCATTTGTTTACGCTTGTCCATCTCATCTTTCGTATAGATGACGCTCATCGGATTACCTCCGACGAAGGCACCTGCTTCGACATCCTTATGGACGAGAGAACCTGCAGACACGATTGCACCGTCCCCAATCGTCACACCGGGTAAAATCATGCTGTTGGCACCGATCATGACTTCATCACCAATATTCACATTACCAAGACGGTACTCTTTAATCAAATATTCATGCGTCAATATCGTCGTATTATATCCGATGATCGTGTTCCGCCCGACAGAAATCTTCTCCGGAAACATGATATCCACCATCACCATCAGGGCGAACGCGGTCTGGTCACCCACCTTCATCCCTAAAAAAGTGCGATAAAGCCAGTTTTTCACCGGAATGATTGGTGTGTAGCGTGCGATTTGAATGACGATGAAATTCCGCAGCACCTTGAGAAAAGGGACGGTTCGATAGATTTGCCATAGCGCATTGCTTCCTTCGACAGGATAGCGCTTGGTCTTCCGCATTATACGTTCACCTCTACCTCTAATACGTTCAGCAAGTCCAGCATCGTTTCCAGCATGTAATCCGGCTGCAGACGCTCCAGCGATTCCCGTCCTTTGACGGTCCAAGCGACCGCAGCTGTCAACGTACCAGCATTTTTCCCCGCCTCGATATCATAACGGCTGTCTCCTACCATGATCGCAGAGGATTCATCCGACTGAAGATTTTGCAGGGCTCGAGTAATCGGCTCTTTGTCCGGTTTTGCACGCTCGACATCATCAAGCGTCACGATTGTCGTGAAGTACTCACTTAATCCGGTAATCTCTAAACCAAGTTCGACTGCGTCACGCATTTTTGTTGTTACGATACCTAGCTTGAACCCTTTTTCGTGCAAGGTTTTGACGGTTTCGACAACACCTTCAAAGGCGTGTACGTATTCTTCATGATGGGCAAGATTATGTTCTTTATACATCTTAACCATTTCAGATACCGAACTTTCATCGACCTCTTTAAAACTATCAACGAGAGGCTGACCGATGAACGAGATAATATCCTCTCTTGTGTAGCGGTTTGGTTGGAAATGCTCCAACGTATGAGAGAAGGACGCTATGATCAACTCATTCGTGTTGATCAGCGTTCCATCCAAATCAAATAAAATTGTATCAACTTTCATACTTGGCTTCCTTTCGATGGCGATAAGCTTTTCTTTCATCAATACGGTTCCAGACGATCGCGACGATCATCGTCAAGAGAATTGCGACGATCAACCGGATGACGAGTAGCGGCCATACCGGAATACCGAGCGGGATGAAGATGAGCGTATCTTCAATGACCGCGTGACAGGATACGAGAAAGATAAACGCGAGATACAAATCCTTCTTCTCAACGCCATCCTCCTTCACAGCCTGCATCATGACGCCAGCCCCATAAGCGAGACCGAACACAATACCAGCTGCTAGTGTCGTCGAGGTATTGGACTTCATGCCGAGCGAGCGGGTGATCGGTGACATCCAGCGTGAAAAGACCGTCAACCAGTTCAAGTCTTTCATGATCTGGATGAAGATCATGAGCGGGATGACAATCGCAGCAAGCTGCAGCACTCCGATCAACCCTTTTTCTAAACCGAGCCATAGGATGTTCCAGAAACCTGAAACGTTCTCTTCCGATTGTGAAATCAACCCATACACCGCGCGCTCTGAACCGCCGTCCCAGAACCACGAAATCATCAAGGCTGAACTGAACGCTAGCCCTAGACGTACAACAAGCACGATCCACATCTTGATGCCTGCTTTCGTCGCAACCGTCGATTCAATTAATAAATTATGAGAAAAAGAGAGCATGACCGCGAGGATAAAGACTTCTTTTACCGTCAAATCCAGGCTGAGAATCGCCCCGATGCCCGCATACAGGTTCAAGAAATTCCCGATAACAAGCGGTAGAGCAGCTTCTCCGGACAAGCCAATCCACTTCATGAGTGGCTCTGCAATTTTTACGAGCCAGCCCATGACCGGCGTTTGCCCTAATATCGTTACGAGAAGGGTAATGGGAAAAATGATCTTACCAAGCTCCCAGGTCGTGTTCAAACCTACTCTCAAGCCTTGCTTCAGTGTTTTCACAAACCCTTCCCCCCTTTCGTTGCTACATTACAAGTCGAGGTAACGTTTATCCGCCAGACCAGCTTTACGGCGATAAAGCATGACGATGAGGCTGACGACAATCAACGCAATCGAAATCACTTGAGCCATCCTCAAGCTTTCCGTCAGCATCAGGCTATCTGTCCGCAAGCCTTCTATGAAAAAGCGGCCGATGGAATAATAGATCACATAAGTCAAGAACAGTTCACCACGTCTGAGATTCACTTTTCTCAAACCAATCAGAATGGCGAAACCGATGATGTTCCAAACCGATTCATATAAAAACGTCGGGTGATAATAAGCACCCTCGATATACATCTGGTTGATGATCCAATCTGGTAGATACAAGCCTTCTAAAAAGGCACGACTGACTTCACCGCCATGGGCTTCCTGGTTCATGAAGTTCCCCCATCGTCCGATCGCTTGCCCAAGGATGATGCTTGGTGCTGCGATGTCAGCAAGCTTCCAAAATGACAAATCTTTCATTTTTGAAAACACGTAAGCTGTCAAAAATGAACCGATCAACGCTCCATGTATGGCGATGCCGCCTTCCCAAATCTTCAAGATTTCACCAAGGTGATTTTTATAGTACGACCATTCAAACGCAACATAATAGATGCGCGCTGAAATAATCGCGACAGGTACAGCAATCATAACAAGGTCCACGAAGGTTTCAGAATTGATTCCTAATCTCTTCGATTCCCTTACGGCGATCCATAATCCGAGTATCGCTCCAAATCCTATAATAAGCCCATACCAGTATATGGTCAACGGTCCTAAATCAAGCGCTACTCGATCTAAAGGCTGTATTTGTGAAACCATTTCTGTTCCTCCTAAAAGTCGTCGTAATCAGGCGTGTCTATGACATGGTTCAATTTATCGGAAAACTGCTGTGCCGCGTTTACGCCCATCTTCTTCAAACGGAAGTTCATGGCTGCCACTTCAATGATGATCGCCAGGTTCCGTCCAGGTCGGACAGGAACAGTGAGACGCGGTAGCTCACAGTCGATGATCGTCATCGTTTCCTCATCAAGACCGAGACGATCGTACGTCTTTTTCGAATCCCAAATCTCCAAATTGATGACCAATGCGATCTTTTTGAAGTTCCGGATCGCACCAGCTCCAAACAAGGTCATGACGTTGATGATTCCAAGACCTCTGATTTCAAGGAGGTGCTTGATCAGTTCTGGCGCACTCCCGACAAGAGTCTTTTCATCCTCCTGCCTGATTTCCACTGAATCATCGGCAACTAGACGGTGCCCTCTCTTTACAAGCTCCAGAGCTGTTTCACTTTTACCGACACCACTCGCACCTGTAATAAGCACCCCAATACCGTAAATATCGACGAGTACGCCATGAACCGCTGTGCTCGGAGCGAGCTTGCTTTCAAGGTAATTTGTCAGCCGACTGCTCAGACGGGTCGTTGTCATTGGAGATCGCAGAATCGGGATGTTCTTTTCCTCTGCAGCCTCCGCCAACTCAGATGGGACCTCCCAGCCCCTTGATATAACGATTCCTGGCGTTTCATTCGTACATAGCTTTCGAAGCCGTTCTCTCCGTATCCGTTGATCCAAACCGTTCACGAATGAAAGCTCTGTCTTCCCTAACAGCTGGAGCCGCTCAGCTGGATAGTACGCAAAATAACCGGCCATTTCAAGACCGGGTCTCGAGATATCACTAGTCGTGATCGCCCTATGAATGCCTTCTTCACCATGGACGAGTTCAAGGTCGAATTCCTTAATCAAATCTTTAATATGTATATTCGCCATCAAGATGGTCACTCCCAAACTTCTAACGTTCTACCACAGTATATTTTAGCACTCTTTCGCAAATCTTGCTTTACACCTACACCTATTTTTCCATAAACACAGTGGAAAATATGTCCTTTGGCTTACAATCCTTTAAATTATTTAAGCTGACGCGATAGGAACGTGCTATTCTTTATGTAAAACCAGGAGGATCGTATGTTGAAAATGAATGAGGAGAATCCGGAAAAGCAAGCCTTCTACGACTTGTTCCAAACGACAGGCTGGGATCTTGAATTCACAGTGGATTCTTTATATGAAGCAATCTCCAACAGTTGGTATGTCGTAAGCGTCTATGAAAATAAGCAGCTGGTCGGCTACGGACGGATCCTTTCCGATGGAGTTTATCAGGCGATGATCTGTGATTTGATTGTGTTGCCAAGCTTGCAAGGAAAAGGGATCGGAACGAAGATCCTCGAGAGGCTGCTTGCGAAATGTAAGCAACAAGATATAAAAATGGTTGTCTTGATGAGTGCACGATGTAAAGCTGGGTTTTACGAGAAATTCGGTTTTAAAAAGCGGCACCCAGAAGCACCGGGGATGATCTGGAATGGAGAACTGGGGAGAAACGCGGAGATATGAGGACACGAGTGTGTGGGATTTTATTACTCATAAGGACAAATAGCAGCTATTTGTTACTTTCTTTACCCCCAATTTCGGGTTTTTCGTGTTTTGGGGCAAATAAACGGCGTTTCTTTGCCCTCATTCTAGGGTTTCCGTATTTTCGGGGCACATAAATGCCTTTTCTCTACCCTCATTTTGGGTTTATCGTGTTTTCAGGGTAAATAAACGGCTCTTCTTTGCCCTCATTTTAGAGTTTCACTGTTTTCAGGGCACATAAATGCCTTTTCTTTGCCCTCACTTTAGAGTTTCGCTGCTTTCAGGGCACATAAATGCCTTTTCTTTGCCCTCATTTTAGAGTTTCCAAGCTTTGATGACATTTATAAAGGTGCTAAACACTTGAGTGGTTCAGCACCAATAAAATACACGAATTATAATCTCCATTCATCCTTTCAACAGTCGTAAACTATTCAGGATGACGAGGATTGTGCTACCTTCATGGCCGATGACACCCATAGGCAAGTCGATCACCTGGATGAAGTTTGAGGCAATCAAGGTCATGATGACGATGACCGAGAAAACAAGGTTTTGCTTGATGATGCGGGTCATTTTACGAGATAGCTTCAACACCTCTGGCAGCCTTGAAAGCTGATCGTTCATCAGCACCACATCGGCTGTTTCCAATGCGACATCCGTGCCTTGCCCCATGGCGATTCCAATGTCTGCCGTTGCAAGTGCAGGTGCGTCATTGATCCCGTCTCCTACCATTCCCACATTTCCGTATTCTTCTTTTAACCGACGAACCTGGACGACTTTTTCTTCAGGCAAACATTCTGAAATAAAAGAGTCGATTCCAGCTTCATCAGCTAATGCTCGGGCTGTCGCTTCACTATCACCCGTCAACATGATGGTCGTGACCCCAAGATCTCTCAATTCAGAAATCACCTGTTTGCTGTCCTCTCGAATACGGTCCTTTATCGCAAATACAGCTGCAATTCCTTGACCATCATCCGCGTATACAAGGGTTTTCCCTTCACTGATCCATTTCTGTGTTTGATATTGATGAAACTCCTCCAGTTCATCACCGACAAACGATTTCTTACCGATTATCCAGTCCGTTCCTTGAAAGCTGCCTTTAACGCCATTCCCAGCAACCGTTTCGACAGTCTCTGGTACCGACAATGGAATTGCCCGCTCTTGAGCAGACGTGACGAACGCCTCTGCCAGCGGATGATTGGAATGGGATTCAATGGAGGCAACCGCCTGCCATACGTATTCCTCATCCAAATCGTCTCTCACCAGGTAGTCGGTGACCTCGGCCTTACCAATCGTAAGCGTACCCGTTTTATCAAACGCGATTGCGTCCAGCTTCGCGAGATGGGTAAGATGGTTTCCTCCTTTTAAAAGAACACCCTTCCGCGCCCCATTCGACAACGTCGATAAAACAGCTGGCGCAATAGACGCCATCACTGCACATGGCGAAGCGACGACCAACAAAATCATCGCCCGGTAAAACGTCTCCGTCCAGCTCCATCCCAAAACGTAATGGGGCAGAAACATCATGAAACCGACAACTAAGAGGACAAGGTTCACATAAATTCCTTCGAACCGCTCAATGAACTGCTGAGATTCCGATTTTTCATTTTGCGCTGTTTGAACGAGATCGACAATCCGTTGAAAAACGGTATCCTTGCTTGAGCGAGTAACACAAACTGTAATTGTGCCGCTATCGTTGACCGTTCCTGTAAAAACATCATCGCCGATTTCTTTATGGACTGGTAGTGATTCGCCGGTAATCGTTGATTGATCAACGGTTGTCGTCCCTTTTTCAACAACCCCATCCGCTGGGATCTGGTCGCCTGGTCTCACAAGTATTCGATCATCTACACGCAATGCTTCCGCCATCACCTCTACCAACTGGTTATCCCGAATTTGTAACGCAGTCGAGGGTTTTAAATTCAACAAGGAGGTAATCGTCTTTCTGCTTTTATTCAACGTGTAGGTTTCCAATGCACCACTGATTGAAAAGATGAAAATCAACAACGCACCTTCAAGCCAATATCCGATGATCGCTGAACCGATTGCCGCAAAAACCATCAACAGCTCCACGTTCAGCTTCTTCTCTTCAATCGTCTCGAGAATCCCTTCCTTCGCCTTCGCGAATCCTCCGATCAAATAGGCAAGCACGAAAAAGGTGACTGAAGCATAAACCATATTCTGATTGGATAAAAACCATCCTGTCATAATCAATATGCCGCTTAGAAGTGCCGCCATCAATTCCCAATGCTCTTGAAACACGGTTTTCATTTTAGATGCACGAACGTTTTCAGGACTTTCACTAATTTGCTCTGAATAGACCAACTTCTCTTCCATCACATTTGGAACTCCTTCCTAAATGAGAATGAAAACTAACCTCATTACCGCTCTGAAAATACAAGAGCTGCCAACGGTAGAACGTTGACAGCAATCTGAAGTCGTTGTTTAATCTATTCGTTTTTATTTAAAATGGTTCCAAAAATAAAATGATTTTAATCAGTATATCACCTTTTTGCCAATATTGAAAACATTCATTTTACATAAAAAAGCAGCTGAAAAATCAGCTGCTATTTTTTATTCAAAGGTCTGACAATCAAATTATTGATCAAAAGGTTCAGGATCGAAATGATGACGGCTGCAAGAATGGCCATTCCAAAACTGGTGATGACGAATGCATCCCCCATCAACCATTGCGTCAGCATAAGCGTGATCGCATTGATGACAAATAAGAAAAGGCCCAAACTCAACACGGTTACCGGCAAAGTCAGGATAACCAGGATCGGTTTTACAATCGCATTCATGATTGATAATAAGATACTTGCGATAATGGCTGCGCCCACGCCGGATAAAAAGAACGATTCAGTGAAATATCCAGATACGACCATTAGAACGACAGTATTGACGAGTAGTGAAATGATCCAGCTTCTCAATGAGCACCCTCCTTATCTTTTCGCGATTGAAATGGAACCAGTTTTCGCCTCTGCTTCAATTTTGAACGTTGTCGCCGCTTCTTCATTCGAGATGAATTCCATCTCTTTCTGCACAACGTCCTTACTTTCTTTGTTCATCTTCACCTTATCAAGATAACAGTTCAAGCTGCCGATCGTCGCTTTCAGATTTCCGTCGATTCTTAACGTTTCAGGCACAAGTAACTCGATTTTGCCTGCAACGGTCTTAAAAGAAGCATTCCCAGGAATTGCTTCATCTAATACAAACATAATCGATCCATTCAACGTTTCTGCTTCCGCTCGCTCATAACGTCCATTCATACGGATTGCCCCGTTCAGGGTTTCAAGCTCGACCTTCTTCCAGTCGCTGTTTTCGAGTTTGATCTTTCCATTAGAGGTTGAAACATGAAGGGTCTTTCCTTCTACCCGATCAAGTGAAACAGCGCCATTGGACGTGCGAACAGTCATCGCCTCCGTTTGGATATCATTAAGAGATATGGCTCCGTTCGAGGTCCGGAGCTGAACCTCTTCATACAGCTTGGTCGGGATATACATATGTGCTTGGACCTTCATCCGATTTTCGTCCACCATCATTTGGAGCTCCCCAGATTCCAAAGCGAAATGGACATTTTTCATAAAATACGATTTCGCATCCTCTACAGTCTGCGTGCGGAAAACGGATGCTCGACACTCTACACGTACACTTTGCTCCTCCCAAGGATGAAGCTTGATTCCACCATTTGTAATGTGGACCTTGACCCGATTGATATCGACGTCATTTTCCTGGAAGACATGATCGACTTCAATCGATTGACCGAAGTTGAAATCGAAGTCGGAATCCTTGAGCTTAGTGACAACCCTGTCGATTAAGCTGGAAAACCTGCTGATGGTCGACTCGCTTTTCTTACCCGTTGTGTTTTGCTCCTGATTCGCCTGTTTCGCATTTTCTTCGGTTTTACTTTGTGCATGTGATGTATGTGATGCTTGCTGACTATCAGGTTCTTCTTGTGTTTCACTGCTGTTATTCACCTTAAGTGAGTCTGTATTTTCCCCGATCGCCTTCAACAGTTCCACGGCTTCACTCGTTGTAATTCTTCCTTCATCAAGCATTTTCAGAATCATTTTTCTTTCTTCCATGTATGGTCGGCCCCCTTCTATTTCTCTAATAATACGTGGATTCCCCTCACCACATTCCAGATAATGAGCACAATTGCGGTTCCTCCGAACAAAACGATATAGGAAATGGACAATACATTGAGCAATTGCCCCGATTCGAAAAAGAGAATGGAGAGCAACGCTAATGCGATGATTGGAATAAGGTGTGTCGTTATTGCCTTTCGGGCATGCTTCTTCACCTCTAGATGATCATTGAACAAGTAGATCATGAAAGGAACAAGGAAAGGAGCAAAGACGATGCTTAAATAGCTAAGGGATGAGATGAATTTATACGATGATGACACCTGGTACTCCTCCATTCAAAATGTATGCAGTGCAAGCGGTATTACCATGGTATGTAATGAACCAAGTCAGGATTCGACTGCTCAATCACTCTACTTCATTCGACATAAAAAATAAAAAGCCTTCTAAGCGTCATAATCTTAGAAGACTTTCATTTCTTACTTGCTGACCGCTTCTTTTTTCGCTTCCATTCGTTTACGTTCACGTTGGAGGATAGGTTTCAAGTATTTTCCGGTGTATGATTCGGGCGTTTCAGCAATCTGTTCAGGTGTTCCAGTTCCAACAATCGATCCGCCTTTATCTCCACCTTCCGGACCAAGGTCGATGATATGATCGACCGCCTTGATGACATCAAGGTTATGCTCGATGACCAGTACAGAATCCCCGTTCTCGACAAGTCGCTGGAGTACCTTCAAGAGACGTGAAATGTCATGAACATGAAGGCCTGTCGTCGGTTCATCAAGGATGTACAACGTTTTACCAGTCGAGCGTTTGTGAAGCTGGGATGCAAGCTTGACACGCTGCGCTTCCCCTCCGGAAATCGTCGTCGATGATTGACCGAGCTTGATGTAGCCAAGTCCAACATCCATCATCGTCTGGATCTTCCGCTTGATCTTCGGGATGTTCGCAAAGAATTCGACTGCTTCTTCAACCGTCAATTCCAAAATGTCCGCAATATTCTTCCCTTTGTATTTCACCTCGAGGGTCTCACGGTTATAACGCTTCCCATGACACACTTCACAAGGGACATACACATCCGGCAGGAAATGCATCTCGATTTTGATGATACCGTCGCCTCGGCATGCTTCACAGCGGCCGCCTTTGACGTTGAAGGAGAACCGGCCCTTTTTGTAGCCGCGAACCTTCGCTTCATTCGTTTGCGCGAACACGTCACGTATATCATCGAATACACCGATATAGGTTGCAGGATTGGAACGCGGTGTCCGTCCGATCGGAGACTGGTCGATATCAATTACCTTGTCGATATGATCGAGACCCTCGATTTTCTTATGCTCACCAGGCTTTTCCTTCGCCCGGTGCAGCTTTAATGCAAGTGATTTATAAAGGATTTCATTAATCAAGGTACTTTTCCCTGATCCAGAAACACCTGTCACGCCTGTAAATACTCCAAGAGGGATATCAACCGTTACATTTTTCAGGTTGTTTTCGGTCGCGCCTTTGATTGTCAGCTTTCGTCCGTCCGATTTCCTGCGTTCAGCTGGTAATGGGATGAACTTTTTACCAGACAAGTATTGGCCTGTTAACGAGTTTTCATCATCCATGAGCTCTTGAGGGGAGCCTTGTGCGGTAATCTGCCCGCCATGCGCCCCGGCTCCTGGTCCAATATCAATCAGGTAATCGGCGGCAAGCATCGTGTCTTCATCGTGCTCGACGACAATCAACGTATTCCCTAAGCTACGCATTTCTTCGAGGGTATTGATCAACCGGTCATTATCCCGTTGATGAAGCCCGATCGAAGGCTCATCCAGGATATAAAGGACACCTGTAAGCCGTGAACCGACTTGAGTCGCGAGACGAATCCGTTGTGCCTCTCCGCCGGACAATGTCCCAGCTGAACGGCTCAGCGTCAAGTAATCCAAGCCGACGTTCACAAGGAATCCTAAACGATCATTGATTTCCCTCAGGATGAGTCGTCCGATTTGCAGTTCTTTTTCGGTCAGTTCCAGTCCGTTGAAAAATGCAGCGGCATCCTTTACGGACATATCTGTAATGTGCCCGATATGGTGCTCACGGATCTGGACAGCAAGTGCTTCCGGCTTCAAACGGTGTCCATCACAAGTTGGACAAGCCTTTTGCGCCATGTAGCCTTCCATTTGCTCACGGATATAATCGGAGCTTGTCTCACGATAACGTCGCTTAATATTGTTCACGACACCTTCAAAGAGGATGTTGTTCTCCCTCACTTGACCAAAGTCGTTTTCGTAGCGGAAGTACACCTTTTCCTTGCCGCTACCGTAAAGGATTTTATCCAATTTGGTTTTCGGCAGATCTTTGACTGGTACATCCATATCAATGCCGTAATGGTCACATACACTTTTCAATAACTGGGGGTAATATTGCGAGCTTTGCGGCTCCCAAGGCGCAATGGCATGCTCTTTTAAGGAGCGGTCCCAATCCGGAATGATCAGATCGAGATCGACCTCCAGCTTCGTTCCGAGTCCATCACAGCTTGAACAAGCACCAAACGGACTGTTGAATGAGAACAAACGCGGTTCAAGTTCCCCGATCGAAAAACCACAATATGGACATGCATGATGCTGACTGAAGAGAAGCTCTTCGTCCCCGATGACGTCGACAATTACTTTGCCATCAGCAATGTTCAACGCTGTTTCCAATGAATCAGCCAATCGTGTTTCGACGCCTTCCTTGACGACGATTCGGTCGACGACGATTTCGATCGAGTGCTTCTTATTCTTCTCAAGCTTGATCTCTTCACTGACATCGACGATCTCTCCGTCTACACGGACACGGACGTACCCTTCCTTTTTAATATCTTCGAGGACTTTGACATGCTCCCCTTTACGGCCACTAACGACAGGCGCAAGGATTTGGAGCTTCGTCCGTTCCGGATACTCGAGGATACGATCGACCATTTGCTGGACGGTTTGTGATGTGATCGGCACATCATGATTCGGACAAATCGGAGTACCGATCCGCGCAAACAAGAGACGTAGATAATCATAGATTTCGGTTACCGTTCCTACAGTGGAACGCGGATTTTTACTTGTCGTTTTCTGATCGATGGAGATCGCAGGGGAAAGTCCCTCGATTGAGTCCACATCCGGTTTATCCATCTGACCTAGAAATTGTCGTGCATAAGCGGAAAGGGATTCGACGTACCTGCGTTGCCCTTCCGCATAAATTGTATCGAATGCAAGAGAGGATTTCCCTGAGCCGGATAAACCGGTCATGACGACCAGCTTGTTCCGTGGAATCGTCACATCGATGCCTTTCAGGTTATGCTCTCTCGCTCCTTTTATCGTAATATTTTCATTTGGCATAGGAGTCATCCTTCCGCTTTTAACTCTAGTACGAGGTCACGAAGTTCAGCTGCTCGCTCGAAGTCGAGGTTCTTGGCTGCTTCCTTCATTTCCTTTTCCATCTTTTCAATGACTTTTTCGCGTTCTTTCTTCGTCATCTTCTCAACAGGCTTCGATTCTGTCGTACCCGGCTGGTCTTCCGCATCCACCGTAGCGCGGATCAAAGCTGGTATCGACTTCTGAATCGTTTGTGGGGTGATACCGTGCTCTTCGTTGTAGGCGATCTGCTTCTTACGACGACGTTCTGTTTCATCGAGCGCAATCTGCATCGAATTGGTGACCTTATCGGCATACATGATGACATGACCGTTTGCATTACGTGCGGCACGTCCAATCGTCTGGATAAGAGAACGCTCTGCACGGAGGAAGCCTTCTTTATCGGCATCTAAAATCGCGACAAGGGAAACCTCCGGAATGTCGAGTCCTTCACGCAGGAGGTTGATTCCGACAAGAACGTCAAACACACCTCTCCGCAAGTCCCGAATAATCTCAATCCGTTCAAGCGTCTTGATTTCCGAGTGGAGGTAACGGACCTTGATTCCATTTTCATGGAGATAATCGGTCAAATCCTCGGACATTTTCTTCGTCAATGTCGTCACGAGGACACGTTCTTTCTTCTTCACCCGTTCTTGAATTTCATCGATCAAGTCGTCAATCTGTCCTTCGATCGGTCGGACATCAATCGTTGGATCAAGTAATCCTGTCGGACGGATGATCTGTTCTGTCATCTTCGGTGAATGCTCAAGTTCATAAGGACCTGGGGTAGCCGAAACATAAACTGCCTGGCTCACTTTCTCCTCGAACTCTTCAAACCGTAAAGGACGGTTATCCTTTGCTGAAGGCAGGCGGAAACCGTGATCCACAAGTACCTGCTTCCTTGCCTGGTCCCCGTTGTACATGCCTCGAACCTGTGGAAGCGTGACGTGGGATTCGTCGACCATCAACAAGAAATCTTTCGGAAAGTAGTCGATTAACGTATATGGCGTCGAGCCCGCCGGTCGCAATGTCAGGTGTCTTGAATAGTTTTCGATCCCTGAACAGAAGCCCATTTCCTGCATCATTTCGATATCGTAACGGGTACGCTGCTCAAGACGCTGAGCTTCAAGCAGCTTGTCCTGCTCCTTCATTTCTTTCAGGCATTCTTCAAGCTCTGCCTGGATTCGTTCAATGGCAAGCTTCATCTTCTCTTCACGTGTAACGAAGTGGGAAGCCGGAAAGATGGCTACGTGCTTCCGTTCTCCGAGAATTTCCCCGGTCAGTGCATCGACCTCTGTTATGCGATCGATCTCGTCTCCGAAAAATTCGACCCGGATGCAGTGCTCATCGCGTGAAGCTGGGAAGATTTCGACCACATCACCGCGGACTCGGAATGTACCACGCGTGAAATTTACATCATTCCGCGCATATTGGATATCGACAAGATCTCGAAGGAGCTTATCCCGGTCTTTTTCCATTCCCGCTCGCAGGGAAACAACGAGTTCCTTGTATTCTTCCGGGTTACCTAAGCCGTATATACAGGAAACACTCGCAACGATGATGACATCCTTCCGTTCAAAAAGCGCAGAGGTTGCCGAGTGACGTAGCTTATCGATCTCGTCATTAATGCTCGCATCTTTTTCAATGAATGTATCGGATTGAGGGATATACGCCTCAGGCTGATAATAATCATAGTAACTGACAAAATACTCTACCGCGTTGTTCGGAAAGAGTTCCTTGAATTCACTGTATAATTGACCAGCGAGGGTTTTATTGTGGGCGATGACCAGGGTCGGTTTATTCACTTCCTTGATGACATTGGACATCGTGAAGGTCTTCCCTGTTCCTGTTGCCCCGAGTAAGGTTTGATGCCGTTTTCCAGCATTGATCCCCTCGACCAGCTCTTTGATCGCTTTCGGTTGATCCCCTTGAGGCTGGTATTTGGACACCAATTCAAACTGTTGCTCCATGCCGAGTTCCCCTCCGTTTCCATAATCTCACTATCACACATTATAGCACAGGCGAAAGATAAAATAACAAAAAAACGAACTTACATTCGTATATTAAAATCTGGAAATCAGAATGAAACGACTGCCATTCCTTTTACGTCTAAATAATAACGTGACATCCATTCCTTTTGTCTTAAGAGTTGGACATCGCTTCAACGAAAAATTCCCGTTTTTAGATGAAAGGAAACGTAATGACGAATGGGGGAAACAACATGAAAAAATGGTTCTTTGGCTCTTTGTTTATGATGATGCTCTTGCTAGCTGCTTGCGGAGGAAAAGGTGATACCGTTTCAACCCAAGTTGGCGAAGATTCGACCGACAATGAAATCTGGGAACAATCGATTACAGGTTATGTAGCAGACAAGGACGAAACGAGAATCCTTTTATTAGGAAAGATTACAAAAGAACAATTAAATACGATGAGTGTAAACGAACTTTTGGAAACAGCAAGGCCCGAGGCCTACTGGTTCAAGGTCGACAACATCGATCAATATGAAATTGGACAAAAACTGGAGGTCTGGCCGACGGGTGCGATCGCAGAGTCCTATCCTGCTCAAGGGATGGCTGGAAAAATCGAAGTTTTAGATGATGCCGAATAAAGGAAACCTTTCCTCTCTGTTGAACGTAATGATATAAAACGGAGAAATGAAGGTGATCGAATGTCCAAATATTCAATTGAAGAGTTTGTCAGAAAAACATCACAGGAGGATAAAGGGGAAGGCTTTTTCGAGCTTGAAACACCGAGAATGCTTGAGGTCAATCTCGATGGGACCGTCTGGGCAAAGATGGGCTCGATGGTCACGTACCATGGACAAATCAAATTCGTCCGTGAAGGAATTTTAGAGCACGGCATCGGAAAGATGTTCAAAAAAGCCTTCACAGGTGAAGGGGCCGCATTGATGAAAGCGGAGGGCTCTGGGAAGGTCTACCTTGCCGATCAAGGAAAGAAAATTTCCATCCTGCAATTACAGAATGACTCCATCTATGTAAATGGGAACGACCTGCTCGCGTTCGAACCATCGATCAATTGGGATATCAAGCTGATGAGGAAGATCACCGGCATGATGTCGGGGGGCTTATTCAATGTCCATTGTGAAGGTACGGGGATGATTGCGATCACCTCGCACTATGAGCCGCTCACAATCCAAGTCAAGCCTGGTAGACCGGTCATGACGGATCCGAATGCAACCGTCGCATGGTCGGGATCCCTCTCACCAGAATTCCGGACCGATGTTTCATTGAAAACATTCTTCGGTCGGGGCAGCGGTGAGTCGATCCAAATGCGCTTTGAAGGAGAAGGATTCGTCGTCGTCCAACCATTTGAAGAAGTGTACTTCCAAAATGACAGCTCCAGCTGATCTTAAAAGCGTCGTAAATGCCGCTTTATTTAGCTTGTTGTCCTCTAAAAGCTTCTTTTTAATTAAGACGGTGTCTGTGCAATGCCTCGACAGGAGTCTACGTAGTATTTCCCTTCTTCCTAAAATAGGCTAGCAAAATGGCTTATGCGATTTTGTATGAACAGGCTCTGTTATACCAGAATATTGATTGTAGCATAAAGGGGCGAGACTCCTGCGGGAAAAGCGAGCCAAGCGAGACCCCGCAATGAGCAAAGCGAATGAGGAGGCTTGCGGTTCGCCCGCGGAAAGCGAGCATCCTTTAGGCGAAAATCAACTACCAACTTAAACAGAGCCTTAAGCGGCCTCAAGCCGCTTTTTTCTTATGGGTCATTGGCTTGTTGGAAATCGTTTGTGGAATCCTGGGCTGCGATGCTGTAACATAGACAGAAGATACGCATCACCAGAGGAGCTTTTTTTAATGGATATATTCTTTTACATCATACTAGGTTTTGCAGTCGGCATTTTGTCCGGCTACTTTGGCATTGGTGGCGGATTCATCCTCACCCCAGTGCTCATGCTGATCGGTTTTTCACCGGTCGTTGCGATTACGACGAGCCTGATGTACGCCATCGGATCTTCACTATCCGGTGTTTGGGCGCATTTCAAAATGAACAATGTCGTTTGGAAAACAGCCGTTTTTCTCGGTTTAAGCGGGGTAGTCGCTACCCAATTCGCCAAACCGTTCGTTCTATGGCTTGATCGGAACAATTATGACGAAACGACGATCCCTGTCATATATGCGATCATTATTGCTTATTTCGCTTATTCTCTTTTGAAAAAGAGTGAAAAGAAAAACGTTGCCCAAATGGGGAAGCCAGGAATCGCAAAAACGTTGATCATCGGATTCATCGGCGGTCTCATGTCAGCCACCTTAGGAGTCGGTGGCGGCTTCGTCATGGTCCCTCTCATGATCTCCCTCATGGGATTTGAATCACGGAAGGCGGTCGGGACAAGCCTTGTCAGTGTCATGATGATCGTTACCGCAGGATTCATTTCGTATTCCGTTACGATTGAGATCAACTATGCACTCGGTCTTTTATTGATTGCTGGTGCCTTATTCGGTAGTCAGGTCGGAGCGAAGCTTACCTCCTACTATTCGAACGATCAAATCAAAAAATATTTCGGTCTACTCTATATCACGACATTAGTAGGAATCCTGTTCGAACTCTTCAAAATCGAGATTGCCGGCATCATCGCTTTAGGCCTTTATGTCGTAACACTCCTCTCCAAGTTCACAATCGACTTTATCTGGAGCCGAAAATCAAAAGCGTCTATCCAAGAACGATAGACGCTAGCTCCATTTCTTATCTACTTTTTTCCCAATCCGTAATGAAAAATACGATCCAACCAACACACCGACTACTCCGGCAATAATCGTCCAAAAGCTCTCAAAGTTTTTGAATAGGACGACCATGATTATGACCGCTAACGCAATCGAAACCCAGCGATTGTATGTTACCCGTGCTAAAAACGGAATGAGTATGATCGGTAAAATGATTGCACTTACTGCTTCCAATACCATCTTCACAAATTGCCTCCTACCTAGTGGCATTATCCAATGATCCATTTTTATATCAGATATGTAATAAGGACATTATACGCCTTACAACGAAATGAATTCAATGACCAAAACTTATATGTACAAGAGGTGGCATGACCAGACCTCTTGGCAATGATATTAAATATTACCATAAGCCGTTCCAGAAAACGTAACCGGTCCTGTAACTGCCGCCTGGTTCAAAGCACCTTCTGGGTTTGTTAGTTCAACGGTGATGGCATATTTCGTCTGTCCTGCTGGAACATTGATATCCACTGCTGTAAATGTGACCGTCTTATCCTCAATGACTGTAATATCAATTTCATCAGTGGTCGAATAAATCACCTGGTTGTTCCCACGTATAATCTTGAACTGGACGTTTGGACGCCCGGCAACTGCTGACCACCCCACAGTCGCTTTCAAGTCAACCTGGTTAACATTCTGAGGGATCTTGAGTCCAAACTCAGCCAATCGGATTCGAGTAGGAGCAGTCGGGATTGCACGGTTCAAATCACCATTGCTGTCAGCCGGCGCACTGAAGAAATAGTCTAGTACTCTTTTTGCCATTCTATCACCTCCACACTATAGAATATGTGAATTAATTCCAGTTTGCGTGGACAAGTGATGGAATTTACTAGATTCATATTAAATCATAGACATGTCTTAAATGGGTCCCTTATTGGACCAATTGAAATGATTCCCTCTCCCTTCCTCTCTCCCATAGTCTTATACAATCCCTTTCGTGTTTTTGAAAGTAAGTCTTTTAATAGAGAAGAAATAGCCCCTTTACAGGAGAATCGATCCTTTCTACTGAAATTCAACAACATCGGCAAACGGAAAAATAAGAATTGTAGAAAGGAGTTTTTCACATGAGAAAGATAGGTTTGACAACGCTCGTTGCATGCATGATTTTCAGTTTGTTTGCATTCCCAGGATCGGGAGCCGCACAGATAAAGAAGACATTCGAACAGCCAGAGAATCTTGGTCCAATGGTCACTTCAGTAGCCGCTATGGATAGCGCTTATGGCATCGAGGATGGACACGATGTGATGTATACCACTGTAAAAGGGGATCCTGGCGTTTTCCAGGTCGTTAATTTAGACACGTATGAGCTGCTGCGGACTTATGAATTGGAGGGTCTAGGCGGGTCCTGGACACACGTCGTCGATGGAGATGGTCATGTCTATATCGGCGGTTCTGGTAAGCTCTTTAAATATGATCCTTTTACGAAGACCGTTACAGATCTTGGAACAGTGGTACCAGGTGCCCGTGAAGTGTACGGACTTTCTGTTGATGAAAGTGGTAACGTCTATGGAGGGACTTATCCTGACGCACATGTTTTTCGTTATTCTCCTGACACAGGTAAAATGACGGATTACGGGTCTGTGAAATCTGATCAGGACTATGTACGTTCTCTCACCTACGCAAACGGCACAATCTATGCAGGCATTGGCATCAAGGGAAGCATCATGACGATTGATGCTGCCACCGGGGAAATCGGTACGTTACCTGTCCCTGATCGACCAGCATATTATGATACTGCAAACCTTAGTATGATCTGGGCCTTGGATGTCGTCGGTCACTATCTTTTTGTCCATCTATCAGATGGCAACTTCATCATTTATAACCTTGAAAATAAAGAATGGTTACCTGAAACAGTGACAGGCACAAAAGGACTTGCAATGACCCCAGCGCACGACGGGAAGACGTATTTTGTCGCAAATGGAAAGATCATGTCCTTTGACTTGAATACGGAAGCGACTGCTGAAACAAACCTTACTTACGGGTCGTATATCCGGAATGCAGGGTGGGTTACGATAAACGATCCTGAACTTCCTGGTATGTCACTCGCAACCATCAGTTTTAACGGAAGTGTCCAGCTCTTCAATTTTGAGACCAGTGTAAGAAAAACACTTGAACCAATTGTTGAGGGTCAACCTACTACCATTCAGACACTCGAAAAAGGTCCAGATGGAAAATTATACTCAAGCGGGTATATGGGAACCTACGGCGCACAATATGATCCATCGACTGATGTGCTAGAATTATTCAACCTCGGTCAGGCTGAAGGGATGACATCTCTGAACGATAAGATGTATATGGGGACTTATCCTGGTGCGAACATTTATGAATATGACACGACCAAGTCTCCAGGGGATGCTGACAATCCTCAGAAGCTTTTCAGTCTCTCTTCGGATGGTCAGGACCGCCCGTTTTCAATGACCTCAGGGGACGGAAAGGTATTTATCGGAACCATTCCTACGTATGGTGAATTAGGTGGTGCTTTGACGATCTATGATCCGAATTCAACTTCCGCTCCGTCCACGTATCGGAATGTTGTTGAGAACCAAAGTATCATCGGGCTAGCGTATCGGGACGGAAAAATTTACGGCTCTACCTCTGTTTGGGGCGGTCTAGGTATTGATCCGACAGCGGACGCGGCTAAAATGTTCGTCTGGGATGTCAATGCCGGGACGATGGTTACGGAATTTACTCCTGACCTTCCAGGAACTGTTCCATCTAAAGCAATTGGCGAGCTGTCATTCGGTCCTGACGGCTTATTATGGGGAGCATCGTACGGTACCATTTTTGCAATGGACCCTGATACCTACGAAATTGTAAAAAGTAAAGAGATCGTTGCAACCGATTGGAATTTCAATCATTATTGGCGTCCGATACATTTACGCTGGAGCGATGATGGCTTACTTTATACGACGCTTGCCGGACAAATCACAGTCATCGACCCAGAAACATTGGAACACGTACAATTGGATCGAAGTCCGCTCATGACCCTAGGTGATGACGGGAATATCTATTATGCAGATGGAGCCGATCTGAAACGGATCACCGTAAAGGATGGGCTCCCACCTCAGCAAGTAGAAATTGACGTGGACCTAGAGAATGCTAGTTTTGAAGAAGTTGTGAGTAATGGTGAAATTCCAGGATGGTCGGATAACTGGAAATCCGGTAATGCTTCCTTCCAGGTGACAGACGAACGAAGTTTTACTGGAAGCAAAAGCTTGAAGATCGTCGATACCGGGACATCTGAAACCGTAGCCGTGCTGTCTGATCCTGTTGAGGTCATACCAGGAAAAGAATATACAGCAAAAAGCCAGGTTTATCTAGAGACAGGAAGAACGATCATGATTTTACGTTTCTTTGATCAACAAGGGAAACAATTAGCTGATGAAGTTGCTTATGTTACGACAGGGAAAGGTCAATGGCAAGAAGTGATCGCGAGTGGTTATGCCCCGGAAAATGCAGCGACCGCCCGTATCTATGCTTACGTTAGTAATTATTGGACCGGCACGTCATATTTCGATGACTTCTCGTTGACCTATAAGGTTTTTGATAATGAATTGCCTGGGCTGGAGATGACTTCACCAGAAGAGGCATTGATTACAAATGACACGACTCCAGCTCTGAACTTCAAGACAGTACATGATTCATCGCTGTATTTGGAGAACGGTGGTGAACTGATCGGCCAATGGGACCTAAAAGCAAACGAAGCAACTGAGGTCACGGTAGGTCCTTTAGCAGAAGGGACACATGCGATTGTCGCATATGCCAAAACAAACGAGGGTATACCTGGGGAGGAGATTTCGATTACAGTGGTTGTCGATTTGACGGCGCCAGATGCCCCGGATGTGATTTCTCCAGATAAACCGATGAGCACGAACGATCGTACACCCGAGGTACAAGTAAAAGCCGAGGAAGGTGCGGTTATCGAAATCCTTGAAGACGGAAAGGTCATCGGAACAGGGATCGGAGCAGGAGAACAATCTGTGACAATCAAACTCCAAGAGCTTGAACAAGGAAACCACAAGCTGGTAGCCACGGCGACTGACAAAGCCGGCAACACGAGTGAGGAAAGTCCAATCCCACACATCATCATCAATAATGGAGAAGCAAACGGACACAATGAATAGAGTAGACAAAGGGGACCCAGCAACTGCTAGGTCCCCTTTCTTTGCCCCCATTTTCCTCTTTTCGTGTTTTTAGGGTAAAGAAACACCTTTTCTTTACCCTCAATTCATCATTTCTTCGGTTTCAACACTCCATATCCACCCTATGAGGTGCTCATTTCCGGTTTTCTCTGGTTTCAGCACCTCATATCCACTCTTTGAGGTGCTCATTTCCGGTTTTCTCTGATTTCAACACCTCATATCCACCCTATGAGATGCTCATTTCCAATTTTCTCTGACTTAAGCACCTCATAACCACTCTTTGAGAGGCTCATCATCTCTTGTTTTCTATGATTTAGACGGCTGAGATTTTGGGCCAGGTTAATTCCACTCCTCGCGCAATCAATTCCTTCTGGAACTGTTCCAGATGCTTGCTCATCTGCCGAATGCCTTTTGGCTGCACACCCTGATCAATACAGTAGGAAGCCAGATGACCTACTGCCTCTCCTATTCCCCACTCAACTGGATGAAGGCGATAACACCCATTCGTAATGTGGGTCGTTCCAATGTTTTTACAGGCTGGAATCAGATTTTCCATCCGAATCGGAATCAGACTTCCCAACGGAATTTGGAAAGGATAAGCGTAATGGTCGATGTAATTGTCACCACCTGTAGAAGGGTGAAGATCCAACCGATAGCAGCCAATTCCGACAGTGTCTTCAAATTCCGTCGCACACTGCTTTCCTTCCACCTCTGCAGAGATGTGTTGCTCCAGAATCGTGAACGCTGACCTGATTCGTCTCGATTCACGAATATAGGGATACATAGCCAACCCATCCTCTGTACCAACAACATCTTTCCTCAATCTTAAACCAGGATAACCATAGCCCCCGTCGGGTCGTGGTGCTTCCGTCTGCATCCAATACAATAAGGAAAGGCTTAGCTGTTTGGCGTCCTCCAGGTGCTTTACTCTCTCTTCGTCACTCACATCAATAATCGAGCCTAGCCAGTAATCGTTGGCAGGCCAATTGACGAGCGTAATGTCACTCTTATAAAATCCGTCCTCAAACTGACTTCGATCAATGATCCGTCGATATTTCCATAACGAAAACATCCCTTCTTGTTCAAAGAGAGTGTATGTAATCGGGTTCATCGTAGGCGGATGGATGCCGCTCCAGCTAAGCTGATGATCGGGCCAGAAATCCGCCTTATATTGCCTCCAAAACTCATACTTGGATGGCTTATCAATCGTATGATCTTCTCCATCGAAGTAGTCCATCGCATAACAATATGTAAAGGCCTGCATATTCTGAGGCTGTGGTGGTCCATCCACCGCATGGGGTTCTCCTGTTTCTTCCTTCGATTCTGCTCCGGTGACATACTCAACCCCAGCTAAAGGCAAAACATCCCCCATCTCTGTCGCATCAATGAAATAGTCACCTGTCAAAACATACCGTGAATCATGACGTACAGACGCAACGGTTACAGCAGTGATCCGATCATGAATCGTTTCTGCTTTTACAATTCTGCATTCCGTCATCAATGTTAGTTGACCATTATGGATGAACGGATTCAGCATTTCATATAAAACGTGGAGTGCAACTTTCGGCTCATGGCTGATATTACTGACAATCGCCTGTCCAGGGTTAAAAGGGGTCTTCCGATTTTGATTCCGAATTGGAAAGTTCCGTTCGTAATACCCTCTGATTCGATTCCGGAGCTCTCGATACGTTCTTGTCGATCCGAATGTCTCGATCCATGGATGTTCATCAGGTGGTACTGCCTGACTCGTCATCTGTCCCCCGATCCAAGGGGTTACCTCTGTCATGATAACCTTTTTTCCAGCCTGTAGGGCCGCTAAAGCCGAGGAACATCCTCCTAAGCCCCCACCGATAATAACCACATCCGCTTCAAGCTCTTTCTGTCCCATCTATTATTTAACCTCCTTTTTATAAACAAGTTCTCCTTCCAAATAAGTCGATCGTACATTCAAATCGTGATTCAACAGGACATAATCCGCATCATACCCATTTTTAAACCGTCCTTTGTTTGGGATGCCAAGCGAGTCACACGGATTCATACTTAACCCGTGTAAAACAAATCCCAAATCAAGCTGGAGTTCTTTATGCAAAAAGTGAAGCGCATCAAGTAAGGTAATCGCACTGCCCGACAGCGTGTTTTGACCCTCTAATTTCACAGATCGTCCCTCTTTGACGAGTGTCTTCCCAGCCATTTTATAGGTGCCATCTGGCAAACCTGCAGCTGCGCTGGCATCCGATATGGCCACCCACCGGTTCTTCCCTTTTTGCGTAATCAACCATTTAACAATCTCAGGGTGAACATGAAGCCCATCAGCAATCACCTCACAGTACACCCTGTCATTCAGTATCGCAGCTTCCATTACTCCCGGCTTCCGGTGGTGAATGCCACCCATTGCGTTAAAGCTGTGCGTCGTGCGATTCACTCCCCTCTGTATCGCATGATTGAACTCGTCATACGTAGCAGCTGTATGACCAGCAGAAATACGGATATTCCGTTTTCTGAAAAAATCAATAAACGGTTCAATCCCGCTCATTTCAGGAGCAAGCGTTACAAGCTTCAACCGATCACCTGTTATATCATAAATGGCTTCAGCATCTTTCATTAAGGGAGCGATGAGATGTTCTGCTTTCTGAGCACCTTTGTATGTTCTATTCAGCCAGGGACCTTCTAAATGAATACCAATCATCCTGGCCGCTTTTTTATTCATTTGATTCCGATCATAAAAATGAACAAGCTGCCGTAAAATGACCTGGAGCTGTTCCATCGATTCCGCCCTTGTCGTCGCAAGGAAACCTGTTACTCCGTATTTTAATAGGTTTTCGGCAATGAACTCATAATGAACAAGATCCCCGTCCATGAAATCACAACCCTCCAGCCCATGGATATGAGTATCAATCATACCTGGAATGATATACCCACCCTCCCCTTCTAACCTGTAAAAGGTCTTTTCATCCCCCATCACCAGCTTTCCTTCGTGAACCAAAAAAGGGAGCTGGCCACCGTTTCTTTTTGGTGTAAACATAGCCTCTCCCTTTCCTCCTCATAAGTTATCTAATTGTAATTTCTTGATGTGAGCGTCCTGACTCGTAGGCAGCCAGTGCTACTTCCATCGCCCTCAGTCCATCTAGACCAGTGACCGATGGTTCCAGGTCCTCTTTGACACATTTCACGAAATCCTCAAGCAAACCATAATCCATATCCTTTCCGAACAGAACATGACGGTAAGCTTCGTCCTTGGAAGAATAAAAGTGTAACGTTTCCCCGAATGCATCTGCATACGCTCTGCCTTTCGTACCCACAACTTCAATCGTTGCATCTCCCCAGGTCGGATAGGCGGGATTTTTCGACCAGCTGGGATCATGACTAGCGAGTACCCCGTTTTCAAACGCAAGGGTCATCAAGCCACAATCATCAATCGGTTTATCCGTGAACAAGGTGTCCACCTCCGCATAAACCTTGCTTACATCACTGTTCATCAACCAGCGCATAATATCGATCATGTGGACAGTATGATCAAGAACAGCTCCACCACCTGACTTCTCCGTTTCTATGAACCACCCGCCAGGATTTTGACCACGGTTCGTCGTTCGCATGGAAAGAATTGTACCTAAATGCCCTTCCTCTACATACGTCTTAAGCTTTTGAATCGGTGTGCTATAGCGAACAGGAAAGGCTGTCATCAATTTCACTCCTGCTTTTTTACATGCCTCGATCATCTCCCAGGCGTCATCAGTAGAGGTTGCGATCGGTTTTTCACATAAAATGTGTTTGTTTGCCTCTGCCGCTTGGAGGACCATCTCTTTGTGACGTACATTTTCGCTGCAAATGATGACGGCATCCACATCGGTCGCCAGCAAAGCACCGTCAGATTCGTAATATGGAACATCGTATTTTCTGGCCGCTTCTTCTCCTCGTGCCGGATCGTCATCTGAAATCCCAGACAGGTGAACACCGGGCATTTGATTCAGACAATCCGCATAACTGTAGGCATGCATATGGGCAAAACTCATTATGCCGAATTTCATTGGACCACCTCCACCTTCTGGTTTTCGATAGACGCGTAAATGAGATCAACCACTTCAATTGCTTTTTTTATTTCTTCATACGTGTACGGTCGGCCTTCCTGCTGCTTTTCCTTCCCCTTTTTATCAAGTGAGCTTATCGTCTCTGTTTTAAAAGCAGGTAAGGGTTCGTTGCGATACATCAGAATACCAGCTTTGGATGCCGCCTCCAGCTCATAAACCTCCGTCAGATTCGTCCCGTGCGCCACTTCAATGTGAGCGACACTGCCATTCTCCAGCTTGAGGGTTGCGACCAGGTGCTCATAACTGTCAACCTCCAACAATCTCCCATGAACGCGGACAACCTCATATTTCTGTGCCGTCACTATACCGATTTCCTGCAACAGAAGTTGCTTCAAGGGAAGGTCTGTTTCATGCGGATGCCGTGATAGAAGACGAAACACGCAAGGAACGTCCGCTATTTCATTGTCCATCGTCTCGGAAAAATGCCACGATTCAGGACGACTTTTCCATCCGTCATGAATGTGGAACGTCAATTTGTTCAACTCGGCATCCGAATTGATACGTACGATTTCAACCGCTTCAAGGAACGTACTTGCGACTGTTTTTCCTGCTTTCATTACTTCTAGCAATTCTTCCTTCGTCCATACTGGCCTCATCGTTACGCCTCCTTATCCTTTTGCCAGACTGACAAGCTTTTCGATCGATCTCTTTACGCATTCTTTTGAATCTTCATGTCCTTCATATTCAATGGAATACCAGCCATCATACTGGACGCTTTTTAACTCAGAAATGATGTTTTCGAGATTGATCATCCCTTCTCCAGCGACTGTTCCGAGATACCGGTCACCATTCAGTGCCTTGAAGGATTGCCCTTGAAAATCCGTCTCCACCTTGCGAAAGTCTTTGAAATGGACATGGACAACATCGGACTTCAATCTCTTCGTAGACAAATAAGGATCTTCCTGTACGAGCAGGAAATTACCGGTATCCAATGTGCTTTTCAAAAAGTCCGAGTCAATCTCATCAATCATGCTTTTCACTTGCTCAGCCTTCCCTGCAAAGAGTCCATGGTTTTCAATTGCGAGGTAGACCTGTTCCTGTTCAGCGATAGCCAAGCACGCTTTGAACCCTTCAATGATCCATGCACGTCCTTCGTCATACGTAATGCCATCCATAAGATCGCCGCAAAAGACACGCACGATATTTGTACCAAGCTTTTTGGCAGTGTAGATTCCTTCTATGACCCGATCCACTTCCGTTTTCCTTTCCGCTGCGGTTGGCTTTACAAAATTGTTGGACACGTCATAAGCGGAGACCGGAAGATTTTTCGTTTTCAAATATGCTAAAACACCGTCTATTTCTTCATCCTTGTTCGTCCAATAAACATCGAGCAATTCTACGCCATCTGCACCGATTTCCTTCGCGTAATCGATGAACTCGTATATTCCCCAACCGTGGTTGCGGATATATTGATTGAGACTGTACATACTCACACTCGTTTTCATAACATGCCTCCCGAATTCGTCATTTTCTCATTTGGGATTCTTCACGAAAGGTGATTTCTCTTTTCTTGTCAGCAGATTCATAAATTCCGTGTAGCATCTTCATCACTTCCACACCGTCTTCGACTGGACTGATCGGCTCCTCCAGTCCATGACAGCTTCGGATGAAATGCTCGATTTCCCGGTGGAATCCTTTATCAAAGTCAAATGTCAACGTATCGATTTGTGGCGTCGCGTTCAAAATCGTATTATGCTTTTCAGTGATGATCTGTAATTCCGGCTCCAGCTCTGCACCACCTGACGTTCCATACAGCTTCGCATTCAACTCATCTTGCTTCGAGTGAAGAGTAAAGCTCACATCAACGGCGAGGGAGGCGCCGTTTTCAAAACGAATGAGTCCATTCGCCATATCCTCGACTGAATTAATATCAGGGTCATAATCCGCTGCTTTATAGAAGTCAAGATTTTGAACGTTGGAGCGATTCCCTAGACGGTTATAGGTGTTCCCGACGACCGCTTGGACCTTTGGGCGCCCCATCATATACCAGCAAAGGTCAATCATATGGACACCTAGATCAATCAGCGGTCCCCCTCCTGAGCGCTTTTTGTCAGCAAACCACCCACCTGGATTACCGAGCCTGCGGATACAGGAGGTTTTCGCATAATAGATGTCACCCAGCTCACCCTTATCAATGAATTCCTTCAAAATCCTCGCATTCACACCATGACGACGGACAAACCCGACCTGGAAGATCTGATTGTTCCGCTCGACCGCCTCACGGATACGTGAAGCCTCTTCCATCGACATGCATAACGGTTTCTCTACGAGCACATGCTTCCCAGCGTCAAGAGCAGCGATCGCGATTTCTGAATGGGTGTCATTCCACGTACAGATGCTCACTGCTTCAATTTCGTCCAGGGCCAACAAATCCTTGTAATCTTCAAATGCATGTGCCGCTCCATATCGCTCAGCCTTCTGTTTGGCTCTTTCTCGATTCAAATCACAAACCGCGAAGATCTCTACATCTTTCAAAAGCTGGTAGCCTTGTAGATGGAACTCCGCTATGTTTCCAGCTCCGATTACACCGACTTTCATAGTAAGCCCTCCTTTTTAGCAAGTGATTTCTTTACCAGATTGATTGGACTGATCGATCCAATCCAGCATTCTCAAAACATTCAATCCTTGGGTGCCATCTGACAGTGGATTTTCCCCGCTTTTGATAGATTGGATGAAATGATCGATTTGATCGTTAAGGGGGTCATTCATCTCGAACTTTGGATACGATTCCATAAGAAGATCATCCATCTCGTGATAAAAGCAGAGTGGATGTACCGAGAGGCCGCCTTTCGTTCCATAAATGTCGAGCTTGAACCCTTCCTCTTCCTTCCCTTGCATAGCCCACGCTGTTTCCAGCGACAATGCACAACGATTGTCAAACCGAATGAACGCACTACCAAAATCCTCAACATCGTGGACGACTCTCTTATCCTTAACGGCGGAGGTCCACCCTTCACGTGTCATTTGGGTTTGGTAGTTTCCTAGCCCACGCGTTTTATAGCCTGATATCGTTGTAGGTTTGGGCATACCGAGCAGCCACCACGCTAGATCTAGGATATGGACACCAATATCCATCATCGCCCCGCCTCCGGAAAGAGACGAATCGGTGAACCAACCGGCGGGTGTTCCTCTCCTTCTCATATAGCGAGCTTTTGCGTAATAGATGTCACCTAGATTCCCTTTTTCGATGAGCTGTTTCATCAGTTGGACATCATTACGGAAACGAAGTGACATCGCGACCATGCATACCCGTGAACGTTCGGCTGCAAGCTTCACGACCTGTTCAGCTTCCTTCAACCCAATACCTAAAGGCTTTTCAACTAAAATGTGTACATCTTTTTCCAGCAGCATCCTTGCAATGGAGAGATGGGTGACATTCGGTGTACAAATGCTTGCGGCATCAATCTTTTCTGAAGCAAGCATGGTCGAGACACTGTCATACGTCTTCTCCACTTCAAACAGACGCGCCATTTCAAGTGCCCTCGCTTCATTCGGATCCACAATACAGCTGATTACAACATCAGGATGCTGCTGATAATAGGGAAGGTGCCCTACTTGTGCGATGGCACCTGCACCTATGACAGCTACTCGGATCGGCTCCACCGTAACCCTCCTTTTTTGAGAAAACTTCAACAACGTTAAAACTGAATCAGCTTCGTTAAAGAAAACGAGCGTTTTTCCTGGATCTCTTTATACGCTTCTGACAGATCCTTCAGACAAACCACATCAGTCGTATACGGACTCATATCAATCCGGAGGTTTTTCACAAGGCGGAGATACTCGGCCATGTTCCTGCCCTCTGTCCACCGGACGTAGCCATACGGATAATCCACACCACCCTTTTCATAGCTCATATCGTATCTCCCTGGTCCTCCCGCTCGAGAAATGAGCATCCTCGCTTCCTTCGCAAACATCTTTTCTCGTGAAAAGTTCAAGTCCAGATCGCCTACAATGTTCACAACACCTCGATCACAGAGGAGATCCAAGCTCTCATCGATTAATGAGGTGTCTTTTCCGTTTGCACATAAAATAGCGTGATCGACGCCTCTCCCATCGGTCATCCATTGAATAAAAGAAGTGAGGTCTTTCTGCTCATGAAACGTCGGTATCGCCGTAAATTGATGCAGCATTCGGCTACGCTGTTCCAATACATCAAAACCACATACTTGGTATGCTGCAGCATTGCCGATTTGTGCGATGATTTGACCGAGAACACCTAATCCAGCAACAAAAACCGATTCGCCGAACCGGATATCCGATTGGCGCAAGGCGTGTATCGCGATTGCACCTAAACCAGCCAATGCCGCTGATTTTGGATCCACCTCATCAGGAACCTTGGCACACAAGTTTTTCGGAACAAGTAAATAGTTGGCATGTTTGACATAAGGTGCCCCATAACAGGCAACACGGTCTCCTACACTGAACCCTGTCATGTCCGGACTCACTTCAATCACTTTACCGACCGCACTATAACCGAGGTGTCGTAAACCCTGGTCACTACTTCTGATGAGCAAGCATTCTGTTCCAGGACTGATTGCGGAATACTCCGTTTCAAGCAGGAGATGACCTTTTTCGATTTTCGGGACGTCCATTTCGATCAATTCAACATTACGATCCTTTGCGGTAACCACTTGATTCAACATGATCGACCTCCTCTCTATGCATCGCACTCCGGTAAATCTGATGGTAAAACTCTTCTCCTCTGATTAGACCCGACCAATATAATCTCAGTCGATCCTTGAATTGGCCCATTTGTTGCGTGGACAGCTCCAAATCATTGAACAATCGGTAAGTCGGAATGATTTCCCTGAACAAGTGGTATCGTCTCGGGCGATGGAATAAGCTCATATCCTCCCTGTCCTCTTCTTCAGCCACCTTCTTCAGCACAGGGATGCTCAACGTCTCATTGTAGATCCGCCGTTGGACTTCTTCACCCTTCAAATAATTGATGAACACCCTGGCCGCATGCCGGTTTCTTGACTGCTTATTGATAGCAAGACCGATGATAAGCAGTAGCGTTTTCGCCTCATCCGAGTACGGTAAAGGAGCGATGTCGTAATCGAGATCCCCATCCTTGAAATGGTTCAAGCTGAAATAGGTCGCCATGATCATCGCAACCTTCTCGTCCTTAAAAAGCCGCTCTGCATCCGAGTCACTATCTGAAAGAAGATTCATACCCACTTTGCGCTCATTGAAAATTATCTTACCGACTTCAAATGCTCGTAACAAAGACGTTTGATCGAAGTAGTCAGCCATTTTCTTGGAAATTTCAGATTGCATGAGAAAGATCGGCCAACGATTGACAGACATCGGATGAAAATAAAAGCCGAAAAGCTCACCATTCGTTCGTTTTTCAAGATCCTCAGCGATTTTGGTCACCTTTTCCCATTGCCAGCTGCTGTCTGGCTCACCAATCTGATGCTGAGCGAAAATCGAACGATTGTAACAGAGGATGACTGGAGAGAACGTCAACGGCTGGACCAGCTGACCGCCTAGCTGACTGAACGGTGCATTAAGGAACGAATAGATGCTCTCATCCCGTTCCATAAGCTCTAATTTCTCAATGTCCGTCCCCATTTCGACAAAATGTTGATGGTTGATCGTAATAACGTCAATCATGTCATTCTCGATATAATCAACCACGACCTGTGCATACTTCTCATAGGGTAATGCAACCAATTGAACACCGATGGAAGGGTATTTCTTCTTGAACGCTTCCACAAGCTCAAACAAATTCACTTCTTTCACTAAAGATGGATAATACCCGACACGCAGAGTCGTACAGGTGCTTGATACGTTGGACGAAACAACCGTACCGACCCTGGACTTTTTTACGATCAAGCCCTCCTTCACAAGCTCGTCTAATCCTTTGCGCACGGAATTTTTGCTTAATTGAAATCGTTTGCCGATTGCAAGCTCAGAAGGCAGGAAATCACCTACTGGATATTTTCCGGTGACGATTTCACTTCTCAGCGTCGTTATCATATACTCCAATCGTTCCTTGAAGGTATCTCTCGTTAATTTTCCAACCATACTCTCTACCTCTCATCTCTCCAGAAAATCATTTCATACCTGTCAGTGCGATTCCTTTTACAAAATAGCGCTGGAAGAATAAGAAAATCAAAAACGTCGGAATGAAAGAAACGACCGCACCAGCCATCTCAATTCCAAAATGACCTTCACGACTTAACATCGACGCGAGTCCGACCGTGATGGGATACATTTTCGACTCCGTCATGAAAATCAACGGTGTAAAGAAATCGTTCCAGTTCGTGATGAATGAGAAGGTTCCGACCGTCGCAATCACGGGCTTACACAACGGGAGCATGATTCGCCAGAAGATCGTGAAATCATTGGCTCCATCGATATAGGCCGCTTCCTCCAAATCCTTCGGAAGGGTCATCATATACTGCCTGACGAAGAAGACCCCCATGATTCCCCAGATTTCCGGAACGATTAACGGAAGATACGTATTGATCCACTGAAATTCACTGAACATGATATAGCGTGGAATGATGAGGAGCTGACCTGGCATCATGACGACTGCCATCATCCCCCAGAAAATCACATTCTTAAATGGGAATTCTTTTTTTGCGAAAATATAGCCAAGCACTGCACAAAAGAACATCTGGGAAAAGACCGGAACAATCGTAATGATGATTGAATTGAAGATCCATCTTGCAAAGTCATTGTTTGTAAAGATATAAATGAAGTTTTGGACCGTGAACTCAGCATCCAACCATTCCGATGGGCTTCCGATCGCCTGTTCAATATTCTGGAATGATCCCAGCAACATGATGACGAAGGGGATCAAAAACATTAGACTGAGTGCGGTGAGAAACAGGTATAGCGGCCATGAGCGAATTGCCATATGCTTTTTCCCCCTTTACTTATAGCTGACATCTTTACTTAAATACTTTCGTTGCAAGAGCGATAATCCGAAAACGATGAAGAACAAAATATACGCTAGAACACTTGCATATCCGAGACGTAACGAATTGAATCCTTCTTGATAGAGATAGTACACGATGGTCGTCGTCGCATAGTTCGGACCACCACCGGTCAACAGATACGCTGAATCAAAGATTTGGAATGATCCAATCGTCGTAATAATGCCGACATAGAAATGGATCGGCAGCAATAAAGGAAACGTGATTTTCCAGAATGTCTTCCATTTATTCGCCCCATCGATTCTAGCCGCTTCATAATATTCGCCGGGAATGGATTGAAGCCCAGCGAAGTAATAGATCATCGTACTTCCACAAACCTTGAAGATACTTAAAGCAGCAAGAACCCACAACGCTTGCTTCGAGCTCGCCAAAAAGAGCTGCGGCTCAAGTCCGATAAGCGCGAACATCCCATTGATGAATCCTTCCTTCGTCCCTTTGAAGAGCCATGCCCAGATTCCCGAAATGACAACAAAGGATGTGACGACAGGCAGGAAGAAGATCCCTTTGAAAATCCCTGATGCTTTGCGTCCGGAATCAATCAAGAGGGCAAGTACAAGTCCCAGTGCCATCGTGGGTAAGATGTACATGACAGAAAACTTGATCGTGACCCAGATCGCTTTCCAGGCAAGTTTGTCCTGAAAAAATTGCTTCCAGTTTTCAAGTCCGACAAAGGTCGGCGTCCCGATGACCGGCCAGTCCATGAAAGTCAGCACAAGACTGAAGCCGATCGGGAACAATTGAAAGATGAAGAAGTGGATCAGGATCGGAATCAAGAACACATAGACGATGGCATTCTTATTGAATTCCGTCTTCATTCGGTCAATCAACGGTTTTTTCACACGTTTTTCCCTTGCGGACGTTCGTATAGAGAGGTTCGGGTTTTCCATTGAATGTCACCACCTTTATGTATAGACCGTAAACGCATCCTTGCTAAACTTGCTGGAATGGAAGATAGGTGAGCAAAGAAACTCACCTATCGAACCAACCTATTCATCAATCCAATTTGTCGACTTCAGATTGTATCGCTTCTGCTGCAGCTTTTGCAGCTTCCTCCGGTGATTTCGTACCTTCAAGCATCGCCTGTACTTCTGCTTGGACTTTCGGAATGACACTACGAGAAGCCGGGTGCATGACGCCAGGTTTTGCATATTGGACGTACTCTGAAAGCTGCTTCATTTTCGGGTTGTCATCAAACATGCTTGCCGCTGATTCCCTTGGTGGTAAATAACCCGTCAACTCGTTGAATTGGATCGTATTGTCTTTATTCGTGATATGTTTAATGAAGGCAGCAGCCGTCGGTTTGTTCTTGCTGTTTGAAGGCATCGTGAACATTCCTGTTACACCGAATCCTGCTGTTTCCTCTTCCTTCAACGGTGGTCCGATGACGTAATCTTCAAATCCTTCTGATTTCATCGCTGTTATGGCTGATTGCGCATACCATCCTGACATCATCTTGTTTTCCATGAATAAGTTGAATTGATTCAAAGCGTTGATTGAATCCTTAGGGATATATTCTTTTTGATACCATTCATTCACCTTTTTGAACGCTTTGACTGCCGCAGCATCGTTGACCTTCACTTCACCTTCTGGCGTAAGGATTTCTCCACCTGCTTGCCAGATCAATGGATAAAGCGTGGCATTCAGGGTGTTCGATCCTTCAAAGTTCCGTGCATAATACCCAGCGTCAACTGCTTTCTTTGCCCAGTCCTCATATTCCGCCCATGTCGTTGGGAGACTGTTCGGATCGAGACCGAGTTCTTCTAAAATCGTTGTATTGTAGTAATACGTCTGCACCTCTCTTAAGATTGGAAGCGCATACAATTTACCCCCATATGTAGCTGCTTCTAAGGATGATTCCGTAAAATCTTCTGTATCTTCATCCTCTAAATACTTGGATAGTGGTTCGAGGACGCCTTTGTCTGCAAATTGGGTCATCTGATCCGGAATGATATAAAAGACATCTGGTCCAGAGTTGGCTGCAAGGGCTGTCAAAATCTTCTGTTCACGATTCGCCCAAGGTATTTCTTCGAACTTGACCGTTGCATCCGGGTACTTCTCTTCAAAGGTCGATTTGATGTCATCCCACATCTTCGTCTGTTTATCCTTCAAATCCTCACCAACAAACGGCATTGTCCAAACTGTAATCTCACCTTCTACTTTTCCATCTGCGTCATTGGAAGCTTCCTGGTCACTACAAGCACTCAAGATCATCGACGCAACCAACATCATAACCATCATGAATGAAAATGTTTTCTTTCCTCTCATTTTTTACCCTCCCTTTAATTTGCAATGCATCCAACACCCAACTGGTTCACATCTGGTTCTTCATTTACAGAATAAGTAAGAATGATGAAGCAGTCAATTGAATTTAATGAATTTTATGACTATTTAGAAATCTACTCTATTTAAAGACACACAACAGATATCGAGGATTTCCCTTTCGTTATAAGACTCTCTTATGATGAACCAATTGTAGACCAGAGTTTCGTATCTTCTCATGCCAGCTGGTTCATGTTTCCTCATACGATTTAAAGACATCATAAAGACTTGTTTTGAAAATAAGGGTCAACTTACAATCAGGAATAAGAAGGAAATGAAGGAGTTGAAGGTATGCAGACATTGGAAGAGCTTGAGCATGTCATGTGCTCACCGACTCAGGAATTGATCGATGACCTTGATTCATTGGATGGGGATATCATGATCCTCGGTGTAGGCGGTAAGATGGGACCGACCCTTGCAAAGCTTGCAAAAAGGGCTGTCGACAAAGGTACGAAAGCGAAAACCATTTACGGTGTTTCGCGCTTCTCTTCACCTGAATTACAAGAGGAGCTTGAGGCTGCAGGTATCAAAACGATTGCAGCTGATCTGTTGAATGAAGAGGATCTGGATGATCTTCCCGAAATGAAGAACATCATCTATATGGCAGGGACGAAATTTGGAACATCTGGTAACGAATCCTTTACATGGGCGATGAACACGTACCTGCCAGGGCGCGTTGCCGAGCGTTTCAAGAATTCAAGAATCGTCGTCTTTTCAACAGGAAACGTCTATCCGTTCTCGACAATCACCCAGAAATGCGTCGATGAAAAGACCCCAGCAGACCCGCTAGGTGAATATGCGCAGTCCTGCTTAGGAAGGGAGCGCATCACAACACATTTTTCCAAGCAAAACAATACGCCTGTGCTCTTTTTCCGACTGAATTATGCCATCGATATGCGTTATGGTATCCTGCACGAAATCGCCAATCAGGTGAAATCAGGGCGACCGATTGATCTCTCCATGGGTCACGTCAATGTCATCTGGCAAGGAGATGCAAACACCTACGCACTCCGGTCGTTACGTCATTGTACGAATCCTCCGAATATCTTGAATGTGACTGGACCTGAGACAGTATCCATCCGATGGTTGGCAGAGATGTTTGGTGAGGCTTTCGGTGTAGAACCCGTCTTCAATAATGAAGAACGACCTACTGCACTACTTTCTAATGCGTCCAAAGCCCATCAGCTTTTCGGATATCCGAAAGTGACATTGATGCAAATGATCAACTGGACAGTGGAATGGATCAATGCTGACGGGGCAACCCTCAACAAACCGACCCATTTTCAAGAACGTAAAGGAGCTTTTTAGGATGCTGAAGCCAGATATTAAAGCATTGCTTCATGAGGGAACCGTCATTCCTGCCCATCCTCTTGCACTGCATGAGGATCGCACATTGGATACGGACGGCCAACGAGCACTAACCCGTTATTACCTTGATGCAGGCGCAGGTGGTATCGCAGTCGGTGTCCATACGACCCAATTCGAAATCAGGGAACATCGGCTTTATGAGCGCGTTCTCCAGCTTGCTGCTGAAGAAGTCCAAACGCACGGTAAAACCGGACCGTTCATCAAGGTAGCCGGTGTGAGTGGGCCAATCAGTCAAGCTGTTAAGGAAGCGGAAATCGCGAGACGCCTCGGATACGATCTTGTCCTTTTAAGTATGGGGGGCTTGAACGATTTGAGTGAAGAGGAGCTTCTTGAACGCACAAAAAAAGTAGCCGACATCATGCCTGTATTCGGCTTTTATTTGCAAACCGCTGTTGGAGGACGGACGTTATCCTTTGATTTCTGGAAAGCGTTTTGTGAGATTGATAATGTCCATGCCGTTAAAATGGCACCCTTCAACAGGTATCAAACGTTAGATGTTGTCCGAGCCGTTTGTGAGTCTTCTCGTCGGGACGAGATCGCCTTGTATACCGGAAATGATGATAATATCGTAATCGATCTTCTTACGACCTATCGCTTCCCTGTCGGCTATGAAGTCGTAACGAAGGAAATCGTAGGAGGACTGCTTGGTCACTGGGCCGTATGGACGAAGGAAGCTGTCGACCTGTTCCAACGGATTCAAGCTGCCAAGAAGAGTGGCATCATAGACAGTGAATGGCTTACGATTGCGGCAGAAGTAACAGACATAAATGCTGCCTTGTTTGATACCCAGAATCAATTCAAAGGCTGCATCGCCGGAATCAATGAAGTGCTGGCCCAGCAAGGGTTGCTGAAAGGATCATGGTGCCTCTCCGATCATGAAAAGTTGAGTCCTGGACAACGAGAAGAAATCGAAAGGGTGAAAAAAGCTTATCCACACTTATGCAATGACCGATTCGTAGAAGAAAATGCTGCAACATGGCGGCAGGAATTACACTCGAAGTAAAGAATTTTCTAAGAAGGTGTTCTTTTAATTTTACACATGATCGAGGTGTTCTTCCTATGCCTTCCATTTCCATCAACATCGGAATCATCGGGCCTAATCGAATCAAGGATGAACTGAAGCATGCATTAGCCCATTTTCCGAACTTCAATCCAATCTACCGGGTTTCCGACAACATTTTCGACGCACCAACATTCACGAAGGAACTCCTTGATGAGGTTGAAGTTCTTTTTTATTCAGGTTCAATCCCATATTCCATCTCCAAGCATGTCATTCCGGGGCACATGCCAGCGCATTATATCCCGTTAAAGGGCTCCAGTCTTTACAAAGCTCTTTATGAATTACATAAAAGATCGTCTGAACTGAACACAATCTCGATTGATTCCTTGTCCCATGAGGACTTTACCAAGGTCGTCGAAGATTTGGATGAAACGATTGAAGCCCTTCCCTTTCAAATGAGCGCCACTCTTGATATTGCTGAAAATATCATCGAGTTCCATAAGGAGCTCTTTTATTCGGGGAGGACGGACGCTGTTTTGACAGGGATGAAAGTCATTGCAGACCATTTGGATGAATCCGGCATACCGAGCCATTGGGTGACACCGACGCAGGAAGATATGGTCGTCGCCCTTGAAAGAGCCTTGCTTTCCACACAATCCAGGAGAAAAAGAGAGTCGCAGGTCGTCATCGGGTCAATTCATGTGCAACCACTTGGGGAAACGAAAGAGTTAAAAGAACAAGTACTGACGAATTTCAAGCAACAAGTGACCACCTATGCGGAACAATTGGATGGACATATTACGATGAAAAACGACTACGAGTATGACCTGATAACGACTCGAGGTGTGTTCGAACGGATCACCCAGGGCTATAAATTCCTTCCAATCATACAAGAGGCGAGAGAAAAGGTGACCGTCAACATCGGTGTCGGGTTCGGTTTCTCCGCATTTGAAGCTGGGGTTCATGCCGGTATCGCATTAGGACAGTCCCGGAATTTTGAAGGAAACTCTTGTTTTATCGTCAGAGAAGATAAGAATGTCATCGGGCCGCTCGAAATGGGACCTCCCCTCACCTATGACCTTTCCGTCACGGATCAGGACCTTGTCGAAAAAGCGAAAGAAATGGGGGCATCGCCTGCCTACCTGAATAAGTTGATGGCAATCATCCAGCGGAAAAGGCTGAATGAATTCACAGCCCACGAGCTCGCAAAAATTCTCAATATCACTACCCGGAGCGCCCATCGCATCCTTCTTCAATGGCTCGATGCTGAACTGATTGAAATTGTCGGAACGGAAAAAATTACGACGAGAGGTAGACCAAGACAAATCTACCGTTTGAAGGAACTGAACGTATCATAGGAAGTCATTCTGACAAAGAGCTGTCGGGATGGCTTTTTTTGTTGATATAGAAGCGTAAGGCAGCGACTCCAGCGGGAAAAGCAACAGCTGAAGACCCCGCAGAGTGAGGGATTAAGGTTCTTCGACTAACAACCACCACGTCCTGTGGTGAACGTCGAAGCCACCACATCCTGTGGAAGTGAGGAGGCTGAAGCGTTGCCGGCGGAAAGCGTCCGCCTGAAGCTGTCCAAACCCAACTACATTCTTTAAAAGAGCCTTTATTTTGTAGAGAACTAGCATGTCTTTAATCCGTGTAAAAATAACCGGGAATCCCTGCCCGTTGGACTTCCATCCTTAGCTAGAACGTATGCTGGACGGATTCGTCCCAAAACTTCTGTCCTTAAGTCGACGTGAATTGCTGATTCTATTGTCACAACGCCTCCATGCTCTTTACTATGAAAGTATTGGTACATGTCTGGTTTTTTACGAAATGAATAAAGGGAGGCGTTCATTTGAAGAAAGGACTAAGCGTGATCTTATCCACTCTGCTACTCTTGGCTTGTTTCTCCACAACCTCATTCCAAGCAGCTTCAAGCAAAACCGAAAAGCTGGGGATTCCCCATTATAGTGTAGCCATCATGGGGGCAACCTACGGACCTTCTGTCGACGGCAGTGAATACATATTTGCCGTAGCCAATGGTGAGCCTGCTGTATTGAATGTGATTGACCCCGCATCAGGAGATCGTGTTGATAGTGTCGCATTAGAAGGAGCATCCTTCGCCTGGGGAGTCGACACGGACAATAATGGAAACGTTTACATTGCAGCAAGTGATAAATTTTATCACTACTCGACTGAAACTGGGGAATTACGTAGCTTCGGGAGACCTGTCGCTTCCGAGAACTATATGTGGCGCATAACTGTTGATGAAGAGGGACGCGTATTCGGCGGAACGTATCCGAACGGGAAGGTCTATATGTATGATCCATCAACTGATTCCTTCACCGATTACGGAAAGGTCGTAGAAGGACAGCAATATGTCCGCAGTATTGATGCTGTGAACGGCAAAGTTTATGCAGGCCTCGGTTCCCAAAAAGCACAGCTCGTTGAAATCGACATTGCAACAGGTGCAAAGCAGGAGATTCCGCTTCCAGCAGGCTATGAGGGTGACAAATTCGTCTATGACTTGGATGTTGCCGGCAAACATCTATTTGCACGTGTCACGGGCTCTGCCACCCTTCTTGTCTATGACCTTAATCAGAAAAAATGGATTGATCAAATCCCGGACGTGAAAGGCTTGGACGTCTCAAAGCTCGGTCCAGACAATAGCGTCTATTTCATCAAGAGGAATGGCGATCTGAAGAAGTATAATTTGAATGATTACACCATCCAAGACACACCAGTCAGCGGATTATGGTCGGCACGCGATATGAGGTGGATCACATTAAATGAACCAGATTATCCTGGCCAAAGTCTGATTTCAATCCGCTATGACGGGAATTATTGGATCTATAATCCACAGACCGGTAATCATAAAATGGTCAAAGCTCAAATCAAGGGTGAACCGATCAATATTCAGTCCCTCGCAGTTGGACTAGATGATCATATTTATACGAGTGCCTATATGTCAGGTGGTTTGACACGATATGATCAGACAACAGATACCTTCAAGGCGTTCTCTGGTAACGGCCAGACAGAGGGCATGATTGCAACGGACAAATATTTGTATATGGGCATCTATCCAGAAGCGAAAATGTACCGGTATGATCCGACAAAACCGTATGACATCAATGCTTCAGTCGTCGCCAATCCGGAGCTGTTGTTCAGCCTGAAATCCGAAGGACAGGACCGTCCATTCGCATGGACACAAGGAGAAGAAGCTGTCTATGTCGGTACTGTCCCGGATTATGGTAAGTTAGGCGGTTCATTGAGTGTTATTTATGAACGTGAAGAGGATGAGGACGAGTCAGACGACGAAGCTGAGGAATCGGATGAAGAGGAGGATAAAGAAACGTCGAAAACGTACGAAACGTTTACGAATATCGTACACAATCAAAGCATCATCTCCCTCGCTTACGATGATGAGCTGGTCTATGGCGGCACAAGCGTCTGGGGCGGCTTGGGCACACCACCAACCGAGGAAGATGGTAAGATCTTCATCTGGGATACCGAAGACAATGTGAAGACCTTTGAAGCCGTGCCAGTACCTGGACATCGCGCTGTTTCCGCTTTGAGCTTCGATGATGACGAATACTTATGGGGAATCACCATCAATACGATTTTTAAGTTCGATCCAGAAACGAAAGAAGTCCTCGGTTCGAAAGAGCTGTTCCCATTTGATTGGAGCAAGCTCGGACACTCATGGAGAAGTGCACACCTGCAATTCGATCCAAACGATGGACAATTTTACGGACGGACGGAACAAGGTATCTTTACGTTCGACCCGGAAACCTGGGATTATGAAGTACTCGAACCGAACGCCTCCCTCTTCGGAATGGATAAGAACGGCGACATCTACTTTGCAAGAGGTGAAGAACTGTATCGATACAATCGATGAGATTATCTTTATGATGAAGAGAGTGGCTAAGGCCACTCTCTTCTTTAGATTAATAAAAGCAACAATGCAGTTAACATAGCTATTACTTTATTAATGCTGCTGTTTCAAAGTATGTACGGCCCAATTCAATAATCCGAAGAAGATAAAACAAAAACCGAGCATCATGAAAATCTGGGTGTGAAGCAAATAATCATAAAACCACAAATCGGTCTTATATCTGATTTGATCATTCCACATTCTTCCGAAGCTTGGACTTATAAACATAATGATAAACCCAAGGATAATGAAAAAAAGACTATACCTAATATGAACGATGGATTTCCCCTCCCCCCTAAATGATACGAATGTACTTATCCAATTAACTATACTACATTTTACTGATTTTACCATATAAGTAAAGATAAAAAACCGCCCTGTTGGACGGTTTTTCTACTTCTTACAAGCTTATTGTCACCCGACGACTTTTCGTCGTTTTGCTTTTTCCGGTTGGGCGAAGAGCAGTCCGAGCTCATGATGCTCGTTTTCGTATAACGAGCGTTGCACGAAGCGGACGTCTCCGTTCGCGTTGAGCACTTCGAGCTTACAGAACTGTGCATTGCTTTGGACAGCCCCATAGAAATCCTCCACGCGCTCCATCTTCCTTCCGTTCACCTTCACAATCCGCTCCCCGATCGACACATTCATTTTGGAAGCCGGAGACCCTGGAATGATCCCGAGTACACGGATCCCTTCGTTCAGGGCACTGAAATAGGGTGCTCGCTTGATCTCAAGCTTCCGGTAATGCAAGATCAATGCATTACGCCCGACAAAAGCCAAAGCAACAATCACGATGCTAAGCCATTCCAATTCGAGATAAAGAAGTGAGATTGCACCAGCCAGCAAAATCAGACCGAGCGAGAGGAACCTGACCCCAATCTTTTTCACGACAGGTTCCGGCATGGATTGGGATACGACATGGTGGAATCCAATTGCAAACGGCACAAGTGTCAATCCGACTGCTGTTTCTCCGATTTGGAGTAAAGGAAACCAGCTATTGGTTGAGATTGCTGTCCCAGGAATAAGTACGAACATTGGCACGAGCCAGATGCGGCTGATCACATGTGCCCCGATGCCTTTCCCTCTTTTTCCACGTAACAGAATCGGAGATGTGTTCTGGGCACCGACGGACATGATCAGAATGCCTTCAGCAACGACCAGCACTGCAATCAGTAAGGCAATCATGCCGAGAGAAGCGCTCTGAAGTTCAGTAAGCCATCCATCAAGCACCGCCACTCCAGTTTCAAACGACGGCATATAAGCTGCTGCCAAGTACGTCAGGGTCCCTGCAAAGACTGGATTGAACAGGTTTTTCCGTAACGTTAATCCGAGAAGTATGTAAAAGACGGACATGACTGCGATGACGCCGAAGGGCAAGAGAATGCCAGCAAATATGGTCAACACCGAAAAAATGAGTCCGATGATCAGGCCCGGAATGATGCCCTTCACGAAGTCATCCACTGTATGATGGACCCGGACATGGAAGTCGCTCCGCTCCCTTTTTACTCGGATGGTGGCGTGTATACCGATTAAAACGATGATGATATAGAAAAGAGGATTAAGAAAGAACCATCCCATTCCTTTTAAAATACTAAGAAGAATTTCCTGCATTGTCATGCCCCCACACTAATCTTTCTGTTTTTCTTCAATAAGCCGATCCAGCTTGCTGTTGATCTCTTTCATAAGATTCAGCTTCTGCTGCAGATATTTGAAAATGAAAATGATCCCGGAAACCAGTCCGATCAAGACCATAAACAAGAATAATTGGTAAATGATATCCCCGATATCCATGTAACGTCCTCCTAAATCTTTCGTAAAGAACCCCAAAATAAAATCCGTAGAAGTTTATCTTCTACGGATATATTCGACGAATGAAGGCTTCATCCTGCTTATTAATCGTTGAACAGCACTTCAAGCGCAGTTTTGAGCTGTTGATCATTATCACCGCTGTCGATTTTCTCAAGAAGCTTTTTCTCCATCATTGTTGCAGTATCTTTATCCACTTTCCCTGTCGGTGACAAGTCATTGGCATTTTGGAAAGCTTTGACGGCGGTTTCTGTCTTCTGGTCAAAATATCCATCGGTCCGCGCAGGATTGAAACCGAGCCCTTTCAGGATCGTCTGGACATTCTTGACCTGCTCACCTGTCATATCGTATTCTAGTGGTTTTTCAATCGTAATCGGATTTGCCCGGTAGAAATCAGGTTGTTCCACTTTCACCGTCGGTTTGACGCCTTCCTTATGGATCCAGTTCCCGTCCGGTGTCAGCCATTTGAACATTGTCAGTTTAATCGAACTGCCATCATCCATTTCAACCGCTTGCTGAACGGTTCCTTTTCCGAACGATCTTACACCTACGACATCATAACCCCCAGCTTCCTTCAGGGCTGCTGCCAGTATTTCAGATGCCGAAGCACTACCATTATCAATCAAAGCGACAATCGGGTAATCCTTTTTGTCTGTTGTATTCGAGAAGAAGCGCTGCTTTTCGCCAGTTCTTGCTTCAATCTGAACAATCGGTTCAGCCTTTGTAATGAACGGCTTCGCGATGTCCCTCACACTGTTCAAGAATCCACCTGGATTTCCACGAACGTCGATGATCAGACCATCAATGTTCTTGTCCTCAAGCTGTTTTAAATGGGCTTCAAAGTCTTTCGCTGTATTTTCAGAGAACGATGTGATTCTCAAGTGACCGACTTTCTTCCCATCTTTTTTGATGATTTCCGAGTACACCGTTTCAATCGGGATTTCGTCACGTTTCACCTCAATGACGAGCGTATTGCTGACCCCCGCACGCTTGACCTCAAGCTTGACTGTCGTCCCCTTCTTTCCACGAATCTTCAAAACCGCCTCATAAAGCTCAAGACCCTTCGTACTTTCACCATTAATGGCGACGATTTGGTCATGAGGCTTGAGCCCTGCCTTTTCTGCAGGTGAGTTTTCAAATGGAGCGACGATGGTGACATATCCGTCCATCATCGTCACTTCAGCGCCGATTCCTTCAAAGGAGGATTCCAACGTATCGTTGAATTGCTTAGCCGTGTTCGGGTCCATGTACACGGAATAAGGATCATCAAGGGTATTCACCATCCCCTGGATCGCGCCCTCCAACAGCTTTTCCTTATCGACATCTTCTACATATTTCTCTGTGATAAGTTCATAGGTTTGCTCAATTTTATCAAACTCTTCATCTGTTCCTGAACTGCCTACCTTTAAGTTCGTTCCGTTTTCTGCAGCTTTATCGAGTAATGTCGACCCTTGTTCCACATCTGAAAATAACGACATGCCGGCATATGTACCGCCTGCTCCGACTGCAAGGGAGCCAGCCACTAAAAGCGCAACCACTTTTCCTCTCACGTTCATCTTTTTCATCACCTCATCGTGTTTGCAGGAAAAGGCACCACACCATCAAGATGCGATGCCTTCTCACATGAGTAAGGTCCCCCTAAGTTCCGTACAATCCGCTTACTCACTAAACTATATGAACAGCTTGTTCACTTTATGTTTTTTATTAGATTTCTTCTTTGTACAATGTGACATTCGACTTACAAACTACACTTTTTAGCTTACTACACAACCTACAAGGACACAACAATCATCCTCATATTTTTGGAAAATTTTCAATAATGGACTATGGGGATAGGTACGGCATAATTGAATGCGATGGACCACCCTAGAATCTATTCTCTTTATAAAAACAACCCTCGTCCCATTCAATGAGCGAGGGTTGTATCCGATTAGTTAAAGAATTGTAGTGGATCGATGGCGTTCGACTTGCTAGAATTCCATTGTCCTTTGTGGATTTCAAAGTGCAAGTGCTGTCCAGTCGATTGACCAGTATTCCCCATCAGACCGATTTGTTGTCCTTTACTTACTGTCGCACCGTTTTGAACATAACGCGTTCTCAAATGCGCGTAAACCGTTGTATAGGTTTGTCCATTAATATAATGGGCGATAAAGACGACATTACCGTAACTTGATGAACGGTAAGACTTAATAACCGTACCATCTGCAGAAGCCACAATCGGTACTGTGCCAGCCCGTGCAATGTCGATACCAGCATGCATGCTGCCCCAACGAGGACCGAATGTAGAAGTGATTCTACCAGCTGATGGACGTGAGAACATGCCACCGGATACAGAAGGTGCTGGTGCTGGTGCCGGGCTTGCTGAGCTGTTTTTCTTCCTAGCTCTCTCCCTTTCTTCAGCCGCTTTTCTACGAGCCTCTGCCTCTTGACGACGTTTTTCAGCTTCAAATGCAGCCTGCTGCTTCGCCAACAGGTCGCCTTCATCTTCAAGCTTCATCAATTCGCCATGCATGTGCTCTTCTTCTTCTTCCAATTCATGCAATAACTCATTCTTACGTTCAACTTTTGCGTTCAAGCTTGCTCGCAAGCTTTCAAGCTCTTTCTTTTTCTCATTCAGAGTAGCGAGTTCTTTCTCAACTTGTGCTTTCGCTTCTTCTACCGCTTTTTTATCGGCTTTATGCGCTTCAAGAATATCTTTGTCCTGAGCTGCAATTTCATTCAATGCAAGGACACGGTCGATGAAATCTCCGAAACTGCTAGATCCAAGTAATACTTCTATGTATTGGACGGATCCACCATTTTCATACATCGCTGTGACTCGATCCTTCAACATCTTGTCACGCTCAGCAATACGTTTTACAAGAGCTGCAATTTCTTCTTTCAGCTTTGCGATTTCTTCCTTCGTCTCTTTGATTTCTTCTTCTTTCTTTTGGATCTTACTCTTTGTTGCAGCTACTTCCTCATTAAGTTTTTTGATTTCGGCATTTACTTCTTCCTGGTGTTTTTGGATTGAAGCGATTTCTGCTTCAGTTTCTTTACGAGCAGATTTATTTTCCGCTCTCTTCTCTTTTACTTCATTAATCTTGTCCTTGAGTGAATTGGCCTGTACATCATTTCCACCAGTCATACCTGGTACTCCACCCAACAACAAGCTCAATGATGCCACAGCCACGATAAGTTTCCTTTTCAACCTTACATCCCCCATTCAAATCTTTTAGTTATGTAAGCCAGAAGGTGTGATCGACGTTCGCACCTTCTGGACTGGTCTCTTGACACTCGTGCTACATTTATTGGCATTCAAGCCGTTAATTGAACAATTTGCTTAGACTTTCAAGAATTTACGGACAGAAGTCATACTTCCCCATACTCCGATGAATGCTCCAATGACGATTAGCAGTCCGGCAAGCTGGAACATGAGCGGATAGACTGGCAACAGCTGGATGAACACTGTCTTAAGGTTCATACTGACTGCTTCGTAAACGAATTGATACGCAAGGATCAGAATGCCGATTGGGACAAGTGCTCCTAATACACCTAAGAGGAATCCTTCCACGAAGAATGGCCATCTGATGAATGCATTCGTTGCACCAACCAGCTTCATGATTTCAATCTCTCTTCCTCTTGTGACAATCGTGATCTTAATCGTATTGGCAATGAGGAACATCGCCGTAAAGAGCAGTGCGACAATCAGGATCATGCCGACATTCCGGGCTGCATCCGTCACTTTGAAAAGCTTTTCGACTGTCCCTTTTCCATATTCCACTTTCGTAACATTCTCGATGCCTTCAATTTTCGCTGCAACTGCTGGTGTATCCTGTGGGGTTACTGTCTTTACAGCGAAAGCATCCGGAAGAGGATTTTCTTTTCGAAGTGACTCGAACACTTTTCCTTGGTCACCGAGACTCTCGATGAGACTGTCCAATCCTTCTTCCTTCGGGACGAACGTCACACTTTCGACCCGATCTATACTGCTTAATTGTTTCTCTATTTCATCATGCTGTTCATCTTTCGTTGTTTTTTCCAGATATGCCTTGATCTCCACATCATCTTCAACTTGAGATGCAATTGCGTTGATGTTCAAAAGCAAGATCAGAAACACACCGACAAGCAACAATGTAACTGTAACCGCACTGACAGATGCAAACGACATCCATCCGTTCCGGCCCAGGTTCTTGAATCCTTCTTTAATATGACGGAACAGGGTTCGTAGCTTCGTCATAACCGTAGACACCCCTCTTCTCATCACGGACAATTCTTCCACCTTCAATGGCAATGACCCGCTTCTTGATTGTGTTTACAATTTCTTTGTTGTGGGTAGCCATAACTACAGTAGTCCCACGGTTCGAAATTTCGTCGAACACTTCCATGATGCCCCATGCTGTTTCGGGGTCAAGGTTTCCTGTAGGCTCGTCCGCAATCAAGACCGGTGGCTTGTTTACGATCGAACGTGCAATGGAAACACGCTGTTGCTCTCCTCCGGAAAGTTCATCCGGGAGGAATCGCGCTTTGTTCTTGAGACCTACGAGTTCTAATGTTTCCATCACTTGTCTTCGGATTACTTTAGGTGACTCCTCGATGACCTCGAGAGCAAACGCGACATTTTCATAGACTGATAACTTCGGTAAAAGCTTAAAGTCCTGGAAAACGACACCGATCTGACGGCGCAGGTAAGGAATGTTACGCTCCTTCACCTTTGTTAGACTTTTTCCATTTATAATGATATTGCCTTTAGTCGGTTTCTCCTGGCGGTACATACATTTGATGAATGTAGACTTTCCCGCACCACTAGGACCAACGACGTAGACAAAATCCCCTTTGTCAATATGGACATCTATTCCGTTCAGTGCCATTACACCGTTCGGATAGGTTTTCCACACATCGATCATTTCGATCAAACTTCATCACACCCTATGTAGTATCTTTTGCTGTCGTATCTGAGTGGCGTTTCTATTATTTATCTTAAGCAGAATATTTTAGTATAGATTGTTACACTTGATTCGCACAATTAATTATAACATCTCGTTTCGTCAAAAAAACCCAAAATCATATTACATTTTTGTTTCAAAATATGACGGTGCGCTTTCTGACGTGCTCGCTTCCTCAAGATTGTTCGACATTGTTCTTGCTTTTGTGTACCTTTCTACAATACTTGTGGAATTCCTGCAATGAAATAGTCTTTAAGTACAAGATTTTGTGTGGGTATGGATCGATCTTACTAGAAAGAGGTTTGAAACAACCCTGGATTCTGGGGGCAAACAGGATCTTTTTCCTTTTGGAAGTTCTTCTACTCTAGTATTGACAGGAAAGGAAGAACCTTGAAAGGCTTAGCTAATTTTGTCGTATTATCTTTTTTTAGTTAAATAGATTCAGTTATGGTGAAATTATCCTAATAAAATAAAAACGGACTTTTAAACAAAAGTCCACTAACCTTTTTCATCATATTTAAAAGGATATGCATAATCAGGAATTTGCTCCTTCGTCGTATGGCGAACCTCCATATGAAAGGTCCCTTTATATCGGAAAACAGTCCCGAAAACAGCATTTTGTACCGTGATATCCACTTTATAATGGTCTTCCGTGTCATCATATTCCTCATGAACGATCCCTTTGACCACAGCTTTCGAGGGTATGGAGAGTCTTTTTCCTCCAACATAAACGTACTGCTTATCCGTACTCAGGATAAGCCCCCCAGTCTCTGTCACTTTCAAATCAATACCGACTGGTGTGGCCTGGACGTTCCCGAGATAATCCATGATTTCACCGTATTTATCACTGTACACCATCGTGGAATCAAAACGTCGTTTGGTCTGTTTGAAATGGAAGATGCGAATCCACGATAGTGTTTCACGTCGCTTCGGATCCTTGAACGCATAAATTTCAAGGTCAAACGGCACATTTTCTCCTCTTTCAGGAAAAATCAAATTCCGTTCAAGTCCAAATTTCTTTACTGCAGGCATAAACCATGTTGCCCCAGACATTTCGTCCATTACTCCCTTACAATGGATCGATTGGTTATCCGCACTGGACAGACTGAATTTCTGTTGGATTTTAGGGTGAAGCTGCTGAAACGTCGGACCAAGAACATCCTCATAAAACGAATGCATGGGAGCCACCCCTTTCCGGCTTAAGTTAAAAAACGATCCTGGATTTGTGGTGATGGAATCATACATTCATCCCGTTTTCCGAACCATTTGTATCGATTCCGCGCAATATATTTGTAAATCGCATCTCGCAACGGTTTCGGAATGATAAGGAAGACCATGAAAACTTTCCAAGCCCCCTTTAGGTGACGACATACGCGCAGAGCCGCACTCGATCGAGTGTAGGCGCTGTTCTTTCTGATGAGTACGAAGCTATCCAATGTGTCTGGCAGATTATGCTTTTTCATAAGAGCTTGACCTGTTTCACTTTGTAACGGAGCAAACTGGTAATGCGCCTCCGGATCTCGCTTGATGACAAATTGGACAATCCCATTACAGAGGTTGCACTCTCCATCAAATAAAAGGATATCCTTCATAATCTTCACCTCTTTCCACTTACATCCATTATATCAATTAAAAAAACCCTAGAGAAATCTAGGGTCTCAATTAGAAGACTAAAGCGGCTTCGAAGTGGGTGAAACGATTGCCAACAACCGTTGTAACATTACGGGTAGTCGTTTGGAGCTGGATGAATATCGTATCCCCTTGATTTAATCGGACAATGGTACATCCATGTGCTTTATCTATCACTCCAGGATTGGAAAATTTCAAATCGAGATCGGTAACGGCTGCACCAAGACTGCTATTCAGAATTAAACGAACGGTCGTAGGGGCTGGCCCACCACCAGTAGCAGGGGTATATTCGACGCTCGCACATACTGAATACGTTCCCGTTACAGGAGCGGTATAGGTGGAAGTTCCAGGGTTATACGCATTCGCTAAATCAAAGATCTCTTGCTCGAATGTAACGGTTGCAGTTGATCCAGCAGTTACGGTTTGAGCTGTTTGATCCGCTGCCCGAAAAGCAACGTTTGGAGCCGGTGGTCCTGGGGGTCCTTGTGGTCCTTGGGGCCCTGTAGCACCTTGTGGTCCCTGTGGTCCTGTATTTCCTTGTGGACCTGGATCGCCTTGTGGCCCTTGTGGTCCAGTTTCTCCTTGTGGACCTGGATCGCCTTGTGGGCCTTGTGGACCCGGGTCACCTTGAGGTCCCGGTGGTCCCTCAGGCCCTGGTGGTCCAGGAGGTCCTTCACCGCGTTGAATGATGATACAGCATTCTTTCCCGGAAGCACAACCACTGCAATTACAATACTTCCTTTTCATAAAATCCACATCCTATTAAACATGTAATACTACATCATATGCCAAGCCTACACGCTTTACTTGAGCAGACACCTAGGACAACCTTTATTTGGGCTGAAATAAAAAAGCTCCCATGCAGGGAGCTCTTTTATGATTATGATTGTTTAAATCCTTCGCCCAGCACCTCGTTGGCATTGACAATAATAACGAAGGCGGAAGGATCGACTTTTCTAATATGTTCTTTAAGCTTCGTTACTTCAAACTGTTCCACAACACACATGAGCATCGGTCGTTCATGGTCTGTGAATCCACCTGTTGCGGAGATTCGAGTAACACCGCGGTCGATTTCTTTGAAGATCTCGTCGCGCACTTCATCTTCATGCTCGGTAATGATGTAGGCCATTTTGGAATAACCGAGCCCCATTTGTACAAGGTCGATGGTTTTTGCAGTCAGGAACATCCCAATCATGGCATACAACGCTTGTTCAATTGAAAAAACGAACGCTGATGTCGTGACGATCGCACCGTCAATGGCAAGAATACAAAGGCCGAGAGACAGCCCGGTGTACTTATGAACAATCTGGGCAGCTAAATCGATACCACCTGTTGAAGCCTTCCCTCGGAAGACGATTCCGAGACCAAGCCCAACGCCAAGACCTCCAAATAACGCACCAAGCAGAGGATCTGTCGTAACGCCTTCTGCTCCTTCAGATAAAAAAACGACAAACGGTAGGAAAAGAGTCCCTACTAGGGTCTTAACCCCGAAATTTTTACCGAGTATAACAACGCCTGCAATGAAAAGCGGGATGTTGAGTGACCATTGGACGACCGAAGGCATCCAGCCAAATACACTTTTTAAGATCAAACTGATTCCGACAACCCCACCAGAAGCAATGTTATTCGGAGCCAGAAACAAATTAAATGCTAGAGCGACAAATGCTGAACCAACCAATACGAATAAATAGTCTAAAGCTATGAGAATCTTAGGGTTGACTTTGTTACGTCGAACTGCCATCATCATTTTCCGTACCACTCACTTTATCATTATGTATCAGTCAAAACTGGTAGTGTTAACCTAAAAAAGTATATCACTACCTACGAATGAAGTAAATTTTCCGATTATTACGACAAGTCCGTCTATACTTGCTTGTGTAACAAGGAGTTCGGGCATTTTGAAGAGGGCGTTCGACAGGGTTTGCAATTTGTCAATCAAACGTTTGATTGGCACTGCACAACCGCTGTATGACTGCGGTAAAACCAATGAGGACAACGACTTGGTCGCTGCCCCCATTTTTCAACCATTATTTGATTAACGAACGTAGATAAGCATCAATGAACGGATTTATTTCGCCATCCATGACAGCGTTGATGTTTCCGATCTCCACATTGGTACGGTGATCCTTCGCCATACTATAAGGATGGAAAACATAAGATCGAATCTGACTTCCCCATCCGATTTCTTTTTGTTCACCACGGATTTCGTTCAGCTCTGCCTGCTGCTCTTCAATACGTTTCTGGTAAAGCTTCGCTTTCAACATTTTAAGTGCACGTTCACGGTTCTTGATTTGAGAACGCTCCGTCTGACACGACACAATCGTGTTCGTCGGGATGTGGGTCATACGAACGGCAGAATCGGTCGTATTGACGTGTTGTCCACCGGCTCCACTTGCACGATACGTATCGACCTTGATTTCATCCGGCTTCAACTCGATTTCAATATCATCACTCAGCTCCGGCATCACTTCACAGGAAACAAAAGAAGTGTGACGGCGTCCCGACGAATCAAATGGTGAGATACGGACGAGTCGATGAACACCCTTTTCTGCTTTCAAATAACCATAAGCGTTATGACCTTTGATGGATAACGTAACACTTTTCACGCCAGCTTCATCACCAGGAAGATAATCAATCGTTTCTACCTTAAAGCCTTTGTTCTCAGCCCAGCGTGTATACATCCGTAAAAGCATGGATGCCCAATCCTGCGATTCTGTTCCACCCGCACCTGGATGGAGTTCCAGAATCGCATTATTCTTATCATGCGGTTCACTGAGAAGGAGCGTCAATTCAAATTCGGACAGCTGTTTGGAAAGAGACTTCAGTTCCCCTTCCAGTTCACTTTGAAGATCAGCATCCTCTTCTTCCTTCACCAGCTCGTACGAAACCTCAAGATTTTCATACGTTTCTTGAAGCTCACGGAATTCGTTGACTACATCCTTCAGTCCGTTCACCTCATTGATGACCGTCTGCGCATTGTTCTGGTCATCCCAGAAATCCGGTGCAGTCATCTGCTCCTCCAGTTCCGCAATACGAGCCTCTTTATTTTCTAAGTCAAAGAGACCCCCTAAAGTCTTCTATTCGTTTCTCCATAGCCGTCAATTCTTGTTTAATCTCCACTAAATCCATAATCCTTCTCCTTCATCAATTAAGATTATAAGTGCCGATTGTAAGTGCCTGACACTTTTTTTGAACCGTTGATATTGCTGGGTTCTTTGGATTTGTCTGACACCTCACACAAACCGTTGCTACCACTGGCTTCTTCGAAAGTGCCTGACACCTCACACAAACCGTTGCTATCACCGGCTTCTTCGAAAGTGCCTGACACCTCACACAAACCGTTGCTATCACTGGCTTCGTCGAAAGTGCCTGACACCGCCAAAAATGCGAAAAGAAAACTTGGCTGCGGCCAAGCCTTCTTTATCGGTTATTTAGGCACCGTGACAGTGCTTATATTTCTTGCCGCTTCCGCAAGGACATGGCTGATTTCGACCGACGTCGCTTGATTTTCGGATCGGCTTTCTTTTTTGTGTTTCCTCTTGCGCCTTCGGGTCGACCGCTTTTCCTTCTGCGACCTTTTCACGTTGAAGGTTTTGCTCCACTTGTGCCTTCATGATGTAAGTGGATACCTCTTCTTCAATGGAAGCAACCATTGCTTCGAACATTTGGAATCCTTCGAATTGGTATTCACGCAGCGGGTCGTTTTGACCGTATGCACGTAGGTGGATACCTTGACGAAGCTGATCCATAGCATCGATATGGTCCATCCATTTGCGGTCTACTGAACGGAGTACGATAACCTTCTCAAACTCTCGCATCTGTTCTGGTTCGAGCTTGGATTCTTTGTTGTCATACTCTTCCTTCACTTTTTCCATGAATAGTTCAATGATTTCTTCACGTTCTTTGCCTTTGAGGTCTTTAACGGTTACGACACCTTCATGCAAGAACGTTGCATTCGCATAGTCGATGATCGCTTGAAGGTCCCAGTCTTCCTGAACTTCTTCCTCAGGAGTATGAGCTTCAACAATACGCTCGACTGTCGAATGGATCATTTTCTCGATGATTCCACGAAGGTTATCAGACTCAAGCACCTCAGCACGCTGAGCGTAAATGATCTCACGCTGCTGTCTCATGACATCATCATACTGAAGCAATTGCTTACGTGCATCATAGTTATGACCTTCAACACGTTTTTGCGCTGTTTCAACTGCTTTGGTGACCATTTTACTTTCTAGAGGTTGATCTTCCTCCATTCCAAGACGATCCATCATCGCAATCATGTTGTCAGAAGCGAATCGACGCATCAACTCGTCTTCCATCGAGATATAGAATTGAGATGAACCTGGATCCCCTTGACGTCCGGAACGTCCACGTAGCTGGTTATCGATACGACGAGACTCGTGACGCTCTGTACCGACAATGTGCAGACCGCCAAGCTCTCTTACACCTTCACCAAGCTTGATGTCCGTACCACGACCGGCCATGTTCGTCGCAATCGTAACGGCACCTTTTTGACCAGCATCCTCAATGATTTGTGCCTCACGACCGTGGTTTTTCGCGTTCAACACATTATGTGGAATGCCTTTCTTTTTCAAGAGAGTTGAAATCAACTCGGAGGTTTCAACCGCAACGGTACCGACGAGAACAGGCTGTCCTTTCTTATGTCGCTCTGCAATCTCATTGACGACCGCACGGAATTTACCCTCTTGCGTTTTATAAATGTAATCCGCATTATCAATACGGGCGACCGGTTTGTTCGTCGGAATGACGATAACGTCCATATTATAGATGTTACGGAATTCTTCCTCTTCCGTCTTCGCTGTACCGGTCATACCAGAAAGCTTGTTGTACATACGGAAGTAGTTCTGGAACGTAATCGTCGCAAGGGTCATGGATTCACGCTGGATCTGAAGGCCTTCTTTCGCCTCAATCGCTTGATGAAGTCCATCACTGTAACGACGCCCCGCCATGAGTCGTCCCGTAAATGGATCGACGATGACCACTTCGTCATCTTGCACGACGTAATCTGTATCACGCTGCATCACAACATGTGCTTTCAACGCCTGGTTGATGTGATGGTTAATCGCTACGTTGGATATTTCAAACAAGTTTTCCACGCTGAAGAAACGTTCTGCTTTCGACATTCCTTCCTCTGTCAGCTGAACATTCTTTGTTTTTATATCAAATGTATAGTCCTCTTCAATCTTCAATTGTGTAACGAACTGATTCGCCACACGATAAAGCTCTGTTGATTTGGAAGAGTTACCAGAAATGATCAAAGGCGTACGTGCTTCGTCAATTAAGATGGAGTCCACCTCATCGACGATGGCATAGTTCAACGGACGCTGGACCATTTCTTCCTTATAAAGGACCATGTTGTCACGCAGATAATCAAACCCTAATTCATTGTTCGTCGCATAGGTGATGTCTGCATTATAAGCTTCCTTCTTTTCTTCTTTCGTAAGACCTGTCACGTTCAATCCAACAGTTAAACCGAGGTAATTATAAAGTTGTCCCATTTCCTCGGCGTCACGTGCAGCCAAGTATTCGTTGACTGTTACGACATGGACACCCTTACCTGTAAGTGCGTTCAGATATACAGGCATGGTCGCAACAAGTGTTTTACCTTCACCTGTTTTCATCTCAGAAATATTACCCTCATGCAAGGAGACCGCACCCATGATCTGCACAGGATATGGACGCAAACCAAGAACACGAGTCGCCGCTTCACGTACGACCGCGAACGCTTCAATTAAGAGATCATCTAATGTTTCACCGTTCTCGAGACGGGATTTGAATTCATCCGTTTTCGCTTTTAATTGCTCATGAGAAAGCTTTTCCATTTCAGGACCAAGAGCTTCTACCTCGTCCGCATACTTTTCTAACCGAGCAATCTGACGTTCGTTTCCAGTTGGAAACATCTTTTTCAACAATCCGATCATGAAGTCAGCACCTCTATTATTAAATCAATAATTTTTGAAAATTCTTCTAACTATAGTCCATGCTTTATTTTAACAGTTTGCAAGAGGAAGGACAAGAATGCAAGGCATACGCCCCTACCTTATACTTTGTTAATAAACATTAAAAAAGACGCGATCTGTTCGATCGCGCCTCTCAGTTCATTTAAGTTATTCGATTTCTGGTGCAATCAATCCGTATTTACCATCTTTACGCTTGTAAACAACGTTCGTTTCACCTGTTTCAGCATGTGAGAACACGAAGAAGTTATGACCAAGCATATCCATTTGCAAAATCGCTTCCTGTGTATCCATCGGTTTCAAGTCAAATCGCTTGTTACGGACAACTTGGAATTCATCTTCATCCTCTTCTTCCTCAAGAAGTGTTGTCGTAGTGGCAGGCGCTGCGCTGCCGTTTCCATTAGCAAAGGCGAACTTGATCGTGCCGCCCTGACGGAATTTACGATTGACCTTCGTTTTGTGTTTTCGGATTTGTCTTTCCAATTTCTCAACCACGAGATCGATAGCAGCATACATATCATCGTGCGACTCTTCAGCTCTTAACAATAATCCCGGCATCGGAATCGTCACTTCTACCAGCTGCTCATTATTGAACACCTTTAGGTTGATGTAAACATCTGAGTTTGGAGTACCATCAAAATAACGCTCAAGCTTTTTAACCTTTTTTTCGGAGTAATTTCGTAGTGCTGGTGTTACCTCAATATTTTCTCCACGAATGTTAAAGTTCATGAAAGACTCCTCCTTTCGGTGTTTATATATATTTCGCTATACCCCTTAACAATTCCTCCATAAACTTAAAAGAAAATCAAAAATTCTGACAATATTTTTAACATTGTACGAATGAAGCAGAAATCGGGTAAAACAGCGAAATATAAAGGGAAACACGCGTTTGTCATGTCAAAGATCTGACATGTTGCAGAAATTATTCGACAAACGGATTGAGGAGGTGTAGGGGTCTTTCGTTGGATATATAAAGAGGTTGTAAACGCCGTGTCTGAAAAGGACATATGGTCACCAGGAGGCACCTTCAGCATAATTTTTCTAGTATGAAGGTAGTGAATTCAGGAATTCTCAGTGCATTTTCAGGAATTGTGGAGCCTTTTTCAGGAATTGAACTCGGATTTTCAGGAATTCCACATGAAAATTCCGGAATTCCCCTTCGAATTTCAGGAAAACTTTCACGATCTCATACAACCACTGTCATCAGATACTTCTTCGCACAAAAATAAAACCCGCTCCTCATAATGAGAAGCGGGGGAATTGCTTTTAATTCAAACCCTAAAAAAGGAATGTGAATTAAAGCTTTGTTACATTTGAAGCTTGAGGTCCACGGTTACCTTCAACAACTTCAAACTCAACGTCTTGACCTTCTTCAAGAGTTTTGAAGCCGTCAGATTGGATAGCAGAGTAGTGTACAAATACGTCGTCTTGACCTTCGACCTCGATGAATCCGAAGCCTTTCTCTGCGTTAAACCATTTTACTTTACCTTGCATGTAATTCACATTCCTTTCGTATTCAAGAAATCATGTGGAAAATTCCACACTAAAAGTATACAATGTGACGAGCTTGAGAGTCAACTTCCAGGAAATGATTAGTAAAAAAAGACCAATTGTCAGACGACTAGCGATACTTCTGGGTTACTACACTAGTAGTATACGCAAGGACCCAAAGAGTGTTAATCCAGCACCTCGATCATGATTTCAACCGCTCGCTGAATTGTTTCTAATGGCCAACTCGGCCACCTCCCGCTTTCCACCGCCAGTTCGAACGAAGCTGGTACATGGATGAAACCACTAGGAACATTCACACCTTTTTCTTCAAAATCATGTAACAGGGTATACATGACATTGTTACATAAGTATGTACCCGCCGTATTCGAAATCTCTGCTGGTATTCCGACCTCCTGCAAACGATTGACCATCTGCCTAATCGGCAACGTAGAGAAATAGGCAGCATTTCCTCCTTCAACAATCGGCTCATCCACAGGGATTCGTCCCGTATTGTCCTTGACGCCATCATTCACATTAATCGCCACACGCTCAGGTGTAATTTTGTTCCGCCCCGCTGCAAGACCGAGCGAAATCACAGCATCCGGCTTCACCTCGTCAACAGCGTTCAAGAGTTCTGGCGCTGCCATCTCATAATCAACAGGAAGGACTCGCCCGACTACCTCATAAGCACCGATCTTTTCTCCATTTAGTACCGTGACGATGCGCTCTGTCGGATTGAAATCATGATCCAAGAAGGGCTCAAAGCCTGTTAAAAGTAACGTTTTCATGTATATCCGTCCTTTCTAGCTACACGGTTTCCCGATTACGCGTTCACTTGACCAAGAACACCATTCGTTGCTGTCATCGCAATGATTACGACACCCCACATATGCTTGTAAGCTGTAACCATATCATCACACGTAAAACGGATCGATTCAGGTCCTGTCATTTCAACTGATGGAATGGTTGTCGTCATCAATGCTTGTTGCGATCCTTTGAACGTCAAATCAAACGTGTAAGGACCGTCCACTTTATAAGGCTTGAATTCATTAAGACGTCGAACCGCCGCTTCCGCTTTTTCCGTAATGAGACTCCGCGCACGTTTCGGTGCAATCAATTCCGCAGCAAACCGATCCACACCGTATTTCACAACAGCTGCCTCAACATCCGGTAACGTTTCCTTCACTTCGCTAACATACGCGTCATCACCAGAAATGAAGATGGCTGGAACATCCATCGCCCCGGCTACCGTCGCATTCATTTCCGTTTCTCCTACGACCTTGCCATTGATTTTCATCTCTTTTACACAAATTCCAGCAAGTGTGTGGCTGATCGTTGTTCGTTCTGACCCGGATTCTCTACCATGATGACCGACGAACATGATGCCATCGAAAGATTCATCCAAACCTTGGAGCTGACACATTACCCGGTTGTTTCCAGAAACGAGACGCGCGCGCTCATCCAAGTCTTCAATAAGAATATTGGACATGTTTCCGTGACCATCCGCGATTACAACTTCTGTTGCACCACCACGGAATGCTCCCTCCACTGCCGCATTCACTTCTTGCGTCATTAATTTACGGAAACGTTGGTACTCATCATTCTTCTTTAATTGAACATTTGTCGCAACGCCGGAAATTCCCTCGATATCAGCAGAAATAAAGATTTTCATGTAAAAACCTCTCCCTTTTATTATGTAAAATGACAGCTTCCGCACCTAATTCGTAAAGTCGATTAAATGAATTCGAAGCTGTTTTTGTGCACATCCAGTTGAATTAGTACATTTGTGGAGGTGATGTTTGGAATCTGATGGATGATCTTGATTGTGTCATTCAACTCCTCGTAATCACGCATGTTCATTTGAGCAAGCAGCTGATAATCACCAGAAGTCGTCGTCACATATCGAATGACCGGATTGTTCTTCAACTCTTCGATCACGTCATCCAAAAACTCAGGAATGACTCTGAACTGGATGATTGCAGCAACCTTGATTCCCAATGTTATCGGATTGACGACGCCGACAACCTCAATGATCTTGTTCTCTACCATGTTGTTGTATCGGGTCCGAACCGTTTTCTCGGTCACATCCAGGTGCGTCGCCATTTCAGCAAAAGACATCCGACCATTATGAGATAAAAACTGAATGATCCTCTTGTCCAAATCATCTATGACTTCTTTCGAAGCATTGGAAGCCATCACAATACCTCCTTTCAGTACCTTCATACTATAAAAGGTCGTAAATTGAACCTAGATATTGCATAAGAATCCTATTTACAACCCTAAAACAAAAAACCACTACCAAAATCAGTAATTAGATTCAGTATACGTTCATTGTCTAAAATTGGCAAGGTTTATTTCTTCATAATTCCGAAAATTCCAAACCGAGCAAAAAAAAAAAAAGAGCGACTCAAAAGCATCCATTCTGATCCTTTGAGTCACCCTCATTCGTATTTATTTCTTTTTGTCGAAGAACATGCCATCTGCGTTGTTGGACGTATACGGGTTTGCATACTTCGTGTTTGTCGTCTTTTTCGTCTGGATTTTCATCCATTGCGATTTAATCTGATGTAACTGCTCATCCAGATACGGTTGGATCAACTTGTTGATCTCAACGAGCTGCTTTCCTAATTCTTCTTCTTCACTCGTATAATCGCCTTTCAACCGCTCAATCAGCTTCTGGCGATATTCGATATACTCGTTCAACTCATCTAAATAGTGCTCAGGCTCCTCATCAGGCAACCCTTTTTGTACATGATCATAAATCTTTTCCGTTTGCGTCAACAATGCCTGGACATCATTCATTACGCCTGTCCACCCGCCCCATAGTTCGCTTTTCGACTCTGTTGAATGACCTGCTTCCATGTATCTCGGAATTCCATTACCAGTCCTTCAACCTCTTCAACGATTGCAACTTCATTTTTCACATTGGCATCAATCAATCTACGGTTCATGTAATCATACAGCTGCATCATCTGGTTTCCGACAGCAACATCCGGATTCAAGGTAACCATCAATTCTTGGATGATCTTTTGCGCTTTTTGCAGATTGAGGTTCTTCTCTTCCACTTGACCAGCTTCCATACCGGCTTTTGCCTGCTTCAAAAATTTCAAGCATCCGTTATAAAGCATTAACGTCAACTCACCAGGTGATGCGGTTCCGACAGAATTCTGTTGATACGTTTGATATGCATTAAGAGACATGGTAATTCAAACAACTCCTTAAAATATAGGGGGCTACATGCCGCCGCCAAATTGATTCATCAAGAACATGGACTGCTGATTCATTTTACTGATCGCCTTTTCCATAGCCGTAAACTGTCTCCAGTAACGATCTTCGATGTCGATTAACCTTTTCTCGAAATCATCTATTCTAGAGTCCAGATCTGTAAGATTTCGTCCCATTGAAAACTGCGCGTTAGTTTTCAATGAATTTCCAGCCCTGGCTTCAATGCGTTCCATTGTATCGTCAATCGAATCACGAAGCCTTCGAGCAATCCCTTTCTCACTATCAGTAGACCCTTTACTCATAAACAGCTCGAAGACAGCATTCGGGTCATCTTCGATTGCTTTTCGAAGATCACTTTCATTCACAATCAGCTTCCCGCGTTCAAGATAATTGGATGAGGTTTTGATACCGATTTCCGTTAGCTGGTCATAATTTGTATTAACGTTTGCGCCTGTCACCTGGGAATATAGATTCGAGCGCATTTTATTCAATCCACCATTAAGGATCGAGTCATTCCGAAGCATACCGCTCTTTGCTTTTTCTTCCCAGAGCTCGATTTCCCGTTCGGACAGGTCTTCTTTTTGCTTGGCCGTTAGAGGTGCATAATCCCTATAACGCTCTTCATTCAGTTCTCCGTTAATTTTATCGATCGTCTCGTTATACTTATCGACGAACTTCATTACGGTATCCACCATTGAATCGGTATCTTGTGTAACAGAAATATTTACATCCGTCCCCGTCACTTGTTTTAACGTATAGGTCACATCATTGATTGTAAAATTATTCGTTTTACGAGTGGTGGCAAATCCGTTCAAAGTAAAGCTTGCATCTTTTCCTGCTGTCTTCCCATCCAACTCTTGGCCGACCGTCGCATTCGTAAAACCGAGTGAACTGAAGAAGTCAGCTGTTGTTGTACTGTCTGCGGACCCATCATTTGTGATCGATAGACTTGCACCGTTTCCAGTATTCTTCATCGTCAAGACGACTTTATTGGTTGCTTCGTCATAAAAAGCTGAAACCCCAAGTGAAGTGTGAGAATTGATTTTTGACATTACGTCATTGATTGAATCCGTTGATGGATCGATGTCCAAGGAGATGTCACTTGCTGCTGATTCACCTGGCTTGATAACACTCAGCTTCAAACTGAACGGACTTGCAAAATTTTTACCGCCTGTGAACGTAACGTCTTTCAACAATTTATTCCCATCAACAGCTGTTCCAGTATCATCTGTTACAGCAGTAGATGAGTTATACATCGCTGATTTAGCAAGTTGCGTGACATTAATCGTCGTATTTGTCTCAGCGGCACTACTCGTTGCCTTGACTGAAACAGCTGCATCATTGGAGCTAGATACAGCTTTTTTGAGGAACGTACTTTGACGGAAGACGCCATCAAAGATATGTTGATCTAGCTCCCTCAATAATTTATTCATTTCGCGATAATCATCACGTTTCCATTCGAGCAACTGTTTATCCTGATTCATTTTATCTAATGGCATACGTTCTGCTTTCATCAGGTCGCTAACCAATTGATCGATATCCATACCGCTGGCGAGACCGCCAATTCTCATACTCATTCATCATCACCTCTAGATCTTCTCGTCTACGACAATCCCCACAAGCTCTGCCATCGCCGCATACATTTCGAGAAATTTACGATCCGGAATTTCTCTAATCACTTCATTCGTTTTATCATCAATAATTTGGACATAATATTCATCTGACTGTTCATGGAGCTGAAATCTTAAAGAAGTCTCGGTAGGAATAAGCATTTCATTCATATCTGAGACCTTTTCGTCTAGTGCCTCTTTCGATATCTTTTCCTTCAGTTCCTCAACATCTCGATCATGCTTTTTCTTATGTGGGTTCTGTTTAAGGATGACTTCGTTAATCTTCTCAAGATGAGGTAAACGAGAGGAACTTTCACCAATACTCCCTACGCTCATACCCCGCTCCTCCTAACAACTTTTCTCTACCTTTTTTATCGGATGAAAAACTAGAAACTTAATAGGAATATGATATAATTAAATCACGAACATGCGTTCTTATAAAAGGGGGAGGTAATCCGTGAAAGAAAAAGAGATTATTGATTATATAAATAAACACTTTCCTTTTAATAGTACTGATAAACTTGCTAGTAAGTTAAACCTTACACCCTCTAAAGTAAGAACAATAGCAAAAAATAACAATATTGCTAAGGACAAACAGTATCTGAACAAGTTAAAAAATGAATTAACAAAAAACAGGAGGAAATGGTACGAAAGAAACATACCTGAAATTTCACCGACTTATATTCAAGAGCAGTTGATTTTAGGTAGTTTATTAGGAGATGGCTATATTAGTAAAGGTGCAAATAGAAGTATAAACTATGCGTATCAAGAGCACTTTGGCGAAAACCAAAGAGAATATAGAGAATGGAAATTGAATCAGTTAAATGGTTTAGGTTTTTGCATAAATGGTAATTATCTACGCTCCAGAAGTCATCCATATTTTACAAGCCTTCGAGACCAACTTTACAAAGGAAGTTATAAAATACTTACTAACGCATTGTTAAAAAAATGCACCCACCCCATGTTTGTTACTGCATTATTCCTCGATGACGGTACTCTTACTTTTAATAATCGATTTAACAAAAACAAAAGAATCGTATACTGCACTCCAAATATCAGTCTTTACACCCTTAATTTCCATAAGGAAGATAATAAAAAACTTGCCAATCATTTAAACAGCAATTTCAATACTAATTTCGTAATTTCCTCTCATCCTGATGGACACGGAACTCTATTAAAGCTTAATAAAGTACGGGAAGTAGAATATTTTCTAAACCTAATTGAACCGATTGCAAAATGTATACCTTCAATGTTATATAAAACCAATCTTCATTATAGGTTAGATTTGATGAGAAACTGTTTGTATCAAAAATATGGAAATGACGTTACGATTAAACTAAGTTCATCCGAAACTAATAAGAATTATAATTTTGAGGAAATAGACTGCTTGATTAAATTGAAAAATAATGGCGTTAAAGATAAACATATTGCGGAAAGGCTGGGTCGTAGTTACTGGTCTGTCGTTTATAAATTAGCAGAATTACGTAAAAATGGTCGTCTCGAATGAGACGACCATTACTGAAATTATTAACGAAGAAGTTGAAGAACTCCTTGTGGTTGTTGGTTGGCTTGCTTCGCCGCTATGTCTTTCGATCATAGAATAGACTATATCTTCACCCTATCTATCAAACAGGGGCTGGGCACTTCGAATGGCTATGGCCACCCTACAGTCCTCATCATCATAGCTTTAAGCTTTAGATGGTCCGACTTAGTCGTTGAACCTTCTCCACTCTTTCGAGAAAGGAGCTTGGCTGCTGATTATCCAATCTCACTCATTTTCAAACCTTCACGCCTGCCGTTTCCAGCTACGTTGTGGTTGAGTAAGCTTAAGGAAGTTCCAGCAATTCACCCAGTTATTCTCTTATCCGTTACCAGATAAGACGCCCTTCAATCAGTTACCTTAAGAGTTGCAATACTCCTTGAGGCATGCTGTTTGATTGAGCCAACATTGCTTGAGATGCTTGTGCAAGAATTGAATTCTTTGTTTGGTTCATCATTTCTTTCGCCATCGTGCGAACATTTACTTTCATAAATGACTAGACTATATCTTCACCCTCTAGAAATCTAGTAGGGGTCGGGCACTTCGGCTCCACAATGCTGATGATCATTGTTTCACCTATGGATTTCATCATCATGGCTATTGCTTTAGATGGTTTATCCTAGTCGTTGGACCTTCTCCACTCTTTCGAGACAGGAGCTTGGCTGCTGATTGCCCAATCTTCACTTTTTTTCGAACCTTCACGCTTGTCGTTTCCAACTACGTTTTGGTAAGTAAAGCTCTAAGGGGTTTCCAGCAATTCACCCGATAGTAATCGCTAGCCGTTACCAGCTAGGACGACTGTGCTTTCACTGCTTATGCAGCTATAGCATAATCTACGTCACGGATACGAGATTCCGCTGCAGTTAGGTTTTCACTTGTTGTACCTAAGTTATTAATAGTGTGCTCCAAACGATTTTGGTATGCACCAAGTTTAGAACGTTGAGCTGAAACAGTATCAATTGCACTTTGGATATCATCCATAGCTTGCCCAGCGTTCGCTGAAGTAGAAACATCAACAGCATTTACGCCAAGTGATGTGCTATCCATATCACCAATTGTGATACCTAACTTTTGTGCACCAACATCTTCAGATCCAATTTGCAGGCTTACTGCAGCTGATCCAGTAGTAGTTACCGCTCCAGCAGTTGTACCTACATTTGAAGCTACGATTCCTGCAGCTGTTTGAGATCCATCAACTGTAATTTTTACTCCAAGCTTATCAAAATTCAATGTGCCAGCAGTTCCGTCTGCCAGTGTAAGGTTTTGAACATCTCCACCTGAGGTTGTTAGTGTATATTGTCCAGCACCACTAGTAGACATTTGATATGTTTCAGTTGCAGCTGCACCACTGATGTCAATACCTGTAACACCTGCAGTACCTACTTGGATACCAGAAGTAGTTTTGTTTTGTTGAACTCCGAGAGTTCCATCAAGTAGTGTTTGACCATTAAACTTAGTAGAGCTTGCGATACGATCAATTTCACTGTTCAACTCAGTGATTTCATCTGCAATCGCTGTTCTGTCATTAGAAGACAATGTTCCGTTTGCAGCTTGAGTTGCTAGTTCATTCATACGTTGAAGGATAGAGTGTGTTTCATTCAAAGCTCCTTCAGCAGTTTGAATCATTGAGATTCCATCTTGTGCATTCCGGCTAGCTTGATCCAAGCCACGAATTTGACCACGCATTTTTTCCGAGATAGAAAGTCCGGCAGCGTCATCTCCCGCACGGTTGATACGGAGACCTGAAGATAACTTCTCCATAGACTTCATTTGCATGTTGTTTGCAGAACCTAGTTGACGATACGTGTTAAGTGCCGCAATGTTGTGATTAATTCTCATTATTCAATTCCTCCTTGAATTGTCCGAACCACGTCCTTGTGGTTTTGGGTTTTATACAAAAACATACGTTTTAGTCGGCCGACCTTTATCGTTGTTTTTGCTTACATTTCTATTATCGTCATTCTTGGAGGGCATTTTAGTTGTTTTTCAACTTTTTTTTACAATATTTAATGTTTCAAATAAATTGATTGGGGACTGGCTTGCACTGTTGTTTTCTTGTTGGATAGCAGTATAGATCTCTTTCCGGTGGATATCGACATGTCTAGGAGCATCAATCCCCAATTTAATTTGATCACCATCAATCGATAATACTTTAATCTCGATATCTTCACCGATTTGGATTGATTCATTTGGTTTGCGTGTCAATACAAGCACTTATCTCCCCTCCTTTGAAACAGCTTCCTTCATAATGAAATGTTTTGTCTCATACTCTTCTTTATTTAGCACAACTTGTTTTCCAATACCTTTGTTTAAATTGATGACTACAGGTGCCTTTAGATTTGCTGTCGTTTTTTCAAATGGTTCATTAATCGTAAGAATGATGTATACAGCAACCTCTTTTTCCGATTGAATTTCCAATAGTTCAGTTACACTTTCTGAAAGCTCAAATTCATAGTCAGGAAAAAACACAAAAGGATTACCTAGTACGAACGCCAGGGAAGGCGTACTTACTGATTGAAGTATATGATAAGGAGTTTCTTCTTCAGAAAACGGTAGAATGACAAATTCCTTCTCAATATTAAATCCTGGTAGTCCTTGTTTGAATTTAACAATTTCATCTTCACTTATTTGAACTTCTCCAAAATACCTTGTTTGTATTTTCATAAATATTCACCACTCGTTATTTTATAAAATCTATTTGTATAGAAGACTGTTGCTTCATGTATACTTCTACTTTTCCTGGTTGATAGTTATGTACCGGTTTTGAAATTTCTGTTTTGATGATAGGTTCATTCTGTTTTATATCAACTTCTACTTTTGCTGGGATATAATCAATTTTCACACTTTCTGCAGAAGGAATCCATCCAATATTCCATTCCTTCATTTCTTCACTACTGTTAATACGGGCATGTTCTGGAATAGGATCGTTTTGATTTTCAATACGCATTAGGTCTTCCCCTTCTTGAGCTCGCCTCGAAATTCCATCTAGTAAAGCTTCCTTTCCAAGCTGTGCGGCTTCATCAGTTCGGACAAAAACACTTTTCAAATCCATATCATTCCAAGCTTGTGTTTGATCAATTGTCAGTTTTCCCGAAGTTGTTTCAATATTAATTTCTGCCTTTGGCTGTTGTATGGATTGAACTGCTTTTGGCTGCCTAATCTCTTGAGTAGCAGAGGTCGTCCTTAATCCAATTAAACCTTTAGTAGATTGTATTTGGATTTTGGGTATACTCAATTTCAATTGCATCACCTTCTTTTAGCAAAAAAAGCTATCTGTTTAGATAGCTTTTATCGTAAAAAGTCCATTAACGTCGGCTGAATAATACGAGCTCCTGAAGCAAGGGCAGCTCTGTGAATGCTCTCCTGTGTTTTTAAATCAATGATAACCCTCTCCATGTCCGCATCTTCATTATCTGAGAGAACTCGGGTTGCAATAACTTCTTGTTCATTAACTCTCTCATGAATCATTTCAAGACGGTTATACCTTGCACCAAGTTCCGCTCTTTCGGAAAGTGTATTATCGATATGGAAATCAATATTTGTAATAAAACCTTGGGTTGTATTTTCACCCGCGCCGTTCCTTAAACTAGATGCAATATCTTTCAAATCATTAAAAAGCGATTGTGAAAAGACATTCGTTTGATCGATATTTGTTTTAAGCTTAATACCCTTTGTGACCTCTATATTAATCGCATTGTTATTTAGGGGCATTTCTACAATTCCGTCCTCAGATACAGGTGGTTGGGTTGTATTTGTCCCATTAAAGATAAACTTCCCAGCAACTTTCGTGTTTGCCACCGATATGAGGTGATCACGTAATTGATTGATTTCATCTGCAATAGCTCCACGTTGCCCTTGATCATATGTTCCATTACTCGCCTGCACAGTCAACTCCCGAATTCGATGTAAAACCTGGCCGGCTTCATCCAACGCTGCATCGGAGTTTTCCATCCAGCTGTAAACCTCCGAAAGATTCCGCTTGAACTGCTCGACTTCGGTGAGATCGGTTCGGTATTCCATCCCTTTCATCGCGACGACCGGGTCATCGGATGGTTTCGTGATCCGTTTCCCTGTTGAAAGCTGATCCTGATACTTCCCCATCCGCTCGTAGCTTTGGCTAAGGTTTCGAAGCATATTTCCTGTTAACATACTTTGTGTCACACGCATGTTCAATCACTACCTTCCTACTCGACCCATGCCGTTGATGATCCGGTCAAGCATTTCATCGATACTCGTAATGTTCCTTGCTGCCGCATTGTAGGCATGCTGGAACTGCATCATCTTCGTCATTTCTTCATCCAATGAAACGCCGCTAACGGATTGACGACGCTCCTCAACCGATTGCTTCAATGTGTTCGAGTTCTCGACCAGACGATTCGCTTGCTGTGCTTCAACCGCCATTTCACCGATCGCACCTTCATAAAAGCTCTGGAATGTGGAGTCACCTGAACCGAAATTCAAAATGTCATCCTTCACATCTGCCAGTTCTAGTGCATTACTGCCATCCCCGGCATTTCCATCCTTGGATGCCGCAATATGATCGAGTCCGTTTTTACCTGAAATATTATCATCAAGCTTCATCATCGACGCTGCACCTTTGAAGGAGTCTTCGTCTACAGTGCCCGAAAACGCGAAAAACGCGCCGCCAGCATTTCCATCGAGATCTGTACCTTCTGTATGCTGTTCATTAAAGGCTTCAACGAAACGATAGGCCATTTCATCAAGGCTTGATAACATCCCTGGGTAAATCCCCTTAAGCTCTCCATCGACTTCATACCCACGTGCTTCTACCATGCCCTTCAGCTTCCCTTGGCCAAGCACATCCAATTTACCTGTGAACTCTTCCCCAAGCTTAAGCTGATCCAATTCTCCGTTTCCATTCTTATCTGTGATGGATAACTCATTGGTCTTCAAGTCTTTACCGTCGACAAGTGTACCAAGCGAGTTCCCGCCAGCATCCAACAGTTCGATCGTATACTTGCCTTCCGCGATATCCTTGGAATGTCCACCGTTCTTAACATTCGATACTTTTACATTAACAAGTTCAGACAAGCGGTCGACCAGCCCGTCTCTCTTATCATAAAGGTCATTCGGCAAATAACCGTGAGGCTCGATTTCACCAATTTGACGATTGATTTCGTTGATTTGCGACGCGATTGAATTGACTTCTTTCGTTGTCACATCAATTTGCGTTTGAAAATCCTCTTTGATCGAGTTGAGAGACGTTGAAAGATAATTGAATGTTTCTGCGAGCGCAATACCGCGTTGACGTACGACAGATCGTGCCCCAGAGTCCTCAGGGCTGACCGCTAGATCCTGAAGGGATTGCCAGAAACGGTCCATCGTTTTCGCCAAGCCATGATCAGACGGCTCATTCATGACTTCTTCCATCTTCTCTAATGCATCACTTCGGGCAGACCAATAACCCGATTTCGTATTTTCGTTCCGGTACTGCATGTCGAGAAAACCTTCACGGACCCGTTGCACCGTTCCAGCTTCCACACCCGAGCCCATCTGTCCTGGAATTTCAGGACGATTCCGTGATGCTGCCGGATAAGGTTCGGTTTGTGAGAAATTGACCCTTTGTCTCGAGTAACCAGGTGTGCTCGCATTTGCAATGTTATGTCCGGTCGTATTCAATGCACTCTGGTTTGTGCGTAAGCCTCTAAGTGATGTTTCCAGTCCATGGAATGTTGAAGACATGATGTAATGCCGCCTTTCTATGCTTTAGAATCAAAAATGGAAGATCGTTTCTGATAGCCGTTTGCTTGTTGCTGTTGTCCCGGACGTCCGTAATTCGTCGTTGGCTGCGTCGGCTCCATCAAGGAGAGCGAAGCGTTCACGAATTGTAAGGATTGCCTGATCAGCTCGTCGTTCAATTCGTTCTGTTCCTGCAGCTTCTGGATCGTGTATCGCATCTGCTCTTGAATTTCATAAAGCTTTTCTTGTGCATCTGATTCATAAAATCGGAGTAGCTGAGCGAGCGATGGATTCTCATCCGTCACAATTTGTTTTTGGTTCAGAAGCATTTCCACTTCTCGGATCCGTTCATTCTCAATCGAATCGATCATCTGGATGCATTTCGTTTCTTGATGCAGCAGCTGATCGAGGGTTTTCATATCGTTTTGCTTTAAAGCTTCTGTTTTTTTCAAAGCCACATCAAGAAGCTTTACATGCTGGTTATGTAAATCGGACAGGAGTCCGATCATTCGTTGTGCGCTCATCACTTCACACCCTTAGCGTTCTGTCCAGAAATCAAAAAACTTTTTCGCGACTTTTTCAGCATCCACCGTATAGTTGCCAGATTGAACTTGATTTTTCAGGTGCTCGATTTTTTCTGTGCGTTCAGTGGCAAACTTTTCATTTTTCTGCATCTCTAGAGCCTCTTTGGAAATTTGGAGCTGATCCTGTTTCATTTGAGGTTTCTGCTGTTCATTCATGCGGTTCAGCTGGTGTTTGTATGGGTTGTTTGAGATGTTTCCATATCGATTGATCTTCAATGGAATTTCCTCCTTACTCCACCTTTGGATTATTTTTCTGTATGGTAAGTTATTCGTTCCTTCATCTGTTGTTTTTGGGTGACTTCGTCATGGGTCCTCAAATCTTTCTGCAAGCTTTGGTTGCAAGAGTTGCAGATCCGCCCTTCTAAAATCCCTTCCCCGCAACGATCACATGGGTAGGACAAACCAGGAAATTGACTGGCACGGATCCTTCCTTCTTTCACAAACCGAAGGATGGTTTTCTCCGGAACCTCTGTCGCTTTAGAAACTTCCATGATGGATGCTTGCCGGTTCGCTTTCTTGCGGATGAATTTGTAAACGATTTCGAACAACCGTTCATCCTCTTTATAGCATTGTTCACAGGTAGGCCTGTACGACTTTGCAAATAGACGGCCGCATTGTACACAGTTGGCTAATTCCGCCATCTCAGGTCTCTCCTTTATCTCTGTACCGTATTGTATATCTACTCACTATATCGGTAAAATCCTCGTAAAGTTTAATTGGTTTACCCAATTGGTAGGATTTACCCTCTTGCTACGGTCATTGAAGAGACTGTTCGGGCCCCATGGTCTAGTAAAATCCTACCCGCAGCTTCCACTGTCGAGCCAGTCGTATAAATGTCATCGACCAGAGTGACGTTTTGCCCGTTTATTTGGTCGGCATATTCTGTTTTAAATGAAAAAATCGTCTCGTTCGCCAACCGATCTTCCCTGCTTCTTTTACTCTGCTTCGTTTCATGAACCGGTCTCTTCAGACAGTCAAGCTGCCGCTTAGTTACCAGATCGGTGATAAACTTCGATTGATTGAAGCCCCGTTCGTAATGCCGTTCAATACTTAGAGGAATCGGTACAGCGATCGTATTCTTGAATTCTTTTCGATATAACTTTTTCAATTGTTTTTCAAACGCTTGGATCACTTCTGCATCTCCTCGATATTTGAAAAGAGCGAAATAATCCTTCATATAAGAATTATACACCAATAATGATCGATTCTTTAGTAGCGTTCTACTTTTCTTTTCCCATCGAACACAATCGTAACAACGATCTTCCTGACGATATTTCTCAGGAAATAGCGAAAAGGGACGGTCGCACTGTCGACATCGTTCCCCTTCAACGAACACAAGCTGTCCATGACAATCGTTACACAATAAAGAAGGTTCATCAACGCCAAAAAAGATGCGCCAGCCAATTGGAGATGCATAAACCGATTTGCAATACAGGCATCTCATAACTGTGGTTCACTGGTGCGCTTATTTTGCGCCTCTATGGTTCGTTTCGCATCACCCATCGCCTTCGTTTTTCCATAGTGGAAATAAACGACCTCTCCGTATGGATCCTGTATACTCCTTCCGACTCTCCCGGCAATCTGCATAAGTGCATTCGTTGTAAAAACCTCATGATCAGAACCAACGACGGCAACATCAATTTCTGGTACTGTGACACCGCGTTCAAGAATGGTCGTTGTAATCAGCAATGAAATCTCTCCCTTTCGAAAGCGTTGAACTTTTTCCAAACGTTCGGGATCGCCTGCATGAACACTTTCCACACCCTTGCGATCCTTCATCCATTCTGACAGCTCCAACAAATTCTGCACGGTAGGGACAAAAAGAAAACATTGACGCCTATGCTTCATTTTCTCATTGATCCATGTTGAAACGGCCCTAGGCAGACGACCTTTCTTTATAGATTTCTGCCAGTTCCCACACCACATAAAGCGTGGAACCGGGAGGGGATAGCCGTGAAATCTTCTGGAGATATGTATAACTTCTAGTTCTCCCCTTCTTACTTCCTTCAACATGGACTTAGAAGGTGTAGCCGTAAGATAAATCCGTGAGGCATGTTCTGAGCAAGCTTTTTCGACAGCAAATTGAAGCGCAGGATCAAACGAGTACGGGAAGGCATCGACCTCGTCGACAATCATGACGTCAAACGCGTTTTTGTACCGAAATAACTGGTGTGTGGTTGAGAGGGTTAACAGAGAGGGCTTTTCAACCGGATGACTTCCTCCATATACCGCATGGACGTCTAGTGATGGAAACGCCTTTTCAAATCGCGGGGTCAATTCTGTAACAACATCAGTCCTGGGTGTGGCTAAGCAAACCCTTTTCCCCTGACGTACAGCTTGTTCAATCCCCTCGAATAAAATCTCCGTCTTCCCAGCTCCACATACCGCCCAGATCAAGAGCTCCTGTGGCACATCGATCACCTCTGTAATCCGCTTGGAAGCCTGTTTTTGTAACGAAGACAGCTCACCTTTCCAGTTCAACACCTTATCTCCTGTCATCCTGTTGTCTTCATCAGGACCGATCCACCGGATCAGCGGTGTGCATTGGCTTACCCGCCCCATCATGATACAATTCCGGCAATACGTACATTCATTTTTACAACGATAGCAGTGGAAGGCGGCAAACAGATCTTGAGCGTCATTCCCACACCGCTCACATGAGTATCTGTTACCTTTATTTGTTATTCCTTTTTCAAAAGTTATGAAACCTTGTTGGTAATGTTCCTGGATCAAATGGATTGGAAAAGGGAGTTCATCGAGCAGCAGGTGCCTGCCGACTAAGAATTCACGAAGTGGTTTGTTGTAAGAGTAGTTGGAGTTGAGTGGTTGAAGTGGTAGTGCGTTGATTTGCGAAATTGGTTGTAAGGATGGATGCGTTGACTGGATAAGAGGTTCTGGACACAAATAATCTTGATTTTTTTGAGAAAAGGTGGCAAAACGCATCAGTCCTGCCACCCATTGATTATTCTTTGATCCACGTCAGGCCGATGCTACCTTCCCCAAGGTGGGTTCCGATTACAGGACCGAAATAAGAAATGATCACTTCTGCGTTTGGATATAGCTCTTTCAATTGTTCCGCGTATTCCTTCGCTTCTTCCTCACGGTTGGCATGGATGACTGAAATCGTCACCTCATCTTCACGATCGACATCTTCTTTAACTAAATCAAACAAACGTTTGATTGCTTTTTTCCGTGTGCGGATTTTTTCAAATGGAACGATCTTTTTGTTAACAAAATGAAGCACAGGTTTTACTTGGAGCAGGTTTCCGACAAAGAATTGTGCACTGTTCAGACGTCCGCCCCGGTGCAAGTGACTGAGATCGTCGACCATGAAGTATGCGGATATCCCTTGCGCCCGTATGACAGTCAACCTTGAAAGGATCAGCTTAGCTGCTTGCCCTTGCTCAGCCATTTTTGCTGCTTCCAAAACAAAAAATCCTTGCGGCATACAGCTGATTTCCGAGTCGAACACATGGACATTGATACCCTCGACCATTGTGCTGGCTGACATTGCACTTTGATACGTACCGCTGATTTCACTCGAAAGTGTTATGACGATGACGTCCGTGTAGCCTTCCTTTGCTAAGCTTTCATACAGCTCTGAGAAAAGTCCTACAGCCGGCTGTGAGGTTTTCGGCAATTTTCCGCCCTCTCTCACCTGCTGGTAAAATTCCTCTGCGCTGATTTCTTTTTCCTCTTGATAGGATTCATTCTCGAAAATGACATTCAAGGGAACCATATGTATGTTGTATTGCTCACGTAAGCTTTTCGGTAAATAGGACGTGCTGTCTGTTACGATTGCGACTTTATCCATAGATTCATAACCCTTTCTGTAATTATTCCCTACTTATGTATTTGACTAAAATAGATGATTACCTTCCTTATTTTACTTGAAAAAAATAAACTTGTGGGCATAAACAAAGTAATTTGAACGCTCATTCAATTAATTCATACATTTTATTCCATTTATGTGAAGGTAATGGTAGATTAGTAGATATACCTTTAGAACTTAAAGGCATGGTCACGTACTTTACATACGACAAGGACTATCATTCCCTTTCATTCTTTTTCCTCGCCCATACGATTGATGGGGAAATGAAGTCAAACGAGCCTGACAAAGTTGTTCCTGCATGGTTCCCAATCAAAAACATCGAAACGAGCGACCAGATCCTTGAGCATGACAAAGGCATATTGAAAGCCTTCCTTACCAGCAAAGAGTTTGTACGAGCGAATGTCATCCGCCAATCACCCGTAAACGTTGAAAACTGGTCCGTTGGGGTTTGAGAAGCTCTTATTAGCCCCGAAAACAGGGAAGTGCCATTTTGAGGGCATTTAAACGCTCTTTCGTACCGCGAAAACAGTAAACCACTGTTTTGTGGGCACGATTAAGGCTTATCTCACCCCAATATGAAAAGAGGACTGCGCTGCACATCGTTTCCCAAACGATGGCAGCGCAGTCCTTTTATTTAACACTCATTTAGTTCACTTTTACCCAGCCGTTCTTGATGGCTTCTACAACAGCTTGAGTACGGTCGTTCACGTTCATCTTCTGCAAAATGTTACTTACGTGGTTTTTGACCGTCTTTTCACTGATATATAGGGCTTCACCAATGGAACGGTTGCTCTTACCATCAGCGAGCATTTGCAGCACTTCACACTCACGACGAGTCAAAATATGAAGTGGTTTACGGTATTCGACTTCCTTGAATCCAAGTTCGTTTCCATTGGATTCATGACCTTGCGTCTTGATGCGACGGAATTCGCTGATCAGGTTTACGGTCACCTTCGGATGAAGATAAGCCCCACCATCAGCAACGACCTTCACAGCATCGATCAATGCATCCGCGTCCATTTCCTTCAATAGGTAGCCGGAAGCACCTGTTTGGACGGCATGCGTCACGTATGCTTCGTCATCATGGATTGAAAGAATGATGACTTTGATATCTGGGAAGCGCTCGACCAGACGACGAGTTGCCTCGACACCATTGATATTCGGCATGTTGATGTCCATCAGAACGACATCCGGAACATACGACTCGATTAGATCGACCGCATCTTGTCCATCGTCACCCTCTGCGACCACCTCGAAGTTTTCTTCCATATCCAGAATGCGTTTGACCCCTTCACGGAAAAGTTTATGGTCATCAATCAGTACAATTTTCGTCTTTACGGCGTTTACTTGTGTCATTTCCATGCCTCCTGCTCACTTAATGGTATTTGTATAAAAATCAACGTCCCTTTTCCAGGGGTAGTATCAATTTTCATCGTTCCTTTCAGTAATTCCACTCGTTCTTTCATCCCAACGAGCCCAAAGGACTGGTCTTTTTTCTGACTGGAATCGAACCCGATTCCATTATCACGTACCAGAATGGAGAGGTTTTGTTGAAACTCCACTTTCACCTGGATCTCATCCGCTTCTGCATGTTTGCATGCGTTTTGCACGGATTCCTGGATAAGCCTATATGTTGCAACTTCCAGTTTAGTAGGAAGACGGCGCTCATTGCCGAAGCTTTTCAGCTGTATATCAATTCCTGTTGAATTTGATAAATTTCTTAAGTATTTCTCTAAAGTTGGCAGGAGTCCTAGGTCATCAAGGGCCATTGGACGAAGATCATAGATGATGCGTCGAACCTCAGTCAAAGCATCCTTGACCATTTGCCTCAAATTCTTCAGCTCACCTCGTGCTTGATCCACACCTTGTGTCGCATATATTTTTTCAATCAATTCAGAACGCAAGAGAACGTTGGCAAGCATTTGTGCCGGACCATCATGAATTTCTCTGGATACCCGACCCCGTTCTTCCTCTTGAGCTTCAATGATCTGTAAACCAAAATCCTGCTTTTCTTTTGCATTCTTTACCATTTCGCCGACTTTTCGCAGATCACTGTCGAGATAGCTCAGCACGACACTAATCTGACTGACGAGCATTTCCGCCCGTTCAACTGTCTCCTTTAGATTAAGGAGTCTTCGCTCAATATCATCGCGCCGTTGCCGGAGGGCTGATTCCTTCTCCCTGGTGGAGATCAACTGGACTTGGAATTCACTTGCTGATTCATAAGCCTGTTTGATTTCTTGTTCTCCGTAACGCTCGAAATGCTTACTCACTTCTGCAAGCCTGGCCCGGGCTAATCGTGCCCGCGTCTCCAATACGTCTGCTCTGTGAATCGTTTCGAGAACAGCTTCTTTAATTTCCTTCAATTCGTTTGATAGTTTCTCAAATTCTTCGCGCGATTGCTCGCCGATCTCAAAGATCTGTTCTTTACTCTCTGTTACGGTCGCAATCGTCTTATCAAGAATCGTGTCGATACTGTTTGGATCAAACGTTTTTGTCATCGTCATAGGAATGCCTCCAATACTACTGTATCGAACAACCCTTAGTTGGTACTAGGTCCTTCTTACCCAAATAGCGGGAAAATTACATCCAATATTTTCCCTCATTCGATATATCATTCGAAATGCTATCTGAATTTATGACTTTATTACTCATATTTTTTATAAAATTTGATGGGATTTTAGTCCAGATATATAATGTACAAAGTTACGAAATAAATCTGGAGGTTATTCATGCTCTCAACATATTATACCGTAAAAGAGTACGGAGAACACGAACAAATCATACAAAAATCAAGATTTATCGGTTATGTCCAACGCGCCCAAACAGAAGAGGAAGCGCAAGCATTCATCCAATCCATCAAGAAAAAGCATCATGACGCGACGCATAACTGTTCTGCCTACCTTATCGGCGAAAACGATCAAATCCAAAAAGCCAATGATGATGGGGAGCCGAGTGGAACTGCGGGCTTACCGATCCTTGAAGTTTTAAAAAAGAGAAAATTAAAAAATGTCGTGGTAGTAATTACCCGTTACTTTGGGGGAGTTAAGCTTGGTGCCGGCGGTTTGATCCGTGCATATGGTTCTTCTACATCAAAAGCACTAGATGCGACAGGAATTGTCGAACGTCGACGAATGACTATAATGTCATCCAGCTTTGATTATCATCTGCTCGGAAAGGTGGAGAATGAAATCCGCAACTCCGAATATATGTTAAAGGAAATCCATTACCTGGATACGGTGAAAGTCGAAACACTCATCCGTGAAGGAGAGGAAGAATCCTTTACCGAATGGATGACCAACATTACGTCAGGTCAAGCTGAGATCACAAAAATCGACACACAATTTATTGAAATCGATATTTAACAAAATTTCTATTGCTATGCGTGTTGGAATGAGATAGTATTTTAAAAGTTAGATAATTTTACTTTTAAGGCTATGATGGGTGTCGTGTATTTTCATACAGCCTGACATAGCTCAGTATAGATGGAGTCCGCCTCGTATAAGGGCTCTTTTCGTAATTATAGTACATCGTTATTAAGGAGATATAAAGATCATGTATCGAACTGAAATACGCAGAAAAAAGAAACGTCGTCGTAAGAATCTATTATTGACGTCTCTCTTCTTAGTCATTTTCTGTACAATCGGATATGGTTCCTATTTGACTTTCAAACTGGTAAACGCGACCGATAATTCTGTCGAACAGTTGAAAAGAGGAGATAAATCGAACCTTCGCGAAGAAAAAATCGATGTGGGAGAAGATAATTTTTCTGTCCTCTTTATCGGTGTCGATGCACGTGAAGGAGATAAAGTCAGCCGATCGGACGCATTGATTTTAGCCACCTTCAACAAAAAGGATAAATCCGTGAAGATGGTCAGCATCCCTCGTGACTCATATGTAGAAATTCCAGACCGTGGCATGGATAAGATCAACCACGCTCATGCCTTCGGCGGTGTCGATCTGGCCGTCCAAAGTGTCGAGAACCTATTTGGGGTTCCTGTCGACCATTATGTGCGCCTAGATTTCAGAGCATTCATTGAAATCGTCGATGCGCTCGGTGGTGTAGAAGTCGATGTGCCAAAAACATTCAGTGTTCAAGACAGCCAGGACCGTGAAGATGCAATCACCTTACAGGAAGGTGTTCATGAGCTCGATGGTGAAGAAGCACTCGCCTTCGTACGGATGAGAAAGCAAGATCCGACCGGTGACATCGGCCGTGGTGAACGACAGAAGCAAGTCATTAAAGCCATCATTGAAAAAGGAACATCCTTATCGTCGATTACACGGTACGGCAAAGTGATTGACGGACTTGAAAAGAATATCCAGATGGATCTGACATTCAGAGAAATTGCAGCCCTGCATGATTACGCTGGCAGCATTGACGATATTGAGTCCCTTCAGCTTACTGGTTACAACTCCAACAACGGAACGTTCTACTATATGTTGGATGAAGGAAGCGTCGAAACGATCTCAGGCAAACTACGATCACACTTGGAAATCGATACACAAAATAGCAGTACAGCCTCAAATGATACGTCCAACGGAGACCAAACTGCATCAGAATAAAACGGATAGCTGACCCGAAAGAATTCGGGTCAGCTTTTTTAATGGAAAAACGTGATGAGCGGACGTGTGCGGTTGTCTGTTGATGCGGATTATGAACCTAGATTGACGATTTATGAACCGATTTGAAGAATTATGAACCCAGATGAAGATTTATGAACCCAGTTTAAAAATTATGAACCTAGATGAAGAAATTATGCACCGATTACTTTTTCGGCCTGCAAGTGGACCAATCAAAATAAGAATGAAGATCTTTTCCACAGCTTCCACCTCTCGTTTTGATCTTCATCCCGCTTATGAAAGACATTTCCGCTCACTTTCCACCTTGTTTTGTCCTTCATACCGCTTATGAAGGACATTTCCGCTCTCATTCCACCTTGTTTTGTCCTTCATCCCCTTTATGAAAGACATTTCCGCTCACTTTCCACCTCGTTTTGTCCTTCATCCCGCTTATGAAGGACATTTCCGCTCTCATTCCTCCCCAGTTTTGTCCTTGATTTCTCCCGACCTTCCCCTAAAATGAAAAAAACGATTGGAAACTCCAATCGTTTCATTATCAATCATTTAAAAAAAGCACCCCGCCAAAAGACGCGGTAGTCTTAGGGTGGGGCGCTTCCAATTTCACTCTCACAATAAAATTATCCAGAAGAAGGCGATGATAAATCCTGATAATAGTGTTCCAATCAATAACAATAATAATTGTTTGCCGTTCATAGGATCATCCTAACTGACAGTTATAGGTCCTTTTATGAATAGTCTTACCTAAAAGTTGCGATGGCTTTCTTAGCTGTATCCAATGCAGTGCCTTTCATCTCGTCAACGGGCCCCTTCATCAAATCCACACGCCCCTCAAGGTCCTGCATAGCCTCTACAAGCATCTCTGAGGAACCGCGCAAGTCATCTTCATCCACATGACCTGCCACTGGCTGGTTACACATACCCGCAAACGAGTCGATTTTCGGATCATACGAAAGAGCCAAAAACGGCGTGTATGTAACCGCAGCAAATATGAGGGAATGCAGCCGCATTCCGAACAGCAAATCCGACTTTCCGATAATCGCGATTTTTTCATCAATACTCGCATCAAACGGTGCCATATGCGCGGAATGCTTCATTTTATCCATAATGTCTTGAGAGGCATCACGATCATGTGCGCCATGCATCGGTACGAAGACGACCTCGGCCTCGAACTGATCCATAAAACGGTCAAGCTCTTCAGCAATCGTCGTTTTAAAATCTTCGTTCTCCTTCCAATTCCGGACGGAGACAGTCAAAACACGCCCGCTGAATCCCTGCTTCTCATACCAATCGGACGCGAGTTCTCCATCAAAGCCGATTACAGGGTCAGGCACGATTTCGAGCTCCTTCCTCACACCGATTTCTTCAAGCAGGTTCTTGGAATCCTGATCACGGACAGTGACCTGGCTCGCCTGGTTCATGACATGGCGGACGATCCATCGGCTGAACGAAAGGTTCAGTGGACCGATTCCTTGGGCATAGATGAACACAGGTTTCTTCAACCAACGCGCCAACTTGATGATTCCGCCGTAGTAAGGGATGGACTTCCACCCAGTCGAATCCTGGAACAGGCTTCCTCCACCGCTGATCAAGCCATCCGACGTTTTGAGCGCCTCTTTTACCTCAGCCATTTTCCAACGGTTCACAGCTTCAACGCCATAAAGTGCGGCCGTTTTTTCGGGATTATTGGAGAGAACGACGACTTCCACGTCCTTCTCGACAGAACGTAACGATTGAATGATGGAAAAGACGATTGCTTCATCGCCAATATTGTCAAAACCATAATATCCTGAAATGACGATCCTCATGTTACCACCTTGCTTTCCATTTTGAAACGTACCGATTTCCTATTTTAAAAATAACGATGAACAGTAAACCGATCACGAATCCAAAACTTAAGCTATACAAGCTTCGAAGTAATGAAAGGTACAACGGGATATGAAGATGGGTAAACGTGTTCACGAGTGACAACCACCCAATGATGGATGGGATCATGCATAGCAAACCGAGTTTCACATAATTCCGCATGAACAAATATAGTCCAAGGACATAGAAAGGAAATCCGATCAACAATTCCTTCGTCCGTGGTCTTACAAAAAGCAGATCTTCGAGCATTTGACGGGCCATCAGCTCAAACTCCGACACCGAACCTGCATTTCCAGTACGGCTGACATAATAGAGCATGACGACACCGAATGCACCGATGATGATCAAGTGCCAGTATTTGATCGGTTTGTCGAGCAATGTAACAGCCTGGTTCAAACTGAACCGCTTCGTCGTACGTCGGTACACCTCAAACAACACATAGAGAATCGTAAAGGCGATCGGGAAAAGGTATAGGACTTTGACACCGCGGAATCCTTCACCGACATGAAGGAAGAACTCTGTACCGAACAGAAGCCCTACGACAAGCCAGATGCCGATGAACGAAATACCAACGGCCTTCAAGTATTGAAGGACAATCGAACGCTTGTCTTTAATCTCTTTATACGATAACGCAGCGACAACCGGAGTGACAGGTGCGACACCAAGCGCAAGAAGCTTCAACAAAAGCTCATGCGACGTGACGAGATACAAGAGTGCGACGAGCGCGCCCCCAGCTCCAGCCGCCAGCACCCATTTTCGACTTAAAAATTGACTGACCGCAAGCATTAAGAATGCAACCGATCCGACAAGGATGACGATCTTCTCCCAGAAATCATGTGCGAGTGACGGGAATGTGAAGGCTTCATCGTTTTGATATTTCGCTGGCATCGCTTCTTCCAACCCCTGGAAAAAGGCAATATTCTCTTCAATCAGTCTCTTGGCATCTCCTAAAGTCAGCAGGTGGAAATAGAGGACACGGATATTCCGTTCCTTAACTGCTCGAACCGCTTCCTCCTCCAATTCGGAAGGTCGCTTCTGTTCGATGTCAAAGCTTCTTAATCGAATCACATTCAAATCGTTTTGAGCAGCGAGGGATTCAATTCCTTTTTGTCCATATTGCTCGATCGTCAATAAGGAATACTCGTTCTCCTTTAACCGCTCGCCCCATTTTTCGAAGTCTTTTTCCGGATAACCAAGTGCTTCCGCTCCGTAGAACAAGACTTTATCGATAGAGCCATTCAAGGTGAAGGCCTGATCCCAAATAAACTCATTTGTTTCGATGATTTCATCGACTGGGATACGGAGAACGGTCGAATACCCGTATTCTTCTATACGATCGATTTGCTTTTGCGAATAACTGAGGAAAAGATCTTCAATGACCTTCGGATTTCCTTCAACGAAGATGTAGTCTCGACCATTCATCTCCAGCTCTTTCCAACGATCCTCAAATACGGTCTTGAGTGACTCCTTAAGAGGAATGTCGGTTTCAATATCCGATATGTATAATCCTTCTTTATCTGGAAGATCCTCAAGCTTCAACCCTGCACCTAATGCAATCGGTACGATGTCATTTTGATCGAATACGAGGATTTGCCCTTTATCTTCAAGGGAATCGATCGTTTCAGGCATGAAACTGACCGAAGTGACACCGGCTTTGCGAAGTCCATTCAAGACCCGACGTTCTTCAGCGCCTTCTCGGATCAACTTATCCATTTCATCAAATGGTACGGTGATTTCGTACGTATCGTAATTCCATTCTGCTGTTGCACGCTGATAAATCATCGGTGATGTCAGAATCAAGGATGCGATGAGTATGATCCAAAGCCACTTTTTCACACAAAAACAATCCTTTCACTTGCTAAAATCTTGGTGGTTGACAGTAATGAAAACCGTGCAAGACCAAGCCTTCATCCAGGCTGAGCCTTCGCTTTATCTTTATTTTGCATTTAAATATATTCAAAACGTTATACTTCCTAAAGAAGAACAAAGCTTGGCATACGCCAAGCTTTTCGTATCTTTTATATCATGCCCATTTGCAACTTAGAATTCCCATTTATTAAATTTTACGTGTATTCGCTACGCGACTGAAGAAATTCAATACAGGGCGGTAGTTCGAATCCACGAGTCCGACGATCTCCACCACAAGTTCAATGAAGATGAGCAGGATACCTACAATGAGTAAGGATCCCCACAACGTCGTACTTTCGATCATGACTGCAGCAAGCCCGAAAATCGCACTCATTGCGTAAATGATCAATACGGTCGTACGATGACTGAACCCTAACCGCTGCAGGCAGTGATGCAAGTGCGATTTGTCAGGTGCAGACAAAGGCTTCTTCTTCACGATACGACGTACGATGGCGAACAGCGTATCCGAAATCGGTACCCCAAGGATGATGACAGGGACCAATAAGGAGAACAAGGTAATGTTTTTAAATCCAAGCAAGGAAATGACGGAGATAATGAACCCGAGATATAAGGATCCGGTATCCCCCATGAAAATCTTTGCCGGATTGAAATTGTATACAAGAAATCCAATCGTACTACCTAATACAGCAAAGCCGACAGCCATGACAAACGTGTTTCCATTGACGATCGCCATCGTTGAAATGGTGATCAAAACGATGGAGGAAACACCTGCTGCCAATCCATCCAATCCATCAATAAGGTTGATGGCATTCGTGACACCAATGATCCAAATCAAGGTGATCGGTATACTTAAATATCCTAAGTCGAGTCGGATATCAAAAGGTAAATTAATGAAGTGAACAACGACACCGCCATGAATCATGATTCCAGCTGCGATGATTTGTCCTAGCAACTTGACCTTTGGTGATATTTCGAAAATATCGTCGAAAAATCCCGTTGCGACAATAATGGTTCCTGCTGCTAAGAGAGGAATCATGTATTGCTGATCGGGCTGTAATAGGTAAAAGCCGATCATCGAGCTGATATAAATTGCGAGTCCGCCAAGGCGTGGCATCACTTTCGTGTGAACCTTCCGTTGGTTAGGCTGGTCCGTCGCACCGATACGGATTGCAAATTTTTTGATGACAGGTGTCAATATCACGGATGATAAAAAACATATCAACAACGTAAGATACAGCATATTCAGGACACTCTCCTATTACAATTCAAAACAAATGATGTCAACATTTGTTTATATACCCGTTTTTTTGACAAACTAAGCCTAAAATACAATACACAGGGAAAATTATACCATAAAAAGTCAGATTAAAATGCATGTTTTCAATCTTTTTTAGTATGCTCATCTGGATTTTTTTCTCGCTCTGATCCAGTTATTTCTTGAAAAAGGCACCGATTCCAGGAATTGATCGAAGTTCTTCATTCGAGATCCCTTTGAAACGGATAATGCAGACGAAATAAATCAATCCGCCAATGATGATGCTGATCAACGAGTACCCGAGTGCGGACAGCCTGCTCCACCCTTCAATATCCAGGAAAAGTGTCGGAAGTCCGATAACGATACCCATAAGTATAGACGAACCAGCATGCACAATTGTTTCTTTCGAATAGAACTTTACGTTTGTGTACTTATAAATAAAAAATGAATTCGCGCCAAATAATAAAATGTAAATCACGAGGGTCGAAACTGCGGCTCCAGTCAAGCCCCATACCTGGATGAATGCAATGTTCAATCCAACCTTCACGATCGCTCCGACTGTGATGATGATTGCAGCCATTTTTGCTCGATCCAGTCCTTGTAAGATTCCTGTACCCAGCACGGTCAATGCCGTAAACACGGCGCTTAGATTGATGATGGCAAGAACCAGGCTTCCATCAAGGTTGGTGAAAAGGGCAAGGTTCAATGGCAGTGTCAAGGCAAATAGACCGGTCGCTGCAGGCCAAGATAATAGGTTTCCTAACCGCTGTGATTTCTCAATAATGTTATTCGTCGTCACTAAATCCTTTTTGGCTATACTTTTACTGATTGTTGGAATTAACGGTAAAACGATTGATGTTGAGAAAACCGTTGCAATCTGCACGAGAGAAAGCCCTCTTCCGTACAAACCATACAAATAATTTATGCCTTCACTTGTCCGATCCGCTAATTTCAAGCTTAACGGAATGGACAAGGAATCGACGACATTGATCAATGCCATCGTCAGCGCTCCGACACAAATCGGCAGTGAGATCAACAGAATTTTTTTGGATGTTCGCTTGAACGTCGCCATGGAATACGGGCTTCCAGCCTTCGGACGAATTGATGCCCTCTGAAACAGGACGCGTAGATAGACAAGTGAAACGATAGCGCCGATCGATGAACCGACCATAACACCCGCCGCCACCTTCTCATCAGAAAAGCCGAGCTGGACCATGTAATAAGCGACCCCGATTACTAATGCGACACGTATGAATTGCTCCAACACTTGAGAGTAAGCGGTCTGCCGCATATCCTCATACCCCTGGAAAAAGCCACGGTAAACCGCCATGTACGGCGCAATCAACAGGGTGGCAGACACGACAATCAACGATAAACGCGTTTTTTGCCCGCCCAATACTTCTGCCAGAGGTGCTGAAAATCCTGAGATCAGTGAAAAACTGACCAAGCCGAATAAAAACGCAAGAATACTTGCCGTGACGAATATGTTCCGGATCTCCTGCTGGTCTCCTGCTGTCCTAGCACGTGCAATAAGCTGCGAAATCGCGATCGGAATTCCGGCAACTGATAAAATCAGCGCCGTCATGTACACCGGGTAGACGAGAGAAAATATGCCCAGCACTTCATCCCCTGCGATGTTCTGCAAGGGGATGCGGAAGATACTGCCTAAAATTTTTGAGACGAGAGTCGCAATCGTCAACACGAGCGTGCTTTTCACTAAGTTTTGGCTCATTTTCGTTCCTTAGCTTTCTGTTCATTGATTTTTTTCATAAAACGAGGAATCGCCATCATCCGTCCGATTCGGGATGGTTGATTCAGCAATCGGTAAAACCATTCAAGATGCACCTTCTGCCAAAAGACCGGCGCCCGTTTCACGGTACCTGCCCATACATCGAAGCATCCTCCGACACCCATGAACACACCTTTTTCAAAACGCTCCACATTTTGATTGATCCACTTTTCCTGGCGTGGGAAACCGAGTGCAACAAAAACAAAATCGGGCTTTAACCGCTCAATCTCATCGGCAATCTCATTCTTCTCCCAATCAAAATACCCGTTATGATAACCGACGATTTTCAAATTCGGATACGTTTCTTCAATTTGGTTTTTCGCTTGTCGGATAACTTCTTCCTTCGCCCCCAACAGATAAACGGATAACTGCTTCTCATTCGCTTCAGCCAAAAAGCCTTTCATCAGGTCGAATCCCGTTACACGCTCTGGAAGTGGCGTGCCGAGTTTATCGGCTGCTTTTACAATTCCGATTCCATCCGCCGTCACATAATCCGCTTGCTGAAGGATATCCATATACGATTGATCCTCATTCGCATGCATGACAATTTCCGGATTCGCCGTTACGATTGTCGCCTTTTTAGACGGAACGGCATGCTCCGTTACAATATGCTTTATAAAATCATTCAATGTCGTTTTTACAAATGGGACTCCAAGTATTTTCACTCTAGGAATTGCCATAAGTCATTCTCCTTATCCTTACATTTGAGTTCAAAGAATAACTTTATCATACCAAAAAGAGAACGCAACAAGAAATTGTCGCATTCTCTTCCAGAATTTTATTATTTTGCTACCTTAAGCTCAGTCGTCAATTCGCTATGCTTTCCATCATGATAAATGTTCGCTGAACCATACTTCTTATCGATTGGCATGATGTTGAACCATTGCCCATCACCACTTGCTACTTCCTTATTGATGATGAATGTGATGCCATTCTTCGGATACGTATAGATGATATTGCTTCCTGTCGCTATCGCTTTATCCCTTACATTGACTCCGCCAGCGTTAAGCGTGATTCCAAGCTTGAATTTATGCATATCTTTACCGCCGAGCATCTTATCAGCACGATACATTAGACCTGCAATTTTTTCAGCCCAGTAAGGATCAGAAGCATAACGTACATTCATCCCTCTTGATTTGTTTCCAAGGAACGCACCGTTATATTTCCAGTTTTTCAGATTAAAGTACCCTGGTTTGATGAATTCACCTGCTACACGATTGATTCCATCCTCAAAAGACTTAAATGTCGTCGCATTTTCTCCAGGGTTCGTATCCGTCGCTTTCCAACCAAACAAATTATATTTCGATTGAGCGATTTGACTCGTACCCCAGTTACTTTCGTGAATCGCATGAGCTAGGAAGTAAAGCGCGTTGATGCCATACTCCGCTTCAGCTTGCTTGAAGTTCTTACCTAATCCGACAAGTGGTGATTTATTGAACCCGTTACGTGGAGTGAAACCATCTTCAATAAATTTATCAAGCTCGGCCGCTGTGTAAGATGTTTCCGAATAAAGCGGCAGGAACTGGAAGTATTGATACCCTTGTCCAACAAATTTACCCGTGCTCGTATAGAAATCATGTCCATCCCAGCTGTAATACTTTGTTCCTTCGGTCAAGAATGAAGGTGCGTTCCCTACAACAAGCTTTTCATAACGATCCAGTTGTGGAACATAAATATAGTGATAGAGCTCACCAGCGGATGCTTTATAGTACGAACGGCCTTTCAACAGTGCAGTTGGAACCAACGTTACATGATTACTATCTACGTAACCGATGCTTTCAGCCGATTGTACCTTGATCCAACCATCTCCTGCTTCAATGAAATTAAATTCAGCACCTGAGTTGACGTACGTGATCGTGCTTCCGCTCAAGCTTTTCGATTCATAAACAACGGTTAACTGGTTCGTATGCGTGTAACCTGCTTTAATCCAAACGATCTTCTTCCCATTCATGATGAAGTGGTCGTTTGAAGCGATGTTCTGCTTAGCCTGGTCGAATGTTTCGAATTGGTCAACGACAACAACCTCACCAGATCCATTCACTTTCGCCGTGCTATATTCATAATTTTTCGGAGGCGTCATTACAGTAAGAAGTCGGTCAATGACGACTGCAGCTTCTGCACGCGTCGTGTTGGCTTGTGGACGATAGGTCCCATCAGGATTACCATTTACGATTTTCAAAGAGATGACACGCGCGATATCATCGAGCAAGCTCGGGTGAATTTTATCCTTATCGGTAAAATTGACTTCAGCTTCAGATGCTTCAATCGCCTTCGTCTTCAACGCCTGGTTGATGACGACTGCCATATGTTCTCTTGAAATATTGTTGTTCGGTTTGAACGTGCCATCCGGGTACCCGTTGATGATTTTAACAGCTGCCGATTTATGTATTGGTCCATAATACCACTTGTCTAACTCGACATCTTGGAACGGCTCGAAGTTAGGATCGTCAGGTAGATCCAATGCCCTTGTAACGAATGCCGCGAATTCTGCTCGCGTCACTTTACTGTTGGGACGGAATTCCCCATTTCCATACCCCATCATAATGCCTTTTTCATTCAAATGTCTTAACGATTTTTCAGCCCAGTGGCCTGTGATATCGTCCTCTGCAGCAGATACATTCGGTGCAATGGCTCCAAATGCAACAACTAAAACAACCATGAAAACCCATAAACGCCTAAACCCAAACTTCATACTTTTTTCCTTCCTTCCTTTTATTTTTTGAAACTATAAAACTAGGGATGAAATAACGACAAAATATTTATGATTCTACAAAATGGTTCCTTATGTAACAAATACTGGTTTTGTAGAGTGAGATGAAAATGTTAGTAATATTATTGATCGTGAGAATATCCAATCGCATTCCGATTATCTCTCCCCACTTTCTATATCGGTGATAATTACGAATATTTAAGCTTCAAAATTGAAAATAGGTCCTCCAATTTCTTTTCATACAAAAGTATCAATCCATATATTAGAATAGTAGTAATAAAGTCGGTATATCAGGAAGCAAGGTGAAATTTGGCACCTAAAAAGCTCCAAGGCATTTTAGCCTTGGAGCTTTTTGTCGAGTCTATTATTTTTCTTGTATGCTTTTGATGTAGTAGGTTCCTTCTTCTTCTTCATAAATGAAGGTGATTTCAGTTCCTTCTTTTAGGTTGGCGACTGTATCCTTCAATTCTTCCGTGATTTGAAAGGCTTGAGGACCATCTTCAAGCTCGATTTCAATCGTGTGCGGGTCTGCTTGTCCATTGTAGGTGCCTTCCCCGGTCATTTGTTCAGTAGCCGGTTCCTCTGAAGTGGCTTCATCTTGCTCACCATTCTGATCATCTGCTCCTGACCCTTGCTCTTCCATGCCAGATTCATTTTCGTTCGATTGACCATCTTCGGTCGTACCGCAAGCAGTAACCAGCACGACTGCCAACAGCCACATTCCTATTAAACGCCAAAACTTCATACATGTTCCTCCCCTGCTTTGATTTACCAACATCATAGCAGAAGAAGGCGATTCACCCATCCACCTTTCTTCCTATTGCTGTGTTTTTCATTCCATTCAAGGTCTTTCATCACAATATAAAAAACACCGAGTATCTCTACTCGGTGTCCGTCCGATCTATTTATACCTTCAAAAAGTCCCCTCGTTGCTTTTGCATGACCTTCTCTTTGAACTGCTTCTTTTCTGCCTTGGTCATCGCTTTGTATTCCTTCAAGAATTTCTTGTATTCCGGAAGGACGTCATCAATGTCCCCGTATTGCTTCACTTCACCAAACTCCAGCCAAAGCGCCTTATCACAAAAGCTCTTTACCTGTTTCATCGAGTGACTGATGAAGAAGATCGTTTTTCCACGTTCCTTGAACTCGTTCATCTTATCAAGACACTTGTCCGCGAACGTCTGGTCACCAACCGATAACGCTTCGTCAATGACAAGGATATCGGGATCGATTGTAACTGAAATCGCAAATCCGAGCCGCGATTTCATTCCGCTTGAATACTTCTTTACTGGCTGATCGATGAATTTACCGATTTCAGCAAACTCGATGATTTCTGGCTCAAGCTTTTGGATTTCTTTTTTCGAAAATCCAAGCATAAGACACTTCAGCTCGATGTTCTCCCGACCCGTAAGCTGGTTGTTCAAACCGGAGGCGATCGCAATCAAGGATGCTTGTCCGTTGATCGAAATCGACCCTGAAGTGGGAGGTATGATACCTGAAATGATGTTCGAAAGCGTAGACTTACCTGCTCCGTTAACACCAACGACACCGATGACATCTCCCTCACTCGCTTCAAAGCTTACATTTTGCAAAGCATAAAAGTCCTCGCCATATCCGCCTGGAAGTAGGATATCGAGTAATTTATCGGATGTTTTGCTGTACATTTTAAAGTTTTTCGTGACATTTTCTAATACGACAGACTTTTTCAATACGTTCACATCCATTTTATAAATAATCGACAAAGTGGTTTCGGAACTTGATGTGCAGCATCGAACCGATCGTCAGCAAGACGAGGACTAATCCCCAGAAATACAATGTGTACTGCAAGTCTTCAACAAAATACCAGGACGTACCCAATAAGGAAGCACGATAGCCATTCACAAGATAATAGAACGGATTCGCCATCATGAACGTTTGAATCCATTCAGGCAATCGATCCGGCGACCATAGGAACGGCGTCAAGTACAGCATCATCCGCATGACTGCCTGCACAATCATCTGCACGTCCCGTACGATTGTTGCTAAAGTCGATGTGATCAAGCTGATCGCCATCAACAGGATAAAGGTTGCAAAAACGTAATACGGCAGCTGGATCAAATAAACCGATGCTGGAAAACCGAGAAACTGCAGCAGAATGAAAATAATCACCATCAGAGCTAAGTGGACATAAAACTTTCCTATGATGACATAGGATGGGATGACACTTAACGGGAAGCTCATCTTGGAAATCATCTTGATTTTTTTGTATATGGATTTCGTCGCTTCCAATATGGCTGGATTGATGAAAAACCATAAGATGATCCCAGATAGCATCCATGGCAGGTACGGGATGTCCCCCATCGCTTCTCGTTGATAGATTCCATAACCGAATACGAACCAGTAGATGGAGATCTGAATCATCGGGTTGATGACTTCCCATAACATGCCGAGGTAATTGTTATTGTTGGCTGCCTTCACTTCGTATAAGGACAATCGGCCAATCAGGTAGATGCTATTCCATTGTTCCTTGATGATTGTAAAAACAGACTTCATACAATATCCTTTCTAAGCTACGACAAGCTGAACAGTTGAATTTCTTATAGTGTCATCAATCATGCATGTTCCTTTTGGAGAAACACACGATCGACAACCTTTTTCGCTGATTGTCCCGATTCCAAATAACAGAACTTCTCGTAAAATTGTTTGAAATTCTCTTCCTGTTCCGGGTTCATCCCTTCGGCCTCACGAATGCTTTCAATCACTTCATCTGTCGTTTTGACCAATGGCCCTGGGGCCCTTTCTTTGACAATTAAAAGAATGATTATATTGTCCTAATATTCACGGCTTTTTATTTTACTATTAGTAGAAAGCGGTACACTCCCTAAATAGTGAACATAAAAAAGACGACCTGGTCAGGTCGTCTTAATCATTCAGCTCGAGAATGTCGTTTCAGTTTTTGTGCGCATTTCCTTCTTGAAACGCGGTACAGGAGGCAGCTTTCCGAAGATGATCCAATAGTTGTTTTGTAATGTTTTCTGAGTCAGTCGAACGACCGCCCAACTAATAAGAGATACAGCAATGAACGTGAAGAGCTGCCATCCATTATAGACGATCGGCGAACCTCCCTCTACCATTTTTCTCATAACCATCAAGAATAGAGGATGAATAAGGTAAATCCCGAACGATGTCGCGCCGATTTCCATAAACGTCGCCTTCGTATTGTAGCTGAACCGCTTATTCGCCCAATGGGCAAGAACGAAAAGACTCAGTCCTGCAAACAATGCATGCGTCGCCCATGCGAACTCGCCTAAATATTGATTGACCACTAATGGCAGATGCTTGGATACATCCTGATAGACACCAATGCGAACGAGGTACATATAACCTGTGTAAAGGATGACTAACGCACCGTATGTGAAAAAGATGAAAGCTAACATTTTGAATCGGAAGAAAGAATCCTTCATCTTTTCACGGATTGTATCGTAATACATTCCTAAAAATGCTCCTACAAAATAGAAAGAGAAATAAGAAAATGAAATGGATCCCTTCAATGTAATATGGAAGTATTCTTTATTCAGATACACCCATAACCATTGCAGAGCAATTCCAATCCACCATGAATGTTTACGTAAGAACGCAAACTTCTTAAACAAGAGCATGAAGAACGGGAACATCAAGTAAAGCTGTACACTTATGAAAACAAAGTAAAGGTGCGGATGAGCCTTACCTAATGCAAATAGATAAAGAAACTTCTCTATCGCAAATCCGATGCTCGGGTAATCATAATAGAAATACCATTTCAAAACAAAATACATACAAGAAAAAACAAAGTACGGAATCAAAATATATTTCAACCGTTTAATATAGAAGTTTTTGATTAATTGAGCACCTGTTTTTTTCGGATAATAATTATAGAACAAGACAAAACTACTTAACAGGATGAAAGTCGGTGTCCCCAACTTTCCAGCAATATTCAAGAAATTATAAACCGGAAACAAGAGTGAATCAGTTGGTATACTTGTAACGCCAGACGAAGATGAATGTACAACCAAGACCGCAATGATCGCAAATGCTCTAGCTAATTGTATTTCATCTAAACTAACTCTTTTCTGCATCGTCTTGCTAGCCTCCATTCCAGTTAGTTTATGGGTATTAATCGATTAAACTCCATAATCATAATAAGGACGAACGTCCCCGTCAACCAAATTAGGACTTACTTCATAAAAATGTAAATTTTTTAACCCTCGTTATGTGATTGTAATAAGGTAGCTTCTCTTTATTGGCTCTGTTTAAGGACATTGTTGATTTTGAAGCTTCAGGCGGACGCTTTCCGCGGGCAACGCTTCAGCCTCCTCGACCTCGTTCCTCGCTCTGCGGGGTCTTCAACTGTTGCTTTTCCCACTGGAGTCGCCGCCTTACGCTTCTTTTTTCCTTTAGCTTCAACAATAACAGCTTATAGAGCCTATGTATTAAAGTATTCGTCAACAGATTTGGTTCTAAGACTTACACAATAAAAAAGGAAAGGGATCCGAATATTCGGATCCCTTTCCAAATACTTAAATCAGTTGTTCTTACTTGAAGCGATCGTCGATTGCTCTAGAAAGGAATGTTGCGAATTCAGCTCTTGTAATACCTTTGTTCGGCTTGAAAGAACCGTCAGGATAACCAGAAGTCATATTATTCGCTACTAGCGTGTTAATATAATCCTTTGCCCAGTGGCCGACTGGAACATCCGTGAAGCGGTCATTGGTTGAACCTTCCAAATCGTAAGCATCAACAAGAATCTTCGCCATTTGTGCCCGTGTCAGTGTTTCATTCGGGTTGAATTTACCGTTATAGCCAGTCATGATACCTGCATTTGCAATTGCTGCAACTGCCTCATAACCAGTATCGCCCTTCTTGACATCCTTGAACTTTGGATCTGGCAGATTGTCAGTTTCCAAGTCCAATGCACGGACGATCATAAGAGCTGCATGCAAACGCGTCACCTTGTCGTTAACACCGAACTTGCCATTATTGTATCCGTTAATGATACCCATGACATTCAATGTTTCAACAGCATCTTTCGCCCAGAAACCATCCTTCATATCTTTGAAAGCTTTAGGTTTCTTGTCTGTATTGATGATTGTGATGTTCTTGATAGTTGTATGACCAGCCATGTCAACAACTTTCAATTCAAATTGATTCTTACCTGGTTCGAGTGAAACAGTCTCAGTCAATGATTTCTTGAAAGCTCTCATTTCAAAAGGCTCTTTGAATTCATTGTAGAAAACTTCACTTCCATCAATGTAGAATCTCATTTGATCGAAGTTGTCTTCCAAGTCAATGTTCAACTCTGCTTCTGCCTTATCTGTGAAGAAAGGACCTTCAACTTCAAGGATCGGCTTTGTTGAATCAACAATGATTGTACGGAGGAAGGACAAGTCATTACCCTTCGCATCTTTACCATGGAAGCGAAGTTCTTTTACTCCGTCAGTCTTGAATTCAATTGTCGTATTGAACGTGTAACGTTTCTTCTCGTTATCCCAAGCCAACTCTACTTTTTTACCGTTGACATGAAGCACTTCAATAGCAGAATCGTCATTGATGTGTCCGCTTACTTTCACTACTCTTTCACCGTACACACCAAGTGCTGTAGGAGAAGTAGCTGTAATGAATGGAACAGTTTTATCTTCACCAGTTGAATCCATTCCAGTGTTACCAGCCCAGTCTGTTGCTACAACTTTAACTGATTTAACGTCTTCTGTATTCTCTAACGTGTATTCTGTTTGATCTCCAGCTAAAGGTGTTTCAAGGACACTCTTACCATTTACGAGTACATCGATGTAAGAAACGCCCACACCTTCGTCAGTAGCAGACCAAGTAACTTTACCAGTCTCAGCATCATAAGAAGTTTCTACTGTCGGGCTCTTCGTGTCGATGTAGAATGGAATTTGTTTTGATTGCCATTCTGCATTCGGATAATCGATGACAGTATTCACTTCATAGTAGTAAAGACCATCTTCCATGACCTTACCTTTGTACTTACCATTCCAATCTGCAGCCGTGTAGATTGAGTATTGAGAATTTGCTCCTCTGTCATAATAGTGCTTTCTCAACTCATTTTCAGTACGAAGCGTTAGGATCTCGTCTTTGTTTTCATCAAGGATAGAGAACTTCGCTTTCTTCGCATTTCTGAGAAGAGACAATACAGGAAGGATTGTTTCGTTTACATTGTCACCGTTAGGAGAGAATGCAACCTTATCTCCATGAGCATCTTCACTTACTGGGTTCGTACCAAGGAAGAGGTAGTCATCTCCAGATGGTGTAACAAGTCCTGTCATTCCGTAGAATGAATTTTCTTCATAAATTGTTGCATCAACGATTGGCGCTTTGTCCCAGTCACCCTTGAATCCAACGTAAGGAACGTTTAATTCAGGATGTGTATCGTTGACATCTGCAAATGTGATGAATCCTTCTACAAAGTAGCCGTTTTCAAAATGCTCATCTAGCGGAATACCATAAGCCCAGTCAACTGTGTTCGTCAAGTCAACTGTTACTTCCACCTCAGTAGATCCATTTGCTGGAACTACAACTTGGTAGTCACCATCAACTTCAGCTCCATTATTAGAACTGATTTCAAGTGGGAACTCTTCTGTTCCTTCTTTGTAGATCGCTTGTGTTTCAACATAGTTCAAACCATTGATGACGAGATCCGTTTGGACAGTTCCCATAGCTTTGTATACTTCATTCTTTTCACCATAGTTCGTTAACTTCAATTTGAACGTTGTCTTATCTCCGATTTCCTTAAGAGCAACTTTTCCAATTCCGGACTCTACTTCTGTAACGACAACAGGTGTAGCCATTGCTGCATGAAGATCCATCAATCCAGCACCCTGTCTTCTTGGAGAATAATTCAATCCCGTTTTGAAGTAGTCGTTATAAAGGTTCAAGTCTAATTTCGGCTTGGAAGTATTCATCAAAATATTCTTCGCCATTTCAACACGATCTCTACCAGAAAGATCGAATTGCTCATCGACACGTTGCATGACGAGAGCAGAACCACCAGCTACGTGAGGCGCAGCCATTGAAGTACCACTCATCAAACCATACTTGTTGTCTTGTAATGTAGATAGGATATTTCCACCTGGAGCTGTGATTTCAGGTTTGAAATCAAGGTTTGGTGTTACACCCCAAGATGTAAAGCTAGACAACTTGTTGTTGTCAGGGTTAAGAGCTGTTACTTTCTCACCCTTGAACGCGATTTCAACTGTCTTATCAGCTTTTAAAGCATCGTGTAGCTTGTCGCCATCCTCTTTAAGAATGAAAAGTTGAGGAATTTCGATTGTGCTATCTGAAGCCATGCTCACATATCCAGAAGAGTGGTTGAAGATGATGACTCCAATTGCTCCTTCTTCCTGAGCATTCAATGTCTTGTTGACGAATGTTTCTTCTCCACGCTTGATCAGCGCGATCTTACCTTTTACATCGACACCTTCGAAGTCATTGACTTTATCTGTTTTTCTTCCCAATCCTGCATAAACAACTTCAAAATTACCTTCACCTAGTGAAGATGGGTGTACATCACTTGCAGATAGATAAGCGACTGGATCAGCAGCTTCTCCATCAATCATGACGTTGAATCCTTCAAGATCCAGGTATTGGTTTTCAAATGAAGCAACTTGTAAAGAGTCATTGGATAGACCAGGTGAACCAACAACACCGATATCAGGATTGCTTGCAAATGGTCTGTTCTCAGCGCCATTTCCGAAGTATGCAGAGTTACCTGCAGAAATCGCCATCATGACACCATGGTTTACCGCTCTTTCAATCGCTTTTTGCTCAGGATCTTCAGGCAATACGAATGCAGCTGTAGAACCTAAACTCATATTGATGACGTCTGCACCTAAGATGATTGCATCGTCAATCGCCTTTACGTAGATGTCACTCCAAGTAGAAGGCATTTCAGGGTCGTTTCCGAAAACTTTCAAACCAAGGATTTGCGCTTCAGGAGCTACACCCTTGATTCCACCATTTTCCTCGTCCCCGTTTGCTCCGACTGTACCGGATACGTGCATACCGTGCATGCTAGCGCCAGGACCAAGATCTCTTACTTCATGGTTCTTATCTGCATAGTTGTATGCATATGGAACTTTCTCAGTATAGTATTTACCAGGTAGTGATTTTTCGGCAATATAAGCGTTTACGTCAGCTTCTGTCAATTCAGGCGTCGTTTCATCACTCAATACCATATCCTGGTGGGATGGATCGATACCTGTATCGATGACAGCAACTGTCATGCCTTCACCTTTATATCCATAGTCAGCCCATGTCTGTTGAGCCTTTACAAGCTCTTTACTATAGATCATGTCAGGTTTTTGTTCTTCTGGTCTCTCATACTTATGTGAAATATGTACCTTTTCAACATTTGAAAGACTCTCAATCACTTCAATGAACTTGTATGTTACTTCTCCACTAAATCCATTGACAACCGTTGTAAAGCTTTCCTTGTATTCCATTGGAATTGCAGAAGACTTCATTGCATCCTTCACTGCGGATTGAGTCTTCAAAACTTCTTGTCTAAGTTTTTGTTTACTAGACTCAGACAATTCTTGATAGTTTTTCCCTGCACTTTGAGCAGCAAGCATCGCTGGCTTTTCAGCCAATTCAACGATGACTCTGACTCGATCATTCGGGCTATATTTCTCAGATGCTAGATCTTTGCTGATCTTCTTGACGAGTGGTGATTCCTTCTGCTGACTTACTTCTAGGTTAGCATTCTTGATTTTAGCAGGTGTGTTTGCACCTAGCGCGACATTCGAAAATGCCATCAAGAAGACTACAAGAAGTAAAAAAGATCTCCTCATGTTCTTCATGCGTGTACCTTCCCCCCATATAGGTAGTTTTATAATCCTCGAAAAAGGAGGAACTTTTCCGAAAATTACATAAATTTAGTTTAATACAAAAGCACTAGATAAGTCAATTTCTGTTTTTGATGGAATGTTCTTCAAATTATTCTTTATTTCGACATAAAAATCAGCCTGAAAAAGCAGAAAATCGTTGAATCTACTACCTTTACTTTGAAACTCAAAATTTACGACATTACGCTTTTTGTAGAATGCTGTAATTTTATTGTTACGTAATTGTAATCTTACAGGAGATTTCTGTATGGTAGAATAGTTTTTGTAAACCGAGGGGAGATTTTGCATAAAAATTAGGGGGAGGAAATGAAGTGTTAAGAAAAGCATTTACAGTATTTTCTGTGTTTCTTACTGCATTTCTACTTGTAACACCATCGGCATTTGCAAGTAGTAAAGGAGAAGAGGTTTCATCATACGCACATAAGTTTATAGGGACTCCATACGTATACGGGGGCACAACACCTAGCGGGTTTGATTGTTCCGGATTTTTACAGTATGTGTACAATAAAATTGGTGTTTCGATTCCTAGAACTTCCAAAGCACAATCAACATACGGAACTGCTGTTTCGAAATCTGATCTTAAACCAGGCGATCTAGTCTATTTCTCAAATACATATAAACCAGGCGTTTCACATTCCGGAGTTTATGTCGGTAACGGAAAATTCATCCACGCTTCTTCAAGCGGGGTTCAGAAAACTTCCATAAACGATCCATATTACTGGGGAGAAAAGTATACAGGAGCGAGAAGGGTCATTGAAGAAGAGCGTTTAGCTACATTACCTAAAGGTCAATACCATGATGTTCCTTCTGACTTCTGGGCAGAACCATCCATTACATATCTATCAATGAAAGATATCATCAATGGATATGACCAAAGCTTATTCAAACCAAACAACTCCATCACACGAGCTGAAGTAGCAACAATGCTTGCGAAAACGTTCAATCTACCATTGGAAGATGGCGCGCCAATGGCTAAGGATATTCCTAGCAACCACTGGGCGAAAGAAGAAATCAATGCGGTAATGAAGAAAGGATTCTTTGGTGGATATGCGGACGGTACATTCCATCCGGACAAGCCGATTACACGTAGCGAAATTGCTTCTCTATTCACGAGAGCGTTCAACTTATCTAATAATGGAAGCGGAATTGCATTCAGTGATGTTTCCAAAGGTTACTGGGCATATACCTCGATTCAAACATTGACGGCAAATAACATCGCAGGTGGATACAGCGATAACACATTCCGTCCAAAGAACAATGCAACAAGAGCTGAATTCTCTGTATTCCTACACCGCGCATTGACAAACTAAAATCCTAGTAAATGAAACAAACAAGACTGGCCGGACGTTAACCGTTCGACTGGTCTTGTTTTTTGTTTACCCGATTTTATATGCCTTAAACATAATTTTTTTACACATAGAAAATTCTTATTTCATTGTTGAGCGATGCAGTATGGATCCATTACTATAAATCACTCTTTTTTCAAAATAATCTTTTGGATTATACTTATATAAAGTTAAACTCAAGATCGTTCCTTTCGTTTGAAAGGCAATAACATTTTCACGTTCCCCTTCATTTACAATATAAAGTTCAGCTAAACCTTGAACATAATCATTAAATAAAGGATAGGCATTCCCCTCATCTTCAACAATAAGCTGCCATATATGGCTGTCACCCCAAAGGTATGTATTCTCATTTGTCGGATCTGGTTGAGGTGCAGGGGAGATTAACAGTTTAATTGTTTCTTTTGTTCCATCCCCATCGATATCTTCTTCTATTTCTTCTGCAGTAAGCGAACCTTCATACGTTTCAACTTTACTTTTATGAATTTTCGTTATTTCATTGTCACTTTTGGCTTTAGTGCTTTCTTTTGATTTAGGTTGGTTTAAGCAGCCTGTGACAAATATCACAATCATAAAAAGAAGCATTAATCCCTTCATTATTACCCTCCTCTATTTTCAAATAATTCCCATTTAACACTTTCTACTTTCTTCCTTATTAATCCTTTATCAGATTCTTTCAACTACTGGTTTTTAAGCAGAAAAAAACGGATACATCTCTGCACCCGTTTAGTCGTGTTCCTTCTTATTTATATTTGTAGTAATCGAGGATGCCTAGATAGATTGCTTTTGCGGCTTTCTCACGGTATACATCAGATGCCAGCTTTTTAGCATCCTCCGGATTAGAGATAAATCCTAGCTCGACGAGTACACCTGGCACATAGTTATCACGGATGACCTGGAAGTTTCCGTGCTTCACGCCGCGGTTGCTCGTGTCGATCGCTTTGTACAGCCTGTTTTGAATGTACTCAGCTAACTTCCTCGCATCTGAACCGTTCGGTGAATAATAGTTGTAATACGTTTCCGTTCCATGTGCATCTTCACTGCTATGTTTGTTGGCATGTACACTGATGAAGGTGTCGGAATTTGAATTTTCAGCAATCCACACCCGTTCACTAAGTGAAGGATATCGGCTATCATCCGTCCGTGTCATGACTACCTTGGCACCTGCATTTTCAAGATACGCTCGTAGCTTTTTACTTACTGAAAGAACGACTTCTTTTTCCACAAGACCATTCGCAATTGCACCTGGATCTGTATGACCGTGACCTGGATCGAGTGTGATGACTTTTCCGTTAATGATTGATAATGGCATTCCTAGATAGGCAGTGTGTACAAACCCTTCATATCCAGCCCCTTTAACGAACGCCCAGTCCCCGGTTTTAAAATAATAGTTGACTCTTGATCCGTCCTCGAGCCCTCCAGTTGAAGAATAGGAAGTACTAGGTCCTTTTCTTACATTGAGCCAGTCTGCTTTGACGATGCGTGTCTCAGGAGATGGCTGATCTTTTATGACACGGAAGGAAGAATTCAAGGCACGTGCTGTGAAAATCGCGAATTCTCCACGGGTTACTTTTCGAGTCGGTCTGAATGTGTCATCTGTGTAACCAACGGTAATCCCATTGTTTGCAAGTTTGTTAATAACACGATAATAATGCGCGAATGGATTCACATCTATGAAATAATAATTTTTGGTAGCTGAGAAATTGAATGCTTTGGCAAGCAGATAAGACATTTCTGACCGTGTCATATAATGATCCGGTCGATATGTACCGTCCCCATACCCATTCAGGAATCCTTTCTCATATGCTGATTGAATATAACCCGAAGCATAATCAGACGATCGTACATCTTTAAAGGATGTCTTTCGCTTTGTTCCATTCAAGCTGAATGTTTTTCCTAATACGACTGCAGCTTCTCTTCTCGTGACCTTGTTATCTGGACGAAACGTGCCATCTGGATACCCTGTGATAATTCCTTTGCTGATCAGATAATTCACTTTCACTGCCAGTGGATCACTGGAAGAGATGTCTGTGACATGTGTCTGAGCAGATACCTTGACATTGGAGACTCCTAACAACGACAATAAAACCATCAACGACAAAGATATACTGACAAACTTTTTCATTCCCCTAAATTTCCCCCTAAAATTTGTGCTTGCGACAATATTAGCACAGGATAAAGGGAAAAATTGTAGCAAAATGGGAATTTGAGTCATTTGGTGGATGCATTCGCATCTATATTCCCATAATAATTTTTTGTGAGAATATGCCAATTTCCTCTGAAAATTTTCCGTTTCCGACCGATAGGGTCTCCCCTTAGCTATTCATTCCCTCAATTGAATATTCATGTGCAATCCATTATGATGAATAGGTAATAAACTGAAATTCAATATACATACATAGGAATTGAATTTTCCATGTGTACACGGAGCGTGCAATACCATGAAAAAAACGATTATTGCTTTCACTATCGTCATCTTATTACTGGATGTATATTTTTTAATGGTGACTAATTCAAAGCCTCAGGTCATCAATGCCTTGATTGTTTATGAAGAAGAATCGACCAACCACTTAGATACATATCAACACTTCAAACAAACGTTAGTCGCGAATACGAAGGTCGAAACGATGCCGGTCAACGTGCTTGATTCCGTCGATTTGACCAATTACGAGGTCATTTACCTTGATCAATCCATCATCGGTACACCGTCATTCAACAATGCGAAAGAACCGATACAGGATTTCGTCCGGAAAGGTGGACATTTATTCCTTGAGAACGAATTTTACAAAGAATTTCCGAAGTCGTTCCTTGGGGCAAAAGCCTTCAAAGAAATTGATGAAATCCCAGAAAACCTTGATTATCCTGTCGTAAACAGGGATATTAAGGGCGTTCAAAATACCATCAAACAATTCAGTCATGACCTTCTCCACAATCGGAATATCAAGGATGTTGATGAACTCCAATTAGGTGTTGGTGTCATACCATCAGATGCGCAGCCGATCGTTACATTTGGCGATCTATCTCTATATACCTTGAACCAATATAAAGATGGATCCGTTTTCCTTGCAAGCAAGCTGCTGCCTAATGACCAGTTCCTCACCTCATTCGATTTCAGCAAACAAAATCCGAACCAGGAATCGTTCAATTATACGTACATGACCGGGAACTACCTATTCCGGAATGAGTATCTTTCCTATGTCGCAAAAGAAATGTACGGATACTCCGTTTCAAAAGTCATCGGCACCCACGGGCGTCCAGGATTCGCGATGGAATACACAATCGAACACAAGCAAGACTTCAAAAACAATAATTTGCAATCCTTCATGGAGAAGATTCAAACAGAAAAGCTCGTCCCTTCCCTTTCTTTAGCAAGGGAGATCTATGAACCGGATACATGGAAAGAGACGATCTCATCCCACATCAATACAGGGAATCCAAGTGATCCCCTATTTGAAGGAGAACAGACCCTCTTTTCTTCAGGAACACCCCTCAAGGCCGGGAATCATACGTTAACCCTGCAGACGTATCCGCACAAAGTGAAGTTCAACGAGGAAATTAAGCTGCCCTATCGTGCTTATATTGATACAGCGGATGTGAATAAAGACGGCCACGCCGATTTAATCGCAGGAAGTGCCGATGGGAAGCTTCACTATTACGAAGGAACCAAGCAGGACAAGGATCAACCGTGGCAACTAAAGTCGAAGGGTTACCTCCGATTTGAAACCGATCAAATCATCGATCTAGGAAATTACACGACTCCAACCTTCTACGACTACAATAAGGATGGACTCGTCGATATCATTACAGGTAACCAAGCAGGAGACATTGTCGCCCTAATTCAAAATGAGGACGAACAGTTCGAAGCACCTGTTGACTTGGTCGATCAAGAAAAATCCCATTCTATGGTTGCGCCTGTAATCAGGGACATAGATGGAGACGAGATTGATGATTTGATATATGGAACTTCAGAAGGAGAAATGTTCTACCGCTTAGGAGAAAAAGAGGATACAGATAATACCTCAGAGGAAGAAAGCCTTCTTTCGTTTTCAGATGAGGAAAAGAAACTGGTCAGTACATCCGGATCCATTGAAGTGGATGGGTTCGCTGCACCTAAAATCGTGGACTATGACGACAATGACAAGCTCGATTTGCTGATTGGGATGAAGTCTGGCTACATTCATCGATATGAATTGGAAAAGTCCAATCAATGGGTTAATAAAGGATACATTGAAGGTAAGACTGAAAACCGCTTCGGAAGTAAATATCTATGGGGTGGCAAAAATTCCGTTCCAGCATTTGCTGACATTAACGGTGACCAAATCAAGGATTTGCTAGTCGGTCAGATCGCTTATGGGGATCCTGTTGCAATTGATTCGGATGAGTTTGTTTATCAGACAGAACTCACATCGCTGACTGAATCACTTAAAAAATATGCAACGAATATGAAGCCGCACCTTTACCTCAAGTCCTATAAAACAAAGGACGATTATGAGGAAGAGTTGAAGGCCCAACGGCAAGCTTTTGAAGCGTATGGATTGGACTGGAACCAAACAGGGATGACGTATCATAAAAATCCATTAGCCGAAGAACCTCTTAATCCGAAAAAACTTCCTGATTTTGAAGGCATAAGGTGGAAAACAGCTACCCATACTGACGAAGAAGAGCAGCCGAACCAATTGACCATTCCGTTTGTAAGGATGGACGGAAAAGTGCTGACAGGCGAGGTTTATCACGAACCGAATATAGGCGAAAATACACCATTCCAAACCTACGATCGATTTGATTTGCCATTCAGTGAACGGTTGACTTCAGTGAAAGGCGATGCCTGGTTGAAAAGACTGGCGAATTACAGTAAGCAGATGGACTACAACAACATGTCCGAGCAACAATTGTACAAGTCCGTTCTGGCAGCACAACAAACAACGAGTACCTTGAATTACAACCCAATCGAGAAAGTATTTTCCGATTTTCAAAACCTGTTACGGCGCAAGCTGCACCATACCGTTTATATCGAAAACAATGAGAATAACGAAATCGATGCGGAATTGATTGGACCTTATAATCAATCCATCGGCTACAAAGTAGAGTTGGGCGAAAAGTATACAGGCTTCCTGTTCAACACAGATGCGCCGATTTATATGAACAAAGGCTCCACCCTTTACTTTTCTGGAAAAGAAAAAATAAAGCTGAAGCTCGCAACAGAGTATATAGATGAACCACATATTGTGCGAAGCAACATCCCAATTGAAGTTGACGAAAACAATCGAAACGTAACAATCAATCTTCTTGATTCAGGGATGCAGCAAATCAAGGTCTATGCTCCAGAAGGATTGAAGTTGACGGACGATGAATGGGACGTTGAACAACGAGGACGCACCTATATTCTGACACGATATGGCGGCCAGACGACTTTGAATTTTTCATATAAATAAGACTAGAACGGGTCTCACTAACGAATGTGAGACCTATTTTTTATGAAAAAGCGCATTTCCAGTGTCGAAAGATTTATTTTCGTAAAATAAAAAATGGTAGTAATTGATAGTGCTTTTTTTGGTAGTATCAGGTAAAATGGGCTTGTTGTTTAATTTTAAGGGGGTTAAGGAAGAATGAAGAAGTTTCTAGCAAGTCTATTTGCGGTACTATTGGTTGTCGGTACCATCTCACCATTTGCGGCTGAGGCATCTATGGAGAATTATTATCCAGCTGACTTAGATGACCATTGGGCAGCCGAAACGATGTATCAATTGATTGATGCAGACATCATGAAGGGGTACTTAAAGGCAGGCGTCATGTACGCAAAGCCGAAAAAAGAAATTACGCGTGCAGAAGTAACAGCTTTGCTCGTACGTTCACTAGATTTGAAAACGACCAAACAAGGAAAAACATTCTCTGACGTACCAAAGGGCAAGTGGTTCTATGAGCCGATCATGACCGCAAGTGCGCTTGGCATCGTAAACGGCACATCTGAAACAACGTTCAAACCGGACAAGAGCATTACACGTGAAGAACTCGCGACGATGATTGTTCGTGCATTTGAAAGCGTGAAGACAATTGACTTCACACAAGGAACACCAGCTAACTTCTCTGATAAAAATACATTCTCTACATGGGCTGTTCCATTTATCAACAAAGCTAGTGCAGTTGAAATCGTTCAAGGTTCCAATGGTAAATTCTCACCTAAAAACACAGCAACACGTGCTGAAACGTCAACAATGCTATTGAATGCATTATTGACAGAATCTACCAATCTACCAAATGATGAAGAATTGATCAATCTAGTCATGAACAATGAGAATGAATTGTATAAGCACTACCAGGCGGAAACGTTTGAAAATACGTATCCTATCATTGATCAATATACGCTAGGCTTCTTACATGCAGTTTTGACAGAGAGCAACGATATTTGGATTGATTATAGAGATCAAGGTTATGACATCGCAATCGAGCAAGTCGAACCAACTGCAACCGGTGTAGTAGGGAAAAATACACGCATGGCTGTAGTCGAGGTTACAGGTCTAAGCTATGATGTAACGATTTCATATGATGGAAAAATAGAGGCACAATGGACCGATGAAGCGAATTATTACTTCCTACGTAAAGTGGATGGCGAATGGAAGATCTATTCTCAACAATAATAGCTAATAGCGAAAGGCTGGACCAGTTACGGTTCAGCCTTTTTATTTTTTGGCGCTGTTAGCTTTTTAGTGATATTCAACGAAAAAAGAAGCGTAAGGCGGCGACTCCAGCGGGAAAAGCAACAGCTGAAGACCCCGCAGAGCGAGGAACGAGGTCTGTGAGGCTGAAGCGTTGCCCGCGGAAAGCGTCCGCCTGGAGCTGTTCTTTAATTAGGCCTAATTCTCAAGAGATTTCGAATACCCGATACTTTTATTCTCGTAACCCATTTTACGATAGAATTGATGCGCCTCTCTTCGTTCATCGCGATTTCCACTATTCAGCTCAATTGAAATAGCGCCCTGCTCTTTTGCCCATTCCTCGGCTTGTTCTAACAGTTTTCTACCGATTCCTTTTCTCCGATGCTTTGCGTCTACAACAAAAGCGACAATTCGGACATATGTACCGTCCCGCTCATAAAACATACTTTTATTTAATCCAACCATCCCAACTGCTTTTCCGTCGAGATCCCCTACAAACGTGGTGTAAGATGGTTCTGCTAAAATATGATTAAAACGTTCTTCCATTTTGTCTACGGAGGTCGGATAACCGAGCTGCTCCATCAATGATGTTAAATCTTCAATGTCCTCAATGGAGGCTTTTCTGATTTTCATGTTTATGACCAGGCCCTCCTTTAAAACTTCATATCAAGGTCTCAAAATATTTTAATGCTTATTCCTCTTAAAGACTTTCATTGGCAAATAGATGGCTATAAATAAAAAGATCCCCACCCATAACCAATAACCGATATTCTGATCTTCAGCTACATTCGTATCCAGAATCCAATCAATAAGGAACATACCAAGGGGACCAAGTACCGATACCCCTATCGCAACGATTAAAAAAGATTCTAAGAAGGATTTTATATCGAAAGCTTTGTCCTCAGTTTTACGTGCTGATCGATAGCCTTCCATTACGGAAAAGGTTAGCACTAAAATAATCATTGAAATGTTCATCTCTTCACCGCCTAACATCATACCTCTTCTATTAAACCATTGGTGTGATGAAGCGACAAGACCACCTAATTATGTACTTCCTTCGGGACACTCCATAAATAATATCTCCTCGAGTATTGTCTTGTACTAATCGTAACGACGTCTTCACCCTTTTTGAAAACCAGACCTGAACCCATTTGCTCTTTAAAAGACCAACCTTTATCTTTCATAAACTCCTTCACCATGCCATATGGATACTTTTTCTTGGATTCCGCCACATATTTGGTTTCCTTTTCATTTCTTTCCACCATTTTATATCCATGATTCGATACTTCCAACTTCATAATTGAATAGAGGTATGGAAGTGGATTGCCCTCTTGATACAGAGCACTTCCAAATACAAATAATAGGAAGCCGAAGAATAGTAATATAACAAAACCAGATACCAATAAGGTCTTTTTCAAGTCATCACCCCTATAAACAAAACACTATCTCTCAATTCAACACATACTACCATGAACCCTTTTTGGACAAAAAAAGAGCGCCCATCTCGGGTCGCTCTCACTTAAATTAATAGGCTGCCTCTAGCTGCTGTTCAAGGGCTTCTGCATGCTCAGGGTATGTGTGATATATGTTTTCCTTATATGGTTCGTAGAGGTATTCGAGGATTTCTTCTGATTGTCTGCATCGTGTCCCGACCGCAATCTCCTCTTCAGCCAGCCCGCCTGGATTTGAAACCACATCAAACATAATTGGGAACTTTCCGAATTTCTCACGCAAACGATTCACGGCCCATTTGTTTGTCCCCACTGGGGCATGGTTGTTGATGACTAAAATAAAGTCGTGACGCACGTATGCTGAGATTTCATCTAATATTTCTTCAAATTCCGAAAGGTTCACGATTCCTTTCTCTTCGAAAAGATCGCCTGCATCTACAAAAATGATCGAAGCCTCTTTATAAGCTGCTGTTTTGTCGTTTGTAACGGTGAATAGCGGATGTTTATCAGCATGGTGACTAAGCTTGCTATCCGTAAGCCATGTTACCGGAAATCCGTTCTCAGAAAGCTTTTTCCCTGTGGCATAGCCATACTTACCTGAACCGACAAATGCAATGCGCTTCATAAAGATCCCCATCCCCTTCTGTTCTTTCTATCGATTTGATTTATGTTCACTTACAGATTTGGAATATATTTTGTATTAAAATTGTATCAACCGATTGTAAACCCCATGTTAAGTTTTCCTGTGATTTTATTAAATCTCCCTATATACAAAAAAAGCATGACCTTAAAGTATTACCCTAGGCCAAGCTCTTTAAACATTTAATTCAATTCTTCTATTTTTTGAAGTAACGTTGCACCATCGTAATCATCCACAACATTCAATCGCTTCAATCGGAAAGGATCGGCATCTTTCACATTGATTCCTTTTTGCACGGTGTAACCGATCTTATATCCTAGTTCCTTTGCAGCTGCTATGACGTGATCATTGTGTGCGCCATATGGATAAGCGATGGACACGACTTCTTTTCCAAGCTGTTCTTCAATGATTTCTTTTGATTGTTGGAGATCCTTTTTGACCCGTTCGTAATAAGCCTCATCCGATTCACCTTTCGCTTTTGTCGTTAAAGCAGGACCTCTCTTAGTTTCACTTTCGACATAAACATGGCTATTGTATGTATGGCTTTGGATATCAATCCATCCTGATTCATACATCTCTTTCGTTTCTTCCCACGTAAGGTGCGGATAGTGGCCTGGTGTTTCATCCTGGTGATCGACAACGACGTAGATCGTCGCCTTCATGCCATGCTCCTTCAGAATTGGATATGCGATGGTGTAATTGCTTCGATAACCATCATCAATCGTAATCAGAATCGGATTTTCTGGAAGTGGCTGGTTCTCAAATAAGTAATCGTGCAGCTCATCATCTGAGATGGTGTTGTAACCCGCTTCCTTCAATGCCGTCATTTGTTCTCTGAACCGCTCCGTCGAAACGACCGTACTCTCGGCCAATTCTTCGTCAAAATGATGATACATCAGGATTGGAATCTCATGGTCTTTAATTACAGCTTCTATCTTGTCATCCGCTTTTTCTGCGTCCGTTTCTTCTGTGATAGTTGTCGAAGCAACCTCGACTTCAGGTGCCTCTTTTTTCTCAACCGTTTTTGCCTTACTCTCTACTAAAGCTTCAGTTGAGTTTGGCAATTCGGTCGCAACTTTTCCCGCACTCGAATAATAGTTTCCGAATATAACGAAAACCACAACAAAAACAACTCCACCTAAAACCAACACCCTTAACTTCTCCCCCAAAACTCTACCCCCATATAATTAAGCATTGGTGACTAGTCATTGGAAAAAATTATATCATTATAGGTTATTTTTGTAATCGATATTAAGCCCTATCTTCACACCCAGGCCTTTGGGCTCACCTTTTTGACCATATAAAAAAACCTACCAATTTGGAAATTGATAGGTTTATCCTGTAAGTTTATTCTATTTTGATTAGAGGACCTTGAACGTTTCTGGCCGTTCAGTTCTTTTTTCAAAATAATATAGAATGGCTTCAACGATTCGTTTCGACGCTTTTCCGTCGCCATACGGATTGGACGCTTTCGCCATCGCCTCATAGGCGTTTTCATCAGTCAACAGCTCGTTCGCCAGCTTGTACACTTCTTCTTCCTCTGTTCCAGCAAGCTTCAGTGTTCCAGCTTGAATCCCTTCTGGTCGTTCTGTTGTATCACGTAGTACGAGGACCGGAACACCAAGGGAAGGTGCTTCTTCTTGAACGCCGCCTGAATCGGTCATGATCAGGTGCGCCCGGGACGCGATGTTGTGGAAATCGATGACGCCGAGCGGATCGATCAAGTGGATGCGGTCATGACCACCAAGGATGGTGTGGGCCGCATCCTGAACGACAGGGTTCAGGTGGACCGGGTAGACGACTTGGACATCGTCATGATCCTCGACCAAGCGGCGGATTGCGGTAAACATCTGTCTCATCGGTTCACCGAGATTTTCCCGACGATGGGCCGTTACGAGGATCAACCGGTCATCGTTCAAGTTTTCCAGCACGGGGTGGTGATAATCATCACGAACCGTTGTACGTAACGCATCAATTGCGGTATTCCCTGTGATATGAATGCTGTCTTGCTTCTTGTTTTCTTTCATTAGATTATCAGCTGAATTGTCGGTCGGCGCAAAGTGCAGATCTGAAATGACGCCTGTCAATTGACGGTTCATCTCTTCTGGGTACGGGGAATATTTGTTGCCTGTACGAAGACCCGCTTCAACATGGCCGACAGCGATTTTATTGTAAAATGCAGCTAAGCTAGCGACGAATGTCGTCGTCGTGTCACCGTGAACGAGCACGATGTCCGGCTGCGCTTCTTTTAATACACGATCCAAGCCCTCTAGAGCTCGATTGGTCACTTCCATCAAGCTTTGACGTTCTTTCATGATATTCAAGTCGAAATCAGGAACAACCCCGAAAATGTCCAACACTTGATCGAGCATCTCTCTGTGTTGAGCGGTTACGGTTACAATCGACTCGATTTCATCGGAATGCTTTTCTAATTCCAACACGAGCGGACACATCTTGATTGCTTCCGGTCGTGTACCGAAAATTGTCATGACTTTTAATTTCGAATTCATAAAGGGACTCCTTTTTCAGTGATTTCACTATATCGTTCGAAAAGCGCCTGACGAATTGTGATGGTCTTTCCTCACACTTCAGACTTACGCCTATATAGTTTAACATATTTTGCTAATACTTGAGGACCTTGAATGAGGGTGAATGCCGTCAGAATGCACATTAACGGGATGATGAAGAAGCCGTATCTCGGAATCGTCAAGAACAGATTCGACAGCGCGATATAACTGATCACAATCCACGCAATGACACGGATCCCCTCTTTTTTCATCCAGATGAGGGCGGAACCCAAGCCGACAATGACGATGAAGAAATGGAGCAATTTGAAATACTTCATCATTGCAAAATTCATGTAATGAACGAAGCCATCCAAATAGTGGAACAGGTTGATCGTTTTACCGACTGTAAACCAAGCGAACCAGAAGTCGAAATCAGACGTGAAGCCTTGCTTGATTTTGTACCACGCATACTGCTCCTGACTCCAGCCCTTCGCCTTCATCTCCCGCCAGTAGTCACTGAAATCATTTTTAAAGAACGGATTTGCTCCTGCATAAAGACTGTTGCCCGCGTGGGATGAAAAGATGTAGAGCTCGCCAAAGGCTGCAAGGTTACGGATCACCCATGGAGAAATGACGACGATCGGACCTATCACCCACAACATCCCAATTCGGACTGACGTTTTAAACGGATACTTGAGTAAAACGGCTGCGACAGCAAGGAGGATCAGCGGTGCCGGTGTCGGTCTGAACATGACCATGATACAGAACAGGATACCGAAAAGGACATGATCGCGGGTTCTGTTGTCTTGATAGGCTTTAAGGAAAAACAGAATCACCAGGCAAAACATGAAGATCGCTGGGATTTCTGTCAGGGTCGTCCTGAAATAATGAAGCTGGCTGAAATAAACGGAATAAAGGCCTGAACCCAGAAGGGCGATCCACTGGGATTTGAACAGTCTGTGTGAGATCAGATACAACAGTCCTACTGTCGCAACACTTAGGAACATATTAAAGATTTTTGCTAATAAAAGCTGATCGATATTGAATAAATTCGCTATGGAAAAAATGATGACTAAGTAAATCGGCTGACCTGGGGTTACAAAGGCATTTTGTACGACTTCCCCCGTGTGATGGGTATCATAGCCATAAACGCCCGTTTCCATGAGCTGGCGAGCCATTTTCGCATAAAGGGAAGCATCTCGGCCGCCATACTCGCCTTGTTCTTCGGTAAAGCCGATTTGTTCAGGATTATTGAAAATCATCCCCGGATCTTTTACTAAGAATAAGAGATGGACAACAAGCGAGAACGCCAGAATGATTAAGATCGGATATTTTGAATGAATAAATTGGTTGAATGACTTGTACATCGAGACACATCCTTATTTCGCGATTAAATAAACACCTAAGACGATGACGCATACACCGATCCACTGGGACACATCAACATTCTCTTTGAAGTAAAAGTACGCTGCCAGCACGCCGACGACATAACTCAAGCTTTGGAGAGGATAGGCGACACTGAAGGGTAATTTCGTGATGATATACATCCAGATGAACGTTGCGACAACATATAAAAGACCGCCCCCGATGAAAAAGGGCGATTTCAGCAAATAGATGAATGTGGAAACGTTCCAGCTATCAATGCCTGCAGCCCCGACCTTCCAAAGCATCTGACCGCCGACAAGTAAGAATACATTCACAAGCAATAATAAATAGATCATTCCTGACTTCCTTCGTTATCAATTTTGTCTTGTTCACTAAGCTTTTGCTTCAATAAAGTGAAATCCTGCGTCAAGGTCACAAGCTTGTGGTTCAATTGCGACACTCTTCTCGTCAAATCGAATATGATAATCAGGCTGAATAAGAGCCCGAACAAGAACAATAAGGACGGCGCGTAAAAGATTCCTAATAGCTCTGCCAGCGAGTTCAACAGGGTTGTTCCAATACTCAAGATCGCCATGATGATGCACGTCAGAATCCATAGAAGCGAATACTTCGTCTCGAGAATCCCTCTACGCACCGATTCAATGACAACGAATAGAAAAATAATAACAATGGCAAAAGAGAGAATTGTAATGTTCATACCGCTCATTCCTTTATGACTTTCTGCATGATGATGGAAAGCGTGACTTTAATCATATAATAAAGACTCTTGAATGGCGTGATGGAAGAAGCTCCACCTTGCCGAGCCTGCATTTTCACGGACTTTTCCTTGATGATATAACCCTTTTTGTGAAGATAGATGAGGACCTCTGGCTCCGGATAGTCCTTCGGATAACGGTGGGCAAATTCTTTGATGATTTTATGATTGATTGCCCGGAATCCGGATGTCGGATCGGTGAACTTCTGCTTGGTGAGCGCATATAGCAGATACATGAAGTACACGATTCCGATTCTCCTCATGCTGCTTCCACGGTACTCGGTCGGTAAAACGAATCTTGAACCGACGATCATGTCCGCTTCTTGATTCTTGAGCGGCTCGATGATCGTGTTCAACTCTTCATTATTATGTTGACCATCAGCATCGAACTGGATGGCAATCTGGTAGTTGCTTTCATAGGCATATCTGTAACCCGTCTGCATCGCTCCACCGATCCCGAGGTTATAAGGAAGGTTCAGCAGCTTCACCTCAGGGTAAGACTGGACGATTTCAGCAGTCCGGTCCTTCGAGCCATCATTCACCACACAGATATCAATGTTATATTTACTCGCTTTCGTCGTATGCAGTAAGCTCTGCAACGTGCGCCCGATCGATTCTTCTTCATTATAAGCCGGAACGATGATCAGTACATTCTTTGACTGCTCCATAAACTTGCACCTCTTAATTACAAAATGATAGATGGGATGAATCCATTTATCTTTAGAGAACATCCTACTCCTATAAACAATATTGCTATGTATTTTTCCCGGTAAATCCAGGATTAAATCGTCATATAAGAAAATCACTCGGATAGGATACCATAAATACGTAAACTCACCAAGTATTTCAAATTACAGGACGGGTGTCTGACACCATTATTTTCCCTTAGAGCCCCAATGGTTTGAAGATGGTGTCAGACACTTATATACTTTTTATTAAGAAATTAAAACTTTTTACGACTTCATTCGTATATAGAAGGGAACAGAACAATACTCGAATCAACAAAGGAGCGATTACGTTGAAAACATATAAGATTTTTCAATGGATAACAGGTATTTCAGAAGCCTTTTTAGCGATACCAATCATCGGTGGTGGATTCGTCATCGGAAACGGCTGGGCACCACTATTCGTGATGCTGGCTCTTCACATCGTCACGCTCGTGTTTGCAAATAAGGAAGCGACTATCAGCTTCCAACGTGCGGGCAGCATTCTCGGTATCATCACATCTCTGGTTGCATGGATTCCAATCCTCGGATGGTTCATGCACTCCATCACCGCCATCGTCCTCTTGATAAACGCAGTTCGAAGAGACAAAGGCGAAAGCGTATAGTGTCAGCGACGCCTGGTGTCAGGCACTGAAATGGAACGCAGTCATACCAACGGTTTGTAGATGGTGTCAGACACTTTTCACCAAGCTTGATATGACGGGGTTCCTGAAAAGTGTCTGACACTTCAACCTAAAGGAGGGGATTTTGAAATGTCGAAGGAAGAAAAGAATTGGGGCATGTTCGCTCACCTTGCTGCTTTTGCAGGGTATCTCACGATAGCGATCGGTTTTGTCATCGGTCCGCTCGTCATCTGGCTGATGAAGAAGGATGAATACGAGTATGTGGATTACCACGGGAAAGAAGCGCTCAATTTCCAAATCAGCTATTTGATTTATTACGTTGTTGCAGGCGCTTTAACATTTGTGTTGATCGGATTCGTGCTTCTTCCTATCCTAATCGTGCTTCACCTCATCTTCATGATCATCGGGACCTTACGAGCAAGCGAGGGGACGTATTACCGCTATCCGATGACCATTCGTTTTATCAAATAAATATTATGTATAGCTGAACTTGAGGAACCTTTCCTCAAGTTTTCTTTATTTAAGCGGCAGATCGATGGTAACGCCGTAGAATTCTTCCCTTTCTCGATTCAAGTAGCGTCCTGCTAGTCCACCTAGCTTCATCACTTCCGTGTAGTATCCTAGCTCGTAAAGTGTCTCCTCATTTTTCTTAATAATCACCTTGTAATCCGGCTGACGGAGGTCCATCATTGCTGTTGAAATCGTCTCAGCTTTGTCTAATGCTTCAATAAGCTTAGAAATGAACGCCTGATCCGTGACGACTGCTACCGTCTCCTCACTCTCTGGTTTTTTAACTTCGAGTTTTAGCTCATCCTTATTTTCATCTTGTTGACATGCCGCTATCATGGTAGCGAGCAGGACAAGCAGCCAAATACATTGCTTCATACTGTATCGCTCCTCCCCACCCTTCGGACGGTTCTCAACATATCAGCGTTTCATCCATATAAAAAGAAAACCACAGGTCCCTGTGGTTTCAGAATGAGATTTTACTATCCGATTTTGGCGAATTACTATCCAAAAATTTGATTTTACTATCCGATTTTAGTCATTTACTATCCAATTTCTACGATTTACTATCCAAAATCGGGCTTTTACTATCCGATTTCAGCAGAATACTATCCAACCCCGTCCAGCTCCCCCCTCACCGCCTCGGTATCATCAGCTGCTGGCCAGGATAAATCAAGGATGAGTTCAATTTGTTCACTTTCATCAGCTTCTCCACGGAAACGCCGTACTTTTTACCGATTCCCCACAATGTATTCCCCTTCTGGATTGTGTACAGGCTATACGAACGCACCGTCACATCGCCCTTCACACCACTTCCCGGCAACAGGATCGTCTGCCCCGGGTAGATCCAATGCGACCGGATATCGTTCAGCTTTTTCAACGTCTGCACGTCCGTCTTATACCGCTGACTGATCTCCCACAACGTATCTCCTTTTTTCACCGTATGGAATTTGACCGACCGGACTGTCACATCACCCGCTGCATTGGCAGCCTGACTCTTCCCCTTCCCTTTGATCACCTTGAGCTTCGGTGCCTTCCCAACCTTCACCGAATCCGCCATAACACGGCGCGCGGTCACATACCGGCTGCTCCAATACCCCTTCGAAAAAGGATTCGCATACCCGACACCAGAGCTTTGCGCGCCAATCATTTTTCCACTCCCGGCATAAATGGCGACATGGTTGATGCGACCGTCAAAATCCGTATCAAAGAACACGAGATCCCCTGGCTGCAAATCACTGCTTCGGACCTTCCTCCCGACCTTTGCCTGCGCCCGACTCGTCCTCGGCAAACTTACCCCATACTGACCGAATATGAAGGATGTAAAGGATGAGCAATCAAAGCTCGCCGTATTTCCGACAGCTGCACCATACCGATAAGGCGTTCCCAAGTATTTCTTCGCCTCATCAACCACCTTATCCCCCGATTGTGCATATGCCTCACTTCCGACCGTCATGACGAAACCAGCTGCCAACGCACTCGGCCAAACCTTTTTCATCCGAATCCCTCCAATGGTTTTTTACATCCAAAAAGCGAATTGGACTCGGTTGCTTCATGCCTGTCTGTGTCGGAAAAGCCCTCTATTACTCGGTCTAACTCACTTTATGCAGATAGCAACATGGATATAACTGTCCTTTTCACCTAAGCATCGCAACTCGCAATCTAGCAACAATACGTGATCAGGAAAGAATTTTCTTCCCCTTCGTAATATTTTTGTAATATAGGTTGAAACCCCTTTCTTGAGGGTGTAGGATTAGATAGGTAACGATTTTTCCAAGGAATTTCCTTCTGAATGTCGAACATCTAACGAGACGTATCGAGAGCTTGTTCGAATGTCTAGGTTAGGAGATTCATAAACTTTACTACATACATAATAGGAGGAGAAAAATGAATCAAGGGAAAGAAGAAACAGCAGCAACAGTAGAACCATCCTTGCGGCCGAAGAAAAGCAAGAAGCCCATCATCATTTCACTTGCTGTCATCGTCCTGCTCGGAATCAGCGCAACCGTCTATGCCCTTTTCTTCAGTCCATCGCCGAAAGAAGCGTACTTTTTAGCTGAAAAGAACACGATGGAACAAACAACTGAAGATTTCAGGAACATGTTTGCGATAAATGAAGACGTGAATAAAAAAGCGTTAGAGGAACCAACTGATACATCTATTGATCTCAGTTTGAAGAGCATCAGCGGCCTTGAAGCGATCGACCCGAGCGTTGCAATGTTCAGCCAATTCTTCAACCAGATCAAGTTGAACTTCTCTACAAAAGTTGATCCTACGAACAATGAAGGAGCTGTCGACCTGAAAGTCGGACTTGGCAGCACGGAAATTTTAAGAGCAGAAGCGTACCAGTCTGAAGAAGTGACAGGTCTGAATGTTCCACTTCTCTACAATAAATATCTTTACATGAACAACTCCGATTTCGGAAAAGTGATGAAAGACATCGATCCGGCCTATAACGGTCCTGAACAAATGGATAACCTGATCAAGCTGCAGCTTGAATCACTGCAAAATCAAGAAAAGCTTGAAGAGAAAGGCGAAGAATACGGTGAATTCCTATTCGAGCAAGTAAAAGATGAAAACGTCACAGAAGAAGATGGCGTTAAGTTTGAAGGCGAATCCTACAAACAACTCACTCTCGAGCTTTCGGAAAAAGAAACGAAAGAGCTGATCAAAGCTTTCATCGAGAAGCTTGAAAAAGATGAAGAAACACTGGATCTAATCGTTGATATGAGCATGGGCTCCAACCTTTCTACGATGACGATGGATAAAGAAGACATGAAAGCGGAAATCAAAAAAGGGTTGGATGAAGCGAAAAAGAATCTTGATAAAGCTGAAATTCCAGATGGCTTCAAGAGTGTCATCCTTGTTGACAGCGACAACCTGATCGTCAAGCGAGACATGACGTTCAAGGTGGGTGCCGACAATGAAATCATCAACATGAACATTTCAAACCATGCCCTACGAACAGATGAAGTCATAACGGACGGTAAATGGGAGTTCAACGCATACCCAGAAGGCGGAGAGAAGCAGGAATACGTGAAAGTCCTTCTCGAAATGAAGGGTGAAAAGAAAGGCGAAGACGAAATGAAGCGTGACATCACAGGAACATTCGCCTTTGCTGAGTCCGGTCAAGTGGCAGGCGCAAACCTGAACGCTACGATGACAGGGAAACCGGAAGACATGCGTACAGAATTCGAAATTTCCGTCGAGAATCCGGTGCAGCAAATCCCACCAGTCAAAGGTCACTTTACACGCGTCGTGACAGATGACCTCGACAATGGACTCTATGCTGCAAAAGGTGAATTCGGGCTGGAAGCTGATCCTGGTCTCGGTTCTCCAATCAGCGTCGTATTCGACTATGAATCCAAGACGGCATTCAAGGACGAGTTGAACTTCCCGAATGTAACCGAAGACGGTGTGAACGTTGCGGAATTGAACGCACAGGAAAAACAAGAACTCATGAGCGAGATCCAAACACGGATCGAAACCATGATGATGAATGGACCACAGCTTCCATTCAAATGATGAAGAATTATGGCAAGTGTCCGAGTCTACTCTGCACTTGCCTTCTTTTTACATAATGGTACAGGGGACGAATTATGAGGGCACTCACACTAGCAAAACAACAACTGAATGACGTTTTCCGCCAACCGATTGCGTGGACAGTCTTATTTGTCATGCCTTTTGCGCTTATCGGTTTCTTGCTGTACGGTCTCGAACACCTCGTAAAATCCGACTCCCTTCTGCCGCCATTTGAGGTCGCAATCGTTGACGAGGACGATACGTTTGGTACCCGGGTGTTGATCCAGGACTTCCAAAGCGATGACGAGCTCGACCAATTGATCACGTTCCGGAAGGTTGATGAGGAAAAAGCGCAAACGCTTTTAAACGAAAACAAAATCGCAGCGATCCTGAAGGTTCCAGACGGTTTTACAAACGGGATTAAATATGGCGACAACATCCCCGTCACAGTCATCGGCAATGCACAGCGCCCTTTCCAATCCGCCCTGTTTCTTGAGATGATGAACAGCTCAGCAGATTATGTCAGTGCGGCACAAAGCGGCGTTAACACGATTTACGATTATATGGTCGAGCAAGGATACAGCCATGACTACAACATGAAAATCGCCAAACAAATGATCAACGAATTTACAACCATTGCCCTTGACCGAGAAGAAATGTTCATAAAAGAAGACGTAAGATCCTTCGAGGGGGTCTCCCCTCTGAACTATTACAGTGTTTCAGGACTGATCTTCCTCCTATTTTTGACCGGTCTCTTTGCGATGAGCTTGACGACCGCAACGAACGAAAGGATAGAAGAACGACTCCGAACGTTCGGGGTTACAACGGCCACCCATGTGATGAGCGCATTGTTCATGCTTGTTGTGATTTTGTTCCTGCAGGCCTTGCTTGTCATCGGAGTGCTGTGGATTTTGACTGATGTAAACGTGTCCGGCCATATCGGCTGGAGCTTTGTGACGGTGATTGCTGCAATCGTCGCCATCAGCATCTGGTATACGTTTTTATCGAACCTGCCATTTTCAAAAGGTGTACGGTTCTTCGTTGGATTTGTTGGTATCCTTTTGTTCACGACAGTCGGCAGCTTGGTCTTCCCAGAATCCTATTACACCGGATTCCTCGATTGGCTCAACCTTTCGACACTGTCCCATTGGATCCATACATCACTCGTTCACTCCGCATTCATTGAAAATGAGGATGTGCTCCTCTCGAGTCTTGGGGTTATTGGCGGGATGTCAGGGCTCCTCTTATTCACCGCATTCGTGATGAGGCAGGTGAAGCAGGGATGAGACTATGGCATTTCATCCGTGCACGCTGGAAAATCATCATCAGTCATCGCTGGCAATTTCTCCTCATGCTACTCGCACCGCTCATCTTCTTTTGGGGTGCCGAACAGCTGCTTTCAAAGGGCTCTGCCAACCTGAAAGTGCCTGTCATTTTTGTGGCGGAGGAACAGAATGAAACGACAGAAACGATTATCGATCGTGTCCGAAAAAACGACACCCTGCAGGTTCACGTAAAAGAAAAAGACGAAGCGTTGCAACTGTTAAAACAGAACAAAGCGGAAGCTGCGGTCGTTTTAACGGAGGGAATTGAAGAAAAATTGAAGAAGGGCGAAATTAAGGGCGTTGTCCATTTGTACAAAGCCCCGAACGCCATTGCGACCGGTCTTATCCAAGAGTATGTGGCAAGCGAAGTGATCCGATTTGCATCCAACGGAAAAGCCGCCACCTATATGGCGCAGGAATATGATGAGGAAAACATGTACGAATACGCTTGGAACTATACAGACGAGCAGTGGGAGCCAAAGCCGTTGATGACGGTGGATTACAAGATATCAGGCGAGAAGGAAACGGCTACTCAAACTGAGAAAAACATCACGCCACTTCTGTACGGATTGCTAAGCATCTACATCCTGCTCATCAGCTTCTACCATCACACCTGGGTCATGACAGAGCGTGCCAACGGTCTAGCCTCGCGGACAGGAATGTTCGGGGTGAACCGTTTCACAAGGTATATCGGAAATCTGATCGGGACGATGACGGTCATCATGGTCACCGTTTTACCAGCATCCCTTTACCTGTTCATTGGGGACGGATCTTTCGTGGAAAACGCGGCACTTTTGGCAGGTTATATCGTCGCCTGCTCTGGCGTCAGCTTTTTGCTTGCCACTCTGTTTACTGGGATCTCGTTTTACCACCTGGTAGCCGTAGCACTGACCTTTGTTAGCGGATTTCTTGGCGGAAGCTTCGTGAAGCTGAGTGAGTTATCCGATGTGCTCGCGCGTGCAGCCATCTACACACCTCAGCACTGGTTGCTAAAAGGACTCGGAAGCTCTGGGAATACAACTGAACTTCAACTGCTCCTTCTGATTGGAGCGGGCATGATCATTTTAGGATTAGGAATAGGAGCCATACGCCATGATCGAGCTTAGGAATGTTCATAAACAATACAAACAGAAAAATGTAGTCAAAGGTGTCGAGCTGATGATTCCACGTGGCGCACGCGTCGGTTTCGTCGGTCCCAATGGTGCAGGAAAGTCCACGCTGATGAAGATGATCGCAACCCTCGTCAAACCGACAGGTGGGGAAATTTTAGTCGGCGGACAATCCGTTACGCGTAAAAAGAAACAAATACGTAAGCGAATCGGATATGTTCCACAAGACATCGCACTCCACCCGACATTGACGGTCAGAGACAACCTCCTTTTCTGGGCGGGAATGGCCCCAGGGTCAGTGCCTGACGAACGGATTCTGAAGCTGCTGGACATGGTCGGCTTGCGCGAACAGCTGAATAAGCGGGTTGATAAACTGTCCGGCGGGATGCAACGAAAGCTGAACATCATCGTCGCCCTGCTCCATGATCCTGAACTGTTGATCATGGACGAACCGACCGTAGGGATCGATATTCCGTCTAAGACGGATATCGTCTCCTTTTTAAAAGCACTGGGACCTGACAAGACGATTCTTTTTTCATCCCATGACCTGCAGGAAATCGAGATGCTCTGCCACTATATCTTAGTGCTCGAAGACGGCATCTTACGACATTTCAGCCCGATTCAAGACCTCCCAAACGCGCAGAATCCGACACAAGAGCTGTTGAAACACTTGCAAATCATACGGAATTGAGAGCTTCAATTTAGGGAGATAACGAGGCGCGGCAGGCTCTGGGCCGTTCAATCAAACGTTTGATTGACGACTTTGGCGTGAATGTCGGGAGAGGGTATTTTGTATGGATTCCTGAAAAGTTGAGGGGAATTCCTGAAATGTTGAGCATAATTCCTGAAAATTGAAGGGAATTCCTGAAAAAGTGAGGGTAATCCCTGAAAATTATGTGCGAATTCCTGAATTCATTCAAAAGTTGAGAAAAACCACCAGTCAAATCCGTTGCTGGTGGTTTTCTTTTCCCTAAGACCTTTCCCCTATATTGATTTTACCTCCACAACAAATCTTCCATTCTTTCGAACTCTTATTTATGTAAACTCAAATTTTTATTTTTAGATACATGGTCATAATCTCTCACGATTTATCGACAAAGATATGCGTTTCGTGAAGTAGAAAAACGTGAAAGGGTATAGTAAGCATTCCACCTTTATACCAGTATTTTACTGAATATTCTTACCATAGTAGTAATATAGGCTATTGGTTTTACCATGGACCTATTTCTAAATAGGTCTAAAGTCTCTACAAGATTCGACAATACTTTCTCGATATATAAATTTACACTAGGGTTAACATCGTTTATAATACTTTTATAGGGGATTTCGAGCGAAAGGTGGGACTAATGTTGGATGATGTCAATATAACGGTTGTCCTAGTTAAGCTTGGACAGTTGCCACAAACTACAACAATTCAAAATGATTTGAACGCATTTGAAGAGATCGTGGACGGCCCAGTCAGTGTTGAACGTTTCTTTGTCAGTGGCTATCGTCTTGTTTGCAGTATAGATGAAGGATTTGGTTATGAAGATCGGACCTTACCAACTGGTACATATTTTGTAGCACGATATCATACAAACTTTGAAAGCATGTCTGTTGAAGAGTGTGAAGAAGTTAAGAAAATCCTAAAAGAACGTGTGAAAAAACGCAAGAAAAGTAAAGGGTTGTTCTCCATATTCTCCAAATAGATCAGCTATCAAATGGATAGCTTTTTTATTTTGCGGGACTATTTTCCCTGTCAAAGAGTGTTTCGTTTACCGAAATAGTTTTAATTTCATATAAAAAAGCTACCTAAAAAGGTAGCTTTTCTTGTTAGTCATACGTTTTAAGATCAAAAAGTGTCAGGTACTTTTAAAGGAGCCTTGGGTACCAACGGGTCCATAAAAGTGCCTGACACTTCTGCGTTGCTTCGAAGCACGAAAGAGCCCTCCAGACAAAAGTCTGGAGGGCTTTTCTCGCAATCTATTTTCCTGTGAAGTAGTTGATGATGTATTCGGCCCAAAGTTTGTTTCCTTCATCGTTTGGTCCTTCGAGCTCTACAAGATATTTCTTGATTTCTTCATCGTCTGTGTCCGGCCAGTTTTCCCAATGATCAAGGTAGGTTACTCCGTTTTCTTCAGCATATTCCTGTAACATGCTCACTTGAGTTCCATACACTGTCGGTTGATAAATTGGATGAGGTGGCTGAACCATGAAGATGATGTCTTCATTCGCATCTTCAAAGCTCCTTTTTAGGATTCTTACACTTCCAATAGAATGCTCTGGGTTGACGTCACCATTATCATTCATCAAGAATGGCTCAAGGAGAACCATATCCGGCTTCCCTTCAATAATGTCGTACATTCTTTGTTCCACCCTGGCATGAATGGAAAATTGATCTCCAAAACTATGATTCTGAATCAGGAAGACGCCTTCTCCGTATGCTTCATCCAATCCAGCTTGAACGAGTCCTGGCCAAGGGTTTGACCCCATTTTTTGAGCTCCGGATCCGATCACGGCCACTTCTACAGATTCACCGGCTTTTACAGCTGCTTTTACAACGGCTGCTGCTTCATCCGTCAGGTTTTTCGTCAGTTCATCTATGTTTCTTTGTTGTTGTTCATCTTCAGTATCTTCATTATCTGTACTTTCAGCTGCCTGATTTTCATTTTCATCCGCACTTACTTCATCATTCGCTGAAACAATAGTATTGCTGATTTTGTTTTTCCAATGGATATGACCAAAAATAATTGCTGCTACCGACAACAGAATGGTGGTTATGTACAAAAACTTTTTCATTTTTTCCCCCTTCTTTTCGACAATTCTCTCCCCTATTTTATCACATTTATTTTGCATCATATATCATAATTTGTCAAAAAACACCACACACTTTTGTCACATGACATCAACTCTTGTAAAAATAACGCATCACGACAATGGAACTATTTATTCAGCACTGTTGATTGGGTCTAAAGGCTCGTGTCTGTTCGACAATATTTGTGCGTAATAACGATTTACTCGCATCAAATTGTTCTGTATAATGAACTTTATATAGAAAATATTGGCAAAGGCGGTGCTTTTCTTAGTGGATGAAAATAAGATTATGGTTGTACTTGTAAAGCCCGGTCAGACCCCCCAATCGGTTTACATCCCGAATGATCTCGCACATTTTGAAGAGCTTGTCGACGGTCCCGCCAGTGTTGAACGTTTTTTCATAAGCGGATACCGTTTGGTTTGCAGTGTCGATGAGGGGTACGGTTACGAAGAGAAACGGACATTCCCAAATGGTACATTCTTCATCGCACGATATCATACCTCGTTTGAAGATATGTCCATTGAAGAAGCTGAGGAAATTAAGAAATTGCTGAAATCACGACCGAAGAAACGTAAGAAAAAGGGACTTTTGGGCTTATTTTAAAAAATGTATCCCAACAGATCTCACCACCCCCAGAGGTCTGTTTTTTACAAAAAAAGAGGCATCCGCTCACCTACTAAGGTGATTGGGATTACCTCTTTTTTCTTTATTTATTAGAACTGACCGAAGTGACATTCTTTTCCCGATACTTCATATACAATAGAAGAAAGACACTTGCTGTCTTTCTTCTCGCATTCCTTAAAATGCTTTACTAACCCGCCTCACCATAGTCCTTTTCTCCGCTCAATCATATCCTTCACAACCTCCGGATTCGGACCACCGGTCACCTTTCGCCGCTCGACGAATTGGGCTGGGCAGACAATCGCTTTCCAGTCCTCTTCTGTTAACATCACCTCATGCAGCCATTCATTGACCTCAACCGTTGTGATCTCATACAATTCTTTTCCTAATCGGTCCGCCTTCTGAGCAATTTGACTGGCGGCGTGGTGCGCTTTCCGGAACGAGATGCCGTAGTCCCGGGCCAGCACGTCCGCAAGCTCGGTGATCGTAATCATGTTTTCCCTCGCCTGCTGGAACGCTCGGTCCCGATTGAACGTCATCGTCGAAACGACTGCTCGCATCAACCGGATCACCCGCAAACTTTTCTCAAAACCGTTATACAAGTGTGGCTGAAGGTCATCTTCAGTATCGACGATATCCCCATAAGGCGTGTTGTGGATCATCTGAAGCACGGTCATTCCCTCACCTGCTGCACTGCTTGCGATTGCACGACAATGTTCAATCGACACCGGATTCCGTTTTTGTGGCATGATGCTGCTGATTTGCACGTAAGCATCCGAAACCCTCAACAGACCGACTTCACGGGAAGACAGGCGCAAGAACTCCTGGATCCAGCGTCCCATGTTAGTCATCAGGCTAATGATTGCTTGGCTAGCCTCAATCAAGTAATCACCTGTTCCAATCGCATCATAGGAGTTCTCGACGACACCATCAAAATGGAGCAATTCTGCAACCCGTTCCCTGTTAATGTTGAAGCCTGTCGTCGTAATCGCTACTGCACCCATCGGTGACTGGTTCACAACATCATAGGCCCGCTTCAATCGCTCAAAGTCTCGATATAAATTATCTGAAATCGCAACCAGATAGTGCCCGAATGTCGTCGGCTGGGCGGGCTGCGTATGGGTATGGGCCGGCATCACAGAATCGGTATGGGATTCCGCTTGTTGGATCAACGCCTGACCAAGCTGCTTTACCTCACGGATCAGTTCCCTGAGATAATCCCGGATCACCATCCGGTACATCGTCTCACCCATGTCATTCCGGCTCTTCGCGATATGCATTTTACCAGCCAAATCCTCGCCAATATGCGCCGCGATCTTCGACTCGACCAGGAAAAACAAGTCTTCATGCTCGGTGGAATACTTGAATGTCGAACGGTCGATCGTCGATACGTGATCAATACCCTCGAGGATCTTTTCGGCCTCCCCTTCCGTAATGATCTGCTGCTCCTTCAGCATGATCGTATGCGCACGATGGACACGCATCATACTTTCAAACAGGTGCTTTCGCTGATCCTCAAACAATGGCTTCAACAAGTCGTTCGCAAACGTCTTTCCTGGAAACGACGACCCGTCATTTTCTTCAAACATCTCCTTCAAGGTTTTCATCTTCCATTCACCTCCTGCCTATAACGTGTTTTCTATGTATCATACTGTATGCTGCCGCTAGTTCAAGGTTGAAACCCCATAGCCCGACCGGTTCCTGAGAAAATAAAAAAAGCACCGAGGTCGGAAACTCCGACCGCCAGTACGAATGCAAACAAAGTCCATCTCATCATGTAAAAATAGTTCAATATGCTAACTTCCTAGTCATCATCATCGTTATTCGGCTCTTCACCCTGCGTTTTCGAATCCGTTTTCTGTTTTGCAACCCAAAAAGCCACGATTACTAATGGAATGAAAATAAACCATGGAATTGTGATATGTGCTTGAGCTAACATTGCAATCAAGAACAGTACACCCATCCCAATAATGATATACAAACAACCTCTCCCAAACGTCTCCACACCCGCACCTCCCTTTGTCTACCATTTTATCATTATTCTTCCATTAATTGGTTTGTGAAAAAGAAATATCGGGAAATACCCCTCTATCCTGACAAAAACAATTCAACGCAGGTGCAAAGTCTGACAGATAATTTAATAGATTTAGGGTATACTAATAGAAAAATTGATTCATACTACCTCTATGAGGAGATGAGTTGTATGAGAGAAGAAGGTAACATCTTTACGGGGCTGATGTGGGGCATATCACTGAGCATACCTCTCTGGATTTCTTTCTTTGGATGGATCCGACTCATTATTACTTTGTCAGGTAGTGTCAGTTGATTTTGGGGACGTCAATATTAGGTTGAGATATAGAAAATAGACAAAGCTGCTCCATTTTTGGGCGGCTTTGTCTTATTTTTTGAAGAAATAGCAGTTTGGAGGTCCAAGTCCAGGGGTGTAGGAGTGATTATCTACCAAAAAATCGATATTATCTACAAAAATTTAAATTTATCTACGAGATTTAGAAATTATCTACGAAAAAACCGAATTTATCTACAAAAATGAAGAATTATCTACAAAAACGCAAAACGGAACTCATTCGCCACAAACTCCATAAAAAAGCTTGTATTAATTGATCGAGCTGTAGTAACAAACCCCATCTCGCTTCTCTTTCTCCACTTTCCCATGTGCTTCAAGGTAATCGAGGTGTCCGATGATTTCGGACATGACGAGAGAGAATTGTATCTCGTACTTGTCCTGATACATCGTTTGTGCAAGTTCACTCGCCGTATGAATCCCACTTTGGATTTGTTTCAGAATGCGGTTCGCTTTTCGCTGGATTCCGTGTAGTCTTTTTTCAATCAATTCACGATGGTCCCTGATCAACTCACCATGTCCTGCATAGACGACGTCTGCATCCAACGCCGCACATCTTTCCAGGGACCGCTCATGCTCAAGCACCGTTCGGATCCGGTTGCCTTTACGGTCAGGCTCCACGAGAGCATTACTTGAAATATGCTTCAGGAGAAGGTCGCCGCCAAAAATCATTTTTTCAGAGGAAGAATGAAAAATCATATGGTCAGGTGAATGGCCAGGGGTTTCAACAGGTGTCAGCGTAGAAAACGTGTCTGGTCCGATAGCTGTCAGTTCAGCATGAAGCTTTTTCTCCTCATGATACTGAACCGCTTCCTTCAGCTTTTCAACCTGTCTCTCCCCCGCTTCTCCACATCCCATTTCCTTATAGAGCTCTGCAAAAAATTCAATTCTCATCTGGAAAAAAGACCTGTCCCGCTTCAAACGGTGAATCGACCTCTCCGGAACGTAGACAGGAATATCATGTTGCGCCACGATACGATCCACGAGCCCGACATGGTCCTCATGGTTATGCGTCAGAATAATCTGGTCAAAATCGTCGAGTGTAAAACCGTGATCCTCCAAAGCTTGGTTGAAAAACTCCCAGCACTTTGTCGTATTCACCCCTGCATCGATCAAAGAGAGACCATCTTCATTTTTGACGATGTAAAAGTTAAATGACTTCAAGCTGCTGCGTGTCGGTACGATGACTGGGAAAACTTCTGTTGGCAAAAAACTCACTTCCTTAAGACGACATTTCTATGTACAGTTTCCACTATACCAGACTCCTCGATACACATTAACTTTGAACCAATTGAAGATGCTACACTTAATCTTCATGATTCCTTTAGCCGTTTGACCGATTTAGGTATAATAAATAGTGTTGTCTAACAAAATGAATGGATATGTAATTTCTTCTCCACTTTAGGAGGTGACTTGATTGACTACAGAAGGTGCACTTATCTTTATGTTCTATAGCTTACTCGTTATGAGCGCTCTTTCACTTATCATGTTGGTTCTAAGAGCGATTACGAAAAAAGGTCTTAAAGATCAAATGACAGGTCAAATTGTCTTTATTAATGTTTTAATGTGGGCATTTTATCTCATTATGAAATACATTGTGGTTTAGGGGATAAATACGTTTGAATTAATATAAAAAAGCTAGGGCATCAGCATGCTCCTAGCTTTTCTTCAGTTCGTTCAATCTAAGATCTTTTCAATTTTCTTCGTATCCTGATCTAAAATACCATAGATGACACCTGGCATATTATATCGATACGTTTCTTCATTAATTGTGTATTCGAGGATTGGTGTAAGAGTCATGAAATCATATTGATCTCTTTTGGTTACATCGAAACGCTCAATTTGAATTTGTTCTTCCTCTTTTGATTCAATTAAAACGTTGTTATCAAAATGATAAGACATAAAATTGGTAAGGTCACTAATTTTAACAGGCGTTAAACTCTGACTGCTTATATTCCTCAAAATAACATCCAGTTCTAATCTCGGATATCCTACGTTATAGTTACCGGTGGGCTCAAGGTGGTGTCTTTGGAATCCTTTATCGTTTTGGATAACCATCAAGCCCATATCAAAGGCTATAGGCTCTTCATTATTGAACTGGATCAAGAGCTGGTCAGCCTTTTCAATATCATCTGACAAGACCTCAATGGTAAGAATGATGTTGACTAATTTATATCCTTTATGTTCCGTACCCGTATCCGCTTTATAATCCACTACCTTAATATTAGGGTTATTCGTGTCAACGGAGGTTACAAGGTCTTGAAGTGATGAATCAGATTTAAGCACACCAAGGATATTAAAAGCCATAGTGTCTTGATCGGGAACAACATAATTAATATAGTTTTCGCCAAACCGAAGTTCTGTCTTTGTAATTTTCCCAAAAGAATGGTCTTTTGGAAAAAGCAGAAAAGCCATAAAAAGTACACAAACAACAACTGGTAAGCCGATTGTGATTTTTCTACTTTTCATCATTCTTTATCCTCGATTCACTGTTTTTTAATAACCCATCCCTGATAATAACTGGATATGATTAACAATTTTAATATTACCATGAATTGGGTATTAAGGAATAGTCCTAAAAGACTAATTTAACGTTAATATACTTAAATTATTAATCATAGTTAAATAGATTGAACCTATTTAAATAATGCTACACTTTTGTTAATTTTTGTATTTGATGATAGGATGACCATATATTCAAGATTAGGGGGGATATTTTGTTTGTGGTAAAAGTCGTTTCTTCAATGGTTTTAGGTGGGCTAGGCGGATTTATTTTAGGTCTGATATTGTTCTCAGTAATTCCAAGTACTTCTGATGAACCGACAGGCTATTCAACGTTATTCGGTGTACTCTTCGGGTTGATCACCCTCTTAATCTATGAAGTAAATCTAATACATAAAACATTAAAAAAGAATTAATCAAACGTTTGTTTTAATCTCAGAATGCTTATAACTCATAGGTTTATCCCCATTAATCAAATGTTTGTTTGAGAAACTGCGAAATTTCTGCAAAAGAAAAAGCCTTGCTAAAACCGCAAGGCTCTATTATTTCATATACATAAATTCGTTTCCGATGTCTCTCAACCGGTCTACTTTACTCTGTTCGACGACGTTTCCGTGCTGCCAGTTAAAATCGATATACCCTTCCATCAAGCCCATCGCTTCATCTGCTTTCTCTAGACGTTCCTGGTGTGTGTTCGCCAAGTAATCAGGAGGTGTAGCATTATACATTTCTGTTAGTAGGTTGGACATTTCCCACATCATAGTGCCCATCGTATCTCCATCATCATTTTCATAAGCATTTAAGAAATTAAAAATGATGTAACCGCCCATGTTAAACAAATCGATGTAGGCCACGGCTTCATCGGTAAGAGGCTCTTCCGGTTGCGAACCTTCTGGTGGATCCACTCTCTTTTCTGGCTCTTTACTTTCAGCAGGTTGCTCTTTCTTTTGGGAGGGTTTCTTTTCAGGTTGAACTGGTTCAGCTACCTTCTCTTCTTCTCGAGCAGGTTCTTCTTCAGTCTCTGCCTTCGTTTCATCTTTTACCGCAACCTGATCACCAAAGAACTCATCATGCAGCTTTGCAAGTTCGTCGTTTTCCCTCAACTTCAAGATTCCTTTGTTGATGATGGTTAAGAGGGCTTCATCCTCTTTTCTTACCCCAAAGGTAAGGTAGTCGTCATACTCCGTGTCATGAAAATACGTCATCGAGGTTTCAATGTTCTCCTCTTTAAATAGGAATGAAAGTTCTGGAATGATGTCCAGCTCCCCCAAGCTTAATGCGGCTTTTTCATCATGTACGGTAGGAAATTGAATAAACTCAATATGCTTAATCCCAGCGTCCTTTAAGATGTTCGTTATGACGGCTTGGCTGAATCTACTGAGCGTTTTATTATCGTAATCGTGTTCTGCTATGTATACCGTATCTTTATGATATTGCGGTTCTTCAACTGTTATTTCACTTACTGACGTCTTTTCAGCAGGCTCTCCTTCACTCTTATCACTATTATCAGGAGTACACCCGAGTAAAAGAAGCAGGAACATCAGTATGAATACACCTTTCACATTCATAAAATCACCACCTTCTCTACCAAACTTACAAATGTTTACACCATTAGGTTACCTGATTAGAAAGATTTTTCCTACATGATAAAGGCACTTTTTTGTAAGGAATTCCTTTTTCTTCTAAAACATAGGAGTACGTTAGTCGATATTTAGAGGGAAAACGTACAAAGGGGTTATGGATCTTGGCTTATAAAAAGAAATTCAACTATCTATTCGTTATCTTATTGATCGTACTATTAGCAGCTTGTTCGAGTAAGGACCTACCTTTATCTGAGGGGGATCAAGCACCTCCTGATAAAGAGCAAATATCAGAAGCAAAGGCTGTAACGAGCGAAGCTCTTGATTATCTTACTGCCCTTCAAAATCAAAACTACTCGAAAGCCTATGAGATGGTCTCTAGCATCTATAAAGATGCGGGCATTACTGAAGAAGAGTTTGTCACGGAATTACAAGATTCAGAGCTTGAACTTTCCAACTATGACATTGAGGTGATGTATGTTCGGGAGCGAACAGCCTCTGAGACGTCCGTCACCAACCAGAGTGAACCGTATTTTTCAGCTTCCATCCAGTTCAAATCAAAAGGAGAGACCCGTGAAGAAGTTCAACCTACTTTTGAATCGGATGTTAGATGGATCAGTGATAAGATCTGGCTCCGTAAGGAAAACGGTGAGTGGAAGTATTTTGCGAACGAAGAACAAGATGGCGTCACGTGGAAGCCGGAGGTCTATGCAGCCGCGTTATCTTACATGGAAGCAATTAAAGACCAGGATGCAAATCGAGTCTTTAACCTTATGTCAAACTTCTATCCTGAATATGGAGAGACACCAGATTCTATTAATGTAGGCCTTGAACTACAAGATGGTTATATGGTGGAATATAAAATTTTCCGTGTAACCGACAATCTGGAATTATCTAAAGGATATTCACAAGAAATTTTAGATTCACTTGTCAGAGTGGATATCCGATATACGAAAGAAGGTGTAGAAGGTAGCGGAGGTTTATTATCATCCAAGGTTAGGTCTTGGTATTTCCACTTAGAAAATGACGAGTGGAAACTCCTTGGATTAAGCAAAAGTAAGATGAACCAAGTGTCTCATGTTTGTTATTTAGAAAATACGTGTGATCAATATGGAAGTAATAATAATAGTAGAGCTGAAAATGAGTCTGATAATCATACTTCACAAACACCTGAAGAACCACCAACCACACCAGAAGCTGAACCATTGAGCAAACGAGATTTTGAGTTTATGGGAATCTCAATTGGTATGCCACTTAATGAGGTACTAACAGGTTTAAATATGCCATATGAAAATACAGGAGAAGATGATATAAATGTCTATTGGTTCGGTGATATTTCTATCTACCAAAGTATTGGTTCTGAAGATTATACACTGGCATTCATTAATGACGATTTAGTAACCGTCCGAGGGATATCCAAGGGAGATTCTTTTGAAAAAGTGAAGGAATTATACGGAACTAACTACAGTGAAGAACTACTATACCATCAAAATAAGCTTATTACTTATGAGAGTAGTGAACTTAAATGTTCTATCCAGTTTACTATTACATCAGAAGAAGAAGTTTCTAAAATTTCATATAGTTATACTAATTAAGGAGAGGGTCATCCTCTCTTCTTTTATTTATCATATTCTCTATTTGTGGTACGTTTAGTTAAATAAAAATTGAAATGCCGTGGGGTGAAGAACCTTGAAAATCGTTGTAGCTCCGGACTCGTTTAAGGGTTCAATGACGAGCATAGAAGCTGCCGAGTCAATTCGAAAAGGAATACACAAAGTAGACAGCACACACAACATTGTGATGGTACCGATGGCGGATGGTGGAGAGGGAACGGTTGATGCCATCATCACGATTCTTGGTGGAAAGAAGCAATTCGCACACGTACAAGATCCGTTGGGACGACCGATTAAGGCAGCTTTTGGCTGGATTGCAGAAACGAAAACGGCTGTCATCGAGACTGCTGCTGCCTCCGGTCTACCTCTTTTAAAAGAAGAGGAACTCGATCCTTATCGTGCTTCAACATATGGGACAGGTCAACTTCTGTTAAATGCGATTGACCTTGGGGCTAAGAAAGTCATCTTAGGACTTGGCGGCAGTGCAACGGTAGATGCTGGCACAGGCTTTTTAAAAGCATTAGGTGTACGATTTCTCGATCAGGAAGGTAATGAGGTGGAAGCTATGGGAGGTTCTCTCGGCCAGATCCATTCCATCGATACATCGAATATGGATAAACGATTGAAAGATATTGACTTGACCATTGCTTCTGATGTTACCAATCCTCTGCTTGGAGAGGAAGGTGCCATAGCGGTTTTCGGTCCACAAAAAGGAGTGACGAAAGACCAGATCGGAACTTTCGAAAAAGGCATGGCAAATTATGCTGAAACGGTAAAGAAGCATACAGGGACTGATCATCACACAACGGAAGGAAGCGGAGCGGCAGGAGGATTCGGTTTTTCCCTCCTCTCCTTTCTATCACCGAAGTTCGAAAGTGGCTTCACCTTAATCTCAAACCTAAGTGGACTCGAAAACGAGATCAAGCAGGCTGACTTCGTCCTGACTGGAGAAGGAAAAATTGATGCACAATCGTTATACGGCAAAGTCCCAGTCGGTATTGCACGGATTGCTAAAATGTATAACGTGCCAACCATCGCATTTGCTGGAAAAATAGACGGGGATATGAAAACGGCAGAGGAGCAAGGTCTTTCCATCGTCTTACCGATTGTCGATGAACCGATGACACTGACGGAGGCGATGGAAAACGGAGCTGAGTTACTACAGGAAGCTTCTGCCAGGTTCATATCCATCGTCCAATTGAACAAGGAAAAAAATGTCCAATAAGTACTTTCATTCAAAATAAAAAAAACGCCCGGCTGGGCGTTTTTTATGTACTTTCTTCATTTTTTAACTAACACTTCATTGAGCCACAATAGTCCGGATCAACGTTTGAAGCAGAAGCACTGGAGTCTGGTAATACTACCCCTGCTGAAAATGCCATTGCAACCGCCAATGATAATAGTCCTAATTTCACCTTTTTCATACTTTCATCCCCTTTTTTCTGAATATTTTTAATACATAAATATGGTAACATATAGGAGGTAAAAAAACACAATTTTACAAAAAATGACCTTAAAAGGGGATTAATGTCATAATTAACACGTTTCCTTGTGTGGTTTTTTATCAATTAATTAGTTCTTTTGTCACCCGAATCACTAATTAGGACATATTGTCGATGAATCATTGATTTGAATGATGGAATGGAAAGTGGCTCTGAATTGCATCTTTATGGTGAAAATCGAAATTCAACTGAAGAGTGGAAGGCTACAAACAGGTGACACGATAAAATTAAAAAGGATCGCTTTCAGAAAACGATAGAAGTATTAGGTCTAGCAGAAAGGGATATCACAACGCCCGGTGAACACAGAAAGATTTATGCATCTTGAGAAGAAGAAGAGACTTTTTACTTTTTAAAAAGTGGCTCGATTGATTTGTTAACGAGACAGGGTATTAAATAACAAACGAAAGCTCGATTAAATACTACACTATATTTTTACACCTATTTACACAATTGTTAAAACATTATAAAATCTTACATATATAGGAGGTGATTTACATATGAAGAAAATTAGAATACTTTTATTATCCGTGGCTTGCTTAATGGCATTCTCTAGTACTGCCTTTGGTGCAGGTGCTTCAACAGAAGCTTGCGAAAACAGGTATTGTTTTACTTACGGTGGTGATTGATTTTTTAGATTTCATACAGCAGTCTATCAATCCCTAATCCTCTTAATGCTTATTAAGAGGATTTTTTCTTTACAACAAGGAAGGAGACTTGCGTTACAAGTCTCCTTCCAATTTGGCAATTACAAATTTAAGATTTAATTGTTTTTATAGACGAATTCAAAGTTAATATTACATCCCCACATCCTGCCCGTCTTTCACAGTTGGGCGGATTTCGTATTTTCCTTTGTTCATTTGGACGAAGAAGTAGGCGCCGATCAGGAACCATCCGGCGACCATAATCCATTCGTATGGCCAGATGAGTGCTGCCGGCATCCCTGGCATGTAGAGGGTGATGAATCCGATGCTCAACACAAGTGCGATCCAGCCAACGAAATTCCCTTTACCAGCACGGAATGGTCGGTCCATGTTCGGTTCTTTTTTCCGTAATACGAGGAACGCCAAGGCAACCATGAAGTAAGCAATCACGATGCCTAGCCCGCCTGCATCGACAATCCACACGAGTGCCGGTCGCCCGAGTAACGGTGCAAGAACCGCCAAAGCCCCGATTGCGACAATCGCATTTGATGGCGTCTTATACTTTGGATGGAGGTAGCCGAACCATTTTGGCAGCATACCGGAGTTCGCCATCGCATACACAACACGGCTTCCTCCAATAATGAACGCATTCCAGCTCGTAATGATCCCGGCGACTCCTCCTAAAATGAGGATGTTCCCGAATGTCTGCGAACCGAACGCCGCTGCCATCGCATCCGCCGTTGCAAGCTCTGTCGCTTCAAGCGCCGCCTGATCCAGACTCAACCCTACACCGAGCGCGATAAAAATGTAGAAAACGACCGCACAGCTGACCGAGAAGATGAGCACTTTTCCGATCTGCTTGAACGGAAGATTCACTTCTTCAGCCACCTGTGGGATGACGTCAAACCCGACGAACAGAAACGGCACCATGATGAGAACGGTCATAATTCCTCCTGCTCCTCCTAAAAAGTACGGGTCAAGGTTTGCGGTACTTCCACCGAACGCGGAACCGAAGATCAGCATGAGCCCGATCCCGATAATCAAGATCGTCAGCACCATTTGCACGAGGACGGCTGGTTTGACGCCAAAATAGTTGATAAGCGTGATGAAAATTGATCCTGCCATCCCAATTAACACCCACGTCAAGTATACATCCCAGCCTGCAATCGTCCAGAGATAGACAGCCTGATAATCCGGTAATATGTAGTCCACAACAGTTGGTAGGGCTACGGCTTCAAAGGTGACGACCGAAACATACCCGAGCGTAATCGCCCAGGAAGCAATGAACGAGGCTCTCTTCCCTAACGCCCTGTGAACATAGGCATGCTCTCCACCGACCTGCGGCATGGCTGACGCCAGCTCCGAATAGGTCAGCCCAACGAAAATGACGAGAATTCCACCGATGGCGAAGGCGAGCACCGCCCCCATCGATCCGGCTGATGTGATCCACGTTCCCGATAACACAACCCAGCCCCAGCCGAGCATCGCCCCGATCGCAAGTACGAGGACATCAAACTGGGACAGCACGCGTTTCAGATTGTTCTTTCCATCCATAGACGCTCACTCCTTACTCGTTATGTGCACGCACTTTCTTCGTACTGATTTTCTTCACGAACGCATAAAGAACATCGAGACTTCTGTAGAGATCCTCCCAATGCGTGATCTCTTCCTCACAATGGCTTTTTCCGTCGACACTCGGCACGAACAGCATTACCGTTTCCGCAATCCGGTTCATATACATCGCGTCATGCCCTGCCCCGCTATGCATTTTAAAAGGTGTGAGCCCTTGCGCCTCGACGACCTCTTCAAGCTCCGCAATGAGCCGGTCGGAAAACTTCACCGGTGCCATGTAGGAAAGATCTTCGATTTGTTGGCCGCAGCCACTCTCTTCAGCTGTCTCTTCAATGATCTCTTTTACCCTTTTTACACGTTCTTCCAACGTTTTTCCGTCCGGATGACGAAGATCGACGGTAAAAGTCGCCTCGCCTGGGATGACGTTCACGGAACTCGGCTTCACACTGATTTTTCCGAACGTAAGCGCCGTTTCATCCCCGATCGAACGCACCCATTGATGAAGCGCACTCATCGTATGGACCGCTCCCATCAACGCATCCTTCCGCTGCTTCATCGGCGTTGTCCCGGCATGATCAGCCTGTCCGGTGAACGTAACACGATGCCACGAAACACCCTGGATCCCTTCAACAATCGCAAGCGGCAGCTCCTTTTCTTCCAGCACCGGACCTTGTTCGATATGAAGCTCGATGAACGCTTCCGCCTCGGTCAAACGGTTCTCCTTTTCACCGAGAAAACCGATCCGCTCAAGCTCCTCATAGTAAGAGATTCCATCATCGTCCTTCATGGTGTACACATGCTCTTTTGTAAAAACGTCGGTCATCCCGCCACTTCCGAGCATCGGTGTCGGAAAACGCGCACCTTCTTCGTTCGTAAAATTGACGATTTCGATCGGATGATCATGCGTCACATCCGCTTCGACCATCGCCTCGACAACCTCGAGCGCCGCAATGACCCCGAGCGTCCCATCAAACTTTCCGCCATACGGGACCGAATCCAAATGCGACCCGAGGACGACCGGTGGCAGCTCCTTCTCGCGGCCTTCCTTCCTCGCAAAAATGTTCCCGAAATCATCCACCCGCACATCCAGGTTTAGATCCTTCAACCATGCGATATACTGCTCTCTTCCCTTTTTATCCGTATCAGACAACGCGAGTCTGTGAACCCCGCCATTCTCCGTTTTCCCGATTTCCGCCATCTTCTCCATTTTGCTTTTAAACCGTTCATATTGGATCGTCATAACACCAATCGCCTCCCGTCAATTTTATAGGCCAAGCTTTACGAAAAAGTACCCCCAGATTACAACCGAGATACCATTCATAGTATTAGCCTCCTTTTAAAAATGTCGGTATATTCTGAAATCTCAAGACAGACTTCTTCATCATCCATTCAACAAACTTCGATATATGAATTTTAAATCCTTCCAACCTAAAGACTAGGATGGAAGTCACCTATCCGATTGCATGATTAGTAAAAAACACAAGCCCGAAATAGAGGCTTGTGTTTAATGGAGCAATTCTATTTAGTTGTTTACATCTTTTAATTTATTCTTAAATTCTTCTACATCAATTTCTGTAAAGTCTTTAATCTTGTTTTCATAATCTGTTTCTTGAGTGATTTTATTTTTATTTACTTTAAATTTCCCTTGATATGCGCCAAGTGGTATATATGCACCATCTACTTGTGGCCCTACAAATTCTTCTAAAAAGAGATAGTATTCCTCTCCGTTTTCCATCGTACTTACACCATTAATTTGGTATTCGACTTTATCAAGGTCTTCCTCACTTTTACCCTTTGGAGTATAAATACCTCCTGTTTCAATCACTTTAATGATTTTTCCTTTTTTCTCCTTACCTTTATAGTTCTTTATGATTTCAACTTCAGAGATCGTAAACGGCACACCTTCATGAACGATTGTTTCTTGACTAAGAACCTTTACATTCGAAATCAAAACAGCATCTTTCATTAGCTCTTTTAGCGTTGCATAATCCTTTATCAATTCTGCAGAACTATTAACTTCTTCTATATCCTTATTCTCTAATGAGGAGTTACATCCAATTAGAGTTAATAAAACTAGTAAACTCAAAAATTGTTTCATATCAATCCTCCTTAATATAAATGTTTCAATCCCTTTATGTATTTTTCGTTACTCGTTTTCAATACCCTCCGCACATCCTAATAATTGTCATGAATGGGAAACAAATACAGTATAAAGGCGTAGGCCCTTGCATAACCATTATTGGGCTATTTAGCGAAATGAAAGAGTGGGAGGCTCACAACACCTCCCACTCTTTCGTATTCACATTCAAATTCGTTAAATGCCCTCATAGTTCTACTTGAATGAGTACCGTTTTCTTTCCCTACCATTCAATGAGCTGCTTTAAAATTATTGGAAATCCCCAATTTTATACTCCAGCCCTGCTGCTATCCAACCATAATCCCCGTAGTTCCATAATGGCCAATTCGGTTGACCTCCTCCAGGGAAATTAAACTCCACTTCATAACGAACACTGTACCATTTGTTTGGTTCCCACCCTTCAATACGTGAACCGTTAGCGCTTGTATACTTTAAACTTAACACCTGACTGACTACATATCCTCCGCGCGTTGGATGGATGAAGATATCTTGTTTACTGTAGTTAAACGAAGGGGTTATAATCAACTGATTATCCTTAACTTTCTCGTGCATTTTGTCATAAAGATCAGGCGTGCTTAGGACCGTATTATCATACCAATAACTTTGTCTTTTAAAAGCAAGGAAGTTATGTCTATTATTCTTATTACGATAATCCCACGTAAATGCTCCTTGAATGTACTTCCCAAACTCTCTATTCAATTGCTCAACATAATACACATCTTCATAAATTGTCATCGTATCATTATGAGCTTTTAACCGTTCCGCATCAGTTAAACCTTTTGCGGAACGCCATTGGAATAGTTCGTCAATCTTTATAGTCTTACCACTCGGTCTAATGGTACGTGAAAGAACGACTGAGAACTCTGCTCTAGTAATGTTGTTCTTAGGCTTGAAAGTACCATCTGTATATCCAGTAATGATATTGGCAGATGATAGGTCTAATATACTTTCCGTCGCCCAAGGAACACTATCTAGGTCCGTTAACCCAGTTGCGGTTCCATTTCGTGCTATGTTGTAGGCTCTATCAATTAAGACTGCCGTTTCAGCTCTCGTGATATTCGCAGCATGTCGGAACGTATTATCCGGATATCCTGTAATTAGTCCTTTATCTGCCGCAACCGCGATTGCATTATAGTAGAAATTATCTTTCGAGAGGTCTTTAAATCCTGGATCCTTCGAAGCTTTCTCTCCAGGATACAATGCTTTAACAAGCATCAGTGCAGCTTGAGCACGTGTTATCTTGTCATTCGGTCCAAATTTACCGTTTCCATAACCATTGATAATGCCTAGGTCGCTCAGATAGTAGATATGCTCCTGCGCCCAAGGAACCTTATCTAAGTCAGTAAAATGTGAATGAGCACTAACTTGACTGTGGTTTATTAAAGATAGAACGAATGCAAAAACGATGAAAAATGATAGAAACTTCTTCAAAACATACCTCCTGATTATTCTCGTAAATTATTATACTAGTTGAATGGTGATTATTAGTTGATATGTGTAACAACTCTGAGTTAATGATAAGTTTAATATGTACATATGGGATTATAGTAGTATCGAACAACCTAGAATAATGCTCATAAAATTTTTAACAAAAATTTAGCAATGCAATGAACCCCTCATTTTCCATTATATACTAAAAGTTGCGTAAATCATCAAAATTCGACAAATAAGCAATAAAAATAGAGCTTCCAAATGAAAGCTCCTCTCTAAGTGTCAGACACCATTTTAGAGTCCTTGCGCAGCAAGGGATCTGATTTGGTGTCTGACACTTCAGCCTCTTCTTTTATTTCTGCCCGTAGGTTTTGAATTTTTCAGCCATGTGGTTCATTTCGTCGTCGGAGAGGATGACGGGTTGGCCTAGGCTTTTGGCACGGTAATAGACTTCCGCACAGAATTCGATTTCTTCTGCAATGTTAAAGGCGTTCTTCAAATCCGCTCCACCTGCAATTAATCCGTGGTTCGCAAGTAGGACAGCGTTTCTTCCTTCCATTGCCTCGAATGCATTATTCGCCAGCTCTTTTGTCCCAAAGGAGGCGTACTCTGCGCATCTCACATTTTTACCGGCATAGGCGACCAGGTAGGAAACTGCTGGTAGCTCCCAGCGCAACGACGATAACGTTTTTGCGAACACAGAATGCGTGTGGACGATCGCATTCAGATCCTCGCGGTTACGGTAATAGATGAGATGCATGTCCAGCTCACTCGAAGGCTTCCGCTCTCCTTCTACAATCTTCCCATCTAAATCAACGACGACCACATCTTCCGGTTTCATCTCATGATAGTCAATCCCGCTCGGACTGATCGCCGCAAGCCCCTTCTCTCGATCGAACACACTGATATTCCCGCCGGTCCCCTTGGTCAACCCGCTATCGATTAGTTTTCTGCAATAAAATACTACTTCTTCTCTAAGCTCGTTCAGTAACAAATTGATGCCTCCTCTTGGTTACGATAAGGAGTCGGAAAGCTGTCCAGACTTTGCTTCGATAATATGAACTCCGTTTTCTCTTAACCTCGTTAAACATTCTTCTTGCTCAGACGTATACGGCTCCAGGCAATCTGTGATTACATAGTCTAATTTTTCTGGTGAGCATACACGGAAAAACGCGTGCCGACCCAATTTGGACCGGTCCGCAAGTACAATCACTTCCTTACTCCTTGAAATGATCGCTTGCTTCGCCTCCCCTTCATCGATCGTCGAATCGGTCAATCCTTCCACGCCATCCAACGCTTTACTCGAGAGAAACGCCTTATCGATATAAATATCCTCCAAGTACTTTTGTAACGACGCACCGATGAGTGATAACGATTTCCCCCGTAAAAAGCCGCCTAAAAGGATGACCGCAACGTTTTTACAATTCGCCAGCTCGACGGCAATGTTGATGTTGTTCGTTACGACCGTTAGATTGTCGATGTTTTTGATCAGCTTACTCAGTTCGAGTGCTGACGTACTGGCGTCGAATGCGATCACATCCCCCGGTTGAATCATTTTGACCGCTTCTTCTGCCATTACCCGTTTTTCTCTGTTATGGGTACTGAGCCGTTCATCCACTGAACCCTCGACAACTTGTTTTTCCTTCAACTTGACACCGCCATAAACGCGAAACACATACCCTTCTTTTTCGAGCTTCTCTATATCTCTTCTGATTGTCATTTCCGATACGGAAAACAGATCGCTCAAGTAGGAAACCTCTGCGTAATCTTTACTTTCCAATATCGTCAGGATTTTTTGTCTTCGCGCACTTGGCAGGTTAGCCATACAAATCTCGCCCTTTATCTAAAAATTATTCTTTCATCATTATATCGGTTCTCTGTCTCTTCCTCTAGTTCTCTACGGTCTTTTTAAATAACTTCGGCAAATTTTCGACATACGGCGGATAGACGATTCCCTTTTCCGTCACGATCGCCGTAATGTTTTCGTACGGTGTAACGTCGAAGGCCGGATTGTACACCTTCACATTTTCTGGTGCGGTCCGCTTGCCGAATTGCTCCGTCACTTCCGAACCATCTCGTTCCTCGATCGGGATTTCTGCTCCGGTCGGTGTTCCCATATCAATCGTCGGTGTTGGTGCTGCAACATAGAACGGAATGTTGTAATAGCGGGCCAGGATCGAGACCCCTTGCGTTCCGATTTTGTTCGCCACATCCCCGTTCGCTGCCACCCGGTCACATCCGACAATCACAGCATCGATTTTCCCCTGCGACATGACCATTGCGGCCATATTATCGGTAATGAGCGTCACATCAATGCCTGCTTGTTGTAATTCCAGGGTCGTCAACGTTGCACCTTGTAATCGCGGTCTCGTCTCATCGGCAAAAACCTTCAAGTTCCAGCCCTTTTCCTTAGCAAGATACATCGGTGCCGTTGCCGTTCCATACTTGCTCGTCGCAAGCGCCCCGGCATTACAATGGGTAAGGATCCCCATTTCATCCTTTAAAAGCGTCAACAAATGCTCGCCGATGGACTTGTTGATGTCCGCATCTTCTCTATGAATCTCTTTCGCTTCCTCTAGTAGAAGGTTCAGCCATTCTCCAACGGACTTGTCAGCGTTCTGTTCAACGACCTGGACCATCCGCTTGAGTGCCCAGAACAAATTGACGGCCGTTGGACGTGAGGAAGCGAGATAATCGGATGCATCCTGCAGTTTCATTCTAAAATCATCAGGAGAAAGTTCACGATGATTACGCATCGCTAAGTAAAGCCCATAGGCTGCGGCAACACCAATCGCAGGTGCGCCGCGAACCTTCATTACTTTTATCGCATCCCACACACTTTCGACGTCTCTATATTCTTCATAAACGATTTCGTTCGGTAAGAGGGTTTGATCCAACAGGACGAGTCGATCCTCTTTCCATTCAATTGAGATTAGTTCTGACACGAATGCCGCCTCCTTTTACTGTTCACTACCAGCAGCTTTTTGTAAAATTGCAAGGAAATCCTCGCCCTTCCCCAGTTCTGTGCGTTTCATAATGAACGATTTTGCCGCAAGAAGACACGTTCGCTCCGCCCATACCCGCTTCTCTTCATCGGTAATGCTCGTGATGTCCTTCACTTTTGCCAATCCAACGATTCGACGGGCGAGTTCCATCCCGGTGATCCCTGCTGTATCGGCTAGCACGTCACGCAAGTACCATTCCTTGAACCCTTCTGTTTCAGCCAATGGGTCGGTCGCGTGTTGCTTCCAATTCGCAAGGAACTTTTCCTTGAAAAGCTCGATTACCTCAACAATTGTCTGTTCCACCCACTCGACAAAATCGTCCTCGCCAGCCGTTTTCCCGTTCGCCCATGCAAAAATGAGATTGGCGATCACGTTACCGACATCGTAACCCATCGGTCCGTAAAAGGCGAACTCCGGATCGATCACTTTCGTCGATTCCTTCGTCACAAACACCGATCCAGTATGAAGATCACCATGAATCAACGCCTGTGCATTCGTCATGAACGCAAACTTCAGCTTCGCCACTTCCAAATGTAACGTAGGGTCGTTGTAAATTTCTTCTTTAATCCACGCTTCATTCGGTTTGAACAATTCATTTCGACGGTTGTAATCATTGAACGGTTCCGTAAAAACGAGATCCTCTGAAATCTCACACAGCTCGGGATTAATGTAGCGCTTCACGAGCTCTTTCTTTTCCTTATGGTTCATCACCACATCAGAAGTCTGAAGCAGCGTATTAACCATATATGTTGTAATATCGTCCGCAAAACGCGGGAACGTTTCATGCTTCAACAACGCTTCCCGAAGGATGGTATGATCCGATAAATCCTCCATGATACAACAATTCATTTTATCATCATACAAAAACATTTTCGGCACGAGTCCAGGAGCGTACTTCCCCCCCATCCCCAATGCCTCCGACTCAATCTTGATCCGCTCGGTCGATAATTTAAACTCATCTGAGATTCGTGCTGTATGTCCGGCCTGCTTAACGATGACCGACCGTGGATGCTCGACCGATTTTACATGAAACACATAGTTCAGATTCCCATCCCCAATTTCATCACAAGTCAGCTGTTCATCCTGTTCAAAAAGGTCCGTTTTCACCTTCACATAGTCGATCACATCATCCGGTTGAAGCAGAAAATAGTCGTCAAAACGCGTAACAGAAGCTTTCATCTTTTCCATGATCATAACCCCTTCCGATTATAGTAGGTTGAAGCGAGTGCTAATGCCAGGACAAGACCTTTCACAATATTGAGCGAGTAATACGGGACAGACATCATCACGAGTCCGTTCTCCATAACACCGACCAGCACCGCACCGAAAAACGTACCGATCGCATTCGGCTTCCCTAATCCAGCGAAGGATGAACCGATGAACGCAGCGGCAACAGCCGGCATGAGGAAGCCGGCACCAGCATTGATTTGCGCCGATCCGATTTTAGAAGCAAGAAGAATCCCGCCGATTGCGGCAAAAATCGTTGAAATCACATAAGCCATCGTCCGGTAACGATTCACTGGTATCCCCGATAAATGCGCGGCTTCCCGGTTTCCTCCAATTACATACATGTACCGGCCATGCTTCGTATGCTTTAAGAAAATATGTACAAACAGGACCGCTAAAATCATGATCAGAATGATCCACGGTGTTTCGCCCAGCTTGTCAAAAAGAGGAGGGATTTGGCCATTCGTCGGTGTCCCATCCAGCCGTGGCATCCCTTCACTGACCGATCCACCGCCTGTATACGTCATCGCCACCCCTTCGAAAATGAACATCGTTGCAAGTGTCGCGAAAAGATCCGGAATCTTCACTTTTACGATTAAAAATGCGTTAACCGCAGCAACTACGAGCGTAATCGCAATCGCAATCAAAATCGAAGGAACCGTCGGCATGCTGTACCAGACGAACAGGGATACAACGAGCGAGCTCGATAACGTTGCCGAAGATCCTACGGAGAGGTCGAACCCATTCACCGATAACGAAACCGTCAGCCCGATCGCGATAACGGTAACGATTGAGATGCTTCGTAAAATGTTCACGATGTTCGAACCTGTTAGGAAGGTTTGCGGCATCATAATCGCAAATACGATGATCAAGAGCGCAATCGCAAGGATCGTCCCCCAGTTGTTCACGAATTGGAGGGTGCCCGATAGACTCCTGCCCGCCCCTTCATTTTTGATTTTGTTCATCTCAGGCTTCGTCGTCATAATCTATTTTCCTCCTGTAGAAAAATAAAGAATTTCTTCTTCTGTCGTTTCTGAGGTGACGAGTTCTTTCACGATCTCACCGTCGTACATAACGTAAACACGGTCAGTCAGCGCCATGATCTCCTGCAGTTCACTTGAGGCATAAAGGATTCCTTTCCCCTCCATCGCAAGCGAGCTGATGAGTTCGAAAATGTCCCCTTTCGCCCCCACATCAACTCCCTTCGTCGGCTCATCGAACATGAGAAGCTCTGCATCCGTCATCAACCATTTCCCAACGGCGACCTTCTGCTGGTTCCCGCCTGAAAGCAAGGCGACCTTCTGATTCTCATGTGGTGTTTTCACCCCGATATCCTGGATCATTTTCCTTGCGACTTCACGCTCTTTTTTCGGATTCAAAAAAAGTGATCCACGTGTGAACTTCTTCAGATTGGCGGCAGTCAGGTTAGCATAGATCGGCTCCTCGACAAGCACGCCTTCCTTTCTCCGCTCCTCAGGAACAAGGGCCAATCCTTGCTGTACTGCATGATATGGCGTCTTCGCTTTAATTTCGTTTCCTTTTAAATGGATGGAGCCACGTTCGATTTCGAAAGCACCAAAGAGCGTTTTACAAAGCTCCGTCTTGCCTGCTCCAACGAGCCCCGCAATCCCGACGATTTCACCGGATCGGACTTCGAGACTGATATTTTTCACCTTCTGATCCTTTTCGGTCACATTCTCCACATGGAACATGACGTCACCGAGCGCAACGTTATGTTTGAACTTTTCTTCATTAAACGATTTACCGAGCATCGCCTCGACGACTTCTCGTTGTGTCATGTCCTTGATCGCGCCATGCTTCACAATTTTTCCGTCCTTCATAATCGTGATCTCTTCACAGATTTCAAAGAGCTCCGGTAGTCGGTGAGAGATGAAGATGATTCCGACATGGTGATTATCTGCAAGATCACGTACAATCCTGAACAATTCGTCGGTTTCACGCTGACTGAGTGGTGCCGTCGGCTCGTCCAGGATAAGGAACTTCCGATCTTCCACAATCGCACGAGCAAGCAAGACCAACTGCTTCTCCGCAAGGGTCAAATCCATCACCTTTGTTTTCGTATTAAGATGAACATTCATCCTGTTAAGGACCTCTTCGGCCCGGCGATGGACGACCTTCCAATCGACACGTTGCTTCCGCCCCATCTTGTTCACGAGAATATCGAGCATGATGTTTTCCCCAACATCCAAATATGGGATGAGCGCCATATCGACTTCTTGATACACGATGTCGATTCCGAGTTCCTTTGCATCCTTCGGGGTCCGGATCTCAACCTTTTCCCCATTCATGTGGATGGACCCTGTATAATGGTCATGCGCACCGGCAAGCACCTTCATGAGCGTCGATTTCCCTGCTCCGTTTGCACCAATCAACGCATGAATCGTGCCTGTTTCCATCGTAAAATCAACATTCGAAAGCGCTTTTACGCCCGGAAATTCAATGGATATGTCCTTCATTTCGAGTAATGTACTCACAAGCATCCACCTCGATTTGTAGCTTACATAGTGAAGGGAAGGTGCGTGTGTCTACCTTCCCTGTTTGTTACGATCAAGACTTTACTTTCCGTACTGTTCTCTCAACTTCTTCATCCAGTCTTCGTTAAAGTCGTCGGATTTGCCCCAGCCTTCAATGACTTGATCGAGATTGAACATGTTCGTGTCCGCTTTCAAGTCTTCCTGCTTTACAAGGTGAGCTTCAAGATTGTACGTGTCCGGCGTCTCTTCACCAGCGATCTTTTTCGCTAGTAATCTCATATTCATGATTCCTATCAATCTAGGATCGACTGCTGCCGTCGCTTCCCAGCTGCTTCCGTCTTCACGCATGAAATTGATGTCTTGGTTGGAAATGTCGATGGAAATGAGTTTCACGTCCATACGGTTGTTATCCTTTTGTGCTTTATAAGCGCCCTTCGCCATTTCATCCCATGAACCCCAAATCGCATCCACTTCACCTTTCGGATACTTTGCGAGGATCGAGCTCACTTTTGCGGCGATATCCCCCTGAACGTTTTGGAAGTTCGTCGGTCCAATCGTTTCAAGAGTTTCAATCTTTCCTTCATCCTCATATTTCTTGTAAATCTCTTGTCTTCGATCAAGCGGTGGAATTCCAGGTCCGAACCACAATTTGATCACCTTCACTGGCTTGTTATCGGTAACCTTTACAATTTCACCAAGTGAGAGTTCTGCAAGCTTGTGATCATCCTGTGCAGTTGACGTGATTCCTTCTAACGTCTTCCCGTCTTTCTCGGCAACCGTATCGAACGTGACGATCTTCATTCCTTTGTCGATTGCCGGTTTCAGCATGTCATACGAGTAATCCTTCTTACCGTGCGAAATGATCAGCCCGTCATAATCCTTTTGGATCGCTTGCGCAACAAGCTCCTGGAACCTTGCATCATCGTTATCGGAAATGAACGTATCAACCTTAAAGCCGAAAGCTTCACCTTCACTACGCGCCCCATCTAAAAATTGCTTCGTATGATCATCAGATGGCAGGTTACGGATAACCGCAATTTTAATATCCTCTTGTACAGCATCCGGAACACCTTCAATCTTTTCAGCTGGCTTGGAAGCACCTTGCGAACATCCCCATAACCCAATCACCGCCACTAAAGAAAGAACCAACAGGAAAATCCTCTTCATACATATCCCCCTTGGATAAAAGATTCTGTCCATCCCAAACCTATGTAAGCGCTTCCCAGATGCCCTAAGAAATATATGTGAACTTATGTTTTTTTATGTTTGAAATGAACATTAATTAACATAAATATAACACCTTTTTGTGGTATGTCAATATTTTCAAAGTAAAAAAGTGTCAGACATTATTAAGGAAGCACTTGATTACAAGCCTCCGTAATGGTGTCTGACACTTATTAACTCTTTGAATATTTAGTTGTTAAGGGGATATAAGTTTTATACATAAATTTGCGTAAGTCTTGTCTCCGGCTAGGCACAAACGTGCATAATCCCGTAATGATAAGTTGTTTCTAAATATGGAAGAGCATCTAAGATGATAATGTCCTAACTATAAGTACCAGACCGTCAACCACTTCTCACCCTTTCCATAGAAGTCTCCCCTTTCAATTACGCCCTTAACCCCGATATTACTATGATATTATTCCCATACAAAGGTTGATAAATAGTAAGTAAGTTAGGGTTTGGGTTTTATAGCTTATAGTAATTATACTTTCTTTCCAGAAATATATATACTGATAAACCTTACAATTTCCGCAATAATTGTAGAGTATACAGCACCCCAAATACCTATTTTAGGAATAAACAAAATATTAATAATTAAATTAACAAGGGCCGATATGGTACTACTTGTAGCAATTGACTTGGTTTTTTTATGGTAGAATAATTTAGCCACTGCAATATAATAAAACCCATTAACAATCTGGCTTAATAATAGAATCGGAATAATTTCTACCGCTTCATGAAATTCTGGAGATGTTAATTTTTTTGTTGCATAGATTGCTATAGGAATCGCTAAAACCCCAAAAATTATGACTACATACGCAAAAGCTTTAAGCATATTCTTGGCTGATTTCTCATTTCCTTCTTTTCTTAGCCGCATATACCGAGGAATTAATGCACTATTAACACTTATGTAGAACATTCCTAGAACCATTGAGATTTGAGCTGCTAAAGCATATATTCCAAGCTGAGCATGGATTACATATTTCTCTAGAATAATTCGATCAGATGCATTAATTATCCAACCACTGGCAGCATGTGGAAGAAGGGGTAAGCTAAAAAATAAGCTAGACTTTAAAAAAACAAGATTAAAGGTTAATTTAATGTGTTTTATCTGACTGTAAAAAACAATTAAAACCATAAAAAATGTAATAATTAATTGTGAAAGTAAGGCCGATTCAGCTCCAAGATCTAACTTTACAAGAAAGAAAAAGGTCAACAAAACAACTAATATTGATTTTATTATATTTATCAACACAAATAATCCAGCTTTTTCTTGTGCTCTTATAAAAGTTAAAGGAAGTGCAAACAAAGCTGAAAGCCAAGCTAATCCTACCAAGTAAAAAAAGAAGGGGTATATTGGAATATTGTTAAACAATATTCCACCAATGCTTTTACTAAAAAATAAGAAAAGCAAAGATAAAATAGAAGAAAAACCTAAAACAAATATAAAAATTGTGCCTAAATATTCTTTTTGCTTTTGCGGCTCCTCTAAAAAGTCATAATAATAACGTGTAACTGCAACATGTAAGGATAATAAAAGTATGAGTTCAAATAAACCTATTAATGTTTGAACAGTAGTCATAATACCGTACTCTGCCGGGGACAAGTAGTAAGTATATACAGGTAACATTATAAAACCAATCAATGGAGTTATCATTGAACCAAGTGTATATAATATCGAATTTTTAAAAAACGTATTTTTAACCAATCTTGATAACATGAAAACAATGCCTTTCTTTATAAATATTTTAGATTTCAGGCATTTAATTTTGGTTGAATTAATTTAAATTAAAACTTGTTATTATTAATTAAGTAATCAATAAACTCTCGTACCGCACCTTCGCCTCCATTTTTATTACTAACAAAATCTGAAATTTTTATCACTTCATCTACAGCATCTGCGGGACAACCTATCACACCACACATTTTCATACAATCCAAATCGTTTTCGTCATCCCCAATATATGCAATTTGGCTTAAATCACAATTGTAATGTGTAGATAATTCTTTTAATTTTTCCGCTTTATTATTTATTCCTTGGTAAGTTTCAGTAATATTCAGCTCTTGTGCTCTATAAGGTAGTATTTCAGATTCCCGTCCTGTAATTATTACTGGGATAACATTCTTAGAATGAACCTTGATTATTCCCATACCATCTTTCACATTAAAGGCTTTCATAATTTCACCATGGGGACCACAATAAATTTTACCATCAGTCAAAGTTCCATCTACGTCCATTACTAGTATTTTAATCATAGAACTATTCCTATGTTCAATATATCCTGGAGTCTAATCGTACCTACAACCTTATTTTTTGAATCCACAACAGGGGCACTGGAAATATTTTTTTGCTTTAATATTTGTAGAGCTTCAACTGCCATAATTTCTTCATCAAATATTGTTGGTGTTTGGGTCATTATTTCATCAACATCTAAGCCATAAACATTTACACCATTCTCGAGTTGTCGCCTCAAATCCCCATCTGTGATAACCCCTAATATAGTGTTTTCTCTGTCTACAATTGTTACTACTCCCAGACCCTTTTTACCCATTTCAATTATCGCACTTCGTAATTTTTCACCTGATTTTATTGTTGCATTATTTTCATCAGTCGCCATTATATCTTTAACCTTATAGAACAATTTTTTTCCTAATGAGCCAGCAGGATGATATAGTCCATAATTATCTTCATTAAATCCGTATATTTTTGAGGCAACAACTGCAAGTGCGTCTCCATATACGATAGCGGCTGTTGTACTTGATGTTGGCGCTAGACCAAGATAACAAGCTTCTTGAAAGTTAGGAAACACTTGATAACAATCACAATACTTAATTAAAGTAGAATCTTTATTTCCTGATATTCCAATTAAAGTAGCTCCTATTGCCTTAATATTCGAAAGCATTCTTATTATTTCTTCACTTTCTCCGCTATAACTTATGGCAATTACCACATCGTCTTCACTTATCATACCTAGATCTCCATGAAGAGCTTCTGCGGGATGTAAGAAAAAAGAAGGTGTACCTAAACTTGCCAATGTCGCAGATATTTTACGTCCAACATGTCCTGGTTTGCCCATACCAGTAATAATCACTTTTCCTTTACACTCTGATATAGTATGTAAAATATGTGTAAAGCTATCATCTAAACTGTTTCTAATAATATTTAATGCTTCAATTTCTGTATCAAACACTTTCTTTGCCTCATCTACATAATTCATATAGCTTTCTCCTTTCATTGTACAGCTTTATAAACCCTTGTTAATTTGATTAATAGACTTTTTAGTTGGTTAAGAGAGACCATATTGGGGCCATCTGATTTGGCATTATCGGGGTCAGGATGTACTTCCATAAAAAGTCCTTCAGCACCGACAGCTAATGCAGCTTTAGCAAGATACTCTACATACTCTCTATTACCTCCGGTAGCATCTCCCTTACCTCCTGGCTTTTGAACACTATGTGTTGCATCAAATATGACAGGATAACCTAGTTTTTGCATTTCCAAAATACTAGTCATGTCAACAACTAATGTATTATAACCAAAAGTAGTACCTCTCTCACAAAGCATTATTTTTTGAGTACCACTTTCCTCTAATTTATTTACTACATTTCTCATGTCCCATGGTGCTAAAAATTGCGCTTTTTTTACATTTATTAATTTTCCAGTTTTCGCTGCTGCTATTAACAAATCTGTTTGGCGACATAAAAATGCTGGAATTTGAATTATGTCTACTACTTCTGATACTATATTAGCCTGATATGGTTCGTGAATATCTGTAACAATTTTTAAATTGTATTTTTCTTTAACTTTCTTTAAAATTCTTAACCCTTCATCCAAACCAGGTCCTCTAAATGATTCTATAGATGTTCTATTTGCTTTATCGAATGATGCTTTAAAGTAATACTCAATTCCTAATTCATTAGTAATATCCTTAATCTCTTTTGCAATATTTAACACCATTTCTTCGTTTTCGATTACACAAGGTCCAGCAATTAATTTAAACATAACAAACTCCTCACATGTAAAATTATATACATTTCTTTTTAATAACGAATATACTAAAATAATTAATAATACAATTCTAATATTGAATAAATTTAGTTACTTTGAGCCAATTTCAAAGCTAATTCATAATCTTCTTTTGTATCAATATCTACAGCTTCTATATTATTAACCTCTTGAATATAAGGAGAAAAACCTATTCTTCGACGGTGAGTTGTAAAAATGTCCTTTTCAAAAATAAAGAAGGCACTAGTTTCTATAAATACAGGTTCCAAATCCTGGGTTCTTGGTACATCATTTAGATCATAGTTAATAGGTTTGTTTCTATACCATGCAAAAGTTTGAGTTTTTAAAGCTGAAAAAGCAGAATCATTTTCTCCTTGCAAAACTTTTTTTAATGCAGAGTTAATAGTAGTACTTTTTATAAAGGGAGATGTGGTGTGGGCAAGCACATATATATCTGATTCTACTTCATTTATAAACGATTCATATATATCATATCCCTTTATTAAGTCTCCATCTAAACGTGAGTCTCTTTTTAAGAATTTAACTTTATTAGGGATATAATTTTTTATTAATTCGTCACTACAGTAAACATAAACCTGATCTATGCTTTCTACTTTTGTCAGAGTATTTAGGATATGCCAGCACAGTGGTTTACCATTTAATTGTAAAATGTTCTTTTTAGGTAACCTTTGACTATTTAATTTAATTGGTACAAAGGCAACCACTCTTTTATTATTCATTTAAACACCATTCCTTGTATTAGAATTTATTTATCCTATTCTTATTTCAAGGATATATATTATTCAAGAGAATTAATAAAATCTAAGTACCTCTCTTTAACTTTGTTCGGATTAGAATATAAGTGATTTTGGATCTCAAAATATTTTTCTTTTTCATCCAAATTAAGCTTCCCCCAATTACTTACCCTATCTATTAATTGGTTAGTATTTTCAAATAGATCTCGCTCATTAAGAACTATATTAAAATCAACATCTGTTTTTAACTTATATGATTTCATTTTCTTCAGTAGCATATCAGCATATATTGCACTAGCATGAAAAATGGAAAAATCCACATAATGTTTTATATAATCTATCGTATAATTTTTTTCAAGTATCTTTTGACAATATGAATTATTAATATACTTTTTAAAAATCATCTTGTTATCAGCAGGATGAGGTTTCAAATAATATTTATAACCATATTTCTTTGAAAAATCGTTAGCGATATTTACTAACTTTTCAGTAGAATCTTCATAAAATGGATAACTGGGTGTATCTAAGAAAACACAAAATAATTTATTATTATTCTCTTGATTATTCATATCCTTTTTAAATGATTCTTTTAAACATTCTAAATTTCCAAGTGGTAATATTCGGTCTGCAGATACACCCGCCTTAATAAATTGTCTTTTAGCAAAATCTCCTTTACATATGCAATAATCACTTATAAAATTTAAAATTACACTTTGATTAATTCTGTCTTTAGTTCTATCTCTGTATAAGCACTGTCCATGTTGCAGTGTAACAGTCGTGGCTCCTTGTATTTTAAAGTACTGTGACAAAATATTACCTTCGAATCCCCCATCATAAAATGTATAAAGTACATTACATTTAATATTCATATTTTCTATAAATCTTTTGATTTTTATTGCATTTAAGATTTGCAAGGTAAACCAAAGTCTACTTTTAAAAAGGCGTATGTGCTTTAAAACCATAAAAATTTTAACAAATTTAGCGATATCAATAATAAAATTTTTATTTATCTTCCTTTTTCCTCTATTATAAATCATTTTAACCTCTTGGTAATTTCCTACCACTTCCTTGAAAATATTCCAGTATGCATCATGATCTTGTCTATTATATATGATGGTGAAAAGAAGATTCTTTTCTGAATTTCCATTTTTTCTACTTATAGAAAAATATATTGTAAACAACCTACTAAGAATTTGCTTTATAATAAATGAGTAAGTCATATTAAATGAGAACCATATATCGTTATATAGAATGCTTCTTATGTTAATGTTTTCTAATTCTTTTAACGAAATATTATCTAGAATTTTTAAATATTCTTCATGTTTTAAATCCATATTTTTTTTCACTCTATTACCAACTTTCATACCTTATTCAGTATTTAGGGATACAGGTTAACCTTTTTTATTAAAGTATATAAATCCACTTGCAATAAAAGACATAAATAATGTTGATGCATAAATTGGTTGACTTATTAATTGAATCACTAAAATTGCAAAACCTATAAATTTATATCCACTATTTTTCAAACCGTTTTTAAGTATGTATAGGTAATATAACCCAAATAAAATACCATTCTGTAAAAATAAACTGATTAGACCGTTACTATTTTTTCGTGCTAATCCAAATCTATTTTCTGAATTTGTTATATAGCCTTGATGGTTTTCAAAACCAATTCCTAAAAATATGTTTTTAAAAATTAGATTTATTCCTTGCTTTAAGTCATATAACCTTAACTGAAATGAAAGTGTTGATATTTTAGATTCTAGAAATGGAATCAGTATAATAAGAGTAGTGATAAATAAGAATACTAAGACGATGAAATTTTGGGCTTTACTGATTTTTTTCATGAATTTAGAAGACAAGATAATAAAAGCGACAAACAGTCCTATAGGGGAGAGTGTCGTTAGTATAAATAGAACTAATAAAAATGCAGGGATTTTTTTATTCTTTATTAAGTAAAAGTGAATCAGTGCTATATTTAAAAACACCTGATACAAACCTGGTTCATAGAAGATACCAGAATTTCTTATTAATTCAAACTTTACATTAAAATCAATACCTGTGGTCCTTAAAATGTAAAAATAAGAGGGTATTTCACCTATTACCCCGTAGGTTATGGGGAGTTTAATTCCTATTATTACTATTAAGTAAAAACTGAAAGATATAATTGATAAAATTAGTATAATTTTGCTAAGTAAGTAAAAAAAACGATCAATACTTATTACTTTTATTCCTAAATAGATTAAGATTAATTTAACCGAATATGTAATCAAATTCATACTAATGAAATTCTCAATTAATAAGGAATAAAAAGCACTAAAGAATAATAAGAAAAAATATAAATTAATAGTCATTAATTCATGTTTTACTATACTTATTTTTTTATAATTTATAATTATCATAAAAATGGAAACAAATATAAATAAAATACTAAGATAATCACTGTAGTTCAAATATATAACCGAACCACTTAGCGCAATTACTGCAAGAACCCAAATTACTTCTAATATTCTACTCAATTATTTAACCTACCTAACAATTTGTGGTGAATATTGTTGTTAATGTGTTCAATACATGTTAATTTTTTTTAGATAAATAATTTAATATAACATCTATTCTGTTTGTATATGTATGGCTAATTATTGCCTCGTTGTATACTTTATCAATAATACTGGTTGTTTCTATATTATCATCAAATACATTTTTAATAATTCTAATTAAATCTTCATAGCTATCAAACACTAATTCTTCCATATTGAAATATGTATCGATTAGATGTTTTCTATTTACAATTTGTAAACTTTTTGTTCCTGCAATTTCAAAAAAGCGTAAATTGCATCCGCTTAATGAAAAGTTTAAATGTAGATTTAATATAACTTTTGATTTAGAATATATAACATTTATATCCTTTGGATTTACAGATTTAATATTAAAATATTTACGGTACTTCCCAATCCGCAAATTAATATTCATTAATTGTATTTTCCAAGATGGAAACTTCCCATATATTACTATGTTTTTTTGGGGGAATTCTCTAATTATTTCCTTTAATACTTTGATTCTTTCAGGGTATAACGACCCAATAAACACTATATCAAGTTCTTTCCTATTTTTAATTGGCCAATACTTATTTCTATCAAGTGCTAGTGGAAGATAGTATGATTTTATACCTTTTGAACTTAAAAAACTCACATCATCTTCTTCAAAGACAAATACATAATCATAGGTATTTATTGTACCCCATATTTCATTTACTCTTTTAACAGAATCCATCATCCATAGTATTAGTTTAGAATTTTTCATCTCGTTTAATGTCTCTTGATATATCTTATGACCCTTTATAATAATTACAATGTCGGGTTCAAGTGATCTATAAATTTCCACTATATCTTTATTGATTTCGTCATTATACCTTTTCATAAAGTAGCCAATACCTAATTTATTTAATAGCCCATGAGTAATTTTTGTCTTGTAATTAACAGGATATGACTCACTAAAATTTATTACTGTGGTTTTAAATCCCTTATCTAAAAACGCCTTCTCAACACTTTCATTTATACCAAAATATTCTGGTCCAATTAACAGTACCTTATTCATATAATCCCTCAAATGAATTTAAGTATTTATAAGTTGTTCATAGAGCTTCGTGTACTCTAAAAACTTATCATTTTTGTTATAGTATAAATTTGCTCTTTTCTGACTAGCTTCGAAGTATCTACTTTTACCTGTTTTTTTAAACATTTTAAGTGTACTAACTAATTTAGATATATCCCCCTTTTCGATAATCACACCGCAGTCTTTATCTACACATTCCTTGCTACCACCGGAATTATAAGTTATTACTGGAGTTCCACAAGCTAATGCTTCAACATTAGTTAATCCCATTACTTCTTCTAGTGTTAAATTGACAAATACATCTGCTGCTGAATAAATTTCTGCTAATTCCCTAATATCATTAGTCCTCTTTATACCTATAATATTTACCGGTAATTCCTTTTTTTGTTTTTCGTTTAATCCTACCAATACAATTACTTCATCTTCCTTTAATCTTTTTGATAATTCAATAAAATGATAGAAACCTTTTCTTTCTCCCCAAACATGAGCAACTCCCAGAATTAGATACTTATTTTCAATATTATATTTTCTTCTAAAGTGACTTTGTGTTGGTTTAAATTTGTTCAAATCAATTCCATTATTAATTTGCTTAACTGGATAGTTATTCAAAAAAGATTCTTGGACTAAATTCTGTAACCATTTAGATGCAGTAACTAGAGTAAGATTATCAACCCCATTAAAAATTTCTTTTTTTCTAATGAAATTCGACTTGGAATTATCAATTAGAATACTCTTTGGATATTCATTTGTTTGCGGACAACTACGACATCCTTTTTTCCATTTGTCACATCCAATATAATCAAAATGAGAGCAATGTCCGGTGAATGTCCAACAATCATGTAATGTCCAAAGAACAGGGTGTTTAGCATTTTTTAGATAGTTAAATAGAATTTCTATGTTAATATAATATCCATGGAGGTTATGTAAATGTATAACATCTGGATCCATCCTATTTATTTTCTCAATGAGTTGTAAAGTTGCTTTCTTGGAGCCCATACCATGCTTATCAAATAACCTTGTTAGAGCGACATGTGAGTAGTTATCTTTTTTTGTACCTATCCTCATTGCTGTTTCAATCTTTATTTCCTTACCTCTTCCGTATGCAATATAACTCTCATGTCCTTGTCCAATTAATATTTTATGGATGTCCGTAACGATTCTTCCGGTACTTCCAGTCCCACATACTGAATTAATTTGTAATACCTTCATTATCTACTTCCCCATGACAGTTCTATTTACATAATCTGTATAAGATAAAATTATTCTCAAAACCTTTTCTGAAACATTAGGCATACTATAATCTTTAACTAACTGTAATGTATCAATCTCTTGTGTTTCTAAGATTTCTAGCCCTTGTAATATTCTCTCTTTCTTTAAGCCTACCATTATTACAGAAGCTTCTTCCATTGCTTCAGGTCTTTCATGGGATTGTCTAATGTTTAGAGCTTTAAATCCAAGTATTGAAGATTCTTCACTGATTGTTCCACTATCACTAAGTACAGCTCTAGCATTAATTTGTAATTTTATGTAATCATTAAACCCCAACGGTTTTAAAGTTTTTACCAGATGGTTAAATTTCACACCTTTTGTTTCTATCATTTTTTTTGTTCTTGGATGAGTGCTAACGATAATCGGCATATTATATTTTTCTGCTACCCCATTTATGCTATCAACTAAATCGAAAAAATTTGTATCAGAATTAATATTTTCTTCTCTGTGAGTAGAAACAACAAAATAATTATTCTTACTCAGTTCATACTTTTCCAATACTTCAGATTTTTCAATGTCGAATTTTCTTGAGTTAATTACTTCAAACATAGGACTGCCTGTTTTAATAATTCTATCTGCAGGCAAACCTTCTCTTAATAGATATTCTCTGGCTATATCACTGTATGTTAAGTTGATATCTGCTATATGATCGACAATTTTTCTATTTGTTTCTTCAGGTACTCTTTGATCAAAGCACCTATTACCAGCTTCCATATGGAATATTGGGATATGTTTCTTTTTGGCAGCCAGTGAACATAAACAACTATTGGTATCTCCTAATACTAAAAGAGCATCTGGTTTAACTTCTTCCATTACAGGATCAATTTTCACAAGTATATTTCCTATTGTTTCAACGGCTGTTCCACTCGCTGCATTAAGAAAATAATTTGGTTTGCTCAAACCAAAATTATTAAAGAAAACTTCATTTAATTCATAATCGTAATTTTGTCCTGTATGTACAAGTATATGGTCTATTGCTTTAGAATCTTCTAATTTATTTATAACAGCTGATAACCTTATTATTTCTGGTCTTGTACCAACTACTGTCATAACTTTTAATTGTTTCACTTATTTACCTCCAAGTAGTAAGTATCTGGATATTCAGCATTATAAAGCTCATTTGCCCACATAATGGTCACCATGTCAGTTTCACCTAAATTTTCGATATTATGTGAGTAACCAACTGGTATATCGACTACTTCCAATTTATCACCGCTAACAAAATATTCTATCACATTATTAGAGTGTAGCTTTCTAAAACGAATAACTCCATATCCACTTACCACCAGGAATTTTTCGTTTTTTGTATGATGCCAATGGTTACCTTTAGTGATACCTGGTTTAGAAATATTTATGGAAACCTGACCTCTATCTGGAGTTTTAATAAATTCGGTAAAAGAGCCTCTTTGATCCACATTCATCTTAAGTTCATAACTAAACTGATCTTCTTTCAAATAACTCAAATATGTACTGTATAATTTTTTGGTAAGTGGGTTAGACATATCAGGAATAAACCGTTCTTCACGGCTGTTTTTAAATGAATAAATTAAATCTGCAACTTCACCTAGCGTAACTTTGTGAACAACTGGTACTTCGCAATATTTTCCAACTAAATTCATATTCCCATTTAAGGCAGAAATCAGCTCCGCCACAACATCATCAATATAAACTAAGTTCATACTCACACTAGGATCATGTATAGTAATTGGTATGTCATTAGCAATATTATGACAGAAAGTTGCAACTACACTGTTATAATTAGGTCTACACCATTTGCCGAAAACATTTGGAAGACGATACACAAGTGCTTTTGCTCCGGTTTCAGAAGCATATTCAAAAAGTAAGTCCTCACCGGCTTTTTTACTTTTTCCATACGGATTGTTCTCTGATGCCTGCGTTGAGGACGAAATTAAAACCGGGCAATAATTATCATGTTCTCTTAATGTTGCAAGTAAAGTAGAAGTAAAACCAAAATTCCCTTCCATAAACTCATCTGAATTATCAGGACGGTTTACACCAGCAAGGTGAAATACAAAATCTGCTTTTCTACAATATTCATCTAGTAGTAATGAGCTAGTTTCTCTTGTGTATTCAAAAATATCAGTATAGTTCTGGTTTCGTAATTCAGTTATGAGATTTTTTGCTATAAATCCATTAGCACCAGTGACTAATATCTTCATACATAAACCTTCCTCTTCATTATTTGTAATTCTTGTTGAACATAATCTAGGGTTAACAATCTTTCCTTAATTTGTTTTATAGTTAATTGTTGTGTATTGTGAGAATTGTACTCCTCTTCTGAAGATAGATTTCTATCACCTTCTACAAAATATTTGTCATAATTTAAATCTCTTTTATCGGCAGGAACTCGATAAAATCCTTCCAAGTCTTCTGCAACTAAATGTTCTTCACGAGTTAGTAGTGTTTCATATAGTTTTTCCCCGTGACGAGTACCAATTATTTTAATGTCATTATTTACATCAAAAAGTTCTAGAAGAGCTTGTGCCAAATCTCTTATTGTTGATGCAGGAGCTTTTTGCACCATTATATCTCCTGCTTTTGCGTTTTCAAATGCAAAAATTACAAGTTCTACTGCTTCTTCAAGACTCATTAAGAATCTAGTCATATTAGGGTCAGTTATGGTAATAGGTTGTCCATTTTTAATTTGTTCAATAAAAAGAGGGATTACAGATCCTCTAGAAGCCATAACATTACCATAACGTGTACCACAAATTAAAGTGTTTTCCGGATTTACCGTCTTACCCTTAGCGACAAATACCTTTTCCATCATTGCTTTTGATATTCCCATTGCATTTATTGGGTATGCTGCTTTATCTGTAGATAAACATATAACTTTTTTTACCCCTGTTTCAATAGCTCCTGTCAGAACATTATCAGTGCCTAATACATTTGTTTTTACAGCTTCTAATGGAAAAAACTCACAGGATGGAACTTGCTTAAGAGCAGCTGCATGAAAAATGTAATCCACTCCATACATAGCATTCTTCACACTTGCTAAATCCCTGACATCACCTATATAAAATTTGAGTTTGTCATTTTTATATAATTTTCGCATGTCTTCCTGTTTTTTTTCATCTCTTGAAAAAATACGAATTTCTTTTATATCAGTATCTAGAAATCTTCTCATTACTGCATTTCCAAAAGAACCTGTACCGCCTGTTATTAAAAGCGTTTTGTCTTTAAACATTATTAATCCTCCAGTACCCTCTTTATCATTTTTACATATTTTTGTGTGCATATTTCTGTGGTATATTTTTCGAGAAATATTTTCCTGCAATTATCCCCCATAGAACTACGCTTATTTAAATCGTTGAGAAGCTCTAGGATTGCACTTACTAATTTAGAGCTTTCTCCTACTTCCATGGCATAGCCTGCGTGATTATCTATTAGATCATTGGCTATATCTGAATTTTTATCTATTACTGCAATTACAGGCTTTCCTGTCATCATATAACTATATGTTTTACTTGGAACTGCCAAACCTGATAACCCTTCAGCTAAACTCACTATAAAAGTATCACTAATATTTAGTGCATCTTCAAAATCCTTACCATGTAAAAAATCATATACATATACATTGGATAACCTTTCATTCTTAACAACAGCTTTTAAGTACTCAAGTTTATTTCCGTGCCCAGCAAACAAAAATTTGACCCTATTATTTTTTTTAAGTTCTCTACAAGCTTTAATTAGTGTATCAAGATCCTGACAGGTTCCCATATTTCCAAAATAAGAGACCACTAAATTATTACCATTTTTTAATTTACTGAAAATATTTTTAGAATCAACAGAATCAGGCATTTTTTTATTCTCAAACCAATTAGGTATTACTTCAACCTGACTGTCTTTTAACCATATTCTATGCTCAAGCAAATAATCTTTCATTTCATTTGATAAAGCAATAACTTTGGTTATGTGTTTCGTCACAAACCCGTTAATATACTCCATTAATTTCCCTAATACTCCATTTTTGTTAATTGTATTAGTTACATACGCAATTTCGGGATATATATCATAACTTACAAAAACAACTTTGGTATTAAAGAATTTCTTAGCTAATGATGCAATAAGTGGTAAAATTGGTGGGTTTGAATATACTATAATTACCTTGTAATCTTTTAATTTTAAAAAACGTAAGATTACAGCTATTGTAAATGAAAAATAATTAATTAGTCTTCCAACAAAATTACTCCGTTTAAGCTGAAGATACTTTAATCTTGTAATTTTAATTCCTTTGTAGGTTTCTATTAAAGGGACATTATTTTCTAAGTTATACTCTTTGGGATAACCACACAACGCCTCGACATCTAATCCTTCTTTTGAAAGAGATAAAGCTGTATCAAAAGGTAGCGTAGCAGATGAAATAAACTCAGGGTAAAAGTATTGGCATAAGAACAGAACATCCTTCTTCTTACTCATATTAACTAATCTCTTCTTTCCTATTAAATGCATGTTTAATTAAATATTTATTATGTACAAACATTAATATATTGTAATTACACTACTACTGTCCCGTTATATTGGTTTACAGTTTTATTAATACCTTCCTCTATATTATATTCAACTTCCCAATCGAGAGTATCTCTAGTTAATTTATTACATAATACACTATGCTTAATATCACCATCCCGAACATCGGAAAAATTTGGAACGACAGTTGCGTTACTATATTTTTTAACAGTGTTAAATAAATCATTAATGGTTATTTGCGTAGATGTCGCCACGTTTAATATACTACTACTTCCTTTTTCTAGGGCTTTAAGATTAGCATTAGCAACATCTTCCACATAAACAAAATCCCTAGTTTGCATCCCATCCCCATGTATTAATACTTCTTGGTTTTGTGATAGTAATCCAGAGAAAATTGCTACAACCCCACCTTCCCCTTTAGCATTTTGACGAGGCCCATAAACGTTACTATAGCGAAGTATAGTATAGTCTAAACCGTAACAACTTTTAGCTAATTTTAAATAGTTTTCTACTGTATATTTTGAGAGTCCATAGGGGGATAAGGGATCAACAGGGTGCCGAGTGTCTACTGGTAAATATTGAGGTTCACCATAAACTGCTGCTGTAGAAGCAAAAATGATTTTTTTCACTCCATAATTTTTAGCTGCTTCTATTACTCTTATAGAACCTCCAATGTTAACTTCCGTATCATATATTATATCTTTTATTGATTTTGGAACACTTACTTGGGCAGCTTGATGAATAATAAATTGGGGCATTGTTTTAGCAACAACTTTATCAAAATCCCTACTATTAATATCACAGTTATAATAGTCTACTAAACTTAAATCTATGTTAGATAATTTACCTGTTGTTAAATTATCAACGACCACAATTTCAAATTTCCGTTCAACTAACTTTTCAACTATATGGGAACCAATGAAACCACAGCCACCTGTAACTAGAACCTTTGCCATTTTTACACCTCGTGATTAATTTTATCTTGCACCTTCACCTGTGAAGATAATTGATATCGTTTTCACTATTATTTTTAGGTCCAATTTAATTGACATATTTTCAATATAGAATAGATCAAATTCCAACTTTTCTTGAGGGGATATTTCATACCCGCCATTCACTTGTGCCCAACCAGTTATGCCCGGTTTAACCGCTAAACGATTTACAAACCCAGGTAATTCTTTATTAAATTGTGCTGTAAATATTGGACGCTCTGGGCGTGGGCCGATGATACTCATATCACCTTTTAATACATTTATTAATTGTGGTATTTCATCAATTCTTGTCTTCCGTATAAAAGCACCAATCATGGTTACTCGAGGGTCATTTTTTATGGCCCATTGAGCTCCTTTTTTTTCAGCATCGCTATACATGGATCGTAATTTTATAATATTGAAATATTTCCCGTCTTTGCCAACGCGTTCTTGAAAATACAATATGCTTCCAGGTGATTCCAACTTAATCGCTATAGAAACTAATAACAAAATAGGAAGTGTTAGCAATAACCCAATAATTGCTATTAAAATATCTAAAACACGTTTCCTTGTAGAAAAAAGTAGTTGTGAACTTTTATATGTATGTAATAAATCACTATTGTACGAAAGGGAAAACTCATCATGTAAATTATCAAAACCCTTTTGTAATGCCAAATAAACCCACCCTCTTTATAAATATTCCTTATGAGCTACATCATACTGTGTATAGGTCTTAATCTATTTTAATAAATCACCTTAAAACTTCTTAAAATAATATATCCGGCTACACAATTCTAAAACAAAAACAGTTTTTAAACACTCTAATTTCTAAGATCTTATATCAAAAGATTCCTAATATTTTTCTCTTTCTTATTAATATAGGTGACTCACTATAAATAATATCTCCTTTAGCCATTGCTTTCGCATTTTCTTGCAACTTAGCTTTCTCATTAATACCTATTTTTTTTTCAATTACTTTAAAAGCTTCTTTGAAATTGAACGAACGATTTGAAATATTATGTGCATCGCTAGCTACAAAATGCGTGAGATTGTGTTGGATTAATTGAAAAGAAAACTTTTGAATATTTTTACCAAATTCCCCTGTTAAACTTGCAGCTGTTACTTGAGTCAAAGCGCCTTCTGTAACAAGTTCATAAAGTAATTCCGGGTCCTCCATGATTTCTGAGTTCCGCTCAGGATGGACAATGATGGGTGTGATTCCCTTTAGTCGCAATTCAAATATAATGGATTTGGTATATCGTGGAACTTGGTTTGACGGTAGTTCAATATGTACATATTTCCCTTGATCACATAAGGTAATGATTTCGCCAACTTCTAATTGCTCTAAAAAATCCCCTGTTATACGAGGTTCTTGTCCAAGTAGTATTTCGAGATTGATCTTTTCGTTTTGAAGATGTTCCTTTAATCGTGCTACATGATTTTCAATTTCTTTACCATGATTTTGATAATGATGATTATGGTGGGGTGTCGCGATGATAGATGTAATACCTTCTTCTATTGCTACTTTTGCCATTTTCGCACTGTCTTCAAAAGTTTTGGCCCCGTCATCAATACCAGGTAGGATATGACAATGAATATCAATCATTTTGACACCTCCTTTGGTTAATTAATCCTTTATACCTATTTTTTGTCACCTGTAAATTATTTTAGCATAGCTAAATCTGGAAGCAATAGCTAAAATTGTCGATTTGTGTGCGATTTTTATTTAATTCCCATAATAATAGTAATAATTTTTGTCATCCATTTTCTTTCGATTTAACACCACACCTAGTAACTTAGCCTTAGCTGCTACTAACAATTCCTTTGATTTCTGAGCTGCATCTTTTTCCGTTACACCACTACCGACTACTAATACAACCCCGTCACATGTATTGGCTAGGATTTGCGCATCTGTTACCGCTAACACTGGTGGTGTATCAAAGATTACCATGTCAAATTCATCTAAGGCTTCTTTGGTTAATTCCTGCATCATTCTAGATCCTAACAATTCAGCCGGGTTGGGAGGTACAGGACCGCTAGGCAGGATGTGAAGTCGATCCACTTCAGTCAAACTAACTGCATCTAGTAAATTAACTTGTCTCGTCAAAACATTTGTAAGACCCTTTGCATTACTCACTCTGAAAGTATAGTGCGCTGTTGGCTTTCGAAGATCAGCGTCAATTAACAAGACTCTTTTTCCTTGCTGGGCCATTACTACTGCAAGGTTTGCCGTTGTCGTTGACTTTCCTTCCCCAGGTCCAGATGAGGTGACCATTAACGTACGGTATTCAGTGTCTATCGAAGAAAAGTGAATGTTTGATCGGATCGTTCGATATTGTTCTGAAATTGGTGATTTTGAATTGTAGTGTGTTATAAGACTTCGTTCTTTAAATTCTCTAACGGCTTTTTTATGCTTACGCTTCAAAACGTTCACTCCCTGCTCGTACCTTGCTCATGTGAGTGGATTGTTGGATTTGTTTTTCGTTCATTTCTGCAATCACACCGAGTACCGGTAGTTCCAATTGTTTCTCGATGTCTTGCTCTGTTTTTACGGTGTTATCCAAGTATTCTAGAAGGAATGCCAAACCTACACCTGCCATTAAACCAACCACAAAGGCGATCGCCATGTTAAGCATAGGGTTAGGTTTAATTGGACTCATAGGAGTATCAGCCTTAGAAAGAATGGTTACATTACTCACATTTAATTTCATGATTTCTTTGATTTCGGACTCGAATGTACTGGCAACTGTATTCGCAATCGTTGCTGCCATTTCCGGGTCAGAGTGTTGAACAGACACTGTGAATACTTGTGAATTTTGTTCGCTGTTTACTTGTATCATTGAATCTAGTTGAGATACGGATTCGTTCGAATCTAACTTATTTTGGACTTTTTCAAGAATATTGTCACTCTTGATAATGACGCGATATGTATTAATCATTTCGACGTTCGTTCGTACTTGATTGAAATCGACTTGTTGGTTTTCATTGGACTGGTTGACGAGGATTTGGGTCGAAGATTGATAGATTGGCGTTAAGAACATATAACTGATCAACCCGCTCGCAGCTGTGGCGACTAATGTTATTAATAGAATCATAGCGAGTCGTTTTTTCAACGTTTCGAATATTTCTTTTAAACTGATCGTTTCTTCCATTGTTCTACTTATCCCCTTTAACTAGTTCTCTCTGTTCATATGTGTCGTATTATAGCATAGAATTGAGCCAATTTTACCTGAATTACCAAACTTTATGTAAAAGTTATGTAAAAATAAGTATTTTTGAGGAACTTAATCGAAAACTGACTCACAATGTAAATATCGACAGAACACTCAAATGTTTAATGGTTCTATACTCCTAATGTTTAAAGTCGAAATTATGAGATTATTTGTAAAATTTGTGAAGGTATTGAAAAGATATGCTACGAAAACTTCTCGTGGATAAAAAGAGACACAGAATTATTTTTTCTGTGTCTCTCCTGATAACAGCTTTTTCAGTTCTTCTAATAGATCATCACCGATGTCCTTGTCCTTTAATCCAAAATAAATGTTTGTGAGGATAAATCCTAGTTTTTCTCCTACATCAAATCGTTTTCCTTGGAAGTCGTAAGCGAATACGTCTAGGGTTTTGTTGAGGGCTTGGATGGCGTCCGTTAGTTGGATTTCTCCACCTGCTCCAGTTTGTTGATTTTCGAGTAGTTCAAAAATCTCAGGTGTCAGGATGTATCGGCCCATGACTGCCAAGTTGGAAGGTGGATCGTATTTCGGTTTTTCGATCACATTGCTGAACCTGTATCGTCTTCCTACTTTATCGAAGGGATCGATAATTCCATAACGGTGGGTCTGATGATCTTCTACTTGCTGAACTCCTATTATTGAGGAGCCGGTTTCATTGTATTCGTTAATAAGTTGTTTCAACCCTGGCGTTTTGGCTTCAACGATGTCATCACCCAGTAATACTGCGAATGACTCATCCCCGATGAATTTTCGTGCGCACCAGACGGCATGTCCTAATCCGAGTGGTTCTCTCTGTCGGATATAGTGAATGTTTACGAGGTGAGAGGCGTGTTGGACTTTTTCCAGTAATTCTTGTTTATCTCGCATGGCGAGTGTCTGTTCTAAATCCAGCGAGAGGTCAAAGTGATCCTCGATCGCTCTTTTCCCTTTACCTGTGACGATGATGATGTCTTCAATTCCTGATTCTACGGCTTCCTCTACAATGTATTGGATCGTCGGTTTGTCGACGATCGGAAGCATTTCCTTCGGCATTGCTTTTGTGGCTGGAAGGAATCGTGTTCCTAATCCCGCTGCCGGAATGACCGCTTTTTTAATTTCCTTCATTTGAACCTCCTCTTCCATTTACGACTGGGCGTCCCATCGAGTGATATTCAATGTTTGTGGTTTGAGCTGATTCGAGTGAATGACAGTTTCGTCCATCAAAAATAACTGGATTTTTCATGTATTCACCATATTGAGAAAGTGGAAATTGTTTAATTTCGTCCCATTCCGTGAGGATGAACACACAATCTGAACTATTGATTGCTTCTTCAATAGACGAGGCATATTTGGTTTGTTCTGGTAACAGCTTTTTCGCATTTTCATTCGCAATCGGATCATAGGCTTTAACGTGAGCGCCTTGTCGAATTAGTTCATTCACGATCGGAATCGATGCGGCTTCCCGAACATCATCGGTATTCGGTTTAAAGGCAAGGCCTAGTACTGCAACTTTTTTTCCTTCCAATGAGCCGAATCGTTTTAGCGCTTTATCGATAAGCAGTTTTTGCTGGTGATTGTTCACGCGGATGACGGATTTTAAGAGCTCGAAATCGTGTTCGACATTCCCGGCGATTTGGACGAGTGCTTTCGTGTCCTTTGGGAAACAGGATCCGCCGTATCCGATTCCTGCCTGAAGAAACTGGTTGCCAATCCGTTTGTCCATCCCCATTCCAGCTGCCACATCCTCTACGTTCGCTCCGGTTTTTTCACATATGTTCGAGATTTCATTAATGAAGCTGATTTTTGTCGCCAGAAAAGCATTGGAGGCGTATTTAATCATCTCGGCACTTCGAATATCCGTTTTATAAATCGGAATGTCGAATGGTAGGTTGATGTCTTCAATCACTTGGGCAGCTTCTTCATCATCTGCCCCGATCACAATCCGATCACCATGAAACGTATCTTTTACTGCTGAACCTTCCCGTAAAAACTCCGGGTTGGAGACAACTTCAACGTTAATCCCCTCTTGTACGTATTCTTTCAAATACTTTTTTATGTAATCGTTTGTCCCGACTGGTACTGTACTTTTTATAACGAGAATGATGGAGTGCTTCAGGTGTGCAGCTACCTCTTTTACCGCATTTTCAAGAAACGAAAGATTAGCGCTACCATCCTCGTTTTGCGGTGTGCCGACCGCGATATAAACTATTTCCGCTGAACCGACGCCTTTTGCATAATCCGACGTGAACATTAGTCGGCCTGCTTCACTGTTTCTTTTCATCATTTCCTCTAAGCCTGGTTCATAGATCGGGGAGATGCCGGCTTTCATTTTTTCGATTTTTTCCTGGTCGATGTCGATACAGGTTACGTGATGCCCGATTTCGGCAAGGCTGACACCTGTAACGAGCCCGACATAACCTGTGCCTACGACAGAGATGTTCATCGGTTACCACCTGCTTTTCTTGTCTCGTGTTTTTTCATTCATGTAGTGTGTTTTTCTGAATTGTAACAATGAAAAGTTGATGCGCTTTGGTAATTATGTAAGTTTTTTGTAAAATATCCAAACTTTTTATCTATTCTAAATAGTACTATGGTAGTATTATAATTAGTCATATTTCCCCATTAGTTGCTAAAATTTTATCCGATATAAACGATAACAGACAATTTCTTCTATAAAGGAGCTAGATCATGGTCTATGATGGCATACTTCTCGCGATTCTTGTCGGGTTTTTACGAAAAGGTAGCTTGAAAGGGTTCGCGAATTTGAACATCAAGTATGGATGGGTGTTCCCACTCCTATTATTGACCCAATGGATGATTTTCCTACTCCAGAATAAATACGAAATGCTTGGGATGATCAGCAATTACGTGTTCATCGCCATCTATATTGTCGGATTGACGCTCCTCTGGGTCAATCGGAAGCTTGGGATTGGCGTTTGGCTCATTCTGATCGGCGTATTTTTAAACTTTGTCGTCATGGGCGCGAACGGCGGTCGTATGCCGGTTTCGCTTGAAGCGGCGGGTTATTTGGATCCTGCATACGGACAAGCGTTGCAGGAAGGGTATTACGGAAAGCATACACCATTGACAGACGATACATATTTCGGGTTCCTCGGGGACGTCATTCCACTCCCTGAATTCTATCCACGGCAGCAAGTCATCAGTTTCGGTGACATCATCATGAATATTGGAATTTTCCTCTTCATCCAGACGATTATGGTCAACCGGCAGAGCCGTATCTTCAATCGATTGCCGAACCTACGTAAAGGAGGTGAGGAACATGTCAGTTAAAGTCAAAACTGTACTTATGAACCTATTCATCATTGGATCAGCTGTTGTTGCACTAACATCTGGTTTCCGTCTTGTATAATGATGAACTGCAGGGAGGAGCATTCGCTTCTCCTTAGCTTTTATCTTAAACAAAATGAGCGTGATACATAATGAAAATCATACAAACTGTAAAAAATCCCATCACCCTATACATATCCGCCATATGCCTTTTGGGATTGACCGTTGCTGGATCCGTTTTATATGGGAACTTTCAGCCGGCCCTCAGTCTCGGCGTCTTCGCTTTATTTTTAGCCGCAATCTTATTGCTTGAATTTCATACGATCTTGATGCCGCCGAAAGGGAACTCTCTTTCGATGGATTCGCCAGTCTATATTGCATGTTTATTTATATTCGGCCTTGAAGCCGCACTACAGGTATTACTCGTTTCGTTAATCATTTTCAGTATCTTCCAGCGAAAAGCGGTCTGGTGGAAGCACTTATTTAATTTTTCCAATTATACCTTAATGATTTCCGGATCGTACTTTGCTTTTAAAATGCTTGGGGGCGAATTGGGGCTTGTCGCGATCGACAACCTTCTTCCTCATGTTGTTGCGACCTCTGTTTATTTTCTTGTGAACGTGAGCATCATAGGCTTTTATTTCTTAATTGCCCTGTCCGGCAGTGTGAAGAATGAGGTGGAAGGAATTCTTCATGAAGCGGCATCCGGGTACTTGATTACCCTCGTCTTGTCGTTGATCCTCTGTTTCTTGATTAAAGTCGATGTGTATGTGGGGCTGGTCCTGTTCACAACGATGGGCTTCCTTCTGTCGATTGCGTTCAAGCAGTATTTTACGATCTACCAATCCGTTTCGAAAAAAGCGAACCGCGATTTTCTGACAGGACTCTACAACCACGGCTATTTCAAGGAGCTTTTGGATTCAAAGGTCCAGGAAGCGAATGACCAGAATAAGCCGATCAGTATGGCGATCATTGATCTTGATGATTTTAAAAAATATAACGATACGTTCGGGCATTTGAAGGGTGATGAGCTGTTGCAGCGGGTTGGTCAACTGATCCAGAAAGAAAGCCGGAACAATGACGTTGTCGCGAGGTATGGTGGTGAGGAATTCGTCATCCTTATGCCGGATACGACGGAAAATGAAGCGTATAAACGGATGAATGCGCTTCGGAAGAAGATGAACGATACGCATTACGACGGTGTCGAGGTGCTCCCTTATGGCTGTCTCTCCTTCTCTGCCGGGGTTTGTCAGTACCAGGAAGGCACGAGCTCAGACTTCCTGTACCGCACCGACCAGGCGATGTATATCGCAAAAAGTAAGGGTAAGAACATGATCAGCCGTTATGAAGAGGAAAAGCAGGAAGCGAACATCTTTTGTGAAGAGAAGCTGAATGTTGCGAAGCGCCAAGTCGATATCTTTTTGACGAAGGATCTGATGACGTACCGTCACTCGAACAGGGTACACGATTATGCCGTCGAGTTCGGAAAGCGGTTGGATCTGACGGAAAAAGAACGTCATTTGCTGACGTTAGGGTCGATCATCCATGATATCGGAAAGGTCGAGATTCCACGGGAGCTGTTGACGAAGCCGAGTAAGCTTACGTCTGAAGAATGGGAAATGATGAAAAAGCACGTGACCTGGGGGAAAGACTGGGTCCAATCCATTGAAGGATTTGAAGACATCATTCCACTTGTCGAGCTCCATCACGAACGGTTTGACGGAAACGGTTACCCATACGGAATGAAAGAATACTCCATTCCTAAGCTCGCACGAATCCTATGTATCGTCGACTCCTTCGACGCCATGACAACCGAACGCCCCTACCAGCCAACGAAGACATTCGAAGAAGCGTTTAGTGAGCTGCGCCGATGCGCAGGGACGCAATTTGATCCGGATTTGGTAGAGCCATTCATTGAGATGGTAGAGGAATGTTATTTGTCGGAAGAGATGAGGGTTTAAGTTAAAAATTCCGAACCCCCCACAGGCTATATAATAATATATAGCCTGTGTTTTTTATGTAATAATACTTTCTAGTTTATCTTCGATAAAAAGCAGTATGCTATTAATTATCTTTTCATGTGCTTTTTCATCCAAGTGAGTATGTGTTGTGATTTCACCATATATTGTACTATCGGAAAATGTAAAGATATAATACGCTGTAAACCCAAGAGTAGGGTTATACTGTTGCCATTCCCATATATTTGTTGAGGTAAGTTGTTGTCTTCGATCTAAAATTTTATAGTATTTCATTATCCTCTTTTGCGAAAGCCCTAACTTAGCCCGTAGCTCCGCCCTATCCCTACTACGAAAGGTAAAAGAGTATTTAAGCTTATGATTAAATTTATTTTTGATTAGTACCTCATCTTTTAACTCCTCAGTTTGATTATCTTTTTTTAATGGATGGGATTTTGCTACTACTTCTATCGGTGCGAATATTGTTTTGAGAGAAGTTGGTAACAAATTGATTGCTTTAATGGATTTTTCGAATTTTTTTGATGCGTAATCTTCATCACCTATCCATGCTGCAATTTGCGCCTCTTTAAATTGCCTTAATACTTCCTTTGAAATTTTATTCTCTTTATCTCTAGAATCCAAACAAGCACCCCCTAAAGTCAGCTTGTGTGAGGTTATCAATATTTTCTTCCTTAACGAGCAAGTGAGCGAGATTAACTTTGTTTAGAGGTACTAATAAATTAAATTTTATGTTTGGAGGATTTTTATATTCAATTCTTGAAATTAAACCAAATCCAAAAACTGGACTTCTGCTACCTACTTCATACCAATATTTTGATAACTGTCTAATAGCTTTAACAAACGCATTATTTTTACACTCTCCAGGAATAAATTCTGGTAAAGCAGGTGCTGTATGACATTTAGCAGTAAATAAAGAATAATCACTTAGAAGTGGTGTTGATTCTACTATTAGGTCGGGACACTTTATTGTTCCTGATTTCACAGCTGTTAAGTGACTTACCAATAACGGATTGGGAGCAACTTTGGTTTCTAAAGCTAATATTGTCAGTACCTCACCAAAATTTCCAGAAACAGAAGTAGCTGGTTTTTTGTGAGAGAGTACTTTCATTTTAGATGGTATAAATTTAGTTGTGCTTCCTCCTGTTTTTTTAAATGCTCCAAATCCTCCACTACTGTATAAGTTAAAATGCGAACCTAAATATAAAACTTCACTTTCTCCCCATAAAGAACCATACCTGTTTATTTGTAAATCGTTAGTATTTATTTCAGGTGTCCAACTATTTATTATTTTAGCAGTTGATTTTCCAACTATGACATCTACCTTAATTTTGTGTGATACCACTTTTTCCTCCAAAGTTTTATCTATTGATTTATTGATTCATACTTAGCTTAATATATTTACCTCTTCCTCCGATCCATATAATCCTTGTGATAACCATCATTTTCATAGTCTCGGTTTTTGTAGGCGTAGAAGTATCCTGTTGATAGTGCGAGTCCTGCGGTTAGGAATCCGACTCCGAATCCGATGGTGTGGTAACCTAGTGCGATACTGACGATTGTGAAAAGAATTAATCCGACGAGTATATATGCAATGGTGTTCTTCATTCTTTTTCCCTCCAAAAGTCCGTTTCTTCCATTTACGGTCTTCCTATTATAAGGTTCCCTTCTTATTATAATCGCTGCAGTAGGATTAAAAAACGACAAATTATGTAAAAAGTAGGTTGGTAGTTTGTCAGTTTCGTGTTAGTATAGTAATAATTTGGTAACGGATGAAAGGTGTGTTAAAAATTGAAGTATTTTATGAAGGTTTTTCTAGGGGTGGCTCTCGCTTGCACGTTTGCGATGATCGGTCATAGTGAAGCAAGTGCAGAGAGCATTGCGAGCAAGTGTCAGTATACTCCCGTAGCTGGTGAAAACCCGGATATGAGCACGACGAACTGTTTGCTGACGGAAGCTGCACTTGCGAAGGATGTTCCTCCTGAAATCGTGAAGGCCGTAGCAGAAGGTGAAAGTGGGAACTGGCGCCAGTTTGATAGCAACGGTGACCCAATCGTGACGAAGGATAACGGAATCGGAATCATGCAGCTGACGAATAAGGCTGATTACGATGAAGAGAAGTTAAAGAACGATATCGTCTATAACATTGAAAAAGGCGTAGAAGTTCTTGCTAAGATGTATGAACGTAATGACTTGCCGACGATCAATTCCGGTGATCGCGATGTTATCGAAAACTGGTACTTCGCAGTCATGGCGTATAACGGAACAAAGCCCGTGAACAGTCCAATCGTTCAGTCTACAGGTGAGCGAAATACGGATGCTTATCAGGAGAAGATTTTTAAGATTGTCGAGGATCTCGGGTTGATTGACCTGGAGACCTTACCTTTTACGAAAGATGATTTTGAATACGACAGTAACAGTAATGACAATATCAAGTTCGTCACGATGGAGTACAACTTTGCGTTGCCATTGACGAAGACGAAGCATCACTTTAAAGAAGGTGATGAAGTCCGCACGACAGGAGCACGAATTCGTAAAGGACCTTCTACATCCACTGACCAGGTCGCTTATGCCGATCACAAAAACACACTGACGATTACAGGTCCAATGGCGTATGATCAGGTGAAGGATAGTAAAAATCACTTCGTCTGGTATCCGGTTGAACTTGAAGATGGCACAAAAGGCTATGTCTATTCTGGTGCATTATTATTTAAGTTCAAAGACGTACCTGCTGATTACTGGGCTGAGGATCACATCTACTATCTCTATGACGCTTCCATCCTTTATGGAGTTGGAAAAGGGATGTTTGGGCTTGGTCAAGACCTTACACGTTGGCAAGCGGTCCTATTGTTGAACCGCGCAAACAACATTTCAACTGAAAACAGACCAGACCCTGGTTTCAAGGACGTACCAAAAAGCTACAAGTATTATGATGCTATCGCTGCAGCTGTAGATGAAGGTATATTCCAGGGAACGTCTAAAGATACGTTCAGACCGAATGAAACGTTAACAAGAGCACAGATGGCTGTCGTTCTACAACGCATCTATAACTTCCCGAAAGCGTCAAAAGATCATCCATTTACGGATGTTCGAGATGGCATCTGGTATGACGATGCCATTGCACGATTGTATACTGCTGAAATTACAGCTGGTGTATCAAAGACAAAGTTCGGACCTGAAAGAACCATTACGCGTGAACAATTCGCTGTATTTATGGGAAGAGCAATTTTAGAAAACAACTAGATTACATGAATGATAAAAGCTAACACGGTTCGTCCGTGTTAGCTTTTTTAGATCAACTCCACCATTTATCCCAATGGCTGCTACTTTGCATTTGATGATGCCCACAGCATGAACAGTAGGTATGATTGTGTGCGCACCCATATTGCCCCCAATGGTTCCCTGGGTTGTGGCCTGGATTGTGACCTGGATATTGGCCTCCAGTGTGTGTAACAGGGACTGTTGGTTGTTGCTGGGGTTGTTGCAGCATTTGAACAATTTGTTGTAATTGAGAATGAGTTGGTTGATATCCAGGCGCCACACTCATCGGAATTGGGCTTTCCAATCCTGGTCCGTAAATATAACCAGCCTGAGACAAACCACCTAATTCCATGATATGTTGCTCAAATGGAACCTGAGGAAACATATCCATCATTCCGTTTGGCCTTTGATTTCTCTTGTACATTCCGCCCTCTCCTTCGGGTTTATTGTCACCCTTTATCCTATGTATGGATTAGACAGACGGACTAGTTATATTGTCCATATTTGATTTACGATGTTACAACAGCAAAACAACGTGCATAACGGAAAGAACCCTACCCTTGAATGATTAGCACCCTTTTAATTGTTTGATAGCTTGACCATTATTTTCCCAGTGACATGAATGAGTAAGAGCGTGACTAGATAGAATAACATAGCTGCAGCGATATACACTGGGCTCCTAAGAACAAAAAATGTGTCATTAAAAAAATCCAGGCTGAATGTTTCGGAGTGCAAAGATCTCAAACGAGTCATAATGAAAATAAAAAACAGAGACGGAACGACTGGTAATAAAAACTTTGTAATCCGAATGCCTTTTTTCGTATTTAGTCTTCGTTGTAAAAATATGTACAGAAGCAGAGTGGCCAATACGATTAAAGATGTAAAAAACAATTCCTTATAAAAAAAGACGATAAATATTGATATTATTTCCACAGTAAGTCACCTCTTGCTTAGATCAGTAAAAAGTCTCTCACTTTTCTTATAGTAAACGATGTTATGTAAAACAAGATAAACATTCCAAGATATATAGGTATAATTAGCAATAAACCGAACGGGCGGGTGAAGAATTCCAAATAATAAAGGATATATTCGACAGTTGATAAGGTTAGGCTTCCTGGGTTATTTAATAAAAAATTCAACAATAGAATAGGAGCAAGTGGTGAAAGAAACCGGAATAACCGAAGAGACTTTTTGGTGAATCTATCATGAAATATAAGGTATAGAATATAAATCCCTACGATGACTACAAACGTAACTAACAATTGCTTGTATGCTCCAATTAAGTAAAAAACAAAGAAATCAAATTCAGATGTCATCCCCAAAAAAACACCTCCCCAATAAAAAAATGGTAAAGTCATACAATTCAGTTTACCATAGAATTGTAGAATGTAAGTGAAATACACATCTAATTATTTAACACCTTAAACAGTTGTTTCTTTCTGTGTTTATTACTGATTTTAAAGGAATCATTATTGTTATCCCTTAGTATATGGGTGTAAATCCCCGACTTCTTCCATACATAAAGTACATCCGATTTTTCGTTTTCATAGATGACAGTGACTTTGAAATCATGGTGATTAGCCATTTTATAATGCGTGTTTTTTTCGTGGTTAGCTTTATTAAGGATCTTTGTAAATGTTCGAATTGCAGCATTGTTGGTAACGATTTTCTCATTCTCATACTTTTCCTTTTGGTGATTATATTTTTGAATCCTTAATTTTTCTATATCTGAAAATTCATTAGAGAAAAATAGAAAATTAGCGGCAAGAAGTACTATGATCAAAAGTGACATGATAATAAAAATCCATTTCTTCAATGTTCTCCGTCCTCCTAAAGGTATTTCCATTTATAGTTAGGACGTCCCTGAAGACCTGATAGTTTCTTTTCTTTTGTCGAAGTAAAAAAGCTAGCCCGGTTATGGGCTAGCTTTACTGTGTTACGGATTAGTTTTCTCAGAAGAATCGCTTTCAGTTGATTCTTCTTTTTTCGTGCTGTCTGTGTTTGTTTCTTCCTTAGAAGAATCTGTTCCAGCGTCAGAGCCTGGGTTGTTTGGATCCTCGGGGTTTGTTTCACCTGGTTGTTCTTCTGTTGGTTCTTCAGTCTTTGGATCTTCTTCCTTAGGCTGCTCTTCTGTTGGCTGTTCCTCTTCAGGTTGACCTTCAGCAGGTTGTTCCTCTGTAGGCTCGCCGTTAGCTGGCTGTTCTTCCTTCGGTTGTTCTTCTTTGTTCGGATCAGCTTCAGTTGTCCCGTCTTGCTCAGGATTTTCATCTGTAGCAGGTTCTTCAGCCTTTTGATCCGTTGTGGTCTCTTTATTTTGCTCAGTCGTTGTTTCGTTCGTTGTTGCTGGTTCAGACTTCGTTGTGATCGTTACGGTGTACGTTTCTTCATCCCACTTGATGTCCTCAGCATTAAGCGTTTCAGATAGGAAGCGTAATGGGACGAGTGTACGGCCTTTGATTTCTTGAGCTGGTACGTCAAGCTCGACTTCTTGACCGTTTACGACTGCCGTCTTCGAGCCGATCGTCAGCACGATTGTCTTCTCATCGGTTTTAACCGTAGCTTGTTGTTTCTCTTGATTCCAAGAGAACGTTGCGCCTAGTTCCTCTAGACTTCCTCTGATTGGAATCATCGTACGGTAGTTGATTGAGAGTGCTGGTGTATCGTACTCTTGCTCCTTGCCGTCAATGATGACCGTTACGATACGGTATTTCTTGTCGCCGACTTCGAAGTATTTCGCTTCTGGCTTCGGCTCTTCTTTTGGTGTTTCAATCGATGCTGTCAGTGAGCTGCTGTCCCAATACACTTTCGCGCCGAGTGCTTCCGATACGAAGCGGAGCGGCACCATCGTGCGGTAGTTGATCATCTTGGATGGAACGTCGAGCGTCACTTTTTCACCATTAATGTATGCGGTTTTCGATCCGACTTTAAGTGAGATGTGCTTGTCGTCCTTCTTCACATGGACCGTGCTGCTGTCCTGATCCCATGTGACGCTTGCACCCATCTTTTCAAATACGCCTCGTAATGGGACGAGCGTTCGGCCTTTTTCAAGGATAGCCGGTTGGTCAAAGGTTTGCTTCACACCATCAATTTCAACGTTAACCTCGACTGGGTCGTCTTTATGCTTCGCGTAGTATAAGTCATAGCCTTTTTTCGCAACATAAAGGCCGACTGCTTTATTTTCCTGCCACGTTGGTCCGAATTCATAGATTGGCAGGTGGCGGTTTCCAGGATAGTTTCCGATTTCAACTGTGAAGCCTGGTTTCTTGAACTTGATGATGAACCAATCGGTGTATCCGCCTCCAGAAGGATTAGGTCCTGGATAAATGAGACGGTAGCCTGTCATGTTGCCGATTTTTTTTGCGTAGGCATGGTCACGATCATACCAGCTTCCTGTCTGGTGGAAGTTCCAGTAAAGGATTTTACCGGCACTATGATATGCCACAGCGATTTCAGGGTCGATTTCGTATGTGAAATTGACGATCGTTTTCACTTCAGACGCCTGGTGCGGTGCGGTTCCTTTGTAGTTGCGCCAGCTCGGATAGCCGGTGTTGTTCTTGATGTTTGCCCAATCGGCATCATACTGACGGTTAAGGTCGACGCCATTCGCATTGGCCTTCCATCTTGTAAAATCCTTGCTCCACTCGTTCATCTGGATAAGATCGTCGTGGTAGTGTTGCGGGAATGCGTCAAGTCCTTCTTGTTGGAGTGTGACGCCATCCGGGTTGACCATTGGGACGAACCAGATCTTCGTCTTGTTCAGGATACTTTTTACATGATAGCCCTCAATCGATTTTCCTGAGTAGTACGCTTGCGCATATTGGTCAAGCATGTACATGTTCAGGTTGGTCGTAAGCCATTCGCGTGCGTGGTGCGAACCGTTGATGAAGACTTCCGCCTTCCCGGTTCCGAGTGACACGGCATAAATATTGTTGCCCCACTCACTCTTTCCGATCACTTTATACTTGATAAGTTCTGGGTATTTGTTTGCCAGAGCCTTGATGTCCCTTACCATTTCGTTGTATGTATACGTCTGGTATGGATCTACGATGTCCTTCGCTTTTGCGGATGTCGGTGATAGTACGAAACTTCCTGCAATAACAATTAAGCTGCCTACGAGGAAGTGTTTCATAAACTGCCTCAGGTCCATGTCCTATGTATCCCCCCATTTAAATGTGGTAAAAAGCTCGCGCGTCCAAGGTGTACAGGGTCCTCTGAATCCCTCCCCATTTACAAGATTCATAGATACCATACTATTAAATAGTATAGCACTTATTGGAAACAAATTATTGTGAAAAAAGATATGTTTCTCTATTAGACGACTACGACCAAGGATGTAATTCAAAAACTTTAAATATAATTAGTAGGATTATGGTACCATGGAATATATGGTAATAAATTGAAAAAAGAGGGCGGACGGGATATGAAGAGAATAGGGGTATTTTTTCTAATCGCAGGGTTAATTATGATGTACTTCACTCCAGATCTCGCAAAAGAATGGACAAGACCTATTAACTATAAAGTTGATTATTTCTATCACTTTGATTATGCGGTGCGTTCTATTATTCTCGTTCTTGTTGGATTTGGATCCTTCTTATCTGGATTACTCGTTGTCATTTTGGATCATTTCTTTGGAGGAAAGACTGTATAAAACGCCTGTATTTTTAGGAAGGGGGAGGAACAAGTTAATAAGAAGGGTTTCATCATATTTTTCGGTATCATTGTATTCTTGACCATAGGTGCTAATCTGCCATCGATCATCGCAAACATCGAAAAATTCACCTTAGACCGCAATAAAGACGTTTTCACGGAAGTTAAAGTTCTAACCGAACAAGAACTTTTAGATATAGCGATGCAACAGATGGATTCAACCCAAGAATTAGAGGCTTCGATGAGGTATTCATTAGTCGGTGAAGAATCTAGACATGGTTTAGATCGACTGAGGGATGCGCATGTTATCTTAGTTCAAAATCCGGATATCGAGTCGATCAAGATTGAACTACCCATGACAAGATACATAAAAGACGATAAAACGATTGAGTTTATCTCTGGGAAAGGTAAGATTTTGGAAGTATTTGAAAACGGCGAATGGAAGGCTTATGAGGATTCGCAATAAAAAACACAGCTCGAATCTCTGAGCTGTGTTTTCTTTCTATTTATCTACGAACTTGACGATGTTGCTGCTGATCCAGCCTTCTTTTCCGTTCGTCTTCCGGACTTTCAGCCATTTGACGTTGGAGGAACCCGTTTCTTCCTGACCGAGGAATAAGGCCTTCTCCCCTGCCTCGATGGCATCTACTTTTTTCGCCTTCATATCGGGTTTTGCCCTGAGGTTGCCCCCGTTATATTCCTTTTTAAGCACAACCCACCGTTTTTGTTCCTCTTCCTCCGCTTCTACGGTGTTGACCGGTTGGTCTTCCGGTTTTTCAAAGCCTAAAGGCATGAGCTTTTCTTCAACGAAGTTGGATTCGATTTCTTTCCATTTCAAGGCGTAGCTTGCTTCTGGACTCACTGCAAAAATGGCGGGTACAGCAATTGATAATAGAATGAATGTCCCAAAAAACTGTCCTTTCCTCCCTTTTAAGGGATGATAGACCTTTCGAAGAGAATACGTCATTCCTCTTGAATTCTGCTGCAGGGCGATGGAGATCGATTCAATCGTATCAATTATACTTGAAACACCCTGATGATTTTGTCGTCGCTTGTTCATAACACGGTACATCACATAGCTGGTGATGTAGTTCGTGAAGAGATACACTCTCTTTATGACAAATGTTGCTATCATAAATATTAACGGAATAATGATATTTATAAATAGAATTGTCATTACTCCAAAGAGAAGAATAAGTGCTCCCATTCTTAAGAAATCCGGAAGTTGGAAAATCGGCATGATTGCTTCGTACAAATAAGTAAGATCCATCGCCTTTCCCTACTCCCCTCTGTTGTAGCTTTCTTCCTTTTCTTCCATCCGTGCCATATGTTTTTGTAAGGCATCGGCATCATAGGAAGCTTTTGGTTCTTCGATTTTATTGTAGGTTGGTTGCTGTTCGATCCGTTGGTTGCCTAAGGGATTGCTGGAGTTCTTCGCTTTATTGATCGCTTCAATTAACTCCAATGCATCATCAATATTTCCACCTTTTGCAACGGTTTCTCGAATGGTTTGTTCATTCTTCTCCTGGTCTTGGCGAGAACGTTCATATTGGTCCTTGATGATTTTATTGATTTCATCCTCTGAGGCATTCACGAGTAAAGCACCGGTAACGCCATAACGTTGTGCCACTTTTTCTAATGCATCGATCTCAGAGACCTTTGCGTCTATACGGCTTGAGGTTAATTCCTTTTTCATTAGATTGTTTCGTTTCTCGGCTTCCAGCTTGGCGTAATCGTCTTTCACCGCTTGGCTATAATCCACCTGGACGCTGATTTCCTTTAGACGTATGCCATAGTCCTCGAAAAGATCGGTAACTGACATTTCCGATTTAAGATCAGCAATGCTTTCGCGAACTCTTATTTTTTCTTCCACCGTGTAGGTTTCCGCTGCTTTTTTCACCTCATCGACCATTTTTTCTGCTAGATCGATTGGTAGGTTCTCATAATACTTGCTGACGAGCGTTTCAGGGTTCGTGACTTCGTAATAGAATTTCGCTTGGATCATAAAAGGCTGCCCAGGCAAAGCCGAATCGAATTCGTCTCGAACTTCGATCTTTTTCGGTGACATATCCACTCGATAAAGAGTATGGTATTTTCCGTGGCGGACCTCACTTCTCGTCAGGCGGTCACCATTCATAAGCACGTGATGGTGATTCGTCTGGTTCACATAGACAAGAGCTTCCATTGATGTGGAGGCTGGCGGCTGTTCAAAAAAGCTTCTTTTCACTTGTTCACTTCTGATCATCGTTGTTAAAGACTCCCTTCCAAGGCTTTCATATTTTCAATGATTTTCTCAACGAAACTGCAATTAGGGTTAAGTGCTACTTTTTCTAAAAACTTGTATAAAGTCTCTCCTAATGAACGGTCCATCTGGAGGATTTCAAATACGATCAGTTCAGCGGTTACATGCATATCTTTCACACCCAATTGGATGAACCAATCTTCTAAAAGGGTTATGGTCTTTTGTTTGGTCAGGCGATTTCGAAGTCCCTCTGCTAAAAGTGGGATGATCCAATTGCGTCGTACCTCTTTATCGCGGAGGAGAACGCTTGCTTTTAGTGTGCTGTCTTCTATGACGTTAATGAAGAACTCCGTCGCTTTGATTCGCTCCAAGCCTTTGTATTTCGCAACGGCATACAACAGCTTTTTAAAAATGATTTCATAATACGCAGTGTTGGCGTTCGGATTGGATAAAAGAAACGATATGCTCCTCGCGATCGTATCATTCATTTTTGTCAGGTTCGGATCGTGGTACATCGCGATAATATCGCCCATTGCCTGAGGTAAGAGAATTGCGCCGACTCTTGATGTATATGTCGCTGCAGCCGTCCACCGTAGATTGTAGTTGTTACGGAGTGACCCCCACGAATGGAGCAGCCGTGAAATCTGTGCGATGTACTGGCGATCGTACGACAACAGCTTCAACACCTTTACCGCAGAGTACCGGTAGTACGGTGACTTGTGATTCGCCCACCCTTGCAGCAATTCATTACGAATGTAGCTAAAATCCAATGTTGCTAAATAAACGACGGTTTGGATGACCTCTTCTTTCAGCTTGAAGGTCTTATCTTCAATGAGAAGATGAATCCATTCGACGATTGTTTTCCTTAAGTCCGGATAGTGCTGCCACATGTGACGGAGGATAAGATCCGCATTATCTTTATTCGTAAAGGTGATGAACTCCACCGTATCCATGCCGATATCGGTCGTGATCGGTTTCTTATACGTTCTCGCCTGTAAAAATTCCAGCTCCGCCTCAAGGGTTTGTAAGCTAGTGTCTTCCCTGCCGATATTGATCTGTTCACTCACGTGTTGGGCATGCTTTGAAAACTCGAGCAACGGAATATCTCGTAAAACAGCCAACGTAAGAAGCTTTGAAAATTGTGATCTCGTTATGTCGTTGTTGAAATAGTGACGGATCCGTTCCTGGGTGAGCTGGGCGATGTAATCGTTGAGCTGCGCTGATGTAAGACCTTTTGTTTGCAGAATGAACGTCGCTAATTGCTCCACCTTGGCAGGGGCAAATTCACTTTGTTCTAACATTTGTTTGTTCGTATGTATGAATTGTAGAGCGGATGTTTTCGTATCTTCAGTTGCGGTTTCAATCTGTTTTTTTACTAATTGGTATCGATCAGGAGCATCCTCAATTGTGATACTGACAGGGTCCAAACTTTCGTTGTAATCCGTAGTATTGCTGCTCGTCAGAATCAAGTAGCTGTTGTTTTCTTCAAGATTCTTCATCAATAAACGGACCGTTTGGTGATTGGCACTTACCAACATGTCGAGAGCGACATTGTCGATGAGATAGCCGGTATCCTTTTTTAGGCGGCTCGTTGCAAGCAGGTCGAACGTCGTGTCTCCGATGATTTGATTGATTTGTGAGAGATTGAGTTCGTTTAGAATATGTAAGGATGTTGTATATTTGCCTACGCGTTTTGAACTTTTTAAATAGAGTAAGTGATGCTTGGACAGGATTTCTGCAGCAACCTGCCGCTCTTTAACCGGGACGTAGCGTGCTTTTATGCTCTCAAGTTCTTCTGCTGGTATTTTATAGAGAGAGCCCAGCTTGCTGTATTGGATGTTCGCTGTACTTGTGATGTTGCGCGGCGCGTTATCCGGCGTGATGTCTGTATAGTTATCAAACGCATCATGTTCCTGCACTTTCAGGACAAGCTCTTCGATCCTTTCTTGTAAGTTGGTTTCATCGACATAAATCCAGGTGTGGCTCTTAATGTGATACTCCATCCAATTGGAAAGCTGACAGTCGTCGACTCGAATTGGAATGATCGTTTTATTGTAGGACGTGGCAAGCTCGACTTCATTGGCAACCTGATTCGAAACACAAGAGTCTTTCGAAATGATCAGGAAGAAGATTTTCCTTCTTTTAATTTCAATTGGAATCTCATTGCCATAATTTACACCAGTATGGGCATCTCTCGGTGCATACCAACAAGGAATGCCTTGATTCTCAATTTCATTCAGTATCTTTTCACAAATCTCACGGTCATGTTTTGAGTAGCTGATAAAAGCTTCGAAATCCAATGAAGTCCCTCCTTTGTTCTATTGTTGTTTTCGACTGATTTCATAGCCTTGACTCGTTACAACTGGATAAACAGACATGACCGTATCGCGGTCGTATTGCTTAAACGTCTTGTTATACACATGGTCGATTTTTTCAAGTTCATCCCAGCTGACAAGACAAGCGTGCTTTTTCATCTCATTTACCTTATGAGGTTTATCGGGGTTTAATTCCGTCAAAGTCGTCCAGCCGTTGACCCAATGGAACGCATTCCAACGGTTGTGCTCGATTTCCGCTAACGCTTCAAGCTTAGGCGTGACGACGTCTTCGAACTCAGGCTTGCTTAGGGCTTCTGTCGATTCCTTAACCCTTTTTAATCCAAGTAAAAAGAGCTTTGTGTCGATGTGATCGGCTTGGGCGCGGTTTGAATCTTTTAAGAAAAAGGTCAGTTGATTCCATGTAGGCACGGCCTGCTTCGTTTCTTCTAAGTATCGGTTGTGGATCGTTTTCGCCATTTCATCGAGCTGTTCATCAATCAGCACGTCAAAGGAACACGTTTTTTGGATGGATCCGAATTGGATGATGTTTTTAAATCGTTTTTCATTGTTATGGATCCAGTTTGCCAGTGTGATTTCCTCCGTCATTTTAATGTAGACCGGGAGATGCTGGCAGTTTTCCTGGATGAACATTCCTTGTAGAAGGTCATCATGATCGCTCTGCAAACAGACGAATATATGACTGATGTCCTCCGTATCGACGACCGTGTTCAATGGATCTGTGCCAACTTCATGCTGGATGAATTCGATGTCACAAGCATTCGTGATCTGCGGGAACCGGATGAAAAATTGCTTCTCTTTTAATGGTGCTTCGCGGTCAATGACGGTAATTTTCGTTTTGTCATTCGTTGTGCTGAAGTGGGAGCGCAACACGGTTTGGATGGCCACGTGCATGCCTGTAATGCCGAACCCGATAATGAGAATGTGCGGACGTTCCGGCTTACCTTTTTCCAGGAAGCTTGGGTCCGTTTCATAAAGCGGGTAGTGATTCAACACTTCCCTTACACCAAGTTCTTCGAGGTTGACGAGCTTCAAGTTCGCTTTCTCGGCGAGTGCGCTGCCTTCCGATTCCAATTCTTCATAGATGCTTTTAAACTTCGGATCAATGAACCGGACAATCACGTTAATGGAGGCTTGCGCTTGTTTTGGATTCTTTTCAAGTAGGATGTTTTTCACATTCATTAATAGGTTCAGATTGTGGCTATCATTTTTCGAAAGGATAATGATGCTACGGCTACGTTTGATTGTCCATTTCTGTGTTTGGGTATTGTTGAGCAGGTCCCCCGTAATCAAGACCGCACCTTTCGCTTTTAAATAGTCCTGTTCAGATTGGGAGAGATTTTTTTCAAAAATGACGACTCTTTTCTTATGTAAAAGGAGATCTTCTGCGAGCAGTTTGCTCTCTTTGTTGAGTCCGTAAATGACATAGTGATTCCCAAAAAGGATGTATGTATTCAGCTTCAGCTGGTTGCGAGTCACCGAATAAATGATGGAAAGGATAGCGGAAGCAATATAGCCAATCGCACTCCAACGTGCGATTTCAATCGGCAGCGGGTATTGGACGAATTTGTTTCCTGAGTCAGGTCCGAAAACATTATCGACATCCAAGATGAAGAGGCGCGCCGTCGAGTAGAAAGCATTTAATAGATTGTAAGTTTCATTTGCATATGTAAGGAAACCATAAAGACCAGAGGCGATTGCTATCATAAAAAAGGAAAACTGCAGAAAATAACGCTGCATGATCAGGTGAGCGATGGTCAGAAACACCATCACAGCAGTGATCAGAATGAAATACCTTAGTGTGAAGGGCTCAATTGTAAACTGTAGTACAATGATACCTAAAATTATAATGAAATATGCCCATAAAATTGGTTTATTTTTCATGATACTCATCCAATCGCGTCATTTTATAATGCTATATTCATAGGTATTATATCTTATTCTGGTTATTAATACCATAAGAGCTAGAAAAAGGGTTTTTTGAACAATATGTTATGAATACAAAAAAGGTACTGCCGGTTAATGGCAATACCTTTTAAAATATGATGTTCGTATTTAAATTATGCTCCGTTAATGACTACGTCTGATACGACTCCACGCTCAGATGCTTCTAGTTGAGTAGAGTTAGAATCTGTTGCACCTACAAGTACTGCTACTGCTACAGCTGCTACGACCAAAAGTCCTTTTACCTTTTTCATTTTAACGCCTCCATATAATTAATTGTTTTATTAGCATTTAACGCTAATTCATAAAAATAGACTGCTTTCTCATACTCATTGGTTTTACTATAAGATTGTGCAAAGAGTTTCGAATACTCTTCTACTTCTTGCCATTGCTTTTCTTCTTGGAAGTAGGCAATTGATTCAAGAATGATGTCATCATCAAAGTTATTTGGTTCGAGATACAACAAGTTCAATAAGCGGAATTTATGCGTGTATTCTAAGTTGGGTGTTTCTTTGAGGTAATTAAGACCTCGTTTCATCCATTCTGTAATATCTCGGAGGTTACCCATTCTGCAATGTTCTCGACAAATGAGGAAGCATGCTTTCATGTTGTGCTCATATGAAGGATCAAGAGCAAGGGAGTTAAGATACCGGATGCCTGCCTCAGATAAACCTTGTTCCGTGTAGAAAAAACCTAAATTATGTAACACACGATTGTGTAATTCTTGATCTGATACTTCTTTCGCGTACATTAAGGCTGTATGTAATTTTTCTTCTGCTATGTCGTATTGCCTCATGTCTACATAATTCAAACCAAGTAGCATTTCACAGTCTGCAATTCTACCTTTTTGAGATTCATCTTCAAAGATTTTCTGGGCATGTTTAACATGTGAGACAGAAATCAATGATTGTCTGACAAAATAATAGGCACAAGCAATTTTGTAATTGTACTCCCCTTGGTCAATACGGTTATCTACCAAATCCACAAGATTCTCAGCTGATTTGAATTCTAATAAGGCTTCTTCATATTTCTTTTCTTGATAAGCACTAAGGCCTTTCAAAAAGAAATAATAAAATTGCTGTTGGCGATCCAATCGAGCTTCTTTAGAATCCAAGTATTCAATTATTTCTTTTGTCTGTTGTGGATCTTTCTTCAGTAGATGATGTCTTAAATCAATGAGCTTAGCTGTGAGGAACAAGCTTTCATGGGGTAAATCATATGAAGTGTCATGGAGTATAGTTACATTTTCTCTCATTTTGTTAGCGTTTTCAACATTTTTTTCTCGGATGGACGTATGCCAGCTTCGTAACAGGCTGCCAATATCCGAGGATACCATTGAAACATCCAGCATTCCAATACCTCCACCATTTGTTACTTCGATGATACCACATGTAGTATCTTGTAGTATTGGGAAAATTAAGAATTTTTAGCATAAATATTCAGCTGTTTTTTGTTGTAATTTTCCCAAGTTTTTCTAGTTGGTGTCAGGCACCAATTCTGAAGCTAAGCGTACCAAGGGGTTACGGCCGGTGCCTGACACTTTTATGTTAACTGGAGTCATTATCCTATAGAGGATATAAATTGTGCCTGATACCCATACACCTCAACTGGCTGAAAGAGATGCGATCATTCCTGATGGCACTGATCCGTCATTACGCACGGAAAGAGACGCGATTATTCCTGATTCGCCACTTTTGACTGAAAGAGATGCCATCATTCCTGACTCTGAGAAGAAGGGTAATGCATAGAAAGAGACTTTTTGATAAAAAAATACGTAAGAAGAGACCAAATCATCTGCGAGTTGGTCTCTTTTTTCTTGTTTAAACTTTATTCAATGTTGTTGTTAGATGTTCGTTTCGCACTTCTAACAGGTAATTTTTGATGACATAGTCTCTCCCACCATGCCTATCATACCAAGCTTTCACTCTACTTTTGTGGGCTTCATCACTTCTAACATTAGCTTCAATTTCTTTATACTTTTCGTAACTGTCATACTCCCAAATCGCAAATATCTCAGTGGTTGTCTCATCATTAGGAATCATCCATCTGCCTACTATTCGGGCACCATGTTTTATTTGATTCGGCAAATTATTTTCATTGAAATGCGCATTGAAAGCTTCAACAAATTCATTTCTTACAATATAAAATTTCCTTCTATAAAACAAATGCCTGACTCCTTATCTTTCTTTTATTAAAACCTGTCTGTAGAATTCTGAGTTCTTCACTTTGGTATCGAGCGCGGTGCCAGTGGCGTCTGCGACTCGGTTGATGGCGTTGAAGAAGGCGATGATGGCTGCAGCGCTAAGTAATCCTTCTGTTCCAACCTCTTTGAACAGTTCGTGTTTGGATTGGCGAATTTGTTCAGGTGTCCCACGGAGAACGTGGTGAGTGTATGCCAATAGTTCGTCTTTGTGACGCACATGGATTTCTTCACCTGTGGTTCCGTTCATTTTAGCCGCACTCTCACGGAGGCGGGTATCATGATAGGTCGTTCAGTAGAAGCATTCGTTTAACGCCGATACTTCCGTTGCAATTAGTTCGATCTGGAGCTTATCCAGTGCATGTTCTGTATGGTAGAGCTCGAACATCAGGGAAACGAAGCCCAGCTGCTCGTCTGGAACGATCGTCATCGCTCGCATGATGTTTGCGACAAGACCTGAGAGATCCATCATCTTTTGATAGTGTTCTTTTATACCAGCGTCGGTCACCTGTTCAGGGACGATGGTCGGTACCCACGCTGAATGAATTTCTAATCCATCAGGAAGATACTCCGTCGGTACTCCGACTTGCGGTGTTGGTAAAGGTAACTGTTCGAGATCGAGTGCTTTCGTGTATGTATCGACGGTAAGTGTAGTGGCAATTACACCGATGATTTCAACATAGGCTGCATCGCTCAGGCCTGTTTCGCGAATGGTGTTCAACCAGTTCTCAGATAATCTCCCACTGTCATTCGTTACTCTGTGGATGACTTCAATGACGTTTTGAGGTAATGCCGTGCCACTTTCATGCTCCCCTTTGACGGCATTTGGGGACAGAGCTTGTTTTTGCTGCTGGCAGAGCTTGCAGGATGGAGCGTGTCTTACTTCTTCTGCTATGGAGACCCGCTCTTCACCGCTCCACCAATAGCCTGCACGACTCAAGCGATCCCACTCTGCTTTAAAGGTGTTAAGGACACTCTGGTTAATCGGTAAGTCAGATTGAATCAAAAGAATACACCACCTTTTTCTTCTGATTATACTGGTAATTGTAAGAACATTCAAAATTGTTGTAGTGTCAGGCACCGTTTAGGATGCCTTGGTACCATTGACTTCTTAAACGGTGCCTGACACTAAGACAAAAGCTACTGGCATTTCGCCAGTAGCTTCCTTTTTTATTACATCATATCGAGGAATGGGAATGGGACTTGTTCACGGAATCGGTTAATCGTTTCGATTACGGATGATTTGATGAACAGGTAAGTGATAAACATTGTAATGAGTTGTGTCCCGATTCCCCAGTAGAGGCTGTCCACTTTGTGGTTCTTGTTCAGGGCTGTTTTATACATGTAGAAGCCAGGAACGATAATTGCGACAAATAGGGCGGAAACAAGCGCCAATACGATTGTTGCTTTGTAGAATCCCATAAGTGCGAGCAGCATTGTAACAACGTTGACTGCCGTGAAAGGAATGAGGATTCCGGAAAACTTGGCAATGAATGTTTTAATCGAGTCCGTTTCACCGATTACTTTTGTTAATACAAGTGTTGTTACCAGACCGATTGCGATGAAAATGATTCCTGTGATGAAAAAACGTGATGCCAGTTCAAAGAATGGCAATGATTGCGCTGGACCTTCATCAAATAAAGCGTTCACTTCACCGAACACGGTTTTGAACAATTTGTTAATGAAGAAATAAAGTGTCAATGCAAAGGCTAGTGCATAAAGGACAATCGTCGTAATTCCGTTGATGAAATGCTGTTCGCCTAAGTTGAATGCTTGGCCAGGATTTTTGAGCAATCCTAACGCATGCTTTCCATATTGGCGTGAAATGTTTTTCGCTTTTTCAAGGTTCTCATTACCGCTAACCGTTTGTGCAGGGGTTGGGGTTACGGCCTCAGCCGTCGCACTGATTTCTTGTTGGGCTGTTTCAATAACGGCCGTTCCACATTTACCGCAGAACTTCCCCGTTTCCTGTTCATGATTACATGCTGGGCATATCATATTCTTCACGACCTCTCGTTATAGTTTGTTTCGGTTCGTATCGTTGATTTCGATCGTTTCGATCTGATACACGCCATCCAGTTTGATGAGTGTATAGACCTTTTCACGCTCATACTCGGTTTGTTTTCCTTCATGGTTTGTAAAAATGAAGTGTTCTTCCGTTGTTACTTCATAAATACCGTCCTTCACTTCTTTTACATCAAGGATGATGTTGTTCGTGAACTCATAGGTGTAGTTTTCGTTCTTCAGCTTTCCGATGTAATCTCTGAGCTCAAGATCCGCTTCACTACCTTTTACCATAAATCCTTCGATTTCGTAGTAATCTCTCAAGTTCAAGGCAGATTCATAAGCGGCACGGAAGGCATGAATCTGGTTTGCTGCTACTTTATATTCGCCATCAAGGTCAGATTCTTCTGATGAAGATGTTGAAGCTTCAACCGCATTTTCGTCAAAAATGAATTCGAGAGTAGACCAGTATACATCTTTTTGTGTAATGGTTTCAGATTTCAGCGTCTCACCATTTGGTGCCGTCCACTCTGCGTACATTTCGACTTCCTTATCCGCTGGAAATGGACCTAGAATTTCATAGTCTTCTAAGGTTTTTCCTGTACTTTTTCCATTAACATAAAGGACAGCATTTTCGACGTTGGAATAAGCGTGATATTTCAAAAATGGAAGATCGATGTAAAGCTCGTCGTAATTCTCACCGCTACCGGTGAGGATGAATTCATCCTTGAACGTGATATCACCGAATTCGGAAGTGGTTTTCGCATTCACTACAAATTTGCCAGGATAAGCTTTGCCGATTTCCAAGGTTTCGTCTGCGATTTCAACGTTCACCTTTTTACTTGCAATCTCAATTTCCGTTTGAGGCGAATTGGAGACGACGTATAAGGAATTTGGAACTGCTTCGATTATGTACTCTTTATAGAGACCAAGAATTTTGTCTTCCGTTTTGATCATGAATACTTTATTGCCAAACCCATCATAAATAGACTGGTTGAATGTTTGACTCTCCTTGTTCGCTGTCGATTGGAGCAAGTCATTACGGATGGATTCCCACCCATTATCGTTCAAATAGCTGATATATTGCTTCTTATCGAGGAAAGCATCCTTGTCATACTCGATTTCAGAGAACAGTGCTTCGCTATCCTTGCTTGCTACTGCTTTGTCGATTGCTTTTACTTTGACGATTGGATCAAATTTAGACGATAAAAATTTATGAGTTCCGAATAGGGCTGCGATCAGGACACAAGCTGAAGCGATGATGATTTTCGATTTCTTTGAGAGTGGCTTTTTCGGTTTCACCACTGTTGCCTGTTGTTGAACAGGTCTTACTACTGGTTTATCTGCTGGTTTTCCTTCTGATGCTGCTGTCTGGCTGGGCTGCTTCGTACCACATTCTGTACAAAAACTCGTCCCATTCTTTAATTCAGCACCACATTCCACACAATAGTTCAAAATGTTTACTCCTTTCGACTGATATCATCGTTGTTTTTGTTTTCATACGATAATGGTATAACGGTGATGAACGTCTTTGTTTTCAACATTTATACCGGTTCCCTATATATCACCACCCAATTATATGGTAAATTTATACCACTGTTACTATCGGTCGGGTATGTGACATTCTTAATAGAAATATAGTAATTTTTACAAATGATTTTATGGAGGTGTCAGGCACCGAAAGGAACCGTTGCGCCGCAACAGTTCTCAATCGGTGTCTGACACTTTTCATATCTATTGGTACATAAGGGTTCATTTTCGGTGCCTGACACTAAGTAATGGATTCTGGTCACAGATTACGGGCGGGTTGAGTAAGGTATAGGAATCATATCTTCTTTTGGGAAGGGAAGAATCATGTTAAAAAAATTCTTGTTGATGAATTCGGTCTTATTGTTTTTTTACCATCCTGGAATTGTGTTTGGCACGATTGTGCTGATGAGTCAGGCGACGAGTAATCAAGAAATTCTTGCGAATTTGTATTGGATCATTCCCCAAACGTTGTTGGTCGCGTCGGTTCCTAATATTCTGCTCGCAGCTTACTACTTTTTTATAAGGAAACGTGATCACTTGCTCCGCAACTTCTTGTTCGCTGAGTTGTTCGTCATTTTCATTCATGCATCTATGCATGCGATGATCATTGCTTTGTTTACTGTGACGTAGGTGGAATTGGTGGAAGAAAGATCCACGACAATCTTCGCATTTCATCAAACAAACGTTTGATTAAGCGGTTAAAACCCTTGTCCTTACAAAGTTTTATAAATCAATTGAACGTTTGTTTGAAGGACAACCATCCTACAATTATCCATCTATTCATTTCATGGTTCTAATGGTCCAAGCTCTTTAATATGCTGATGATTAGAACGGGATGGAGGGATGATGGAGGATGCAATATTACTACGGCAGTCAGATGCCTTTGAGGGTGTTGGATGAGTGTGAATTCTGGAAGGAACAAGAGGAAGAACATACAGTAGTGATTCGTGAGCTCGTTCAGGATCTTGAGCCCAAATATGTGCTTGATTTGAAAGAATGGGAGAAAGCATTCACAGAGACGCATCACAGGGTCGTCCGGTTTATGGAAACAGCCGTCCGTACGAACGGTACTCCGAGCCAAGCTCTTTATAAGGATCTTATCCAGCTGATCCATTATTGCCTCGATCAAAGTCAGAAGTTTATCTATTTTTGTGCAATGCTCATTGAAGATAGCAGTGCGATTCGGGATAACAAAACAGCCGCCGTTGTGATGAAGCATATTATCCGTGAGTCTGAATACTTCATCGGGGTTGCTCAGACCGTCCTCTATCAAAACCACCTTTAAAGCGTGAAATCCCCTTTTATGAGACGTCAACTTTAAAGCATTAAAGAAGTGTCAGGCACTGTTTGGAACCCCGTCGTGGACAAGGGCTCCTGAACAGTGCCTGACACTTTTCAAAACCGTTGGGGCTGTAGGGTTGATTTTCGGTGCCTGACACCGACGCATTAAACGCCCCAGAATTTTTGGATGATTTGTTGGTGTTGAGCTGGGTGCTTTTGTTGGGTTAGGAGGCTTGCGACGACGTAACCTACAAACGAGAGCACGATTGGAACGACGACAGTATGCATACCGAACAGGTTCGGTGCGTTCAGGTGAATCAGCATGTACGAGCCGACCCCGACGAACATCGAGGTGAACGCGCCGTAGGCGTTTCCTTTTTTCCAATAAAGCCCCATTATGACTGGCCAGATGAAGGCGGCTTCCAGTCCACCGAAGGCGAACAGGTTCAGCCAAATCAACAGGTCCGGTGGATCGACGGCCATCAGGAACACGAAGATTCCGATTGCGGCAGTCACCGAGATACTGAGCGTTTTCACCTGGCGCTGAGAGGCGGTTGGCCTGACATAATTGACGTACACGTCCTTGATTACGGCTGAGCTAACCAGCAACAACAGAGAGTCGACGGTCGACATGACAGCAGCCATCGGAGCTGCGAGAACGATTCCTGCGAGCCATGCCGGTAGCACTTCAAGCGCGACAAGTGGCATGACCTTGTCACCCACTTCAACTCCAGGCACGACAACGCGTGCAAACACCCCGATCAAGTGCATGCCAAGCATGATGAATCCAACGACGATCGTTCCGATGATCATCGCTTTGTGCATCGCTTTTGAATCCCGGTAAGACATTGCTCGGACCGAAACCTGCGGGAGACCGACTACCCCTACCCCGACCAGAATCCAGAAGGAGGAGACGAACAACGGTGTTAACGAACGGTCGGCCCCATATGGTGAGACGAGGTTCGGGTTTTCAGCGACCAACTCGTTCATGATGTTCGATAAACCGCCACCTGCAACAACGGTTCCGATCAGCAGCAGAAGCGTCCCGATGAACATGACGATGCCTTGCAGGCTGTCGGTGATCGCGACTGCCCGGAATCCGCCAATTACGACGTACACGAGGACCGAGGCAGCAAAGATAAACAGCGCGGTCGTATAGGACAACCCGGTGAACGACTCGATCAATCGAGCTCCCCCGACCCACTGAGCGGCCATCGCACTGAACAGGAAGATGACGATGCTGAGTGCGGACAGTAATACAACCCACTTGCTTTGATAGCGGGCTTTTAAGAAATCGATCAGCGTGACGGCGTTGATTTTTCGAGCAACAATCGCGAACTTTTTCCCTAACAAGGCTAACGTAAAATAACCCGTAACGAGCTGGGACATGGCGAGCAGCACCCATCCAAGTCCGAGATTATAAGCGACGCCCGGACCTCCGACGAAGCTGCTGGCACTTCCGAAGGTGGCGACCATCGTCAACGCTAAAATGAAGCCGTTCAGCTGGCGGCTTCCTAAAAAGTATTCCTGCAGAAAGTCTGGTGCTTTTTGAATGTGACGCGACGCATAGATTCCTATTAGGAATACGAATGCTAAAAATCCGAATAACGGGAGGATGACTTCCCAATTCATTCTGCATCCCCCTCCCCATCATCAAACGGGACTTCCACGAAAAAGAGCTTGACCATTACGATGACAAAGAGGGTAAAAAGGACGAAGCCGAAAATGCAGCTGTAGAAAAACCAGGCTGGAAAGCCGAATATGTAGGTGTATTCCTCTGGACGTTCGTTCCCTAAGCCGTAGGCAAAACCAAACCACCAAATGAAGTTGATGACGGCGAGTCCTACGCCCATCAAGGCTTCCCGGTTCGCGATCCGAAAACGAGGATCCTCACGAAAGCCTTGTTGCTTTTTCACGTTCACATGTATCCCTCAAATCTATTGAACTCGTTTTGTCCTATTCTACCAAAACGTTGGGAAATGCAAAAACCGGCATGCTCTTTGTATACGTTAATGTTTACGTATGATATATCAAAGGACACTAGAAAAATATGTTAAAATTTAGGCATGAAACAATATGACAGTTATTCTAGAAACGGGCAGTTATCAGGAATAAGAAATTTAATATGGAGGGGTAATTTTATGCCATTAGAACAGGAAGTAATGGGTTTGTTAATTGGTGGGTTGTCTATTGTTATGGGAATTGCAATTTTAGTTACTGTGTTCCTTTGGGTTAAAAATAAAAGTAAAAGTTCAGGATATATCTGGACATTATTGCATTTGCTATTATTTTCTGTCGCAGCCTATTTTGCATTAGAGGCTATTGCATTTGACTATGATCATGCGATGGCTTCAGAAGAAATTTCACTCCAGATAGGTATTTCTGGAGTTGTTTGGGCATCTAGTATGATTTGTTTGTTAATAGCATTATTTAACTTTTCGAAAGAGAGAAAGCATAGAGCCTATTAAATAAACGGTGGCTATTCCTTAATACGAGGGGGTATTCATGAAAAATTTAAGAATCTATTTTGGGATTTTTATGTTATTAATATTGATTGCTTGCACAAATCAAAGCGAATCCGTTATTACAGATGATATTCAAAAGAAAATCAAAGAGCATATTGGGATGGAAGTCTCGCTCCCAGAAGTTGGTGACTATAGCCTAAATTTTATCAATTTGCAATATCCACCAGAGAATAATCTTGGGGAACCAATTGGGGACCGCCACGTTGTGATAATTTCTTATTCAGATGAAATAGGTGAAAAAGCACATTATGATGACAAACAGTCAGAAACTCTTTATGGTCCATATGAAGGAAGGTCTATCATAAATGTGTACGTTAGTAATTTTAAAAACAGTTTGAGCAATTCAAGGGAAAAAGAAATCAGCGGAGTAACCGTAGAATACGATGAAAAGAAACAGAACAACTATCACATTTTGTCTAGTTCATTTAACGTGAAAAACGGTTCATTTCAAATGATCTTTCACTTAGATGGATCATTGACAAAAGACGATGCATGGGAATTTGTTGATGAGATTGTAAAAGAAAACAAATGACTGCAAGTAATCCATTAATACAGCCATCAACAGTTTAATGATTGATTGAATGTTATTCAGTTATAGGGGGCGTTGATCTAATAAAGGATTAATGCTCTATTTGTTTAATATCTAACTGATAGGCAGTTCAATGGAATAAGGCTTTTTGTATGGAGGAATTGTGAATGGCTCGAAGAAAAAAATTTAAAGTTAGTATTGGTGATATATTTACAATACCTTTTAATCAGGAACTGAAGGCAATAGGTCAAGTTGTATTACAAGGAGCAACTTCAGATGTATTCATTATTTTTGATTGCATATATAAAGAAAATGAAATGTTAAATAAAATTCAAAATCAACCAATATTGTTTATGTTCAATACAATCGATACAAGGTTGGAAGATGGAGAGTGGCAAATAATCGGGAATGATAGACCTCCTAAAAACTTGGCTCTGAAAAATTATATCTCGGAAACCTTAGATGGGTATGTTGTGCTAGATGCAGGAGGACAAATAATCCGAGGTGCAACAGAAAATGATGTTAAAAGTCTATCTAACCTTAGTTCTATTTCTCCTGAAATTGTTGAGGATGCAGTAAAGGCTAAATTCGGAAATGGGGAATGGTATCCTTATTTAGACAAGCTCTTATATTGACACTAATATTCAACTAACGGGGGCAAGTCAGTAATAAAAATGTTTATTCTATTGATTCTTTTTATTATTGTTATGGTACTTATCTTGTATCAAGTTCCATTGATTCAGGCATTTTTTATATATAATCATAATTTATCTGGTATATTCCTATTCTGTATTTTCTTAATCCTAACTTTTATTACATATCTAGCTACTAAAAAAGAATAATGCATTCCATTTAAGGTGGCGATAATCAAGGAAGGGGTACGCCTCTTATTGGTTAATCCATAAGAATTAGGTAGCATTCTAGAATAACTAAATGACATTACATTGTTAGAAAGAGAAACAAATGGAGTTAGAAATATTAAGAGAAAGAAACGGCTCAAAGGGTGGTGAAGGTTGAATTACTTGTTAATCTTCAGTTAAGGGGCAGTTAATGGAGTAACTTTTAGAATAGAAAAGGCTTAGAGGACATCCTCTAAGCTTTTTTGTTGTGGATCATAAACCCATTCTTTGTGATATACCTTGTGATTTAGTCTGTGATTTTTCGTTTTACACCTCACAACTGAACCGGCATACTCTGCGCAGCCCGGTCTTTTACGGTATGAGTGTGATTTTCGTTCGGTCGATCTGGACGAGGTCCCACGTGGTGATGATGCCGATTGGCGATTGGTTGGTCGTTCCGTTTTCAGTGACTAGTGCGGCTTCAAGCTTTTGATTGCGGTCGAAGTACGACTCAAACAGATCCTCCACATCATAGATCGTCGCGTCCCTTGCGATGAAGCTCACGTTATGTGGTTTTTCGATTTTTAAAATTTCCGCAGCCCTCGTCTCCCCAACCGGTATGAAATCACCAGCGACGTGGGTCGAAAACCATTTTGCAATGCCGCCTTCCGTTAAAAGGCCTTTGAAAACACCATTCTCATAGATTGGAAATTGCGAGTAGCCTTTTTCAGCGAAGGCATTCAGGATGACTTTTATATGGGTATCGGTTGTGAAGGATAGAACGTCCCTCGACGCTATGGAAAGTCCAAGAGGCGGGCTGAGTAACGCTTTGCTGATGGTCTCGATTTCATCGACAACATCCTGATGAGGATCCGCGATATAGTAGCTCTCTTTGACTTTTTCATGGACGATCGCATTCCGAAGCTTTGCGAACTGCCTCAATTCCGGAAAGTGATATCGGATCGATGTATGCTTGTCTTTGACTTTATGTAATAGGTACGTGAAATTATCGTTTTGTGAGTTCGGTGCAAGGTCCTTCAGCTTGAGATGGATCTGGTTGAATGCGACTTCAAACCGTTCCGCTCGGTCTGTATTCCTTTTGACTTGGATCTGGCTCATTGGCTCCCCCTTTCTCTCTTTATTAGTCTACCAAACCTTTTCCAATATAGGCATATGTTTTCAGGTCTGCATACATGACTATGTTGTTCGGGATTTTCTCACTTAAGGTGATTTTGACCACCTTTGCATCTTTCCAATCTCCGTCCAAACTGTAAGCTGCTGCCAATCAGATTCTCGGACGTCTTTCACTTCTTTTTCCGATTGTGGCGCGGCTTCTCTTTCTTCACATTTTGCAGTTTGTTGTTGGTCACCACATTTGGGTACCGGCTGTTCGGCGCAGGCTGTCAAGTTGATTGCTAGGATCGACATGGCCATCATAATTACGATTTTTTTCATAAAAACACCCCCGTTCCAAAGACGAAATGCTTCACCGTTTGGTTACAACGGGATCTTCGTTTTGTCGAAATTTTTTATAGGACAGATTAAGAGATTCTTCCTATTTTCGGTAAAATTAGTATTTGGATATGGACGGAGTTGCTGTATAATCGTATCTAGATTCAAAAAATATCTACTAGAGTAAGAGAGGGTCTCTATGTTAAAGAAAGTAATGATTTCATTCCTGATTGTCATTGGTATCGCGGTTGTCGGGATTGCTGGTTATGGGTTTTATTTGTACGATTCGGTCAAGGAGACAGCAAATACGATTCACGAGCCGATTGATCCTGAACGTGAAAAAACAGTTCCAAAGCCAAAAGTTGATGATAAAAAAGCCCCTGAGCCAATTTCTATCTTGTTGATGGGTGTTGATGAACGGAAAAATGATAGAGGGCGATCCGATACGATGGTCGTCATGACGGTGAATCCTGAAAAAGATTCAATGTATATGTTCAACATTCCACGAGATTCCCGTACGTTGATTGTCGGGAAAGGTTTCGATGATAAAATCAACCATGCGTATGCGTTTGGTGGTACGAAGATGGCTGTCGAGACCGTCGAGAACTTTTTGGATATTCCAATCAACTATTATATCAAGGTAAACATGGAGTCCTTCCAGGATATCGTTGATGCTGTTGGTGGTGTCACGGTCAATAACGGCCGCGGTTTTTCCTATGATGGTTATACCTTCCCTAAAGGCGAAGTTGAGCTTGAGACTGGTAAAGAAGCGCTCGCTTTCGTTCGGATGAGAAAGGGAGATCCGAAGGGTGATCTAGGACGAAACGCACGCCAACGTGAAGTGATTAAAGGCGTCATTGAAAAAGGCGCACGAGCATCCTCCATTACGAAATTTGATGATGTGCTCGGTGTAATCAGTGACAATGTGAAGACGAACCTGACGTTCGATGAGATGAAGGATATTCAGGCGAACTACAAAAGCGCACGTAAAAACCTGCAGACCTTTGAGGTCAGCGGACACGGTCAATATATCAACAATATCTACTATTACATTGTTTCAGACCAAGAACGTAACGAAATCAGCGACAAGCTGAAAGAGCATATGGAGCTTGAATCAAGCGTCGCTGTTGAGGATGACGCGGCTTAATACAAACGAAAAAGCCCACCATTAAGGTGGGCTTTTATTATCGCCATCTAAAAATTGATATAATTCTCTGGATCTACAGAGTTTGATTTGCTGCTATTCCATGTTCCATCATGGATTTCAAAGTGCAGGTGTTGTCCAGTAGAACCCTCACCTGTGTTCCCCATTAAGCCTAATACATCGCCAACATTTACGGTGTCACCCACTGAAAATTTCCTTGTCCCGCTTCTCATATGTGCGTATAGTGTTTCGTGGACTTCCCCTTTGATACTATGTCTTACGATGATCACTTCACCATAAGAACTAGAGTAATAGGATTTACTTACTGTTCCTCCAGCTGCAGCTACCACGTTAATTGTGCCGGATCGAGCCAAGTCAATTCCATGGTGAAAGCTGCCCCATCTTGGGCCATAACGGGATGTTACGGTATAATCACTGATTGTAAGAGGTTTACTAAAACCGGTTTCCCCATCGTAATATGTCCAATCTTCACCTTGATTCGTATAAACCTTATACCAATAGCCGATCTTATCAATAACCTTTAAATCCGTTGATTCGAACGTTGCTACACTCTCTGATAATAAAGATGCAGCTTTATAGGTTGTAAAATTATGCGGAATATGGAGCTCTCCATCGTAGTACCATTTATTCCCTTTATCTGTATAAATTTGATACCAATCTCCATTTTGTGCAACAGCTTCTACAGTGGTATTGGCATTATAATATGCATACCCACCGCCCGAGTCCTCTACTTTGCTATAGTTGAAGGATGGACCATGGAAAATGTAAAAGTTGTGTGGTGGTGTTATCGTCCCGAGATTGGGATCATGATAAACCCACTTATTCCCTTTGTTAGTATGAACAAAATACCAGTTTCCGCTCTGATCCACAACATGAAGCGCTCCTGCACCTGTGGCACCTTGAGTATAGGTATCACCTTCGTTAGAAGTAAAGGATGGGTTATCATAAACTGTAAAGCTGTGATCGATTTCCATAGCTCCATTATAGAACCACTTATTACCCTTATCTGTTATAACCTGATACCAATCCCCTGTCTGAGCTACTGCATTAACAGTGGACGGGTTATAATAAGCCGTTCCTTGTGCGTCCTTCACTTTCTCATAAGAGAAGCCCGGACCTTCAAATGTATAGAAATTATGATCGATTGTTAGATTTCCTAGATCAGCATCATAGTAAACCCATTTGTTCCCTTTATGGGTAAAAACAAGATACCAGTGGTCACCTTTTCGATCTACTACCTCTACACTTCTGTCACCACTAAATTCATCTGAGATATTTGAGGTGAAAGAAGAATCTTCATATGTGACAAAATCATGGTCAATATATAAATCACCATTGTAAAACCATTCATCCCCATAACTTGTCTCAATTAATAACCAATCACCTTGTTGCTGCTTGACGTTAACGGTTTTGCTTTCATAATTGCTGTTAAAAGTATGTAGTTTTGTCGAGGTGAAGCTAGGTTGGTCAAACGTATAATATTCATGATTAATTGTTACTGTACTTGCAGCTGAAGCTGAGTTGACAGGACTGAATAAAAGAAACGACAATCCCATCACAAACACAAAGAGTAAATGCTTTTTCATTCGTTACCTCCATTTAAGTTAAAAGAATACTTGTGCTTACAATTTCAATTTTTTTCTCCCCTTTCCATTTATTTGCACAACACTACCTTCTAACCTATTACTGAGATACCTCCATATTTTAGCTAAACAGGTAGTTCGAATTACCCTTCATAATTAGAAAAGCCTACTCCAAAAGAAGCAGGCTGCATTATCGGTACTTTATTACCCCATCATAATTTAGTTGGTGTCTGACACTTTCCGGGAAGCCGCTCCTGCCAAGGGTTTGGAAATGGTGTCAGGCACCGATCGGGGTGCCTTGGTACCATTGGCTTCGTTATCGGTGCCTGACACTTCCAGGGTTATTCTCGGTGGGTTTCGGGTATGGGTTGTAGTGTATGGTGTAGTTCGGTATATGAGGGGGCGTTTGTTTTGAAGAAAGCGATGATTATTGTGAATCCGTCGTCCGGTAAGGAGGAAGCGGAGAAGAATCAGCATAAAGTGGAGGAAATGCTTAAGCGTAAGGGCTATGATGTGATCGTCAAGATGACGGAAAAAGAGCTTGATGCGACGAAGTTTGCACGCACGTCATGTGAAGAGGCGTTTGACGTCGTTGTTTCCATGGGTGGAGACGGGACGTTGAATGAGACGGTTAATGGTCTTGCGGATCAGAAGCATTGTCCGAATTTCGGTATCATTCCGATGGGGACAGTGAATGATTTTGCTCGGGCTCTGGGGATCCCGCAGGATTTTGATGAAGCGATCAAGCTGATTGAACATGGTGAGACGCGTCCGGTTGATATCGGGAAAGTGAATGACCATTACTATATGAATATCATCGCCGTCGGAGCGATTGCTGAAGCGACTTATGGCGTATCGCCGAAGCAAAAGACGATGCTCGGTCCGCTGGCCTATATGCTTGAAGGCATCAAGACGCTTAGTTCGAAGAAGGCCTATGATATTCATCTGAAGCATGATCATGGGGAGTGGAAGGGTGATGCGCTGCTCGTCCTTGCGGCGTTGACCAACTCTGTCGGTGGTTTTGAAAAATTGGCTCCTGATGCAGAAGTCGATGATGGAAAGCTGAAATGCCTTGTCGTCCATGATATCGCCCTTCACAAATTCATCAAGATCTTGACTGAGCTTTTACGAGGTGAACATGTCCATGACGACGATGTGGAATACATCAGTACGTCGAGCCTCGAGATTTCATCTTCTGAACACTTACATTCCAACATCGACGGCGATGAAGGAGAACCGCTCCCGTTGAAAATCGATATTCTTCCAAAACATCTTGATATTTACGTCCCATAACACAAAGTTTACCTAAAATAATTAGCTCACCCAGAGTGAATCTGGGTGAGCTTTTTTTACGATTAATAGGTTGTCAGTCGGAGGAATTTCTGAACTGCATAAACCGCGCGCTGTACGTATGTGAGGGTATCTTCATATTTGCCGTACTCAACGGTATACTCCCCTCCGTCGTTGTTCCACAGCCGTTCGAAGTAAGCATCCACATCCTTCATGACTTTGGAATCGTTCGGTCCCTGGATTTGAAGGTCGGCTTCAAGATTGAACGCTTCAAGATTTCGTTTCGTGTAATTGGCTGACCCGGCAATGATCGTCGATTCCTTTTTCCCTTTTATATACATCATTTTCGTATGGTACTGCTGGATGGTCGTGTTGTACCAGCGAATGTCGATGGCTCCCTTAGAGTCCTCCACCATTTCCATCGCGACTGGAATGTTTGGTAGACCGGTTTTTTTATTCCCGAATGCTGTCTGGTTCGGGTCGAGGATGATTTTTACATCGACACCTCGTTTTGCAGCTTTTATAAGCGGTTCGATGACAGATCGGTCGGCGATATAGAACATCCCGAGGCGGATTTTCTGGTCAGGCTTTGTTTTTTCAATCGCTTCGACGATATGTTTGTGCGCTTTTCCTTCCGTAAAATATTGCACTTTGTATTGCCCTTTTTCTGGTGCCGCATCCTTTTTCGGTTCGTATGTCGGCATTTGAACCCCTTTTTCCGAAATGGCCAAAACCGCTTGCTCGGCATCAAGGATCTCTTGAATGATCGGCCCTTCCACCTCGAAGGCGACATTGCCATGAAAACCGGATGCATCATGAGGATTGGCAGAGCTTACGAGCGCTGTTTTATCTGTAGCGACAATTTTACGATGATTCGCCTTAACGTTTAAAAGCTTCAGGTAAGAGCGGGCGGTCAGCTCAGGTGCTTCACTGGCGAAAGGATTCATAATCCACCCGTCACCCTCCTGGCCGAACCATTGGAAAAACATCCGCCAAATCCCTGAGTAAAGTGGTGTCGGGTCTCGCAGACGGTTGAGATTTGTATAGACTACCTCTACCCCATTCTCCTCAAGCCTTGATAAAAGCTTGGAAGGGTATGAATTATAGCCCGTGTTGATTTCATCTGAAATGAAGATAATTTTGATATCGGGATTTTGCTTTTTCTTTTTGATGATTGTATCCTCCAGGTTCTCACTAATCGGAGGGAAATCGATCTTGCGGTCATAGTAGCCATTGAACATGAACATATCAATGACAATGAACTCTTCAGCATCCATGATGATTTCATTGATCCGCTCGAAGATGTTCAGCTCTTTCTTCAGCTCTCCATCCTTCTGATATGTAAGATCATGATAAAACTGGACATCATCCATCCTGTAAACTTCACTTTCGTACGAAATGCCTGCTGGAAGTGACTTATATGTGTGATAGACCATAGTAGAAATGTAGATGATGACCAGCGACCAAATGATGATGTGTTTGTAATGTTTCTTCTTTATATTCAATTTCGCCAATGTCTGACCCCCTCAACTTTCTGATCGAACAATTACACTCGTCCACTCTCCCTATTCATTCCCCAAAACCACCCGCCTGACACCTGGTGCGCGGTCGCCAGGTGTCAGGCACTTTCACGGAAGCTAACTGGCGCAACGGTTCTGAGTTGGTGTCAGGCACTTCCAACAGATCTTACTCCTGCAAGGGTTCTGAGTTGGTGTCTGACACTTCAAATGAAGCCGCTCCATGTAAGGATTTGGAGAAGGTGTCAGGCACCGATCGGGATCCCTTGGTACCATTGACTTCGCGATCGGTGCCTGACACTCCAATGTTTTTGGTATAATATGGGTAGGAGAGGGGGGGCGTGTTTATATGAAAATGTGGAGTGTGGTTGGATTTTTTCTTATGAGTGGTCTTGCGGTTCTGCTTTTTCTGAAGGGTGTGGATCTGAAGAATACGATTGTTGACGGAGATGGGATCGGTATCCATTTCCTCATGTTCGAGGTGAATGATCGGGTTCCGACGAGCGAAATCCCTTATTACACAAAGTCATTTTTCACAGCTAGCGGGATTACAGCCGTTTTCGCTATAGCAGCTTTGGCTCTACCATTCTTTACTTCTAAACGTTCATCACAGAGCGCATAACCCAACATAAAAAAACTCGCCTGGCGTCATTGCCAGGCGAGTTTTTCTTCTTATAGCTCTTCAATCATTTCTTCAATTTCTTCTTCCATTTGTTCCGCAAATGTTGGTTCGATGTGTTTGCCGTTCTTTTTATTGATCCAGGCTTGGAGCTTCTCAAGTTTTTTCTCACGATTGTTTGTTTTTTCCTCACTATGAATCGAATCGATTTTCGCACGTATGGATTGAGCGGTACCGTGGTTTTTGAATAAACCAGCCTCTTCCGCTTCGTCAATCATTTCATGGAGCTCCTCGATGTCTTCTTCAAACGCCTCTTCTTTATCCTCTGGTTCGCCGAAGTAGAACGTTTGGATGTCTTCTTTGTTGAAGTTTTGATCAACGGAACGGATATCAAGCTGGTAACGCTCGTCATTGTCATAGTCTTCCTCGGTGAACGTCAGCGTGTCACCTTCAAGCGTCATCCACTCTCCGTTGTTAATGCGGTATTCTGTTTTTAGAACACCGACTCCTTCACCGTCTGTCACCTCAACCATGTAACGTACCGTATCTTCTTCGTCAACGGAACTGACTACATCGGTCACTGGAGCAAGGTAGTCGCTGCTGATCCGTCCATCCGGGTACATTTCAACTGGACCACCGAAGCTCTTGATGAAGTTGATCGTCCCGTCCAAATCAGTCGGTCCTTGAACTGGATTTTCACCCAATTCATAAAGGCGGTACTTGTCTCTACCATGTGGATACATATAACTGTTCACGACGACCGTGTACGTCGCTTCAGGCTCTACCATTGTTCCATCAGGTAGGTATAAGTTCACAACCTCGGTCGTCTCTTCATTCCAAGTGTAACGGAAGCCGGCAATGCTCATTTCCGGTCCATATTCCGGATTGAGCTGCGTGTTCACCACTTGCCGAAGGTCATCTCCTGTCAGCTCAATCTTCACCAACGTGTTTCCGAACGGCTGAATGTTGTACAGCTCACCCCAAGTAATCTCACCTGCATCAAGGTCATCACGGATTCCGCCTCCGTTCATCAACGCGAAGTCTGCGTTCATTTCCGCCCGCATGCCTTCTGCAATAAGGTTTCCGAGTGCATTATCACCGACAAGACCTTTATCGGTATACCCGCCTTCAATCGCGAACGCTGCTTCTCCGATAACCTCGTTCAGCTTCGGTCCGACGATTTCTAAATACTCATCCAACTTTGCTGTGATTTCAGCATCTGGTGAAATTCCGTTATGCACAACATCCACGATTTCTGCGGATTTTTTTACGATATCGTTCGTGACTGGATCGATTTCGAGATCCACATCGGAAAAGGCCATGCCGTATTCCCAAGCCTGAACGATCAGCTTGTTGTCGACCACCGCATTCACTTTCATATGATTATGCCCGGCAAAAATCACATCTACTGCATCGTTGATTTTGTTCGCCAAATCTGCCGCCTCGCCTGTTGCAACCCCATCCTTCATACTCACTGGTTCGTGAGCAAGAACCACGATCGCTTCAACACCTTGTGCTTGAAGCTCAGGTACGAAACGGTTCACTGCTTCCGCTTCATCCGTAAAACCAACGTCCTTGATGCCATCCGGAATGACCATGCTCGGCGTATCCTCTGTGACGACACCGATGAAACCAATCTTCGTTCCGCCAATTTCAAAAATTTTATACGGCTCAAGCAGCAATTCACCGCTATCCTTGTATTCAACGTTCGCGGCTAGCAATGGATAGTCCATTCCATCATAGTCTGCGAGCCCGTTCGGATGCTTCTCGCCGTTAATAAGACGGAGAAGTTCATCAACACCTTCATCGAACTCATGATTTCCTACTACACCGACATCAAAGCCAACATCCTCCATCAGCTCGACCGTCGGTTCATCCTGTAAAAGTGCTGATACAGGTGAGCTTGCGCCAATCATATCACCAGCGTGGACAGTCAGCGTGTTCGGATTCGTCGCCTCGCGCTGCTTCAAGTGCGCCGCAAGGTAATCGATACGACCATACTCCTCGCCACCAGAGCGCTTCGTGACATCAATTTTACCGTGAAGGTCGTTCAATCCGAGCAATTGGACCTTGATGTTTCCGTTAGCTGGGCTGTCGTTTTTCACATAACCTGCGTCCATTGCTTCTTGCTCTGTAAAGAAGAACACACGATCCTCAACAGGAATCTCTTCCCATCTTTCAGGCGAAACGTATTCCTTTGTAAAATAGTTGCCGACAAACTTATCCGGTCCGCCTCTTAAATTGAAACGGAATTCATAAGGCAATTCAGCAATCGGATCCGCTGGATTCCACATGCCACGGCCGTTTTCGATCGCTTCCTTCGCTGCGGTATTGTAATGCTCGAAATGCTTCATGTTCGGATAAATAAAATACGGTACCGCACGACCTAAACGGACCATCTCCATATTGACGTTCAGCTCTCCTTTTTTCACATGAGCAAGCAAACGTCCGTAGGAATCCGTCGGCTGATCCCCGACTTCTAACGTAATCGCAGTACCTGCTGGAAGAAGACGCTTCAGCTCTTCTGTCGCTGCTTCAGCGTGCGCTCCTTGCGTGTTTCCATTGTAATTCGTTTCCGGTGTATCCATTGAAAGCATACGGATTTTTGTTGTGCCAAGCACAGAATCCTGAATATAGACTGTATCGCCGTCTACGACTCGATCAACAACTGCATCATAAAACTCTTTCGGCTTAGGTGCTGCCGGTTGTGGATCGACAAGCTCGAAATCTGCCAATGAACGTGGCATGAGCTGATAATCGTAATACTGGCCGACCACCGCTGTCACATCGTACCAGTGACCTTCCTTCAGCTGTGACAGATCAATTCCTGTCGCATAATCGACCCGAAGCACGGATCCTTGTAAACTATCATCTATGAACGAGATGTTGTAGCCGCTCCCTGCATTGGAAGTAGGGATCGACTGGATAAACCCGCGCACCTTTACGAGTGATCCTTCAAGTGGTTCAGCCTCGTCATTGTATAGCGTTGCAAGTTCCGTAGCTTGAGCTGGTGGCAATTGGTTGTCGCTGGATAAAATCTCGATCGACCCCGGCTCGATTTCAGTCAAACCTCTATAGATCTTGATCGTTCCCGTGACCCTGATTCTTTGGCCTTCCTCTAAAACTGCTAAATCCTTGTTTCTCGAATAAACGTTGATTCCTGCTGTATCATCCTGTATGTACGCTGATAGATTGTTACCTGTGAAATCTGCTGTTACGACGCCTTCAACAGTGACCGTTTGACCAGTCATCGTTTTCGCTTCTTCAATCGTCGTCGTTGCAGCCTGCGCCAAACCAGCTGGCAGCAATGCTACGACCATTGCAAAAACGAGCATCAAGGTTGTCCATTTTCTTGCAAGTAGATGTTGCATCAGAGTTCCTCCCCATGTATTTTTTAAAAACACTCCAATTTCAACTTTACTAGATTTTCGTTAAGTTCATATGAAAACTTCGTTAATTCTGGAAAAATCGTCCATACTTACTACGAACGTATTATAAAAGCTACTTACTTTTGCGTACCAAATCTTTGAATATATGGGTCCAAAAAGCTAGATTTGTATTTACATTGATTGGACAATCCTGTAAAATAATGTCTACACCCTATAAGATGTCTGACCTTGGAGGATTCGTTTTCATGACTAAATCTAGCTTACTTGATATAAAGGATGAAGTTTATATGCTGCAAAAATTGATGTACGAGCAGAGCAAACAGCTTGATAATTTCTCGGATCCAGCCATTGTGAAAATCAGCCAGCTGCTAGATGAAAAGCTCAACATCATTCAAAAAGCACAAGTTAAAAACTAGTATACATAGGAATACTCATTGCCGTTTATGGGCAATGAGTTTTTTCATTTTTGGGGTGGTGGTCGGTGGAGACGACCCTATCCTACACCAAAAACAGTAAAACTCCGATTTTGGGGCACGACAACGGTTCTTTCGCACCCCAAAATCAGCAAAACTCCGATTTTGGGGCACGATAACGGTTCTTTCGCACCCCAAAATCAGCAAAACTCCGATTTTGGGGCACGATAACGGTTCTTTCGCACCCCAAAATCAGCAAAACTCCGATTTTGGGGCACGATAACGGCTCTTTCGCACCCCAAAATCAGCAAAACTCCGATTTTGGGGCACGATAACGGCTCTTTCGCACCCCAAAATCAGCAATACTCCGATTTTGGGGCACGATAACGACTTTTTCGCACCCCAAAAACAGCGAAACTCCGATTTTGGGGCACGATAACGGCTCTATCCTCACCAAAAACTAGCAAAACTCCAATTTGGGGTCACGATAATGGTTCTATCCTCACCCAAAACTAGCAAAACTCCGATTTGAGGTCACGATAATGGCTCTATCCTCACCCAAAAACAGCAAAACTCAGTTTTGAGGTCACGATAATGGTTCTATCCTCACCCAAAATCAGCGAAACTCAGTTTTGAGGGCACGAAACCAGCTCCTCCTCCCACCGATTTGATGAAAAATGGGCAAGTTCCCTGGTTGTCTTTCATAAAATGAGAGTAGACAAGGGGGAATGCAGCTTGGAAAACGTCACAGTCATTGTCATTGGCATCATCGGCTTCATCACGCTCTTCGGTTTCATCGGAACGATTCAAGCCCGCCTCAAGTTGATGGATTGGCTGAAGGAGCTTTCTCATATTGATGCAGCTAGCCTGCAAGCTGGGCGAAGTTCGAAGTGGATGAACGACGCGATTGAGGAGTATCGCACCTTTCATCTTTCAGGTGTTGCGAACGTCAACAGTCCCGTTCTCGTGGAAAAACACTTGATGAAACAGCCGATCCGGGTGCTCGGCATTTTTCAGGTACCGACAGGGAACATCATCCGTCTCATCCACGGCCTCCCTTCGCTCGCGATCATCGTCGGGGTTCTCGGGACATTCGTCGGGCTAACGATGGCGATTATGGCCATGCAGGATACACTCGTTGGCATCGGCAATCAGCCTGGTGGTGCGAACCTGTCCGTTACAGAAATCGTTACCGCTATCTCTGAGCCGTTCAAAGGCATGAGTATCGCTTTTGTCACGAGTATCGCCGGAATCGGGAGCTCGCTTTGCCTCTCGCTCATCCAATCGGGTTTTTTAACAGGAGGAACGTCGCTCGGTTATTTGCAGGATCGGGTCATCACTGAAGCAGAGGATGTTCTTGATCACGTCGTTCAGGAGCAGCTGCAAAACGAGAAGCCGAAGGACTCTCTAGAGCGTTTACTCGACCGGCTCGTCACCAAAGTTCAGGAAAGCTTCCAGCAAAGCATCGGGGATTTCGGAGAAAAAATGGTCGGCTTCACCGCTGGTCTTGAGGAAGCGATGGAGGATGTGAAAGGAATTTTATCGGCACAACGCGATCATACCGAGCAGTTCAAACAAAGCTCGGATGTGCTCGTCATGTTCGGCGATCGTTTTTCCGATACGATCACAAAGCTGGAGTCCGTCCAGCACTCTGTTGATAAGGGACTTACAAAGCTAGGCGAACACGTTTCTGGCTTCGAAAAACAATACAAACGGACGAGTGAGCAGCTCGATCAGGGGCAAAAGCGGATGGAGCACGTGATGAAGCATTCGGACCGTTTAATTGAGGAATCGCAAAAGAAAACCGAGGAGCTCGGCCGCGCGTTAGTTGGCGGGGTTGAATCGGTGCTCTCAAAATATGAAACGAAGCAAGAGGATTTTGAAAGGCGGATGGCGCAGCAAAACGATGAATGGTTTTACCGGTATCAGGATAAGACCGAACAGTACGGCCGGGCGAACGATTCGTTTGCCGCCTCGGTCCAGCACCTCGAAAAAGCGTGGTACTCCACAATCGAGCAGTTCAAGCGGGATTTTATCGACCAGCTGAGCCATATGTTCGAACGAGAACGCCAGTCACGACACGACAACGGTCGCGATCAGGAAATGCGCGAGCTGATCCGTGCGCTTGATTCGGTTTACCAAAACCTTTCGCGTGAGTTTAAGCAGACGCATCAATACTTTGGGGATGTGTATCATGTGCTTCAGCGTTTGTTGGATGCGACGGTCCAATCCGCGAACGCGCGCTATGACCGAGATCCTTACGACCAGCCACGTCGGATTACGATTCATGACTCGAATCAACGGTGACTCCGATGCGTAGAAGAAGATGGAACCAAGAAGAGGAAGGTGTCAAAGGATACTTCTGGCCGTCATTCACCGATATGATGGCGATGATGGTGCTCGTCATGCTGTTCATCGCGATTATCGCCTACATCCAAAGCATCTACAACGCCTATGAACAAACAGAGGTCCGGCACGAACTGGCAAAGGTGGCGGATGTGAAACAGCACATTTCAGACTTGATTGAAAAACGACTCGAGGAAAACGTCGGGAAGGATAAAATCATCCGCGGACCGAACAATACGATTTCAGTCGAAGGAAACATTCTGTTTGATACAGGCAGTGCTGAAATCAGTCCGTCTGGTAAAAAGGTGCTCGCACAGCTTGCCGATGCACTCGTGCAAATCATCGACGAGCAGGAGCTGAGCCGCTATCTCTACATCATCTTAATCGAGGGACATACCGATTCCGTCCCGTATGACAACTGGACTCTTTCGACCGAGCGCGCCGTATCCGTCGTCAAGTACATGCAGGAGGTCAATCCAAAGTTCAAGCAACCAAAATACGCCCAGTATGTAGCCGCGACAGGATATTCCGAATACAAGCCGATTGCAGAAGGAGCAACCAAGGAATCACTACAGAAGAACCGTCGGATCTCCTTCCAAATCATCCTTGACGATGAAAAATGGCAAAAAAAGCTGAAGGGGATTGTTAATGAGTATTAAAAAAGGCTGTTTTTCGTAAAGATTGTTGCTATTGAATAAAAACAAATGGCGTACCCAATGAATCATTGGAGTACGCCAATTTTTATTTATTTCGATATGTGCTTGTTTCAAAAAGCCCCCGTTTGTGGAATAAGGAAAAAGTTAAATTTTATCATCACTGTGCCACTTATCATCGCCCATAATCCTATCAATGATGTGATTATCTCCCCAAACCGCCGCCACTTCTAATCCTTCACATTCCGATTTTGTTGCACTTCGAGTTTCCCCTTTATGGTATATGGAATATTCACCTGAAATACTATCAATGATACAAGAAGGAGGAGGATATGCTTCATCATCACTTTTAAAAGGACGATTTCCAACAACTGCCCAATCTCCTGATTTTAGTACATAATCATATACACCAACAATAAATTGATACTCCTCGACCTTTGGAATGTCTTCAATATTATCTCCAATATAATTATAAATTCCTATGCCAGCATCTTTAAATATTCTACCGAAAGCATATTTGCCATTTGGCAAAGGTATCGCATATACATCTCCAATTTTAATTCGTTTACGTTTCTTTCTTGTCAATAAAATTACCACATTCTTAGAACATATTGATAATAAGTTCTACGCTTGCCCCAACAAATTCAACTCTTAAAGGTAATGTGTTTTCTTCGTAGCCTAAAGGAAAATCAGAAGAATATTAGATATCTAAGAAATTCTTCTTTTAGCTTTATAAATTGAGGTATTAGTTTTGAACACTTTTGCAGTCAAAATAAAAGTCTTAATACAAATTATTGCGAACCTAATCCAGACATAAATAATTAGTGCAATTACGGAATAGTACAATATCTTTCCCATTAAAGTTTCTAATGGAATAAAGGATGACACAACTCCTAACAATCCAAAAGCTAAAAACCAACCAAATCCTTTTCCAAGTAACTTATATCTCTGCTCGTTTAAATCTTTTTTTTTAGCTATTAACTCATTCATATTAACAACCCTTTTTTATAAATTGTGGAGTCAATTGATCTATACAAAACTTTAGAAATGCCCCCTTTACTTGAATACGTCCTCATTTATGTGAACAGAAGCATATTTGGATTTGGGTTTATTAAATAAAGCAACCTCGTAATTTGATAACCACTTCAATTCCCCTAGAAAATAACTGAAGATAATCTCATCTGGTTTAGTTGATGACACCAGCTTGTTTACTATTTCTTGTCCGTACTTATCCTTGACCACCAAGTAAATTTCACACGAATAAAGATCGTGATTAATTTTTACTTCAGCTTTATAATTGCGATTCGGACTACTTTTTGGTTTTTTCCAAACATATTCATTTTGGTAATTTGCCTCTTTCACACAGAGGTAAGCAGCATCAAATGGTGCACTCTCCCAGTTATTTAATTTAACCACTTTATTGATGCCTTGCTTCAAAATATCCAATACTACTTCTTTTTTCTCTTGGTCGTCTAGCTTAAAAAAGTTATTCGTATCATAATTAATCTCTACATGACAAAAACCATCAACAATTGTTAAAGTAGGCTTTGGGGAGTCATTAACACAAAAGACATTGATTTGCTTAATATATTCTGTATAAAATTCATTGAAACACTCTTCGTAAAGGGCAGTAATACATCTTGATTGGAATGAAAGATTCTTTTCAACATCGGCAATACCTTCGTCTTTTTCCGAATATAAAAGGAAATGTTTCAATTTCATATTTAATCACCTAAATTAGTGTTCTACTTCCATCAGTCTTCTCCTTCTTCAACTACTCTGCACAATATTAATATTAAGCAAAAAAGAGGCGTTACCATTCCCAGTTCAACGCCCCCCTATTGTAGACCCGTTAGTTCAACAAGACTAAACTATTCTTTAAGCTTCTTCTAATTCTTTAAATAAGTCATAAGGTTCTACTTCTAACCCAATTAACTTCGCATTCCAGTTAACCCCAACTAACAAACCATCTTCTTTCATTCCGTATAACCAACTATTCATAAACTCTTCTAAAGGTAAAGATGTTGTTTTGTAATGCGACCATTCTTCAACTGCACATTGCCTTGCATATGCTTCATCTGACCAAAAAAGCATAACCTCTGTATCTTCATATTCATTCGATTCACACACACACCATCCCTCTTCACTCTTTAATCCCCAAACCGTCTTACTTTCTGACACTCTTCTTATAAAGTTTTCATATCGCCTTTTAGAATTTATAGTCAAGTCAAACTCCATCACTAATCTCCTTTTCACATTAGAAACATCAAATAATTCTGCACTGTAAACATTAATCCCTTGTTCAACTAAACTGCTAGTTTGTTGAATAAGTAATTGTGAAAAATTGATAAAAATGGAATTAGTAATTTCTTAGCATATCCCCAGTGACAGCCTTGGAATTCTGACAAGCAGATATAAGCAATTGTTCAATTTGGTTTTCATATGACATTTTCTTTCCTATTTCTAACCAACTAAACAAGTAAGGGTACTGAATAAGATACTTTGTTACGACATCCTTCAATGCAAGTATTGAGAATTAGGGATGATGAACTTTACACTTAAATAAAAACATCTCTTAAAGGTGCTTTTATTGAAACTGCAAAACTTCTAGTCATTCATAGTTCTTCTCATATTCTCCTTTTTCGAAAATCTCCTTTGCATCCAAAGCTGTCCAATCTTCAGGTTTTAAATTCGGATGTTGTTCAAGATAGTTGGCTACCATCTTATAGCCTTCACTATAGCCATAATGACTAGGGAGAAGATTTCCTCCTCTAAGAATTGTTAATGACTGAGTAAAATCATGTGTGTCTAAATAAGATTCGACCTGGGACCAATACTTGTGATTATATTCAGGATAAATAGGCGTATGTGTTATATCTGGATAAACTTGTTTTTCAAACATGACGGCTTTACCTTCAAAAATCAGGTTATCAAGAACTGAGAAAGAACGACCTTCATCATAATGTTTTTCTGTCCAATAACTGTGATGATACTCATGAGCCATTACTGCCCTTAGGATGTCGTTTGTTATCGTTGGGTTATAAAAAACGATGATCTTCCCTGTACCTACTGTAACCATAGGAACTGAGTTGACGTTCGGAACAGGAAAAATACATACTGTAGTTTCACCTTCTGCTTCTAGTAAATTGGAAGACTTGATGAGACTTTCTCTTATTAACGTATTGGTTTCTTCTTCATCGATTTTATTTACCAATTCTTTTAAGGAATGTAATTGAGTCGGCGGTTGTGTTATGAAATCCATTGCCATATGTATGTATTCACCGTCTTTAAAACAACGTTCATAAACAGGCTCAATGATTTGTTCCTTATAAACTTTATCAATATCCTCATCTTTTTCCGCTAATTTGGTCAAATATTCGTTGTAAGATTTATATGCATGGACGATGGTGAATTTCTGGTTTGTTTTTTCATTTTCAAAAGAATAGATGATGTTCTCTTCTTCAGAGGAAGGTTTATATACTGCTTTTTCGCAAGCACTCGAAATGATTAAAACCACAATACTAATTAAAAAGAACGCTCTGAATTTATTCAATAACAGTAGTCCCTCCAAAAACTTTTTCATATAACATATGCCCGCTATGAATCCTCAAATAATATTTCTCCTTTTATATCTAATACGTGATATGTTAGTTTATAAACCTTACGTAGGTTTATGGTGTCAGGTAGCGTTGTGTAAATGATACCGTTCTCTTGAACTGCTTCAACTCCTGATTGAATAACTTCTCCGTCACTTGACATTAGTTGATATTTTACTTTATCTGCATCTGGAGAGTTAAGTACAAATCCCCACAAAATGTTCTCTCTATGATTGGACGTATTCGATCGATTAAAAAAACTAACAAAAGCATATTTCTTTTCAGGATCTATCACTTTTGCCCTTGCTTTATTCGAACTGTAGGATAATTTACCATTTTTACTGATATATTTATTTATTATAATCGCAGACTGTTTTTTTTGTGTCTCAGCAGAAAAAACTACAATTCTATCAATGGGATCCTCATATAGAACTTTAACGCTAGGATTATTAATTTCTGATTTAATCTTGTCTTCTAATGATGGATTGCTTCCTAGAGGATTACACCGATTAACAATAAATAAAAGTAAAGCACTGAACAATATCAAGAACGTTTTACTATAGAAAATCCCCATCCCCTCCTAACTATGTACCACGTAAAAACTCCTTTGTTATGTTGTTGACTTCGGTTGGTTTTTCTACCACAGTCCAATGTCCACATTGATCGATGGTTACCAATTCCGAATGCGGGATATGATCGATTAAAAGTTCTTGGATAATGGAAGGAGTAAGGATATCATGACTTCCCTGTATAACAACGATCGGAATGTTGGATAGTTTCAGTAACTCTTCCCTTAAATCATAATTGTTTGCAATATCTGTTCCGATAGCCTGATTGACTTGATGCTGAATTGACGTTTTTTCTTTTCGTTGTAATGTACCCTTGGCGTAAACATAATAGGGATCCAATACTTTCAGGAGGTCATCTATTGTTGACTCTCCTTTTTCGAGACCCTCTTTTATTAGAGAAAGTCTATCTTTATCCTCATCCGTCAATCGATTCTCAAGCTCTTTCCTGAACCTTTCCATACCTTCGGCTGTTACGCCTATCGCAGCTGTTAGTACGATTTTATGTACATGATCCGGATAAGTTGTGGCGTAAAGTAAAGCGAGCATCGATCCCCATGACTCACCAAATAGATTTATTTTGTTTAAGCCTAACTTCTGTCGGAGGAGCTCTAAATTTTCAACTTCATCTTTCATAGAATACGTTTGATCCTTGGATGCTTCCGATCGACCGCACCCTCGTTGGTCATACAAAACCAACTTGAATGAGTTTGCCAAGGGTAGACATGTGGTAAAAAGAAACGATGCTCACTACCAGGACCGCCATGTAGAAAAACGATCGGCTCACCTTCCCCGAAACATCGGACATAAAATTTACTACCGTTTAACTCCACAAACTCAGTCGTATGTTTTTGATGGTTTTCAATCACTTATTGCCCTCCCTCCATAATTAAAGATTTTAAATAACGCTGATGTTGCTCATCCTTTTTAATCTTTTCAACGATATTGTCCTGAAGCAAGTATTCTCGAACCGCTTCATTATGATAGATTCGTTCATAATACCAACCATTATCACTGAGTTCCTTAAACCAACTTTCTTTTCTTAACTTCCTTATGCTCCTTTGAAATTTAAGATCCTCTAGGTCTAACCCTCCATTAAATACGAAACCTAAGATGACACTTACAACAGTGCCACCTATTAATTTAAGCGTTTTTATTTTCAATCACCTCTTACCAATTATTTCAAATCATTACACCCAACTCAATAAAAAATTTCACAAAAAATGACATACCCTATTTTGGATATGTCAGTTGTAATGATTTATTTGTCCTCGCCTTTAGATGATCCTGTAAAAGGATTGATTTTAAATGTCAAATCTTCTCCAGCTTCCTTTTCTTCCTTTGAAATACTTTTCCCTAACGAAGCGTAATACCAAATAAATGCTCCCAAAGACAATAGCCCACCAATAGATGTTACCCAGAATGCTAAATTACTGATATGTTTCACCTCCAAAAATTAATATGGATCTTTCATTTAAAATAAAAATCTATGATTATGATTTAGATTTATCAAAAAACCCATAAAGAAGTATTTGAGAGCAAGCATATGCTATTACTGAACCATAAATTCCAATGTCCATTGAGGTTACTGAGATGCTTATTTCTCTTCTTAAGTAAGTAAATGTAGCCACTACAATATAGGCTAAAGTCCATCCAAAGATTAAACTCATTACAAGTTTAATCCATCTCCTATCCTCCGATTCGTATATGTGCGAAAAAGTAAAAGCAACTAAAGCGATTATTATATTGATAATACTAATAAATAATATTAGACCTTGTGGTGTTGTATGATCTAACCCCATAATTCACCCTCATTTATAGATGCTTTTTCTCATTTTGATAAATGAAATCTTCTAATTCTTTTCGGTCAGCTGGTTCACCATGTCCATGAATATATAAATCGGCTTCCTCTGCAACCAATTTTTTTAGAATATCTAATGAATGAGTGTCTTCCTTTTTCCTTAAATGTATTGGAGGAGGATAGAAACAATCCCCCACGAACAGGATATTAGATTTTAGATCCTTTACAAGAATTGAATCGGAAGCGTGAATACCGCCAATAAATTTTAGTTCGAGGGAAGTACTTCCCAGATGAAGCATCATTCTATCCTTAAACGTGATATTAGGAAGTTTGATTTCAAAACTGTCCCAATCGTTAATAAGTTCCATTTTTCTCTTGTTTCTCGTCTCAAGTAAAGGTTCTCTCCTTATCTCCTCCTCTAAAATTTCTGTACTCCATTTTAGTTCTGAATTAATCTTAAGCTGCTCATAGCAAAGTTCATGACTGATCATAATTGAGTTGAACATTGAACCACCATATGTATGATCCCAATGATGATGTGTATATATCACATATTTTACTGGAGGTGCATCAATTCCGTTTAATGCTTGTTTTATATTTTCTGCATGAATCGGGCTGTTTCCACTATCAACTAGAATTGTACCTTCTTCTGTAATAATAACTCCTATGTTTGGTTGAATACCTTGATGTGAATATGGATACATCCATACATTATTAGATAACTCTACTAAGTTCTTCGTTTTCATAGGTATCCTCTAGTTTTATTTATATCCCTAAAATACCTTTTTCACTTGTTCAGTTGTTTTGTAGGATCTTCTCTGCAAGTTTGATATTTTCTTTTAGATATATCGGCATATCCTTCTGAGATAAAATTTCTGAAGCAGTCATCCATACAACTTCATCAACTTCTTCAGTGCTTTTGACGTATGGTTCTCCAGATTTATGGTGACACAAAAATACAATATCAATGACATTTATCCCTGATCCAGTAACAAAGGAAGAGCTATTTACATACTTAAGGTTTGCAACCTCACTACCTACTTCTTCAAAAACCTCTCTCTTTAACGTTCTTTCTAGGATATCAGTGGAGTCTCCTTCAACTTCACACTTTCCTCCCACAAGTGAAAGAGAACCTCCTGCGTGTTCTTCCTTCTCACTTCTTCTGATTAAGAGCCATTTATCATTTCGATGAATAGCACCTTCTACATTTACGACGAACAAAAACGATCCCCCCTGAACCCTATAAACCTACATGGTAATTCCAATTATTTCAAATAATTCATTCCAACTCAATCTATTTTTAGATAAAAAAGACATATCCAATCCTGAATATGCCCTCGTTAATTAAATAGTACCGAAAATAGTATGTATCCTGATATGATCAAAACAAGAAGAAGTACTGTACCTTTCCAACCTAAGCTACCAACTAAATCAATAAGGCTTCCACCTTGCGACCGATCAAACCCATCACCAATCTTACTGGCTGAATTTCTTTTTATCTCTTCTTGTCTAAGCCTTTCTCGTAAATCCTCTGGTCGTTCTCTATTACCACTCACAAGAATCCCCCTTATGAAACAACTTAAATTTATATTTCATAGTGCAGAGCATCTTTATTAATTTACTTTAATATAAGACATGAATGTTTTGGATAACATTTTCAAGGGGGGAAATTCGTTTTTTTAATACTTGTTTATCTCGTAATTCAACTAGTAATTCAATAAATTCTGATTGAGTTGGTAAATCTGGAATACTATGAAATGGTTCATGGTTAAACCTTTTGCCATATACATATTTTTCAAGAGCATGAATTAAAGTTACTTCATGTTTTTCTTCCAATTTCGACCACTTCTTTATGTCAGACCAAGTAAATTCAGACCTAACAAAGAGTTCGTCCCAGGATTCTGTCACAGGAAAATTCACATGAATCTCCATCCAAGAAAGAACATCTCTTGAATGGAAAGAACCAAGATGATTTAGTGCCTCAAAACCGTTTATTTGATTGTTGGATATGTCGTAAAGATAATTAAATACCAAACTTAAACCTCTCGCCTCACTCATACACATTGCTGTAAGATAGGAGCGTAATGATGAATCTATAATATTTTGTTCTTCTTTCCAAAGGCTTTCGACCCAATTCTTTGCATAATCCCCTAAGACACTTCCTATGATCTCACATATTACTTTTTGATCATTATAATCCTTTCGTTTATTTAACTTCTGTCGAAGCACGTCAAATAACTCTTTTTTGTCAATTTGCTGGAGTAAGTAGGTGGCATCATCATCTAATTTCTTTTTGTAAATAACATAAGAGATAAGTAGATCCTTATCATGTTTAACATCGTCTATTGTTGTCTCTGTAAATGAACGAAACCAACTCTTCCATCTATGCGCAGCCGGACTTGTAGTTTCCAGGCCTGCATCATTCAGAAAATACTCAAGCTGCCAAATTTCACTGCCTACACAGCCTAATTCTGTAATCCTCCATAAGTAGTCAATAAAAGAATCTGCAATATAAGTAACTTCATCCTCTTCATGATCCCAATAAATAACGGGTTTCTCTTGACCATCCACCAACATATCAAATGCATATATGTCTCCATTTGCTGAATGAGCAAACTCCAGCTTACCTCTAAGCGTCTTACCGTAATCTTCATCACCATCCATCAAGTCGTCCGCTAACTCATCTAGTCCTTGTAAATAATCAATATTCCAATTGATCTCCCCAGAGAAAATATCTCTAAATTCACTTGGAATCATAGTATCTTCTGAAAAGGAGTAATAGAAAGATAGGGATTTCCCTACGTTTTGTAAAACGTGTTTATAAGAAGGCGGTAAATCATACCCTACCTCATTTTCTTTCTTTTTTATCTCCTGGTTCGTCGCTCTTTTACCGAGCTCGATTGGGTGGACAGTACCGTTGTTGTTTTCCACCCTATGAAGGATATGCTCCCACTTTGCTAAAAGCTCTTTATAATCTTTCATTATTAAACCATCCCTATTGATTATCATTTGGAAATTATTGTTTGGATTCGTAATCATTAATTTCTTATAAAAAGAGCTATTCTCCTTTAAAAAGAATAGCACCTATTCTGGAATATCTCCTCCAAGTAGCGCAACTGCTACTTGAAGTGTAATACTCTATTTGACTTCAATCACAAATGCGTAAGATGAATCGGCTTCTAAATCATCATAATCCCATCTTGCACTTATTTTATAATAGTACACCCCTTGTTCAGAAGGTACCTTCAATGATTGGTTGTAGACTTTTTCTTCGCCTTTTTTCATACGAGTTATTGAAATCTGATTTGGTTCAGGTTCGTAATTAAAGGTAATGGTGATTTTAGAATTTTTGGAGACGATTAATGGCTCTTTTCCTTGAACAAGTTCTGGTATAGTCGCAGTGTCCGCACACTCATACCAACAATACCCTCCCCTTACCACAGGAATCTTCTCTGAGTCGATTTCAACATCTGGTATTGGTGGTTTCGTTCCTTTTAATTCGTTCCCTGAACAACTAGTTGTTATTAGAAGTATACTTATTAATAAAAATATGAACTTTTTCATTAACCATATCTCCCATTCGTACTTCAACAATGCATCGTCATCCTTACGTTCCAAGTATATCTGGGTAATCTTGAGCTCTGCCATTGAATTTGGATGTTCCGAAAGCTTCTTGGGCTTGTTTTTCCAGCTCAGCCATCATGGGGTCGAATGGGCTTTTAGATAGCTGCGTTACGATGCCTTCATTCTGTTCATAAATGTTATGCCATGAAAAATGATGTAATTGCTCTTTAGTGAGATAATCGACGAAAACGGGAGAATAAAAGTTCAGCCAAAAGACGCCAGGTAATCGATCAAGCAGATTTCCGGTTGTATGCTGTCTGTCGATGCTTTCCTCTTCAGCCACATACCCGTAGATGGCATTGAATTCATTTACGAGATTTTCAAAAAAGGGTGGAACCATCGCCTTCTTTTGATTGAAAAACGTTTTATTCATATAAAGGGTCACATGATTTAATGTGTCCTCTTTTGGATGCTGCCACCAATTCGAGCTGAACCAAAACCCTTTTCCTTTGCCGATCATACCTCCGGCTTTCCCAACCATCGTGTTGGTGGAGACGTCAAAAATTCCAGGCTCTTCTTTCGTCCACATCTCAACCGCTGCTTCTCTTGTAAAAGCCTCTTTAACTGGCTCAAACAATCCAATCTTCCCTATGTTCAATCCATTGGTCTCCAACAAATCAAAGAATGAGTGGGCGGATGGTTCATCACCTATCTGTTTTTTCGTATCCATTTTAATATAGATTCCCATACGTTTTCCTGCCTGTCTCTATTTTATGGAGTGATACCACTCTAACGCCTTGGCCTCTAAATCCAACACAAATTGTTCTTTCCCTTTGATATAAGACTCCATGTCATGCGGATAGCGCTCGGCGAGTTCTTCTTTCAGGAATCCATATGCATCTCGCGCTTCAGGTTTGGCACGCAAGTAATCCCGAACGGCCAGGTGTCGTTCGACTCCTGGGTCACCCTCCTGAAAAATATGGATGTGATGGGTCCGGTTGTCGCCGCCTTTCTGAAAGTATCGACGACCTGGAATCCCGTTTTCTCCTCTAGGTTCGTAGCCAATCGCCATCATTTGATCGTTGAAAGCATCGACGGCTTCAATATCCTTCACGACAGGCATGATGTCGATGATCGGTTTAGCCTGGAGACCCTCTACCGACGTACTTCCGATATGGTGGACGGTGACCAGCTCGGGTCCAAATATCCTGCGCAGAACACTCGCCTCTTCCTCAAATCGAACGTTCCATTCTGAATTGTAAGGTGTTACTTCCACTTTTCTCATACTCGGACTCCTTTAACTCATTTCCACACCTGATCCAGTTTATCGGAATAAAACTGGAGCGCTTTCTTGTATTTCGCTAGTTCTTCGTCTCTCGTCGTATCAGCTAGACATTGAAGCAGGAGCTCCATTGAACGGTGATGTTCATTCATGTTGTATAATGTCATCGCATAAAAAACTTGGATGGCTCGATTTTCCGGATAGCGCGCCATCCCTTCTTGCAGGACATCCTTCGATTTCTCGTATTCTCCTAACGTACGATAAGTGCTCCCAAGACCTATGTAAGCACCCTTCAGTTCTTCTTCACCCAACCCTGATTGGATCGCCTTTTCGTAATAGGGTGCGGCTTTGGCTTCTTCACCTAACAGGTCAAAGCTCCATGCACACTGGTAATGAAGCGAAGCATTCTCTGGATACTCCTCCACCAAATTTACAAGGATTTCGTTCGATTGCTGATAATGGCCTTCCTGCCTCAGCTTTAATGCTTCCTCTAATTTCTGCACGATTCAATCTCCTATCGGCTGCTGTTATGAATAGCTTCGTTCGCTTTTTGGAGGTCTTTTTGCCGGACCATGATGTCATAGGAGGTTGCTACGCCTCCTAATTCACCGCTCTCCATCGGTGTCGACGATTTCGTTTTCGACTTGATCCCCGCATCATTCAGGAGTCCTTTGACCCTTCCGTATTCATCGGTCTTTTGCGTGAAGTACACCGTTTTCCAACTGTTCTCCTTCAAATATGAGATTAGTTTTCGGAGCATCGTGACCTCCACCCTTCCATTATTGCGAAGCAAACACATTTTCAAATACGGATTTCACTTTAGGCACGACATAGTGGCTGCCTTCTTCAATCGGGACGTCTTCTATCATCATGGAAACGAGAAGGGATGGATCTTCGGTGTTCCATGCGACGAACCAGCCGTTTTCAGTTCCTTTTTCGTCCTTGGATTTCTTCAGCTCAGCCGTACCGGTTTTTCCTGCCAGTTGCAGGTCTTTGATTTTCGCTTCCTTCGCTGTGCCTTGCGGACTCTCGATCACCTGAATGAGATCTTTCGTTATGAGCTCTGCGGTTTCCGCACTGATGACATCCTGTTTCCAGGCTTGTGCTTTTTCATCTTCTTTTAAAAGAACTGGCTTTAACAGCGTTCCTTTCGTAGCAAAAGGTGTGTAGCTCATAGCGAGGTGGAGCGCGCTCATCTCGACTTGACCTTGACCGTATGCGGTGTCGGCAAGCTGGACTTCACTTGCGATGTCTCCCTCATTTGCGATTTGAGACGCTTGGATCGGATACGCGAACGGGATTTTCTCACCGAAACCGAATTGCTCAGCTTCTTGTAAAAACGGGTCTTCCCCGATATCTAGGATGGACATGGCAAAGTAGATGTTATCGGAACGGACGAGTGCTTCCTTCAAGTTTACCTTGGTATCACTGCTTTTTACCCTCGTCACGTAATAGTTGCCCCACGAGTCCTTTTTCCACTGGTTGTTGGCGGGGATCGCTTTTTCCTCAGCAGGATCGATCGCCCCAGTTTTTAACCCGATGGAAGCTGTGATCGGCTTGAACGTTGAACCTGGTGCATAGGTTCTCGTAAACCGGTTCGTGAGCGGCATCAATGGGTCCTCTTGCAGCGCCGTGTATGCACTTAATGAGATCCCGAGAACGAATTGATTCGGGTCGAATGCTGGCGTGCTAACCAACGCTCTAACCTCACCTGTGGTCGGATTGATGGCTGTGGCTGTGCCAGCTTCTTTCAGCATCTGATTGTAGAGAAGCGCTTGGACTGAAATATCGATCGTCAGGTTAATATCCTTACCATCGACAGGTTCTTTTTTCGCGAGCAGGTCCTGGCGCTGTTTGTCTTTGTCGACGATGAAGATTTCCGCACCGATCTCTCCGCGAAGCTCTTCCTCTAAAACGAGCTCAAGTCCTTTTTTACCGATGATATCACTCGCTGTATAGCCTTTGTCTTTTCGTTCCTCAAGCTGTTCCGTTGTAATCGGCCCGGTATAGCCCGTCAAGTGGGCTGCCGCTTCCTTGTATGGATAAACGCGTGCTTTTTTCTTAACAAATTTCGTTCCATTGAGCGGACGGATGGCATCGATTTTCTCCTGGTCGCTTGCGGAAATGGTCACAAGTGGGACATAGGAATCATCTTTTACCCACGATTGGGAAAGCGCTTTGTCGATGCTTTCGATGGAAATGTTGAGAAGCTCTGCAAGCGTCTCTTTCACTTCCTCTTTGTCTTCCTTCATCCAAGCTGGAACGAGTCCGACCTCCTGGACATAACCATTAGCCGCGAGTGGCTCGCCATTAACGTCAAAAATCTCCCCCCGCTTCGGCTTCAAAATCGTCAGCTGAATTTTGTCGTCCCCCTTCATGCCAGGAAAAATCATCGAAGGGTTCCATTTCACCGCCCATTTGTCGGTTTCTTCTCCTTTTTCATAAACAAGGGCGGCCTGATGGTTGATTTCAAGCGGTCCAGCGATTGTTTCCATCTTTGCATTGAAGTCGAATTGAGGGGTATCCTCCTCTTTGTAATCCGTTTCTTCTTCAGGAAGCTTGTATGTAAAATCGAAGTCCTTAACCTGGATATCTTCATAAATGTCGGTATAGCGTGTAACGAACTCCTCTTTGGAAATGGTAGCTTTCGATTTCTCGGACAGATGGTTGTACATTTTTTCAAAATCCTGTTGTTCCCATGCCTTCATATAGCTTTTAAAGGTCGTTTCCGGCTGCGGCTTTTCTGAACAGGCTGCAAGAAGGAGCAGCAGCCCAAATAATAGGATAATTTTACGGTACATATCGGTCTCCTTTACTATTTTGTAGATTTTGGAAGGATTTCTCTCTTGTCGGTTGAAATAAGCAATAAAGAAAAAGGACAATTCGGTGTTCATCATGTCCATATATATGTAGGGTATTGGTTATGCATGTGCATGTGTGGAAGTGTCGTGGTGCGATTAAACGGGAATAGTCATTACAAATGACCTTACGTCTATTATCGAACAGTTTTCCAGAAATTTAAAATATTTCGGTTCCGGAAATTGTAAAAAGGAAGAAGGGGAATGCCCATGAGTGTAAAACACGAAGGAATCGGCGGCTGGTTGATCCTGATCATCATCGGTCTACTGTCTGTCCCTTTCATACGGATGTTTTCTCTCTATCAAAATTACTGGACAGTCTATCACACGCCAGCCTGGAGCTTGCTGACAGAGCCTGGGAATCCGTTATATCACGCTTGGTTCGAGCCCGTCTTCTGGATCAATGTAGCCGTTGATTTTGGGATTATCTTGCTGACCCTCGTTGCGTTATGGCTTTTGTTTACGAAGCATGCGGCATTTCCAAAGTTCATGATCTATTATCTCGTCGGGATTACGGTTTTTGCGATTGCGGACGGCATCATTACGAACTGGATTTTCAGTACGCTCCCGATTACCGCAGACACACTCGCATATATTAAAGGGCAATCCTTCCGCCAGCAAGCCGGTTCAATTATCGTATGTCTGATCTGGATTCCTTACTTGCTGAGGTCCAAACGGGTCAAGGCGACGTTCATCGGTAAACCGAAAGAGCAGCCGTTTGCTCATAACAATTTAACCTTTTAAAGGATTGTAAAAGGAGACTGCTGTTCAGCAGTCTCCTTTCGTTGTGGATGATGCGGATTAATCGTCATCTCCATCTTCGTCTTCATCTTCGTCGTCTTCTTCATCTTCGTCTTTGTCGTCATCTTCTTCGTCATCATGATCTTCATCTTCGTCGTCATCATCGTCTTTGTCTTCATCACGATCGCGCTCTCGGTCTTTTTTCTTTTCACGCTTTTCTTCTTTATCACGGTCTTTCTTTTTTTCTCGCTCTTTTTTACGTTCTTCTCTTTCTTCATCTTCGTCTTCATCGTCATCATCGTGGTCATTTTTGCCTTTTCCACGATTTTCGTTCTTTTTCTCATGCTTTTCGTTCGATTTTTCTCGTTTCTTTTCTTCTTTTTCTTTCTTGTGATGCTCTTTTTTATCAGCTTTTTCTTTATGCTTCTTTACATGATCCTTCTCTTCTTCGTCTTCGTTCTCGTCTTCTTCATCTTCTTTAGCGTCGTCATCCTCTGAAGCTTCTTCTTTTTCTTCATCTTCATCAGACTCTTCTTCTTTTTCCTCTTCGTCTTCGTCTTCTTTTTTATCGTACTTTTCTTCAAGCTTTGCGATTTTCTTGTCTAGCTTAGCAAATGCTTTTTGGATATTTTTCATGAGTGCTTCTTGAGCTTTAGGGTTTTCAACGTTCGCAAGCGCTAGAAGTAGAGCATCGATATTTTTGGAAAGCTTAGATTGAAGCTCATCCATTTCGGACTCTTCTTCATTTTCTTCAGAGGATTCCTCTTCCTTTGAAGATTCTTCTTCTGTTTCAGTCGCTTCTTCGTCTGATTCAGTTGACTCTTCGTCTTCTGTGCCAGATTCCTTACCTTCTTCTTCAGAAGCCTCTTCGTTTTCCTCTGATTTTTCAAGAGCCGCTTCCTGGGCTTCAATCGCTTTTTCAAGTGTTTCCTGTGCTAGTTCTGTTTCACCAGCTGCAAAAAGTGCGTTAGCTTCCGCGATGCGGTTTGATGCGATTTCTGCTAGGATCTTTGCCTCATCATAGTCATTTGACGCTATGGAGAGACGGACATTTTCAATCAATGTTTTTACAAAATAAAAGAAATCTCCAGGTAGAAGAGATGGCTCTTCCTCTTCTTCAGCCTCTTCATCTTCTTCCTCAGTAGACTCTTCCTCTTCAGTTGATTCTTCAGATTCTTCTTCAGTTGATTCTTCTGTTTCACCTTCAGTAGATTCTTCAGATGAACCTTCTTCTGTAGAAGTCTCTTCCTCGTTGGATGTTTCTTCAGTAGTAGATTCCTCAGAATTTTCCTCTGTCGACGTTTCATCAGACAATTCTACAGATGGCGTCGAATCGCTTGTGTTCGCGAATGCAGCTGGAGATGCTCCGAAAATGAGCAAGGATACCGCGCTCATTATTACGACAAAATTCTTGTACATGTCCTTCATCCCTTTCTGTTTTCTGTTTTTAAAAATAAAAAAAGCAGATTACGAGGTTGTTCAGCACTAGCAACCTTGTAATATGCCTTGAGACCCTTTTTGAGGGATCCGTCTTCACTATGTATGACTGGTCCTTAGGCAACTGGCTGACATAGGTGGAATCACCTTTAGTCCCTCTAGCTTTGCGTCACTACCTTTCGATAGCTTTGCCTTTGTCTATATGATTACTTTTAGTATACAATAATTCGACACGATTTTGGTAAGGGAGGAAATACCTGTTTTTTCTGAAAATATCTAGTACTTTTTTCATATGGTGTCAGGCACTTTCAATGAAGCCCGGTGGGAAAGGGATTGTGAGAGGTGTCAGACACTTCCAAAGAAGCTTGGTATGACAGGGGTTAGTGGAAGTGTCTGACACTACTTAAAAGTTTGGTAATGTGTTCGATGTCTTGTGTGCGTAATTCCTCGGATTCTACTAATATTTGAAATACTGTCTCTAATATCGTCAATATATTTTCTTTCTCGGCTTCGCTTCTTTCTTCGTTCAGATACCCTTTTATGAGGGATTCATAGTTGTTGAGCATTTCTTTTCCGCCTTCGATGTCCTCGATTCTTGGAGGGGACCCTTGAAAGTGGGCTAAGGTCAGCTTCAGCAATCCCTCATCATCCTTTTTCAAGCCGTAGATGAGATCTTGGGTATAGACGACCAGTGTTCGATTATGCTGTTTGTTAGTTTCGAGCTGCAGTTCTTGATTTTTGTCATATAAGAAGAGTGAGAGAATCAACAGCCCAAAGATTGCAATCCCCGAAATCGTAGCTTTCAAACGTATCACTCCCTTCGAATAAACTCCTCAATATTTTTGGATAATTATGGTATAGTGACACTCTATCAAAGCTCCCAATACGGAAACAAGCCTAAATTTAAAAAACATAGCCTCTGTTAGCTTTTATTGTTGATACTAAAGGAAATAAGAAGCGTTGACAGCGGAAAGCGCCCGCCTGTAGCTGTTCAAAATCAACAACAACCTTTAACAGAGCCCAAACATAAAAAAAGAGAGCTGCGCGAGGCAGCTCAAATGTGAGGGTGAGGGAGGTAGGTTTTTTATGCCTACTGTTTATAGTTAAGAACCTTCTTCAGATGATTCACCATCTTCGGTGTTTGTTTCCTCTTCAGCAGGTTCTTCACTAGCTGGTTCTTCGTTTCCTGGTTCTTCTTCAGCGTTTCCATTACAAGCAGTAATTAACATGATTGCGAATAGTGCAGAGGCAAGTTTAGCGAGAAATCCTTTTTTCACGTTCATTCACTCTCCTTATAAATCGCAAAGTTTTAACCGGGCTGTATCCGGTTAATTCCAATATAGTCGATTTTTCGTCGGAATTGTTAGAATTTACCGAACGTATAAGGAATCGTTACGCTTTTTACAACTCGCTAACATAGCCTTAATATTTATTTTCTTAAGATCGCGCGTACCGGGCTTGCATCCGCTTCAGCAAGCGCAAGCGGAAGGGCAATGAGCTCATAGACTCCCTCTTCTACCTCATCTAGAACGACACTTTCAAGGATGTGGATGTCATGGTCAAGCAGGCTGTGGTGTGCTGCTAGATCCTTGGAATCCACTTGATCGACCGATGGGACGTCCACGCCGATCAGCTTGATTCCTTTTTCTATTAAAAATGGTGCAAGCTCTGGAGATAGATACGTAATGGAGGATGGAAATTCCGTCCGATCGTTCCAAGACCCTGTCTTTATGAGCAGTCGTTCTACGCCATTCAAATCGTAACCTTCAAGGTCTCTCGGCTGGATGGATTCCCGGTTTTCAAGATGGACGACAAGCGCTTCACCGACATATAGATCAGGCTTGAGATCGAGCATCTTCTTTCCTTCATCATCAAAATGGAACGGTGCGTCAACGTGGGTGCCTGTATGCGTACTTAATGTGAGACTACCGACATTGACGGATCCCGTTTCTTCCTTGGTCCAATTAAGCTTGAACGAAAAAGGGGTATCACCTGGCCAGGTGGGAACCCCTTCTTGAAGTGGTTGAGAAATATCCCAGATTTTCATCTCACAACTCTCCTTTTAGGCTTTCTACTCTTTCTTTTCACCTAACGCGAACATGATTTCCGCTTCACAAGCCACTTCGCCGTCAACAGTTGCAGTCGCCTTTCCTTTACCCATGGATCCACGAACACGTGTCAACTCGACTTCAAGGCGCAATTGATCGCCTGGACGGACTTGTCTTTTGAAACGGCAGCCATCAATACCTGCGAAAAATGCGAGTCGACCGCGGTTTTCTTCCTTTTTCAAAAGAGCAACTGCTCCGACCTGGGCAAGCGCTTCAACAATGAGGACCCCTGGCATGACAGGATATTCAGGGAAATGACCATTGAAGAACTCCTCATTCGCAGATACGTTTTTGATGCCGATTGCACGCTTTCCTTCCTCTACTTCGACAATCTTATCAACTAATAGAAATGGGTATCGGTGTGGAATGATTTCTTTAATTTCGTCAATATTCAACATATGTATCCTCCTATGACTAACTTCTTTTTCCCTATCATAGCATAAATTCACTTTGGAAAATAAATCGCGTCATGGGAGGTGCTCCGGTAGGGCGTGGGTGCTTACAGAAAAGCTTCGGCGAGTTCCTTTCCGGTGATGGATAAGCTGGGGTCATTTTCGACAAATTGCTTGTAGGCGTTATTTTGAGGATAAGGAAAATGAGAGAGGATCGGATACGGATTGACGGATGGCATCCTTCGAAATTGGACGTATGTCGGGTAACTGCTCCATTCATAAGCACAGGGGGTGGGTGCGAGCCCTGCCTTAACGGGGTTGAGATGGATGTATTTGCTGACATCGATTTGATAAAAAGGGGATTCGATCAACTTTGCGAAGTATCGATCCTGGAATACGTGACCGACGTAGTTGTTTTTGCGGTTAAAGTAGTAGGCATATCTGTGGTTGACCTTTTTCATAATGAGCTGAATGTTCGTGTCGTGGGTCTTGATCTGGAGGTGGATATGATTCGTCATCAAGCAGTAGGCGTAAAGATCGAAGGGGAATTCCATGCGGGCTTCACTCAAATAGTTCAAGTAGACGCGGCGGTCTTGCGCATCGTGGAATAACGGGGTTTTCTGGTTTCCGCGGGTGGTGATATGATACTCTGCACCGGGATACCAAAAGCGTGGCTGGCGAGGCAAAAACATCACTCCTTGTTTTAGTGTTTGGTGGTTGGATACAATTGTGGCGTTTTGGGTGTCGAAGATGATGGAAATGACAGTAGGTGGAAAGTGGGGCGTGATTGTCGAAGCTTGGAAGAAATGAATGAGAGAGGTTATGACCATTATACCTTCAATCGACAAAAAATGGTAAATATTTTTGTCGGTGTCAGACACTTTTTTCAACCCCTTGGTACGACTGGGTTGTTGGGAGGTGTCAGGCACCGTTTCAGAACCGTTGGTACGGCTGGGATTAGAAACGGTGCCTGACACTTCAAAAATGGCACATCAAAAAAGACAATAAAAAACCCGGGCTGACGCTGGGGTGCGTCTTTGTCCGGGTTGGTTATCTATTGATCTTTTTTGACGAGGTCGACGATGTGATTCCATGTTTCTTTGTCGAAGACGTCCATCATGTCGCCGTCTCCTATGACGCCGTAGCCGACAGCTAGACCTGCTGCGAGGGCGAACGCAAACACGAGCAAGACGAGGATGATTCTCAGCCAGATCGGGACGATGCGTTCTCTGAGCTTCGCTTGTCCTTCAATCTTACGTTCTTCTCTTGAAGAACTTGTTTTTTCCGGCTGCTCTACAGTCTTCTTTTTTTGAGCTTTATGCTCTTCTCTTGATGACGGTTGTCCGTTGGATTCTTTATTATTCTGAACCATAATGACTCCTTATTACTGATACTTATCGGATCGTATTCACAAGTCCCATCATCTGATCTGCCATTGTAACTGCTTTGGCATTCAATTGATAGGATCGTTGTGTTGTCAGGAGCTGGGTCATTTCATGGGATACATCCACGTTCGACTGCTCCAGGGCACCTTGCTGGATCACTTCTTGAGGCTGCTGCAGTTGTGTGATTGCTTGGTCAAGCTGAGTTCCCGGTGCGACACGATACCGATTATCTCCTGATGACTCTAGCAATTGAGGGCGAACCACTTCAACAAAGGCAAATTGACCAGCATTGACGACGGTTTCATCCGGCATCGTGACCTGTATCTGGCCAGCTTGATTGATGGATATGGAATCAAACCCTGTAGGTACTTCAATTGGTCCATTTTCACCCAACACGCTTTCGCCGTTCGCAGTCGTCAATTGCATGACGTCTGGATTCCCTTCGACTGGTGCTAGATAAAAAGACCCTTCCCTTGTATATTCAACGATTTCGTCACCATTTTCAAGGGTTTTTCGAATTTGGAACATGACATTTTCGTCCAAAAGCGCGAAATCCAAGGAACGACCGGTTTCTGTGACAGATCCTTGCGCCAATTGGAGCATTGTACCGGTCACGCGTGAGCCATTCCCGAACCGCACATGTTCAGGCGTCAGCCTTCCACTTTCTGGTCCTTCTTTCGCCTGACTTTTAACCTCTTGATAGAGAAGATCTGAAAATTGGACATTTCTACTTTTGAAGCCATATGTATTACTGTTCGATAGATTATGTGAAATCGTGTCCATCTTACGTTGAAGCTGTCCCATTGATACTGAAGCGGTGATCATCGATCGATTCATCTCATTACCCCCTGAAATCCGCTCGATTTTAGCCTAAGCGGCCAATTTCATTCGAAGATTTTTCCATCGTCCGGTCATACGCTTGCAAAACTTTTTGGTTCGCTTCGAACGTGCGATACGCACTCAGCATCTCGACCATCGTTTGTTCGACATCCACATTCGAACGTTCAACGAACCCTTGCTTCAATTGATAGGAGACATTCGGATCGTCCGTTGCCGGAACAAGCCCGTCTTCCTCTTCCAAACGGAAAAGACCGTTGCCTTCTTTCATTAATAGATTCGGATTTTGAACGAGACCGACGTTCATCTGTACACCCGTCTCTCGGATAACACCATTCGAGTCCATTGTAAATTCTGTACCTTCTATTTGGATTGGATCACCATTTGTATCAAGTACAAAGTCTCCATTTGCAGTTACTAGATTTCCTGCTTCATCGAGAGAAAAGTTCCCATTCCGGGTCAAGCGGACTTCTCCTTGCCCATTTTGAACCGTGAAAAACAGAGCACCCTCTGCCCCTGATTCTTCATCTGTCGGCACTGCGCCTTGCAGTAGGGCAATGTCCAGGTTGTTACCTGTTTCTTGTAAGTCACCTTGTCGGAAGGCTGGAACCGCTTCTTGCATATAAACAGCAGTCGCAAGCGTTCCAAGTTGATTTTTCGTAGGTATGGTCTTGCCTCCAACTTCCTTTCCGCCCAACTGACTTAAGAGCATTTGAGGGAAGGCGTGAAGGGAGGCCTGGTCAGCCTTGAAACCGGGTGTATTGGCATTTGCTAGATTGTTCGTCAATAGATCCTGGCGTCGTTGCTGCGCAACCATTCCGGAAGCTGCTGTGTAAAAACCACGAAACATGCTGCTCTCCTCCTACTTTTTTTACGTTACTACTTCTATCAAATAAAACTTGTCCACTTTTTAAAAAATGATAGATTCAAGACATACTTTTGGGTTTAACGAGCTGCTGGCAATCTGTCGATGTGCTCAAGCATCAACCCTGTTCCACGTGCTACGCAAGTCATCGGATCATCCGCAATATGGACAGGAACCTTCAATTCCTCAGACAACAATTGATCGATTCCATGTAAAAGCGCTCCTCCACCTGTGAGGATGATTCCTCTGTCAATGATGTCAGCAGAAAGTTCTGGAGGAGTTTTCTCCAACACGCTCTTGGCAGTCAATACGACTGAGTAAATGGACTCTCTCAATGCCTCTTCGATTTCAGCAGAACGAACCGTGATATTTTTCGGGAGCCCACTTACCATGTCGCGACCTCGGATATCCATTTCTTCGTTCCGAGCCCCTGGAAAGACCGTTGCGACTTGCACCTTGATGTCTTCTGAAGTTCGTTCACCGATCAAGAGCTTATATTTTTGTTTGATGTAAGCGAGAATGTCTTGATCGAACTTGTCCCCTGCGACTTTAATCGAAGAGGCGGTGACGATATCGCCCAAGGATAATACGGCAACATCTGTTGTTCCACCGCCTATGTCAATGACCATGTTACCGTAAGGCTGAATAATATCCATGCCTGCTCCAACTGCGGCTACTTTCGGCTCTTCTTCAAGGAATACTTGTTTCGCACCACTTTTCTGAGCCGCTTCACGGATGGCTTTTTGTTCGACTGTCGTAATGTTCGTAGGTGTACAGATCAAGATTCTAGGCTTACCGATCAGCCCCCTTACATCAATCTTATCCAAGAAATATTTCAGCATCGCTTCGGTCGTTTCGAAATCAGCGATGACACCGTCTTTAAGTGGTCTTATAGCAACGATATTTCCAGGAGTCCGGCCTACCATTTTACGAGCCACTTCACCGACACCCAAAACACGATTGGTGTTTTTATCAATTGCGACGACTGATGGCTCGTCGAGGACAATCCCCCGTCCTTTTACGTAAATGAGCACATTGGCTGTACCCAGATCAATACCCACATCCCTTGAAAACACTTGAATATCCCCCTATTTCAACTCGTTCTATTAGCTATATCTTTTGTTAAATTTATGTAGTTCATCCATTATATAAGTGTATCACAAGTTGTGTAGAATAGGGATAAAATTTGTCAAATAATAGTACATATTCTCTACCCAGAAATTAATTGACCACCTTTTCGGTCGATTTTTTGTATTTTTCCCGAGTCGCTTCTCCTCCTCGGAGATGTCTTACGGACTTGTGGTACTCCAATATCTCTTTGACACTGTTGGCCAGCTCCGGGTTGATTTCAGGTAATCGTTCCGTCAAATCCTTGTGGACAGTACTTTTAGAAACACCGAATTCTTTCGCGATCATACGAACGGTTTTTCTTGTCTCCACGATATACCTGCCTATCTTGATGGTTCGTTCTTTGATGTAATCGTGCACACCACTCGCCTCCCTAAATTGGATGTAAGAGGTGCGAAATGAGACTTCAATATCTAGGCTGCGACATGTTAAATTGTCATCTTTCCATTACGAATGTAATGACTGCTAAGCTCGCACGCAGCTTTACTTAGACTTCTCATCGCGTTCCCCTAATGTTCGTTTTGTAACATTTTATTATTGCATTTGGGGTTATATACCTAAAAGTCAAGTGGGACAAGGGAATTTGTTTACTTTTTAGGAATAGCGGTGCTGCACCGCGTTATTTCAGAGGTGTCAGGCACCGAAATTGATTCGGTGCCTGACACTTTTTTGGAAGCCTCTTGTGGTGTGGGGTGGCTGAAAGTGTCAGACACTTCAGAAGAACTTTGATATAGCAGGCTCCTTTTGAAGTGTCTGACACCTCAACAGAAGCCGCTCCACTGTAGGCTTCCTCGAAGGTGCCTGACACCGCTGTAGAACCCCCTCCACTGCAGGCTTCCTCGAAAGTGCCTGACACTTCCCAACACACTTCCCAACACACTTCCCAACACCTCAGCTCTGCCTTTCCTCTGAATTGCGACAGGGTGGTGTAAATGTTTTTGATTTCCTGGTTTTTTCGACAGTATTAGTGGTTTTATTGCCTTGATATAGGGAATCTTATAGTGTAGTCTGAAAGTGTGTGAATTTTCAAAATAAAAATATGGGAAGGGGACATTGTATGTTCAAGACGTATGAAACAGAATCGTTCTTTGACGAGATGCTCCAGGAAACAGGAAGGCCGCGAAGTCATTATCAGACCCTTTATGATCGATTGTCGGCCCTTCCCGAAGATGAGTTGAAGGTCCGTCATGAGGCTGCTCAGCAGAACTTCCTCAGGCAAGGGATCACGTTCACTGTCTACAATGATACGCAAGGGACAGAGCGTACGATTCCATTTGATTTCGTCCCGAACATCATCCCGAAGGATGAGTGGGAGAAGCTCGAGAAAGGGCTGATCCAGCGGGTCAAAGCGTTGAACCTCTTTTTGGACGATGTATACAACGGACAGCAAATCCTGAAGGATGGCCTCATCCCGCGTGAACTCGTCGTAACCTGCAACCATTTCTATCCTCAAGTAACAAAGATTAAAGTTCCACGTCGGAATCACATCTTTATGGCTGGAATCGATCTGGTCAAGGATGACAACGGAGAGTTCCGAGTACTCGAAGACAACCTGCGGAATCCGTCAGGTCTTTCATATGTATTCCAAAATCGTTATGTCATGCGCCACATTTTCCCTGACTTTTTCCAAGACTATGAAGTTCAGTCTCTTGAAAACCAGTTTTCTCACATCCATGATGCCCTATCATCAATTGCTCCGAACGGTGTCAGCAACCCGAACATCGTGCTTCTCACACCTGGTATTTACAACTCTGCTTATTTTGATCATAGTTTCATAGCGCAACAGCTTGGCATCGAGCTCGTCGAAGGCCGGGATCTTCTCGTGCGCGATCGTATCGTTTATATGAAAACGACTCGTGGACTGAAACGCGTCGACGTCATCTACCGACGAATTGACGATGACTTCCTCGATCCGCTTGAGTTCAGACCTGATTCCATGCTTGGCGTATCTGGTCTCATCGATGCGTACAGAGCGGGTAATGTGACGATCAGCAACGGTATCGGTAACGGCGTAGCTGACGACAAAGCGATTTATCATTATGTTCCGAGCATGATCCGCTATTACCTCGGCGAGGAGCCGATCATCAAGAACGTTGAGACGTACTTTTTACGAGACGAAGAGCAAAGGAAATACGTGCTCGAAAACCTCGACAAGCTGGTCGTCAAACAAACGGATGGTTCCGGAGGCTACAATCTCCTGATCGGACCTCATGCTTCAGAAGAGGAACGTGAGGCGTACCGTGTTCAGATCGAGAAAAATCCGGGCAACTACATCGCTCAGCCGATGATCAAGCTTTCCCGTCTCCCTGTTTTTAGAGGGGAAAAATTCGCCGGCTGCCACATCGACGTCCGTGCATTCATATTCAACGGCGAGCATCCGCATGTTTTCCCAGGCGGTTTGACCCGGGTTGCGTTGAAGGAAGGCTCAGTCGTCGTCAACTCTTCTCAAGGCGGCGGTGGAAAAGATACATGGGTGATGACCGAATAACAAGGAGGGACAAGCATGCTTAGCAGAGTATCAAATTCACTCTATTGGATGTCACGTAACATTGAACGAGCTGAAAATACAGCCCGCTTGATTTCCGTACGGTTGATCGGGAGTATTGAACATAAAGAAAACCATTGGGATGAGCTCATTTCGATCATTGGCGCACACGACGATTTCGAGCAGCGCTACGATCGTTACGATGCCAAATCCGTCATGGACTACATGTCTTTTTCAAGCCATAATCCGAACTCGATTTTGAATTGTGTAAAATTAGCTCGTGAAGATGCCCGCGCGATTCGCGAAATTATTCCTCAAGAGCTTTGGGAAATGATCAATGCCTTCTATTGGGAAGTAAAGCAGTACAAGCATGAAGATTGGACGGTCGAGACGATCGATGAATTTTATCAAATGATCATCCGGCAATCGGCCTTGTTCCAGGGAATGGTTGAAGCAACGCTATCCTTTGATGAGGCATACCTTTTCATCAAAATGGCCAAGTTCATTGAGCGTGCCGAAAAGACGTCACGGATTCTGAACATCTATTACTATCGTTCCGAGGATCCGGAGCATAACGATCCATCCCTCTACCGTCACTGGTTTGCGGTTCTCCAATCGGTCAGTGGACACGAGGCGTACTTGAAAAAGCACCACCCGTTCATCACTGGTGAGCGTGTTATTGAATTTCTGCTTTTTGATGAAGCGTTCCCGCGTTCCATCAACTACTGTCTCGAGCAGGTCTATTCAGTCTTCCAGGAGCTGGAGAATGGCAAGATCGAGCATTATTCGGAGGACTTGCATGAGCTGATTGCGAAAATGAGGCATAACTTCAAGACGATGTCGGTCATCGACGTACTAACGGAGGATATCCATCGCTTTTTACAGGAATTCCAGTCGAACTGCTTCCAGCTCGGCCGCTTGATCAATAAAACCTATTACTTAGGAGAAGTCGGTGTATGAAATATAGGGTCACCCAGCATACACACTACACATACGAACAGCCAGTGAGTCAGAGCATCAATCAATTCCGTTTGAAGCCGATTGATGACCTGAAACAAGAGTGCATCTCCTTCAAAAAGGAAATCACCCCAAATGTGCCTTCTTATGTGCACTATGATTACTGGGGGAACCACGTGGAGACGTTCTATGCATGGGAAGACCATGATGAGCTCTTGCTCGTCACAACCTCAGAGGTCATGATTGATCCTTATGCGTTTAAAGAGGCGTTTTCATTCAGTCCTCAGATGAATGAGGCGTTGTTTTCAGGGGCATTCCGGCACCAATACGCGGAATTTCTGATGACAACGGACTATACGAAGGTTGCGGATGAAATCTGTGAAGAGGTGACAGCTCCTTTATGGGAGGAAGCAGAGAATCCATTTGAATTTGTAAAAGCGGTGAATTCCTACATTTACGATACGTTCACTTATGAACCTGGTACGACGACCGTCAATACGACGGCTGCTGAAGCGTTTGAAAATAAAGTGGGTGTCTGTCAGGATTACACGCATCTGATGCTTGCTCTATGTCGTTATCGCGGCATTCCAGCGCGGTATGTGAGCGGATACTTGTATATCGGAGAAAATTCAGCTATGCGCGGGGATGCTGCGACCCATGCCTGGGTGGAGGTCAAGCTGCCGACAGCTGGTTGGATCGGGTTTGATCCGACAAACAATGTATTGGCAAAAGATCAGCATATCCGTGTCGCGGTTGGACGCGATTATGGTGATATCGTTCCGCTCAAAGGTGTTTACCACGGCGGCATACAGAAGCTTGAAGTGAAAGTCAGCGTACACGCTATTGAAGAAAATGTAACGGTGAAGTCGGAAGTATAGAATTGGTGGGACTTTAACGCTCAGAGTCAGAAGGCTCTGGGCGTTTTTTGATGGGTAGAGTACCGTACGTTAAAACACAAGATGGCCATAAAGGTAGATGAACATTGGGACAGAAGCTCCTATAACGTGCAAAAGAATCATGACTTTAAATTTGTTTTTATCACTGGCTTTAAAGTATCCAGCAAGGGACAGGACAATTCCGACAAAGCTTAATACAAGAATACCGATTGATGGTGAGATGCTGAACAGTTCAGGAAAAACGAAAAAGCTTACCGTTAAATTGAATAATAAAATAAGCATGGATACTCTCGATAATAACTTAATTTCCATAATATCCCTCCTTTGTTTTAAGCTATCATAACACAAATGATCTGGAAGTAAAGGTAACTAAAAGAAACAATCGAGCACGAAGCTTATTCCGCTTCCTGCTCGATTGTTTGTTTATGAATTATTGGTTTTTTTTCATGAATTGGAGGATGTCCAGGTCAATCCAGCCTCGCTTTTGTTCCCGTTCTTCAAAGTTTTCCTGATGAATAAGGACGCGTAAAGCATCCAGCACCGCATCTTCAGTATGCTCATCACTTCTTTCCAAATATCCGAGCCGCTCAAGCTCAAAGCTGACCTGGCTGAAGACGTCCCCTTCAATCTTCACGATGTTGTCTTGATTGGACGGTGAAAAATAAAGCTGATGAAGATCATGGAGGCGAATCAGCTCCGAAATCGGCTCAGGATGATCGTCCACCCGGAGGTCAATCGCGCGGTCGTTATAGCCGCCGTAACCTCCCTTTTCTTTTACGACTAAAAGAGCTGCCGATTGTTTTCCACGGCTGTCTCCACCAGCATGTTGACCGGCATTAAGTGCAGTAAGGAGACGCTCAGCAAGTGTCCCTTCCGTATTCTCAAACGTGACAGCCATTTGGTCGATCGTCTCTTGATTCACAAGGATATTTCCTTGCGCAGCGTAGTTTGGACCCGTTCTTCCGCCAGCCCACTCGTAGCATTCCGACCCTGTAAAGGTCGCAGCCTGACCGTTCGCATCTACGATTCCGACCTGACGCAGCTCCCTTTTTTCATCCTTCTCAGTTAGAAGCCTCACTGTCTCCTCAGCAGATTTACCGGACGCCATATGCTCGAGCCCCTTCGGACCGTAAGAGGTGTTCGCAAAGGATTGCGTCGCAACTGCCCCCACTCCTGCTCTCGCCCAAGGCACGACAGAGCCTACACCGATGAACTTCGATTGAACCGCTATACCATGCTCTTCCGTTTCGGGATCATAACCAACGATCGAAAACGTAGCCACTAAATCATTCGGAATCTTAGCTGTGTACATTTCGACAACTCTCCCTCCTTAACTTACTCACATATTCTTGACACCAACCCCATTCCCCTTCTTTCGATCTTTTAAGCAGTGCAGAAGTGTCGAAGTGCCAGGTACTTTCAGAGAAGCCTTGGTATAACTGGGACCTGAGATGGTGTCTGACACTTTTTTAGAACCCTTGGTACGACTGGAGTGACAAAAAGTGTCAGACACCTCCCACAAACCCTACTCCACCAAGGGTTCATTTTCGGTGCCTGACACTTCAACAAAATCATTCGTATGCTTTGGTCATCCAGTCGACGATGCCCATTCCGTTTTCGATGCGGAGTTGTTCGACATTGTGGTGTCCGATGATATCGCCATCTTTAATAGCGATGACCTCATCAAGGACCATTTCAATTTCTCGAATTTCGTGGGTTGTGATGAGGACAACCTGATTCTCTAAATCCATGAAAGAAAGAAGGCCTTTTACAATTGAATTCCGTGCCATCGGATCGAGTCCTGATAGAGGTTCATCCATCAAAATGACTGGAACTTCTCGAGCGAGTGTCAGCACAATTTTCAAACGGCCCCGGTTTCCTTTCGACAGATGTTTCACTTTCACATCCCGGTCGAGTTTCATGTATTCACGTATTTCTTCCGCTTTATCACTATTGAAATCGGCAAACTGTGAGGCCACAAAATCGATTGTCTTTCCGACAGTATAAAATTCATAGTATTCATCCAGCTCCGACAGATAGGAGACACGGTCCGCTATACGGCGGGTAACTTTTTCTCCGTTTACTGTGACAGCACCTTTAGTCGGTTTAGCAAGTCCTGCAATCAGTTTTAAAGTGGTCGATTTACCACTCCCGTTTTCTCCGACAAGCCCTATGATTTTCCCTTTTTCCAGTTCAAGGTTCACATTACGTAACGCGACTTTGGTTAAATATTTCTTCGTTACATTATTCAAATGGATCATTATGCCTGGTCTCCTTTCCCGTCGTTGAGGAAATTGCGTAATCCTTCTTCAATTTCTTCATTTTTATATCCCATTGCATGCATGCCTTCGACAAACTGGGAAATTTCATCTTTCTTCAGTCTTTCTCGCATTGCATTTAAGATTTCTTCATTCTCGGTGACGAACGTTCCTTGCCCTCTTCTCGATTCCACGATTTCCATTCCCTCCAGCTCTCGATAGGTTCGTTGCACTGTATTCGGATTTACATTCACTTGAAGCGCCATTTCCCTGACTGATGGCAGTTTATCTCCTGGCTTTAGTTCTCCACGTAAAATTTGTCTGTTGATGCGATCGGCTAGTTGACTGTAGATTGGCTTTGTCGATTGAAATAGATCTGTCATTTTTACACCTCAACTTTTCGGTCAAGCATCCAAGAAGCTATGATGAAAATAAGGATTGTCAGGACAATACCAAATACATATTCCCCTACGAAGGTGCCCATCTCTGCCATATCAGAAGAAAACTCAACACGTCCAGGTCCAAATCGAGTCGTGTACTGAAGATTCTCGATTACCTCCGACGCTTTGATCTCTCCCCACCCTGTTAGAAACTCGTAAATCCATGAATGGGCGAACCAGTTATACAAGGTTATCGTAAGAATAAAAATGATGAACGTGATTATAACGCTGATTGATGGTGCGATAAAACGTGTTAGCACGAGGTAGATCATCCAAAATAATATAAACCAAACTGCTAAATTGATTGAAAACATGAAGTAGTGAATTCCGATTACCCAGGCTTGTTGAGATAATTGAGCCAACGTAATAGGAAAAGAAAAGTTATCAAGTTGATTAATTGCAATTGCAAAAATGCTGACCGTAATGATGACCGTTACAATCATTGAGATGAGACCTGCTACAAGCTTCGCTAAAAGTAATGCGTAAGCAGGGAGTGGGTTGTGAAGCCATATATGAAGCTTCTTCTTCTCAGATTGAAGGCTTGAGAGCATATAATATGAAAGGTAGAAAACGGTCAAACTTGATGCAAGTGCTGACCCCCCCGATAATACTTCCCAATGAAAATTCCCAGCTCGATAGCCTATATAAGCAGCGATGGAACCGATGAGAAGCAAAGCAACAATGGGCACTAGAAAAGTAAATAAACCTAAACGTAATTCTTTCTTCGTCAAACTTAACCAAGCACTCATAATAAGTGAACCTCCTATATTGGTGTAACAAAGTATTAGTGTACTAATTAAATAGTACACTGGTACAAAATAGGATGTCAATGGATTTTTACCCATATTTTTGAAAATGTTTTCTAGGTGTCTGACACTTTATCGGAAGCCTTGGTATGACTGGAGTGATAAAAAGTGACAGACACCTCCCACAAACCCTACTCCAATAAGGGTTCATTTTCGGTGCCTGACACATCAGCATTAGAACAAAAAGAAAAGCTCTGGACTTTGTCCAGAGCTTTGTAATCGTTGGTTTGTTTGGTCGACGCGGGTTTGGGTTTATGCGTCGCCTTGATCTTCATCCTCAGTTGAGTTTTCCTGTGGTGAAGCGTCATCACTTTGGGTTTCGTTGGCGTTTTCTTCAGCTGGGTCAACGTCTGCGTTTTCCTCAGTTTCAGAAGCTGCTTGGTTCACGTCTTGCTTTTGGTCAGGAATGTCAGTGACGGCTTTATTGAAGAAGTCTTCTGGATTGACGGCTACGCCATCCTTACGGACCTCGAAGTGCACGTGCACCTTCGCTTCTTTATCAAGAAGATTCATTCCTGCTGTACCTAGCACATCTCCTTGCTTGACCGTGTCGCCTTTTTCAACTTGAAGGTCTGCAAGACTTGAGTAATGTGTCATGACTCCATTGTCGTGTTCGATATGAACAACGTATCCAAGTAGAGGTTCTTGTTTTGCTTTCACGACTTTACCACTTAAACTTGCTTTTACTTCAAAAGGCTCACCGCTCTCAGTCGCATAGTTGATTCCTTTATTCTGGAAGTAGGTATTATTATAGAATACGAGAGCTGCTTCTTGGTCTGCTTCCGATGCTTCACTGTCATAGAATTTCTTTTGTACATGTACAGCTTTGTCATCGACTGGAGACTTGAATACTTCTGCGTCTGTCATTACTGGCACTGAATCTTGATCTTCATAACCGATCGGATTTGCTCCTTCATCGAGCTTTTCCCCAATCGTGTTTTGATACCAAAGTACAGATGCTAGAATTACAGCTGCGAACCCAAGATATACTGCCGGATAAACCCAACGCTTCTTTTTGTACCACTTTGCCTTAAGAGGATTTACTGATTTTTGTTTTTCTTCTTCTCTCATTGTTATCACCTCAGCAACATTGTTGGCACATTTTCCAAAATATATACCTTGGTGAAATTTTTTCCTGAATATTTTTTCGACAAACAGGGGAAGGTAACGAGTTGAGTGCCTGACACTTTTCAAGAACCCTTGTCCCACTTGGCTTTCGTTTTCGTGTCTGACACTTCAAACCAATCCTTCTACAACAGCGTTCTTTTGAAGTGTCAGACACCTCCCCACATCCTTACTCCCGCAATACAATGAAAAAGTGTCAGACACCGGCGAAGCCGTGATCTGACACTTTCGTTTCTTTCGTTTCATTTGTTTAGTTGCTGGCGGTTAGTTTGGCGGTGTACGCTTTGGTGTCGGTAATTTTGACGCCGTTGTAGTAGTGGGCGATGATATCCTTGTAGGAGTTCCCTTCTTGGGCCATACCATTTGCACCGTATTGGCTCATGCCGACGCCGTGTCCGTAACCACGGGTTTGGATAATGACCTGATCGTTTTTCTTCAAGATCGTAAAATCGGATGATTTGAGACCTAAGCTAACCCGGATGTCTTTGCCTTTCAGTTTCTTGCCATCGATTTCAATGATGTCGATATAATTCCCAGAAGTCCGGCTGATCACTTTACCGACCTCGCCGTCTTCCTTAAGTGTAATATTCAGTCTCGACTCGACTTCATCAACGGAGAACGCTTGTTGATAGAAGTATTTCGGTGAATCTTTATCCCATGGACTTTCTACACTCCGTAAGTAAGGGATGGAACTTGGCCAGTAGTCTTCCGAGTTCTGGGTTTTTCCGTTACTTGTTGAGAAGAATGACGCTTCTATCGGTTTTCCATCATAGGTGATGATTTTTCCTTCTGTTTCTTTCACCGCTTGGGCAATCTTCTTCATTTTGCTTTCGTAATGCTTTCCCCAGATCTGCTTTAATTGTTCATCACTTGCGTATACCTGGTGCAGGATCGAATCGGTGATGTCCGCTCCTTCAGGGAGATTCATGTCAGCGGGGTTCAACAGCATTTTGATAATGTAGGTTCTTGCTGTCAACGCTTGTGCCTTCAGTGCTTCCATTTCGAAGTTTGCAGGCATTTCGGCTGCGACGACCCCTTTTACATAATCCTCAAGGGGTAGAGTTTCAATCGTTTTCGATTCTGTCTTGTACACGGAGACATCAACGTCAGAATTGAACACAATTGGTTCCGTGTTCTTCTTATTATCTGACTGTGTTGTCGGTTCTGTCATCTGTTGGTCGACCTTGTCACTGAATGGCAGGACGATCATTGCTGGGAGCAGAAGTATGAGAGTTAAAAGTCCGACAATAAGAATGTAGAAAGGCATCCTGTTTCGATTAGGCTTCATAAGCAATCCTCCATAAATGACGGGTTTTATAGTATAGCTTATGGGCTTGGACAACCATTTAGAACTGTCGTAATTTAGCAATTGCATAAGTTGGCTGTGCCCTTAACGGTTTGTCCCAATTTTCACTTTTCAATACCTTTACCGTCATCCGAGAGCTTGTCCTTTTACATGCTATAGTGGCGCCAGACTCAGGCGGACGCTTTCCGCGGGCAACGCTTCAGCCTCCTCACTTCCACAAGACCACGGATTTCAATTACATCAATGCTGTTTTGCGCCGAGTAACCGCAGGCGCAGGATGTGGTGGCTTCGACGTTCACCCCAGGACGTGGTGGTTTTTAGTCGAAGAACCTTAATTCCTCGCACTGTGGGGTCTTCAGCTGTTGCTTTTCCCGCTGGAGTCTTTTAAATATATCAACAATAAAAGCCCACTAAAAAACCGCCTCCAAAATGGAGACGGTTTTTATTCATATTCATATATTATGCCATGTTCGGTTTGGCGTTCAGGCTCTCTGTCTTCGATTCGGCTTCGATTTCTTCTTGCTCATCATTTACGCGTTCGATGTCAGCGCCAAGTCGAGCCAATTTACCAGTGAAATCGACATATCCGCGATCCAGATGTTGAAGCTCTGTCACACGTGTGTATCCATCTGCGATCAACCCAGCTACGATAAGAGCAGCTCCGGCACGTAGATCTGTAGCCGCGACTTCTGCACCTTGAAGCTTCGCTGGACCGTTGACGACAGCTGAACGACCTTCGATTTTAATATCACCGTTCATACGACGGAATTCCTCCACGTGCATGAATCGGTTTTCAAATACTGTTTCTGTAATGACACTTGTGCCTTTAGCAGCCAACAACAATGCCATCATTTGCGACTGAAGATCTGTTGGGAAACCTGGATGTGGCATCGTTTTGATATCCACAGGTTTCAGTGTTTCAGGGCCGACGATACGAACTCCTTCGGCAGTTTCACTCACAGAAACACCCATTTCTTCAAGCTTCGCAACCAGTGGTCTCAAATGCTCCTGTTGAGCGTTTGTGATGGTCACGTCACCGCCTGTAATGGCAGCAGCCACCATGAATGTACCTGCCTCGATACGGTCAGCAATGACTTGGTGGTGAGCACCATGCATTTCTTCGACACCCTCGATACGAAGTGTGCCTGTACCTGCACCGTACACTTTGGCACCCATTGCATTCAAGTACGTCGCAAGACACTCGATTTCAGGTTCTTTTGCAACGTTTTCAATGATTGTTGTGCCTTCAGCCAATGCGGCAGCCATCATGATATTTTCAGTAGCCCCTACACTTGGGAAGTCCAAATAGATCTTCGCACCTTGCAGGCGGCCTTCTTTTTTCGCTTCGATAAATCCATTACCGATTTTCACTTCGGCTCCCATTGCTTCGAAACCTTTTAAATGCTGGTCGATCGGGCGAGATCCGATTGCACAGCCCCCAGGTAATGCGATCCTGGCAACGCCGACACGAGCAAGTAATGGTCCCATGACCAAGAAGGATGCTCTCATCTTTCGTACATATTCAAATGGTGCTTCCGTCTTCAGTGTACGTGATGCATCAACCTTGATCTCGTTGTTTTCATATGCGACGTCAATGTTCAAGTGACGTAAAACTTCTTGTATCGTATATACATCGGCAAGTGCAGGCACTTCCGAAATTGTGCTTGTTCCTTTACTTGCTAAGATGGATGCTGCGATGACAGGCAGTACGGCATTTTTTGCTCCTTCTACTTTAACGGAGCCTTCTAACCGCCTACCACCACGGACGATGATTTTTTCCAAGATATTCCCCTCCGCGTCCATTATATATATATTAGTATTCAGTCGTAATAATCGGTGTTCCAATCGTTATGGTTGTCTTTCCGCCTATTCCGTTATTTCGAAGTCCAATTTGTAGGTTCATTTGCTGTTGTTTGGTCGTAATGGAATGTTTCCATTCGTCAGTATATGCTGATAAGGACAGAAATGTCTCTTCATTTAGTTCATCAATTATATGTGCGTCAAATGACTGAATGAGTTGTTTCGCCAAATTTTGCAAAACAATACCCATTTTATCAGACTTCTGACCTTTAACACAAGTATAAATTGTAGGATTATTCCCTAACAGCAATTGGACTTTTGCCCTATAAAGGGGCTTGTAAGCTTCCCAGTCAGCAGGATTCCACTCGTTCCCCTGAACTTCATAAATAATGTACGTGTTATACCTATTTTTGTGGGGGTAAGCAAAGACAGATACCCGCTCCTGGAAACCAAGTGAATTTACGAACGTACCTGAGACATTCCAATGTTCACTTGATTCGACAACCCTATCCCACCGAAAGTTTGGTAATTTTGCCTGCAGGCTTTCTACTAACAATACATACCCACTAAAATCTGAAACAAAACCAAAGTTATTTTTCCCGTAAAGTGACCATTCTTTAATCTCAATGCCAGATTGGTTCATGACACGGGTTATATCATATAGTTCTTTATCAGACCATAATGATTGTTTGGCTTCCGCACCTGAAAAGCATGCAAGCAAAATGACCAATGCCATGCCGAACGTCATGAATTTCTGTCTCATCTTCCCCACTGCCTCTCCCCGAAAAATTGGCGTTCTTTTTAAAAACTTTAAACACCCTTACTACCATTTTTGCCAGGGAGGACGGGTTCATACATGGAAGATGTAGTCAAGAAACGACATGTTATGTATCCGTGCGAGCACGCTGACCGTGTCACTTAAAACAAATACTTCAATTGAAGGGACCAGGACAAATAATTCAAGAAAAATGTACTCACTAATGACGCTAATGCGATTGTCAGCAAGATCATGAGTAGGCGTGCTTGTACCACTCTCCCGCTCTTTAGGAATTTTTCGATGTGCAGGCCTTGGATCGCCCACCAGGATACGGCTAGAAACACTAAATTCACAATAATATTCACCAATGACTGTTGACCAAACGGTTCCATTTTAGGACCTCCATATATTTTATATATTTCGACTGTTCCCGTCGTTTTTTTGCAGTAAGTTACACATTTTTTCCTACAAAAAATTTATTTCCTACGCAATATTCGACTTTTCCCTGCGATTCCCTACAAATACATGATAACTTCTATCGCATTTCTAAAAATAACACAAAAGGACACCCTAATTATAGGATGCCCTTTCAATCATTTAAAAATGGCTATTTGGTTATGATATCCGTCATATTGAAGCTGTTTTGGAAAAAGTCCAGTGCAACTCCCGGGTATACTCCAAACAAAATGGTTCCCGCTGTACAGACGAACATGACGACTAGCAGTCCTACAGATGGCCTGATTCGTTCATTCGTTCCGTTTCGGAAGAACATTTGGACCAGGACGTTAAAATAATACACATAGGACACGACCGTTGTCGCAATCATGACCGAAGCAAGCACGAAGTGTCCCGTACTAAGCGCGCTCATGAAAATACCGAACTTCCCGATGAAGCCAGCAGTAAACGGCAGTCCTGCTAAGGATATGATAAACACAGCCATCATCACTGCAACGATTGGCGATCGCTTGTTAAGCCCTGAAAAGGCGGTCAAGTCTTCGGATCGTTCTCTTTCTGTCACAAATTGAATGACTGCGAATGCACCGATATTCATCAACAGGTAGGCGAGTAGATAGAACCAGGTCGCTTTGAAGACCAGGCTGGACAATGAGACGAAAGGAACGAGCACATAACCTGCATGTGCGATGCTAGAATAAGCGAACATCCGCTTGATATTCCTTTGTCTTAGAGCAATCACGTTTCCGATGATCATCGTAACCCCTGCAACGAATGCGATGAACGGCTGGAGATCCAATAGAACGGTATTATGCCAGCTCCTTACCGATAGGAAGCTGATCATGAATATTTTTAAAATCAGGACGAATCCGGCAGTCTTGGAAACGACACTCAAAAATGTCGTGACCGGTGTCGGTGAACCTTGATATACATCCGGTGCCCACATATGGAATGGCGCAGCAGCGATTTTAAATGAAAGACCGACAAGGATGAGGACGAATCCGGTTAATAATAGAAAAGCATTCTCCTCGACAACAGGTTGCGATAACCCCTGGCTGATTTCATAAAGGTTCGTGCTCCCGGTCAATCCATACACATAGCTCATCCCGAACAACGTAATCGCAGTGGCGATCCCGCCATTGACGACGTATTTAAAAGCAGCCTCATTCGACTGCAGGTTCGTCTTCCGGATGCCTGCAAGAATGTAAGAAGAAATCGATAGCAATTCAAGCCCGACAAATAATGTAATCAAATCGGCACTTGAAGCCATCATCATGGCACCGAGAAGTGCTGTCAGCAAGAGATAGAAGAATTCTCCTCGATACGACCAATCCTTCTCTTTACCAAAATCATACGCTAAAACGAGAATCAATCCAGTTGCCACGAGGAACAGCAGTTTGAATCCAAGTGCGAATGAATCGAAGCGGTACGTGTCGAACAAAATACTCGTTACAGGTGTTCCGATCTGGAACAGTGCGAAAATGATGGCAACAATCACACCTGCGAGCCCTAATAGCGCAAGCGGCCTTCGGCTTGCTTTGGCAGGCATGAACAAATCGATTAGCGACAATAGCGTTGCAACGATCAGGATTGTAAATTCAGGGGCCATGATTCCCCAGTCATAGCTCAATAATTTCTCTAATGTCATACGCTCGCCCCCTTACCTGCCATCATGGCATTGATCGTAAGGTGCAACAGATCGGACAGGACGGCCGGGTATACACCGATTAAAATGATGAACGCTGTCAGGATCAATGCTGGAAGCCACTCGACAAAACGGCCTTCCTTGATCGAAACCAACGTTTCCTTTGTTTCTCCGAAAGTAATCGTCAACACAGCTCGGAGAATATATACAGCAGTCAAAATGATTCCGAGTGTCCCGATTGCTGCTAATACCGGCTCCTCTTTAAACAAGCCGAGGAATGCCATGAATTCACTGACGAATCCAGACATACCCGGAAGACCGAGTGAAGCCAGCCCTCCTGCAAGTAAAAATCCTGCAGTGATCGGCATGACTTTCGAAAGCCCGCCTAAATGGGTGATCAACGATGTTCCTGTACGCTGATAGATCAATCCGACGAGGAAGAACAACAATGCTGAGATCAATCCGTGAGAGATGACCTGGAACATCGCTCCCTGCACGCCGACTTCATTCAAGCTGGCCAGACCGATCAGCACGATTCCCATGTGGGACACACTGGAGTAGGCCAGAACTTTTTTGAAATCGATTTGGACGAAGGCGATGAACGCCCCGTACAACAGGTTGATGACACCGAGTAAGGCGATCCAGAAGGCGATTTTGTCAAATTCACCCGGGAAGAAGCCCATTCCGAATTGATACAACCCGTATGCACCGATCTTCAATAGGATCCCTGAGTGGATCATGACAATCGATGGTGGTGCCTGTACGTGGACCTGGAGCATCCACGTATGTAGAGGTACAATCGGTAGCTTGACGCCTAGGGCTACGAGCAGTGCAATCAGTAATCCGAGACGGAAGTTCTCTCCGATATACATCCGCTCAAGCATTTCCGGCGGCTGGCTCAGATAAGCCGATAAGCCGGTGAAGTTCATCGTTCCCGCCTTCATGAACAGGATGATGAAGACGATCAGCAAGATCGCTGAACCTAATCCGTTATAGATCAAGAAGCTGTACGCCGCTTTTTCTTTATCCAAGTAACCCCATCTTCCGATCAGGAAAAAGGTTGGAATCAATGTGATTTCGAAAAAGATGAAAAACAGCAGCAGGTTTTGGGAAGCGAATACACCCAGCATGCCGATTTCAAGGAGAAGGAAGAGCATAAAATACCCTTTCCACTCTGCTTTAATCCAAACGGATGCCGCAGCTGCCAGTGTCGAAACAACCGCTGTCAACAACAGGAGCAAAACAGTCAGGCCACTCACACCAAGGTCATAGCTGATCGTGAAGTCATTCCCATTCGGGAGGCCAGGGATATGGAAATTGATCCAGTTGTATTGTTCAGCGAATTGCAATGCTTCCTTCGCTTTATCAAAACCGACGTATACAATAATCGCCAACGCGAGTGGCAGCAATGTCGCTAACAGACCGACTGTCTTAATCACCATCTCTTCATTTTTCGGAACGAAGAGAAGAACGATGATGCCAACAAGCGGGGAGAAGATGAGTGCAGATAGCAGTATGGAATCCATTATGTCAAATACCCCCCTAACCAAGCAGCGATCAATAATAGGAACGCCATTCCGGCAAATGCGACAGCGCCGTAGGTTTGAACCTGACCGTCATGCGCTTTCGATCCAAGCTTACTTGTAAATGCGACAAGGCTTGAAACGAGCTGGACGAGGCCCTCGACGACGAAACGGTCGACATAGTACCAGAGATAGCTAAAGCCTCTCGTGCCTTTCACAAAGCTATAATCATACGTTTCATCGATGAAATATTTATTCAATAAGATGTAATGAAAATCCGGAGCTGACTCTGAAAGTCTTGCTACTTTCTTCTTTACATAGACGAGCCAAGCCATCAAAATCCCGAATAGCGATACACCAGTCGCTACGATCGGTATCCACCAATGCGCTTCGTGGTGATGCACATCAATGTATGGGTTCTGCCCGAGGTAATCTCCGAGTAAGCCAGCCATCGGCGTATTGATATACCCTGCAATGACCGCAAGGATTCCGAGGACGATCATCGGAAAAACCATTACCCCTGGTGATTCATGAACTTTCAGCTTCTTATCCGTATTGCGCGATTCGCCTGTGAAGACGAGGAAGAACAACCGGAACATATAGAACGCTGTCAAAAAGGCTGCGACCACCGCGACCCAGAACAATCCGTATCGCCCATCGGCATAAGTTGAAGCTAATATTTCATCCTTACTGAAAAATCCAGATAGCAGTGGTACACCTGAAATCGCCATCGCACCAATCAAGAACAGCGGTGCCGTCCATTTCATCTTCTTCCACAAGCCACCCATCTCATGGATGTTCTGTGTATGTACCGCATGAATGACACTACCTGCTGCAAGGAACAGTAACGCCTTGAAAAACGCATGGGTCGTCAGGTGGAAAATTCCTGCGACATAACCGGATGAACCGAGTGCGAGCATCATGTACCCGAGCTGACTGACGGTCGAATAGGCCAATACACGCTTGATATCCGCTTGTGCAAGCCCGATTGTCGCGGCGAAAATCGCGGTGAATCCACCGACGACCGCTACTGTCGTCATCGCTGTTTCAGACGCTTCGAACAACGGGAACATCGCAGCGACTAAATACACACCAGCAGCAACCATCGTAGCGGCGTGAATCAATGCGGAAACCGGCGTCGGACCTTCCATCGCGTCCGGTAACCAAGTATGTAACGGGAATTGACCTGATTTCCCCATTGCCCCGACAAAGATGAGAATCGCTGTGAGCGTAATCCATCCTTCTGATATATCGCCTGCCGATACGGCGTCAAAAATGACGTCGAGCTCAAAGCTTCCGACCTGCCAGAACAAAAGAATCATGCCGATGAACAAGCCGACATCCCCGATACGCGTCATAATGAACGCTTTCTTCGCAGCTTCTCGTGCATCCCTTTTATAAAAGTAATATCCGATCAACAGGAATGAACCGACACCGACGAGCTCCCAAAAGATATAGAGCTGAAGCAGGTTCGGGGAGATGACGAGCCCGAGCATGGCGAAGGTGAATAATCCTAAGTAAGCGAAAAAGATCGGGAACCGTTCATCACCATGCATGTAGCCTTTCGAATACACTTGTACTAAAAAGCTCACAAGCGATACGATCACGAGCATCAATGCGTTCAGCGGATTGATGACATATCCGACCGTAAGTACCATATCGCCTATTGCTAGCCATTCCATCGTTTCTTTTACGGATTCTCCACCCCACTGCCCTGCAAAAATGACGACAGAAAGGATGAGAGATCCAAGTGTCAATAATGAGCCGACAAGTGCTGATGCCTCTTTCAACCTACGACCAAACAATAAGAGAAGGACGAAGGATAGAAGCGGTAATACAGGTATGAGCCAAATGATTGGATTCATTGTTTCGACCTCCTCCTTATCGTTTCAAGATGTTCATTTCATCAACATTTACTGTCTTACGGTTACGGTAAAGGGCGATGAGGATCGCAAGCCCTACCGCAGCTTCAGCAGCAGCGACGGTAATTGTAAACAAGGAAAAAATTTGTCCGGTTATTCCCGGATTGATGCCGTATTTCGCGAATGCGACGAGATTGATGTTCACGGCATTCAACATCAATTCGATCGAGATCAGCACGATGACCGCATTCCTTTTCGTCAACGCCCCGAACAATCCGATACAGAATAGGATGAGTGCAAGGACGAGATAGACGGACAAAGGTACACTACTCATGATCCTCTGCCTCCTTTTCATCATCACGCTTCGCCAATACGATTGCTCCGACAAGCGCAACAAGCAACAGGACCGACGTCAACTCGAACGGGATGACGTATTTTGAATAAAGTTCAATCCCGATCTTTTCGGCGTTATCGATATGAAGGTCCTCAGCCTGTCCCCCGAGAGATAAATCATTGATTTGGAAGAACATGATGACGAAGAAGACGCCGATACCGGATAAAACCATGATCAACCTTGGAAGCCCGATTTTCGATTCTGTCTTATCATCATGTCGGGTAAGCATAATCCCGAACAGCATGATAATCGTGATCGCGCCCGAATAGATCAAAATTTGGACGAATGCGAGAAATTCAGCTGAAAGCATGATATAAAGTCCCGCAATCGATAAAAATGTGAAAACGAGCGCGATGACCATATGCACAACCTTCGTCAGGTTCAGCATGAGGACACCGCTCGCAATCGCCACGAGAGCGAGGATGAAGAATAAGATCAATTCACCATTCATGCCTTATTCTCCCTTCGCACATTCTTATCGTTTTCATCCAGCCACTCCAGGTTCTTGAATAATTCATCCCGGCTATATTCCGCAAGCTCGAAATTGTTCGTCATGACGATGGCTTCTGTCGGACATACCTCTGTACAAAGGTCACAGAGGATGCAGATTTCAAAATTGATATCATACGTATCGATGATTTTCCCCTTCTTGTTCGGATCGGGGTGCTTTTTACCGGTCAATTCGATACAGTCGGTCGGACAAATGCTGGCACATTGGTTACATACGATACATTTTTCCGGATAAAACTTTTGGATTCCACGGAATCGGTCTGGCATTTCGATCGGTTCATCCGGATATGAATACGTGACATTCTGCTTCGTTAAATTTTTGAGTGTGTATTTTAACCCTTTTACGAGTCCTTTCATGGTAATCCCTCCGTTAGAACCAGATTTCCTTAATCACCGCGCTGATGAAAATGTTGAGCAAGGCTAACGGCAATAATACTTTCCATCCAAATGACATAAGCTGATCTGCTCGTAAACGTGGTAATGTTGCACGTATCCAGATCATGACAAAGACGATGAAACTGAACTTGATCGCAAACCAGATGACGCCTGGAATGAATTCGAGGAACGGAATCGGGTTCCATCCTCCGAGAAATAGAATCGTCGTGATGGAAGCCATCGCAAACAGGTAAACGTATTCGGTGAGCATGAAAAAGGCCCATCTGAATCCTGAATACTCGACGTGGTAACCTGCAACAAGCTCCGACTCAGCCTCAGGTAAATCGAATGGCGTACGGTTCAGCTCAGCGACCGAAGCGATGATGAAGATGAAAAACGCTAACGGCTGAACGAACAAGTAGGCGAGATTTTTCTGTGCTTCGACAATTTCAACAAGGTTCAAGCTGCCGGTTAACAGGATGATACCAATGACCGACATGACAAGTGGCACTTCATAGGAAATCATTTGGGCCGCCGATCGCATTCCACCAAGCAATGCGTATTTGTTGTTCGATGCCCAGCCGCCCATCAGGATTCCGACTGTGGAAATGCCGGAAATCGCAATATAATACAGCAATCCGATCCCGATATCGGAGAACTTCAAGCTTTCAGAGAACGGAAGAACCGCAAGCACCATGAATGCTGGTGCAAAAGCGATGATCGGCGCCAGGATGAAGAGTGGTCGATCGGCCGCTTTCGGAATCGTGTCTTCCTTTAATAAAAGCTTCAGAACGTCAGCGACGGTTTGTAAGAGTCCAAGCGGTCCGCCGACCCGGTTCGGGCCGACACGGAGCTGCATGAACCCGATCACCTTCCGCTCTGCTAAAATTGCGTAGGTGACGAATCCGAGAACCATCATTAAGAGACCTGCGCCTAATGCAAAAAAGATCAACGTATTCAGGTAGGATGGTGCTGAGTAGAGAAGATTTTCAATCATCAACCATCCACCTCCCCGAGGACGATGTCAATACCGCCAAGAATCGTGATGAGGTTCGCGATATTTTCGCCTTCCAGCAGCTTCGGTAAAATCTGCAGATTATAGAAGGATGGCCGTCTGAACTTCAGGCGGTATGGCTCCTTCTTCCCTTGCGACGCGATGTAACAGCCGATTTCACCCCGAGGCGATTCGATCCGTACATACGTTTCACCGGCTGGTGGCTTGATGATCCGTGGCACCTTCGCCATGATGTCCCCTTCCGATGGGAACTGCTCGACGGCTTGTTCGATGATTTTCAACGATTCTTCAATTTCCGCCATTCTACATTTGTAGCGAGACCAAGCGTCTCCTTCATCAAAAACAGGAACGTCGAAGTCAAAACGGTCATAAAGAGAATATGGTTCTTTCTTACGTAAATCCCAATCCACCCCTGTACAGCGGAGGTTCGCGCCACTCAACGAGTAGGAAAAAGCGTCTTCCCGTGTATACTTGCCAATACCTTTTACACGGTTCAAGAAAATTTCGTTTCCACTGATCAGGTCGTGATAGCCTGCAAGCTGTGTACGCATATGCGGAACGAAATCGCGGACCTTTTCAATCCATCCTTCCGGCGCATCCCATTTCACTCCGCCGACCCGCATATAATTGAACGTCAGGCGGGCTCCTGAAATTTCATTCAGCATATTGATGATCATTTCACGTTCCCTGAACGCGTAAAGGAACGGGCTCATCGCCCCGATATCCAGTAAATATGTACCGAACCAGACGAGATGACTTGCGACTCTTCCAAGCTCCATGACAAGGACCCGCAAATAATCAGCTCGTTCTGGAATTTCCATCTCCATCATCGTTTCTACAGCGTGACAGATGATGTAATTGTTCGTCATCGCCGATAAGTAATCCATCCGATCTGTATACGGGATGATCTGTGTATATTGGAGATCCTCCGCCAGCTTCTCCGTACCACGATGGAGGTAACCGATGACCGGTGTCGCTTCCTTTATGATCTCACCGTCGATCTTCAGGACGATACGGAAAACACCGTGGGTACTCGGATGCTGAGGACCGACATTGAGGAGCATTTCTTCAGTACGAATCATAGGTTACACCTCCACATCATATGGTTCATAATCTTTTCGCATCGGATAGCCGACCCAATCATCCGGCATGAGGATCCTTTTCAGGTTCGGATGCCCTGTAAAATGTATGCCGAGTAAGTCGTATGCTTCCCGCTCCGGCCAGTTTGCCCCTGCCCATATCGGTGTGAGCGAAGCAGCTTCAGGCTGTTCTCTGTCGACCTTCACCTTCAATGCGACGGGCTGGTTGTTTTTAAATGAATACAAGTGGGTATAGATTTCCATGTGTGTTTCAAAATCGGTTCCGTGCAGTTCACTTACATACTCGAAATAAAGCTGTTCATTGAAACGCATGAATTCAGCCAGCTTATAATAGCTTTCACGTTTCGCGACGAGTGTTGGTACATCTTTCGCCAAACGGTTGATATAAGCGTCTTCCAGGATGTCATCGCCAAGGTTATCCTTTATGACCTTGACGTACTTGTCTAGGAGGGGTTGATTCGGTGATGGCTTTTCTTCGTCTGGCTCAGATTCTGCTTTCGCAGCTCCTGCAGTCCCTTGCTTCGCTTTTGCAGCGGCAGCGGCTTTTGCTTTCGCCTTGGCAGCAGCGATCGCCTTAGCTTTTTCATCATCTGGTGAGCCGCCTGATTTAGCAGCTTTTGCTTTCGCAGCAGCAGCAGCCTTCGCTTTGGCGGCAGCAATCGCTTTCGCTTTTTCATCATCGGAAGCGCCACCCGATGCTTGAGCTTTCGCTTTCGCAGCGGCAGCAGCTTTGGCTTTTGCAGCAGCTGCGGCTTTCACCTTGGCTGCAGCGGCAGCTTTTGCCTTTTCGTCCGCAGGTGCATCTGTTTGAGTAGAGGATTCTTCAGCCTCTTTCGCTGCCTTCTTCTCAGCAGCCTTGCGCTTTGCCTCTTCTACTGCTTTACGTTTCGCTTCCGCTTTCTCTTCTTCTGTCATCTCGGAAAACGGTTTTTCGGCACCGGGCGGTTCAGCGGACTCTGCCGCTTCCTTCGCTGCCTTCTTCTCAGCAGCCTTGCGCTTCGCCTCTTCTACTGCTTTGCGCTTCGCTTCCGCTTTCTCTTCTGGTGTCATTTCGGAGAACGGTTTTTCGGCAGCGGGCGGTTCAGCGGATTCTGCCGCTTCCTTTGCCGCCTTCTTCTCAGCAGCCTTGCGCTTCGCCTCTTCTACTGCTTTACGCTTCGCTTCTGCTTTCTCTTCTGGTGTCATTTCGGAGAATGGCTTTTCTTGATCGCTCATTTATCGGTCACCCGCTTTCCAGTCTTAGCTTCATAGCGGATTTTTTCTTGTAGTTTATTAATTCCATAGATCAGTGCTGCTGGATTTGGAGGGCATCCAGGAATATAAACATCGACAGGGACGATCTGGTCGACCCCTTTTACAACGGCATAGGATTTTATGTATGGTCCACCTGCTGTGGCGCATGAACCCATGGCAATGACCCATTTCGGTTCAGGCATTTGATCATATAGGCGCTTCAAAACAGGCGCCATTTTTTTCGTAACGGTACCGGATACGATCATCACGTCTGATTGTCGAGGGGAAGTACGGAATATGGAGCCGAAGCGGTCTAAGTCATAATGTGACGCGCCTGTCCCCATCATTTCGATGGCACAACAAGCTAACCCGAACGTGAGCGGCCATAACGAGTTACTACGCGCCCAAGCCTTCACCTGTTCGAGTGTGACAAAAAAGACATTCTTCTGAAGCTCTTGATGCTCTTGTGGGGAGATATCTTCTAATCTTACATCCATTTTAACACCTTCTTCTTCCACGCATAGATGAGTCCGATCAATAACATAACGATGAAGATCGTCATTTCAATCAAGGCAAAAATCCCGAGTTTTTCATACGCGACAGCCCATGGGTAGAGGAAAACCGTCTCGACATCGAAAATGACGAACAGTAAGGCGAAAATATAATAGCGGACATTGTATTGGACCCAGCTCTGATGAAAAGGCTCTATACCACTTTCATAAGTTGTCTGTTTCTCTTTGGTTGGCTTGGTCGGCCGCAGCAGTTTTCCAGCTGTCAATGCGACCACGGGTAAAAGAATTCCTAAGAGCAGGAACATGAGGACGACCAGATAATTGTTTTGATACAAGTGATAGAGCTCCATATGTACCTCCCGATCTGTCAAACATTATTATTGTTAGAAAGTTTTCAAAATTGTAATCGTTATCAATTATACCAAATACCATTTTGGGTGTCGACACGATGTATGGGAATGACTACCATTGTATTCAAAAGTCACCGGAACTTATGCCCATGCTGTTCAAAGGAACCGGTACATCGCGCATCCATTACCATTATCGGTTACTTTTCACTTATTTTTACCTATGAACCTGAAAATCTTTCATATGGAAAAGGAAGAGCTGCTCCGGCAGATGGAGCAGTCTCTTCCTTATAAAAAGACACCACCGTAAACAAGGGCTCCCATGATTACGAAAGCCGGGTGGATTTTGAGTTTTTCGAGGAACAAATAGCTAGCTGCTAGTAATGCGACGGTTTGTATCGCTCCGGATCCTTCATAGGAACTGATAAAAAATTGATAGGCCATCACACCGAGCAGAACAGCAATCGCCGGTCTCACCGTAATCGTCATCCGCTTCACTTTTTCCGAATCCTTATATTTCATTAGTACTTTCAAAAGAACAATCATCAATAGAAGTGAAGGAGCGATCGTGGCAAAAACTCCTACGAAAGCGCCGAGCCATCCAGCTTGCTCAAATCCGATATAGCCTGCCATTTTTGTCGCGATCGGACCTGGCAGCGCATTTCCGAGTGCGAGCACTTCACTGAACTCCTCAGTCGACATCCATTCATAGCGGTCGACAACCTCATTTTCGACTAACGGTATTGAAGCTGGTCCGCCACCGTAACCAAGGATCCCAGGGATGAAGAAGGCGAGGAAAATTTGCCAATAAAGGATCATGTCTCCTCCCTCCTTCTTTTACCACCGAACACGGCATACAGCAGTAAGAGTGCGATGATGATGCCGGGATGGATGTGAAGAACCTCCATCAAGATCCAGGATAGGCCGATGAACAGAATCGCCTGTCCCCAGCCTAGTCCCTGCTTCGATTTTTTCGTAAATTGCCATGTCAGCTGAGCGAGCATGAACCCGACTACAGGTACGACTGCTTTCGTCATGCCCTGGACCCACGGTTTGTCCTTGTACATGCTGAGGGTGGTGAGTAATGCAATCATAGCAAGGATCGAAGGCAGGATTGTCGCCAAAACTGCATTCACCATGCCCGTTATTCCTGCAACCCGGTAGCCGATATATCCAGCAAGCTTTGTCGCAATCGGTCCAGGTAGTGTATTCCCGAGCGCAAGAAGATCTCCAAATTCATCGTCTGTAAACCACTTATAATGCTCAACGACTTCCTTATGGACGAGCGGAATGGAGGAAGGACCTCCTCCGTATCCGAATATCCCCACTCGGAAAAAAGCGAGGAAAAGGGCGATTTGTTTGTTTTGTCGTTTCGGTTTTGTTTCTTCTTGGGTGGTTTTTACTCTTCCTTCTGTTACCAAGCAGCAACACTGCCATCTGTCCGGGATTCCGTTCCACCTGTAAGTACACCAGTTTCAGGGTCACGCCAAATGATTTGGCCCCTTCCGAAAGGTCCACCGTCGAGCGCCACCTGGATGTGATGCCCCTTCCGTGCAAGAGCTTGCGCGATGTGATTCGGAAAGTTCGGTTCAACGAGCACCTTTTTGTCCTCCATCCATTGCCAGCGTGGTGCATCAAGTGCCGCTTGCGGATTCAGATGGAAGTCCACCGTGTTCATGATGACCTGAAGATGCCCTTGAGGCTGCATGAATCCACCCATGACCCCGAATGGGCCAACAGGCTGGTCTCCTTTTGTCAGGAAGCCAGGGATAATCGTATGGAATGTCTTCTTACCGCCTTCAAGACGGTTATCATGGTCAGGATCCATGGAGAAATTGTGTCCACGGTTTTGTAGGGCGATGCCCGTCCTCGGAACGACGAGTCCAGAACCGAAGCCCATGTAGTTGCTTTGAATGAAGGAAACCATGTTCCCTTCCTCATCCGCAGTTGAGAGGTAGACGGTTCCACCTTTTGGCGGTTCGCCTGGTTCAGGCTGACGTGCTTGCTCGCCGATCAGCTTTCTGCGTTCCTCAGCATATGTATCGGATAAAAGGGCTTCTGCTGTCGTCGTCATAGAGCGTTCTTCTGAAACATATTTGAAACCATCCGTGAAGGATAGCTTCATCGCTTCAATCTGTTTATGATACGTTTCGACATCGTCCCTTGAAGTGAACTCGTATCCTTTTAATAGATTCAACGCCATAAGTGCGATGATTCCTTGCCCATTCGGCGGGATTTCCCAAACCTTGTAGCCGCGGTAATCGACACCGATCGGATCGACCCATTCAGGCTCGTAGTTTGCGAGGTCCTCTTTTCGGATGAACCCATTATATTTTTGGGAAAAAGCATCAATTTGTTCCGCTAGGTTCCCGCGGTAGAAGGATTCCGCTTTCGTCTCCGCAATTTCCTTCAACGTTGCAGCATGACCTTCAGATCGCCACACCTCACCTACCTCTGGTGCTTTTCCTTCAGGTGCGAACGTGTCGAACCAATGCTTGAATTCGTCATCAGTGAGCACTTTTTTAAAGTGTTCGGCTGCCGCCTTCCAAAACTTGCCGAGCGTCGGAGATACCGGGTATCCTTTTTCCGCATATTCAATTGCCGGTGCCAGCACTTCTGTTAATGGGAGCTTTCCGAATCGTTCCGATAAAGCAGCCCACGCGCTTGGTGCTCCCGGAACGGTTACCGGGGTCCAGCCGAATTTCGGGATTTCCTCCATCCCTCTTTCCTTTAAGGCCTCGATTGAAATCGACTGTGGTGAAGGTCCGCTCGCGTTCAAGCCATGGAGCTTTCCTTTCATCCAAACGAGTGCAAAAGCATCTCCTCCGATTCCGTTCGACGTCGGTTCGACAACGGTCAGGCAAGCAGCTGTCGCGATGGCAGCATCGACTGCGTTCCCGCCTTTTTTCAAAATGTCGAGACCGGCCTGCGCCGCCAATGGCTGTGATGTCGCTACCATGCCTTTCTTAGCGAAGGTTGTCATTCTTTGTGATGGATATGGGTTGTATAAATAATCCTGATTCATCTCTTTCATCCTCTCAATTGTTGGCAAAACTGCTATGTCCATTATATCGAGAATGAGCGGATGTTCAATGATTTTGTCTGAAAATTCTGTTTAGGTATAGGGATTTTTGAGTTAACATGTGGAATTTTCGTTGAATTAGGTGATTTTACGCCTAGCTTGGGGAATTTTGGGCCTGCCTTGTGGAAATTTCTCCTCAGCTTGGGTAATTTTCTCCGCGACTTGTGGAATTTCACGCTCAGCTTGGGGAATTCAGTATCTTTTTACTAGAAAATCCCCTCTACTGATCCTAATAAAAAAAGACCCCTTCGTTCCCGAAAGGGTCTTCCTTGTTTATTTTCCAGCAATATTGATTCGATTGATGGCACGGTCCAATGCGAGTTGGGCACGCGCGAAATCAACACCTTCTTGCTTGGATTCTTGCAGACGTTTCTCTGCGCGCTCTTTTGCTGCTTGCGCACGATCGACATTAATGTCAGTCGGTAGCTCGGCAGCTTGAGCAAGAATTGTGACCTTCTCTGGTCGTACTTCTATAAATCCACCACTAACAGCCAAGATCTGTGTATTGTTATCCTTCTTGATGCGGATTGCATTAATGGTTAACGGTGCGACAAGCGGAACGTGGCCTGGTAGGATTCCAAGCTCACCGCTGGTGGCTTTCGCGCTGACCATTTCTGCGCCTGTTTCTTCATACACAGGGCCATCAGGGGTGACGACACTTACTGCGAATGTCTTCATGAAACCCCTCCTCGGGCCTTAATCTTATGCCATTTGGCTAGCTTTTTCGACTACTTCTTCAATACGTCCTACAAGACGGAATGCGTCCTCAGGTACATCATCATGCTTACCATCAAGGATTTCACGGAATCCTTTGATCGTTTCCTTAACTGGTACGTAAGATCCCTTTTGTCCAGTAAACTGTTCAGCTACGTGGAAGTTTTGGGATAGGAAGAACTGGATACGACGAGCACGTGCAACTGTAAGCTTGTCATCGTCACTCAACTCATCCATACCAAGGATTGCGATGATATCTTGAAGTTCTTTGTAACGTTGAAGTGTTTGCTGAACTTCACGCGCTACGTTATAGTGCTCTTCTCCAACGATTTCAGGTGCAAGTGCACGAGAAGTTGAAGCAAGCGGGTCCACCGCTGGGTAGATACCCATCTCAGAAAGCTTACGCTCAAGGTTCGTCGTTGCATCCAAGTGAGCGAACGTCGTAGCTGGTGCCGGGTCAGTGTAGTCATCGGCAGGTACGTAGATCGCTTGGATAGATGTTACGGAACCTTTCTTCGTAGATGTGATACGCTCTTGCAATTGACCCATTTCAGTTGCAAGTGTCGGTTGATAACCAACCGCTGAAGGCATACGTCCTAGTAGTGCGGATACCTCAGAACCTGCTTGTGTGAAACGGAAGATGTTGTCGATGAAGAACAATACGTCTTGTCCTTGCTCATCACGGAAGTATTCCGCCATCGTCAATCCAGTCAATGCAACACGTTGACGAGCTCCTGGTGGTTCGTTCATCTGACCGAATACCATCGCTGTCTTGTTAATAACGCCGGAGTCTTTCATTTCGTAGTAAAGGTCGTTTCCTTCACGAGTACGTTCACCAACACCTGCGAATACGGAGATACCACCGTGCTCCTGTGCGATGTTGTTGATAAGCTCCTGAATCAAGACCGTCTTACCTACTCCTGCTCCTCCGAACAAACCGATCTTACCACCCTTAACGTATGGTGCAAGAAGGTCAACGACTTTGATCCCTGTTTCAAGGATTTCTGTCTTTGTTGTCAATTGATCGAATTTTGGAGCTTCACGGTGAATTGGGTCACGTTGGATCCCTTCAGCCAATTCTTCATCAAGGTCGATTTTTTCACCTAGTACGTTGAAAACACGACCTAATGTTACGTCACCGACTGGAACGGAAATTGGTGCTCCAGTATCTAACGCTTCCATTCCTCTAACGAGTCCGTCGGTGGAAGCCATCGCGACGGTACGAACAGTATCATCACCAAGGTGAAGTGAAACTTCAAGAGTAAGCTCGATCGCTTTCTCTCCCTCAGTGCTTTGGACTTTTAGTGCATTATAAATCTCAGGCAGGCTTCCGCTGTCGAACTGTACGTCGACGACCGGACCCATGACTTGAGTGATGCGTCCTTTGTTCATGTTTTTCCCTCCTAACGTCCTATTGAGGATGCTTTTATGTTCCAGACCAATTGGTCAATTCGTCTATTCAAGTGCTGCTGCTCCGCCAACGATCTCTGTGATTTCTTGTGTGATCGCTGCCTGACGTGCACGGTTGTAAGAAAGAGTGAGGCTTCCGATGATGTCTTCTGCATTATCCGTCGCACTCTTCATCGCTGTCATACGAGAAGCATGTTCACTCGCTTTTGCATCGAGTAAAGCGCCGTAAATCAAGCTTTCGGCATACTGAGGAAGAAGTTCTTCAAGAATATCTTCTTCAGAAGGCTCGTATTCATATGAGCTAGTCGATGATTTCTCTTCTCCACCGATATCCGTAAGTGGCAACAACTTCTTTTCTGTGAGATCCTGTTGGATTGCACTCACATAGTGGTTGTAATACATATACAATTCATCGTAGACGCCGTCTGCAAATCGTTTCACAGCTTCAGTCGCGATCGACTTGATCTCAGAGAATTCAGGCTGGTCGGCAAGACCGACGATGCTGTCTTCTACCGGCATGTTGCGGTTTTTGAAAAAGTTCAACCCGACTTTTCCGACAACGATGACCGTATACTCATCCGTCGATTTGTGTCGTTCTTGGATTGTACGATACACATGTCGAAGGACGTTACTGTTGTATGGTCCAGCGAGACCTCGGTCGGATGTGATGACAAGGTATCCTGTCTTCTTGACCTCACGTGTCTGCAGCATAGGGTGACGTGCGTTCGAGCTGCCACTCGCAATACCGGAGACGACCTCCTGGATTTTTTCCATATATGGTACGAAGGATTTCGCGTTGTTTTCAGCCTGATTCAATTTCGCAGCTGAAACCATCTCCATCGCCTTCGTGATTTGTTTCGTCTTTTTCGTTGAGTTGATACGCGTTTTTATATCACGTAACGATGCCACTCGTTTCACCACCTTTATTAAGGGGACGAGATTGAGCAATCCGTCCCATTATGATCCGAAAGAAAACGTTGATTGTATTGGATTACTCAGATACAACGAAAGTCTTCTTGAATTCGTTAATCGCGCCGTTCATGTCGTCTTCGTTTGGAAGGTTTCCAGTTTCACGGATTCCAGCAAGCAATTCCTTACGGTTATGATCTAACCAAGTATGGTATTCTTCCTCGAAACGTTGGATATCTTCAACTGGAATATCATCCAAGAAGCCACGAGTCAACGCATAAAGGCTGGCAACCTGCTTCTCAACAGCAAGTGGCTTGTGAAGGCCTTGTTTCAAAATTTCAACCGTACGAGCTCCACGGTTCAATTTCGCTTGAGTCGCTTTATCAAGATCAGATCCAAATTGAGCGAACGCTTCAAGCTCACGGTAGGACGCCAAGTCTAGACGTAGTGTACCGGATACTTTCTTCATCGCTTTGATTTGTGCGGATCCTCCAACACGGGATACGGATAGACCTGCGTTAACCGCTGGACGTACACCGGAGAAGAAGAGATCAGATTGCAAGAAGATCTGTCCATCTGTAATCGAGATAACGTTTGTCGGGATATACGCCGATACGTCACCTGCTTGCGTTTCAATGAAAGGAAGGGCAGTAAGTGATCCGCCACCTTTTGCATCACTCAACTTCGCAGCACGCTCAAGTAAGCGTGAGTGTAGGTAGAAAACATCCCCTGGGAATGCTTCACGACCTGGAGGACGACGAAGTAGTAGTGAAAGTTCACGGTATGCAGCCGCTTGTTTAGAAAGGTCATCATAGATAACCAATACGTGCTTACCGTTGTACATGAAGTCTTCACCCATCGTTACCCCAGCATATGGAGCAAGGTAAAGAAGTGGAGCTGGCTGAGACGCACTCGCTGTTACGACGATTGTGTAATCAAGTGCTCCATGCTCACGTAGTGTTTCAACAACACCTGCAACTGTAGATTCCTTCTGACCAATTGCAACGTAGATACAAATCATATCTTCGTCTTTTTGGTTAAGGATTGTATCGATTGCGATCGCAGTCTTACCAGTCTGACGGTCACCGATGATCAACTCACGCTGACCACGACCGATCGGGATAAGGGAGTCGATCGCCTTGATTCCAGTTTGAAGCGGCTCGTGTACGGATTTACGATCCATAACACCTGGTGCCGGGCTTTCGATTGGACGAGTTCTAGAAGTCTCAATTGCGCCCTTACCATCAACTGGTTGTCCAAGAGAGTTGACGACACGTCCAAGAAGTTCTTCACCTACAGGTACCTCCATGATACGGCCTGTACGCTTTACTTCGTCTCCTTCACGGATATCGACGTATGGTCCAAGAATGATGATACCGACGTTGTTTTCCTCAAGGTTTTGGGCCATACCCATTACACCGTTGGAGAATTCAACGAGCTCACCAGCCATGACGTTGTCCAATCCATGGACACGTGCGATACCGTCACCGACCTGGATGACTGTACCGACATCACTCACTTCTATTTCAGAAGAATAGTTTTCAATTTGTTGTTTAATTAGCGAACTAATTTCTTCCGCTTTAATGCTCATGAATTTCACCCCTATCGTTCTCGTCTCACTCGGAGACTAATTGACGTTGAATTCGGTTCAACTTACCGTTGACGCTTCCGTCGAAGATACGATTGCCGATCTTCACTTTGATCCCACCGATGAGATCCTGGTCAATCACGTTTTCGACACGAAGCTCGTTAACGTTTATACGTTCAGAGAACGTTTTTGAAATCGATTGTTTTTCTTCTTCTGTCAAAAGTCTGACGGAGTAGATCGTTGCATCTGCAACTCCGCGCTCTTCATTCGCCAGAAGGATATATTGGTCGACCATGCTCGGAATCATCGCTTCACGCTTACGGTCTACCATCAATAAAATTGTATTGTGGACAGGTTCAGACAATTGAGATCCGAGGATTTTTGAAAGCAATGATTTTTTGTCATCTGCAGAAATCTTCGGATGGTTCATGATTGTGAGCAGCTTCTCATTTTCTTCGAAAACTGCTTGTACGCCGCGAAGCTCCTTTTCAACCTGGTCAAGAGAATGCTTCTCTTTTACAACATCGAATAGAGCCGCTGCGTAACGCTTAGCTACAGCTTCTCTGTCCTTACTCATCGACCTTCGCCTACCTCTTTAAGATAATCATCAACAAGTTTTTCTTGGGCTTTTTCGTCCAATTCCTTGGAGATTACCTTAGAAGCGATTTGTACAGACAATGTTGCAACTTCATTACGTAATGTTTGTACAGCTTGTTCTTTCTCACGGTCGATCTCAGCAAGAGCAGCTTCCTTCATACGGTTTGCTTCCTCGCGAGCAGCTTTAAGGATGTCCTCCCCTTGTTGCTCACCTTGCTTTTTCGCTGATTCAATCAATGCTTGTGCTTCTTTTCGTGCTTCTTTCAATGCCTCAGTTTGTTGCTCAAGGTAAGCTTGAGCTTCCTTGCGGCTTGTTTCAGCTTCATTTATTTCATTTGAAATATGCTGTTCACGTTGTTTCATGATGCCCATCAATGGACCCCAAGCATATTTACGTAGCAAGAATAGTAAGACGATAAACGCTAGTAACTGAAATAACATGTCGCCGGCATTAAAACCACCCGCACCCAAAATAAGACTGTCAGGATTCAAGATATGCACAGCGGTTCCTCCCTTCATAGGTCATACATAAGGAATGGCGAGGTCCCACATAGAACTTCGCCATTATGAAAACTACTGGTCAGGCTAATCGTTAAGGCTATTAGCTACCAAGTACGATAAACGCGATAACGACACCAATGATTGGAAGTGCCTCAACTAGTGCGATACCGATAAACATTGTTGTTTGAAGCGTACCACGCAATTCTGGTTGACGAGCAATTCCTTCAACTGTACGTCCTACGATAAGACCGTTACCTACACCGGCACCAATTGCCGCTAGACCTACTGCAATTGCAGCTGCGATTAAATTCATTTAAATTTCCTCCTTGGAATGTATTAGTTTTATAATTTCTTCCCATAAATGGGGTTGTTCATATTGGAAATAAAGAGTTGTGTTGCCTTAGGTTCAAGAGTTAAGACTGAAACCTAGTGTTCATCACTGATCTTATGCGCCATGTAAACCATGGTCAGCATTGTGAAAATAAATGCCTGGATGACGCCGACGAAAATACTGAATCCTTGCCATATCAGCATCGGTACGAAGGATAAGATACCCGCGAAAACCCCTGCGGTTCCTGCGACGGCCAACAATCCAAGCAAGACTTCACCTGCATAGATGTTTCCGTAAAGTCGGAGACCGAGTGTCAATGTGTTCGCGAATTCTTCGATGATCTTAAGCGGGAACATGAACTTCATCGGTTTGAAGAAGTCACTGCCGTATGATTTGGCCCCTTTGACTTTCACCGCATAGAAGTGTGTCAGTACGACAACCATTATTGCGAGTGTCAACGTGATTGTCGGATCAGCTGTTGGTGATTTCCACCAGAGCTCGTGATCATAAGCGATTGCAAATGGTAGTCCCAGCATGTTGGAGACGAATATGTACATGATAATCGTCAAGCCAAGTGTCAGGAATCGGCCACCTGTTTTCCAGTCCATCGTGCTGTTGATGATTCCTTTTACGAAATCGACGAGCCATTCCATGAAATTCTGCATCCCGGTCGGGCGCATCTGGAGACTGCGAGAGCCGAGTACTGCAATGATGAAAACAATTACGGAAGCAATTGTGATCATGAGAATGTTAGAAGGGTTAAAAGTTAAACCTAAAAGTTCGAGTGAATGCGGCGCTTTGTGTTCCAATTCTTTCACCTCTTTTCCCCAAAGTTCATTTAGAAGCAATATAAAAATCTATCAACATGATAAGGTATATCATGAGTAAACCTACTACTACCGAGATCAAGTCGAAATACTCTGGATAACGAGTGGCAATGAGAACGGCAAGTCCTGCTGTCATCAATCTTGATAACGAGCCCATCGTCCTGACCTTCTTTCCTTCGACGACAGCTTGTCCAACTCGATCGATCTTCCTGTGCATCGACCAAACGTTCAGGACGCTTACAGCAACCCCTAGCAGAAGTCCGAGGAATACCTGCTTGTAACTGGTGAAGCCCCAGCCTAAGACGAAGATCGCAGCAAGGTACAGTCCGTATTTTATGTAGCGACGAAAGGCATTGTTGTAAGTCGAGAGGTGCTCTGTCATTGGTCCTCTTCTCCAAAAAATCGTTGTATTAACTTGATCGTCCCGTATACTCCTGCTGCCAAGCCAAGAAACAGCCCGATGATCATAAGGAACGGACCTGTACCAAACGTTCGGTCCAACCATATACCTCCGAAGACGCCGACTAGAATGGATCCAACCATTTGCGAGAGAATTCCAGACATTAGGGCCATCGAATAGAGAGGTGATCGTTTATCCGTGCGCATAAGCCGCACCCCTTTTCTTAGGACTTGGTCGAGGGATTCAGATGTAAAAATCCGGTAAAAATGCGGAGTTTCAAACGAGAACTAAAAAGTTGTCGGATGCTTATAATGATAGGCATGAAAACCTTATCATACATCCTTTGTAAGAATACTATAGCCACTAATACATGTCAATTGCGTTAAAGCCAATTTCCATGGTAAGATTTGAAAACTTTTTGAACCTTTTTCCCATGTGTGTTCAGCGTATTACTTCGTACCGAACAAACGGTCTCCTGCATCACCGAGACCTGGGACGATGTACCCCTTTTCATTCAGGTATTCATCCAGTGCCCCTAGATAGATATCCACATCAGGATGGGCTTCTTGAACCATTTTGACACCTTCAGGCGCAGCGATCAGACACATGAGCTTGATGTTTTGTGCCCCGCGCTTCTTCAGGGACTCAATTGCAGCAACGGCAGAACCGCCTGTCGCAAGCATCGGATCGATTACGATGAGTTCACGTTCTTCAACATCACTAGGAAGTTTCACATAATACTCAACCGGTTGGAGCGTTTCCGGATCACGGTATAGACCGACGTGTCCGACCTTGGCCGCTGGAATCAGCTTCAAAATGCCATCAACCATGCCAAGTCCTGCACGAAGGATCGGCACCAATCCTAGCTTTTTACCCGCAATTGTGTAGGCTTTCGCTTCAGAAACAGGTGTTTTCACTGTCACTTCTTGCAGGGGAAGTTCGCGTGTGATTTCAAAAGCCATCAATGCTGCAACCTCATCGACAAGCTCTCTGAATTCCTTCGTTCCAGTGGTCACATCACGAATATATGTAATCTTATGTTGGATCAGCGGGTGTTCCAGAACGTGTACTTTACTCATTCATCATCTCTCCTTTAAAAGTGTATGAGACTTACAAGTTGTCTTAATACCTATCATCCTAGGTACAGACAGGTTTTTTGCCTCTCGAAAATTGTACAGAAAATCCGGGCCAAGTTCAACACGATCGAGCAGGAAAGTGTCCCCTCCCCCAAAAACAGTACAATCTAATCAAAGTGTCAGGCACTTTCAGAGAAGCCTTGTCCGGCGCGGGGTCTGAGTTGGTGCCTGACACCCAACGGCCCCCTTACTCCCCCAACGGGTTGAGAATGGTGCCTGACACCACTACCGAGACCACAATAAAAAGGATGACCGCTCGGGGTCATCCTTTCCTTCTCTTCTACTATTTTGGTTCTTTCTATTATGTCTTTCTATTATTTTGCTTTTCTTCTCAACAACTATTTTGCGATCCAGTCCTTTGTCTTATAAGGATCGATATTTATTCGTACAGCTTGTATTTGGAGGAGAGCGTTTCGACGCGTTCGCTCGCTTCCTTCATTACCTGCTCATCATCCGGGCTGCGTAGGACAAGTGCGATGATGGATGCGATTTCCTTCATGTCATCTGCATCGAATCCTCTCGTCGTAACCGCTGCTGTACCGAGGCGCAAACCACTTGTGACGAACGGGCTTTCAGGATCGAACGGTATCGTGTTCTTGTTCGTCGTAATGCCGATATCATCAAGAAGACGCTCCGCAACTTTCCCCGTCACGTTCATGCTTCGTACGTCGACAAGCAAGAGATGGTTATCCGTACCACCGGATACAAGTGACAATCCTTCTTCCTTCAATGCATCACCTAGAGCGCGGGCATTGTCCACAATCGCTTTCGTATATGTGCGGAAGTCGTCCTGAAGCGCTTCTCCAAACGCGACTGCTTTCGCAGCGATGACGTGCATCAATGGACCACCCTGGATCCCTGGGAAGATTGATTTATCGATCTTCTTCGCAAACTCTTCCTTACAAAGAATCAAACCGCCACGAGGGCCTCGCAACGTCTTGTGCGTCGTCGACGTCACAAAGTCTGCATAAGGGACCGGGCTCTGGTGTAGTCCTGTCGCAACAAGACCGGCAATGTGCGCCATGTCGACCATCAAGTATGCTCCGACTTCATCAGCGATTTCGCGGAACTTCTTGAAGTCGATTTGTCTTGGGTAAGCGCTTGCACCTGCAACAATCAGCTTCGGTTGGTGTTCTCTCGCTAACGCTAATACATCATCATACTGGATCGTATGGTCTTTCTCATCCACGCCGTACTCGACAAAGTTATAAAGCTTACCACTGAAGTTGACTGGGCTTCCGTGTGTCAGGTGACCGCCATGTGACAAGTTCATTCCAAGCACGGTATCGCCTGGCTCCAATACTGTGAAATAGACCCCCATGTTCGCTTGAGCACCAGAATGCGGCTGCACATTTGCATGCTCTGCGCCAAACAATTTCTTGGCACGGTCTCTCGCTAGATTTTCTACGACATCAACGTGTTCACAGCCGCCATAATAACGACGTCCAGGGTAGCCTTCTGCATATTTGTTCGTAAGGACAGACCCTTGCGCTTCCATGACCGCCTGGCTTACAAAGTTCTCGGACGCGATTAATTCAATCTTGTTTCGCTGTCGTCCTAATTCTTCCTGTATCGAGTTGAATAATTCTGCATCTTGCTTCTGAAGTTGTTCCATGATTTCACTCCTTTACTGACCTCTAAACGATTTCGAAATTTTGCAACGCTTCTATTTTATCATTATTACTATAGTCCCGTAATGGTAAACACACCTTTTTATTGAAGAGTTCTGTAAAAAAGGATTCTAAATCCACGCGTCAACTGTCATAACACCACTAAAAAACCGACCTCAGGAGACATGCTCCCAAGATCGGTTCATCATCGTTCAATATTCATATTAAAATGACGTCAATTCTTCTTTGGCTGGGTAGACAGCTCGTTCGCCCCCGATCAATTTCGGACGGGTACGTGCTAAGGTGACGTGCGCATGGCCGATCGACTTCACCTTTGACCTCACAGGAACAGCAACGTGCTTCAAATGCATACCGATGAACGTATCCCCGATGTCGATTCCAGCATCTGCTGAAATGTGTTCAACAATTACAGGGTCACTCAAATGGTGGTAGGCATAAGTTGCAAGTGCTCCACCGGCAGATCTTACCGGCACCACGGTTACGATTTCATAGCCACGTGCAATTGCAGTCTCCCGCTCCATGACAAGAGCTCGGTTCAAATGTTCACAGCATTGAAAGGCAATTTGGACACCGGTTTTGTTCCGGAATTGAGTAATTCCCTCGTAAAGCTGGTGGGCAACATCCATCGTTCCGGAAGTGCCGATCACTTCACCTAACACTTCGCTTGTGCTGGCACCGACAACTAACAAATGATTTTGAGACAAAGGTGTTGCTTGCTCCAGATCCTCCAGGGCTTCGACAACTTGAGGTTGAATCTGATGCAACGTTTCGTCCATTACACTCTTCCTTTCTCTATTTCCCCTTTAATCGGGAAAAAGCTGTGTGTCATTCCACACCCATTGCTTCAACGTCTTTAATTTTGTTCACACGGCGTTCGTGACGACCGCCTTCAAATTCCGTTTGCAACCAAACCTTTGCAATTTCTTTTGCGAGACCAGGTCCGATGATTCGTTCTCCCATCGCCAATACGTTGGAATCATTGTGCAGTCTCGTCACTTTTGCACTGAATAGGTCATGGACAAGCGCACAGCGGACACCTTTCACTTTATTCGCTGTGATCGACATTCCGATTCCTGTTCCACAAATGAGGATGCCACGATCCGCTTCCCCTTTGGATACTTTTTCAGCGACAGGGAGGGCATAATCCGGGTAATCGACGGAATCTTCACAGTTACAGCCGACGTCTTCATATTCAACGCCAATCTCATCCATAACTTCTTTTATATCTTCTTTGATCTTGTAACCTGCATGGTCACTTCCGATTGCAACTTTCATTGATAAAAAGCCTCCAGTGGTTTGATGTTTTCCTACATTGTAAAGGGAATGACGATCGACTTTCAACAGAACGGATTCCCTATCTTTTTTATCGCAGTTTTTGCTCAGATTTTCAACTATATTTTGTAGCCAACTTTTGTATCAGTTCGTCCAATTCTTCATAAGTTTGACAATATACTTCTTTTGGACCACCGTATGGGTCTGAAACATCCATGGCCGGTACGGTCTGCTCAAGCTCCTGGGCTTCTTTCACCAAATTTCCGATCTGCTTCTCCAGGGCTAGACGCTTGGCTTTCTCGCCTTCATCGAGCTCATACAGATCCATTCGCGCTTGTTCAATTTTGTCGTAAAGCTGCTCTAATTTGTCAAACGTTTCTTTATTCTCCAACACATGTTCCTTCAATGTAGAAACATGGCTCATTTTGGATGGGAATTGAGCAACAATCGCCTGTTTATGTCGCGAAGTCATCGTCAGGATCAAATCCGCCCAATCTACGAGATCCTGTGTAAGAGGTTGTGAGCGATGGTCGATTTCGATTCCATTATCCTTCAACACTTCGATTGATTGGTGGCTGGCAGGACTTCCCTCAGCTGCAAACAATCCTGCTGATTTCACTTGAATCGAGCCATTGGCATGATATTTCATCAACGCCTCTGCCATCGGGCTCCGACATGTATTTCCAGTACAAACGAATAAAATGTTCATCCTAAGCCTCCTAATGGTAGCTTGTCTGTTCTATTGGGTATTTACTCTTATTCTAATTCATCGCTCAAGAATGGTTCAACTTTGTTAAAGGATTCACCACAACAGTTTCAGACCGAAGGACAATAAAATACATCCGCCTAGCGCCTCGCCATAGGATCCGAACCATTTCTGGGTCTTACGCCCGATGAAGAGCCCTAACCATGTCAATCCCATGCTGATCATACCAAACAGTAGGATCGTCACAATGATTTTCGCTCCAAAAATACCTAGGCTTAACCCGACAGAAAAGCTGTCAAGGCTGACACTGACTGCAAATAACCAGACACCGAGACCCTTTGGGGTAATCAATGGTTCATCGGTGGATCGGAAGGAGGAATAGATCATCTGGACACCAAGGATGACCAGCAAAATTCCACCAATCCACGTTGCAAGATTCCCGAAATATATCGTTAACTGTTTTCCTACAGACATGCCTAATAAAGGCATGACCATATGGAATACACCGATTAGCATACCGATTTTGAAAATTTGACGGAGACGTAGCGTAATCATCCCCATTCCCAATCCCATGGAAAAAGCGTCCATCCCGAGTGCACATGCCATGATTGTCAGTGTGACCAATTCGCCGAGCATCGCAGTATCCACGTACGTCTCCCCCTTCACCCCTACTCCAACCTATGCATGTCTATTTCGAATTAGACATGTCTTCCAATTTACAGGAAAAAACTCGATGGGTTCGAAGGAATCTATACTCTCTATCGTGAATGTATAGTTGGATACTTTTTATTATCAGGCGTGGACAAATTATTAGAGCGGAGGATCAGCATGAACCATTCCAAGTCTCAGACCTCACAATATAAAAATCGTAAAGCTTCCCTGGCCAAAACATACGAGTTCGAGGTGGCTGACCAGGTTCAAGACAGCTTGATGTTCATTGTAGAGAAGAAAGAATCCACCTACCATTTCATCACATGCCAAGGAGCCCTGCTCCAGAAGTTCGGTTACGAGGACGATGCCTTCAACGGAAAACAGATTGATGAGTGTCTTCCGAAATACCATGCAATCAGGAGAGCCATATCGTATGATCGGGCATGGGAAGGAAACTCAGTTACATATGAAGATACATTAAATGGCATACCCTATATGGGCGCCGTATCCCCTGTCTATGATGAGAAAGGCGAAGTGACCCGCTTGCAGGGATTCTGTGTGGACATGAGCAAGAAAAAACGAGCTGAAGAAAAGCTGAAGGAGAGGGAGTACTATTTCCGGACCCTTTTCAACTATCATCCTGATGGGATCTTTACATTAAATAAAGACGGCCGGTTCCTTTTTATCAACCCCGCCGTTTCACAAATTTGCGGTTACGATGAACATGAATTGTATCAGACTCATTTCATGCCATTGATCGTGCCTGAGGAAAGGCAAAAGGCAGAGGACTTTTTCCATCGAGCGAAACAGGGAGAAATGCTCCATTTCGAGACATCTGTCTTCCACAAGGATGGTCATCAAATCGACCTGCAGGTCACGAACATTCCAATCAACATTGATGGGGAGATACACAGTATTTACGGCATCGTCAAGGATATTTCATGCAGGAAAAAAAGCGAAAAAGAGCTCCACCATTTAAGGCATCGGATTGCTTCGATGATTTATCAATCTGCTGACTCCATTGCGGTCTTTGATCTGAAAAATCATCTGATCAGTGCAAACCCCGCCTTTGAAGCCTTTTACGGGTGGACGGAAGAAGAGTTGATTGGAAAGACGGTCCCATACATACCAGAAGAAGAATTGAAAACATACCTACATATTATTAATAAGGTGAAAAAAGGAGAAAAATTTACAGGACTGGAATCAACACGCATTCGAAAAGACGGGACGAAGTTTTACGTAAGCGTGACGTTCTCACCACTTCATGATGAAGACGGAGACATAATCGGTTATTCAGCAATCACAAGGGATATCCACTCCCAGAAGATTGCACAAGAGGCCCTTCGGAAAAAGAACGAACAGTACCAAATCATCACCGAACATACGATGGATTTAATCAGTGTGTTCAATGCAGATGGACAGATCATGTACTCCTCTCCCTCTCATTATGCCGTCCTTGGATATGAGAGTGGTTCTTTCACAGACCTGGAATGGACAGAGATCGTCCATCCTGAGGATTTACCTGATTTGCTGAAATCGATCGCCAATCTGAAAAACTCCAAGCAATCGATGAAAATGGAGGTCCGAGTGAAGAATTCGGAAGGCCAATGGCTTACTCTTGAAACATACGGAACAGCGGTCGTCAATCATAAAGAGGAAGTCGATTCCATTGTCACCATTTCCCGTGACATCACAGAACGAAAGAAAACGGAGGACTTTTTACGAAAGTCGGAAAAGCTTGCGGTATTAGGACAGCTTGCAGCAGGAATTGCTCACGAAATAAGGAATCCGCTCACCTCCTTGAAAGGATTCACACACCTGTTGAGGGCGAACGCATCTGAAGAAGAGCATGACTATTATCAAATCATGCTTTCTGAGCTTGAGCGAATCAACACCATTGTCGGTGAGTTCATGATGCTTGCGAAGCCACAACCGAAAAATGTGAAGAAAAACGATATAGGGAGGGTTCTGAAGGAAGCTGCTTCGCTATTAGAAGCTCAAGCCAACCTTCATAGTATTGAATTCATCCTCGACCTCGACTCGGAGCTTTTCCTTGAATGCGAGGCGGACCAATTGAAGCAGGTCTTCATTAACCTGATGAAAAATGGAATTGAAGCGATGGAGGATGACGGAAAGCTTCTTAAGATTAAAGCGAAAAAGGAGCAGGACGCGATTGTCATCTCTTTTAAAGATGATGGCTGCGGAATCCCGCAGGATAAGATCGATCATATCGGGGAGCCGTTCTATACGACGAAGGAAAAAGGAACAGGCCTCGGCATGATGATTTGCAATAAAATCATCGAAAACCATAACGGCAAGCTTGAAATTGAAAGTGAAGTCGATAAAGGAACGGTCGTCACCCTTACCTTTCCAAAAGCATGAAGATGAAGAAGGCCGCATAATGCGGCCTTCTTTCATTTTGGTAGTTAATCCTGCCCTATGTTCAGCTTTTTCTCCGTTTTGAGGGAGGATAGCGCCTTTATCTTACCCTAACTTCAGTATTTTCCCGCTTTTCGGGGAGGATAGCGCCTTTACCTTTCCCTAACTTCATCTTTTCCTCGGTTTTCGGGGAGGATAGCGCCTTTACCTTTCCCTCATTTCACCTTTTTCTCAGTTTTCGGGTAGGATAGCGCCTTTATCCTACCCCAACTTCAGCTTTTTCCCAGTTTTCGGGTAGGATAGCGCCTTTACCTTTCCCTAACTTCAGCCTTTCCTCGGTTTTCGGGGAGGATAGCGCCCAAAAAAACTCCTCAATTAGAAAAAGCTGATCCAATGGATCAGCTTCCTTTTATTTTTCAGTCAGCACTTGGTTGCCAGCTGCTTTTAAAAGCCGGTTCATGAGCGCTTCTCCTATTCCTTCGATTGGATACATTTCGGCGAGGATCACATCAACATCAGTGTCATCGAACGCACGAAGCTGATGATACAGCTTTTGTGCAATCCCTTCGACATGACGAACAGAACCGAGTCTCTTCACTTCATCTGCGGAAATCTCGTCTGCGAGTTCATCACTGACGAGGATCCCTACCTTCTTTCCGTCCGCTCGATACTGGTCAACACATGACTGGAAGAACGCCATCGATCCGTCCACTAACAATAAGGGTGCATCCGGTGCGTAGTGCGTATATTTCATTCCAGGAGATTTCGGGATTTGTTCTTGTTCAAACAATGCGTTATCCCAGACGACATGGTCAACGACGGACTCAAGCTGTTGTTTGGATACGCCACCTGGTCTGAGAATCGTCACTTGTTCGCCAATCACCTCGACGACCGTCGATTCAAGCCCGACACCCGTCGTTCCGGCATCGATGATTCCTTTTATACGACCATTCAAATCTTTATAGACATGCTCACCGATCGTCGGGCTAGGTTTACCCGACCGGTTCGCACTCGGTGCTGCAATCGGTACCCCAGCTGCTTCAATTAAAGCCAACGCGACAGGATGGTCCGGCATGCGTATCCCCACACTCGTCAGGCCAGCTGTCGTACGGTCTGCAATGGATTCTTTTTTCGGTAAAATAATCGTAAGCGGCCCTGGCCAGAATGCATCCATCAAGCGCTTAGCGGTTTCCGACCATGAAGCGGCAGCCTGCTCGAGCTGTTTTTCATTTGCGATATGCACAATCAGTGGATTGTCGCTCGGGCGACCTTTTGCTTTGAAAATTTTTTCGATTGCAGAATTTGAGCACGCATTGGCTCCAAGTCCATAAACGGTCTCGGTAGGAAAAGCAATGACCTCTCCTTCTCTTATCCACATCGCCGCCTCTTGTATTGCCGGATGCTCGGTTAAGTTATCCACATTTTCCACATTCCATTTTGTCGTTATCAACTGTTCCATGTGGGTAAATACTCCTTTAAACGATAGATTATACCGGGCTTTCCACATTTTACCCACAAGCTTTCCGGATTTGTGGATATCGTTGTGGATAACGTTGTGTACAAGAGGAATCTGACAATGCTTTCACCGGACTACTCCCTAGCCCATCTCGACTAAATGGCGTTTCATAATAGCGATTTGGTCGCGATCATATTGTTTGAGATGGGGGGTGTTAAGGAGCTCTTCCGGCACTTGGTCATACGGGACTTCAGTAAACCCGAGTGCGTAGAAGATGGAGGTCACGCGCGTCAACAGGTAGACCGTCTGGACACCTTGATGATCGGCGAGCCGTATGATTGCTTTCAGTAAGCGAAGCAATAACTCCTCTGAGGAATACTCTTTATCTAACACAAGCGATCGTATGAGCCCAACATCACCATTCCGTTCAAGTCCGACTGTTCCTGCCATTTTCTTTTTGTCCGTTTCCAATATGATGAACGTCTGGATGCACTGTTCGATTCCTTCACTTGATAACCCGGCCTGCGCTACAAATTGTTTAATAGATGGGGCATCGTTCGTTTCTGCGGGACGAAACGATAACATCTCACCCTCTCCTTTCTAGCAATTCTACTCTATTCTATGAAAGGAGAGAAGAGAATATCCCATTTTTATAAAAAGCAGAAGTGTCCGCTCAAACGAGAGATCACTTCTCACATGTAAAAGAAGAAGGAATCTATTAGTTTAGGCAAATAGATTCCCGAGTGCGATTGTAATTTTTTCAAAAAGCTCGAAGACGAAGAATTTCACTTCTGCATCTTTCTCAAGCTTTTCGCCTGAATTGTCCACAGCTTGGACTTCATCATTTTCGGATTCAACAGCGTCACCATTTTCAAAGTCGAGGAAGCATAGCGGCGGGAATAATACACACCACCAGTTCGCGCCTTTCGCTTCTCCGATTGAGATCAATACAGCCTCGTACTCACCCGCAGGGTAGATGAAATCCCCGTAAAGCTTCGTTGGAAAAGCGACGTTTCCGAAATCGACCGAAAAGCTTTCCTTGATGCCTTGATTCGTCAACGCTTGCTGGACGATTTGTTTGATGGATGGGAGCTCACGCTTGATGATTGCTCTCGCGTCCTCCAGCGATTCGATTCCAAAAACCCATTCTGTGATCTGTCGGTTGACCTCATCGCGGATCGACCGTTTCAATTCCTGATCAGCTGCAGAATCACTGTTTGCAAGGATACGTAATCGGATCGATTCTTCTGGAATCATTTGCTCTGGAATATCATTGAATGAAGCATTCGCTACCTTTATTTGTGTTTCATAGAATACGACCATTATCATCAAAATCAATAGCATCGCTACGATTGTTTTCCGTTTCATCTCTCACCCACACCCTTTCTGGTAAACAGTGTGGACGACGATCGGAATTTTTATACTCGTAATCTATTTAATTTCTTTTCTAGTATTTTTCCCTGAATTGTCCTCTTTTGGTTTACTCGATCCTACCGATGACGATCCGTTGTTTGCCATTGATATCGATGAGCACTTCGGTCTCGACATCTTCACCGAACTGTTCCTCTAAAAGGGAAGCGACCTTGTCCCCTTGATCAAAACCGACCTCAAAAGCAACCAACGCACGGTCGTTGAGGACCTCTGGCAGCTGCCGGATAATCTTCCGGTAAAAGTAGTAGCCGTCTTCTCCTCCGACAAGCGCCCTAATCGGCTCATGCGCCTTGACGGTTTCATCAAGTGTTTCGATGTCGGACTCAGGGATATACGGAGGATTTGAAACGACGATATCAAACTTCTCACCAGATCCCAGGAACGGCTGTAGCAGGTCCCCCTGCATCCAGCGGACTTCCGCTCCAAGCCTCTCACTATTCTGACGCGCCACATCCAGTGAGGCTTTAGCAATATCGATGCCAGTCACTTCGAATGATGGCTTCTCAAGCTTCAACGTCGTTGCAATGATTCCGCTGCCTGTTCCGATATCGACTACACGGAGGTCCTTTTTCCCTTTAAAAAAGCTGGGAATTCGCTCCAGAACAGATAGGACAAGCTCTTCTGTCTCAGGTCTCGGAATCAGGACTTCAGGGCTTACCGTAAACGGCCTCCCATAAAATTCTTCCGTCTTCGTCAAATATTGAATCGGTATACCCTCACCATGCTGTTCGACGAACGTCTTAAACTGGAGTTGCTGTTCCTCCGTCAACTCACGCTCAAAGGACGACAGCATCTCGCTCCGCCTGATTTGCAGGACATGGCAAAGCAACCATTCCGCCGCATTAGGCTCTCGATTCTTTTGTTTTAAAAAAGAAGAAGCCCAACGGAGGGCTTCAATCACATTCATTCGACTCATTATGCTTCCGCCTGTTTCATCGCGTTCGTCTGTTCTTCAAGAATCAACGCTTCAATGAATTCTTCCACTTTTCCTTGCAGGATTTGATCGAGCTTTTGGATCGTCAAGCCGATACGGTGATCGGTTACACGGTTTTGCGGGAAGTTGTACGTACGGATACGCTCCGAACGGTCTCCTGTCCCAACTGCCGACTTACGGTTCGCCGCGTACTCATCCATTGCTTCCTGCTGGAATTTATCATAAATACGAGCGCGTAGTACTTTCATCGCTTTTTCCTTGTTCTTGATCTGGGATTTTTCATCCTGACAGGAGACGACGATTCCTGTCGGCTCGTGCGTCAGTCGAACAGCTGACATCGTCGTGTTGACGGACTGTCCACCCGGTCCACTTGATGCAAACGTGTCGACGCGGATATCTTTTTCATGGATGTCGATTTCAACTTCTTCCGCTTCAGGTAAAACCGCAACCGTAGCTGTAGATGTATGAATTCGTCCACCAGATTCTGTCGTCGGAACACGTTGCACACGGTGCGCGCCGTTTTCATACTTCAGCTTGGAATACGCACCTGCACCGTTAACCATGAAAATGATCTCTTTATATCCGCCAAGCTCCGTGTAGCTTGCTTCGATGATTTCCGATTTCCAGCCTTGCATTTCAGCATAACGGCTATACATTTTATATAAATCCGCAGCAAATAGAGCGGCTTCGTCTCCGCCAGCTGCTCCACGGATTTCGATGATAACGTTCTTGTCATCATTCGGGTCTTTCGGCAACAAGAGAACCTTCAATTTCTGAGTAAGCTCTTCATGACGCTCCTTCAGCTCAGAAAGCTCCATTTTGACCATTTCGCGCATTTCAGCATCGAGCTTCTCTTCAAGCATTTGCTCTGCGCCTTCCAGTTCTTCTGTCACTTCTTTATACTCGCGGAACGTCGTTACCGTTTCCTCGATATCCGATTGTTCCTTCGAGTATTCTCTCAGCTTTTTCGAATCACTGATTACATCAGGATCACTCAAAAGTTCATTCAATTTATCATATCGATCTTCAATAGCTTGTAATCGCTCTAACACACCTGTTCACCATCCCAATTTATCGTTATGAAAAGCGGAAGCGCCTTGACTTGTCCTTGGCGTACTGACTTCGACATGAAGTGGTCCAAGTATAGTGGCGCTGATGCTAGACAAAACTTCTTCGAACCCCAGGTCCTACTTTTCTTCACGTATCAAAAAGTTGCTTAACATTAACATTATAGTATACGTCCAGGAGGTCGTCAAAGTACAGTTTGGTTTGAATTTGCAGGTTTTATATGGAATTTTGCGCAGACGATGTCTTTTCAGATTCAGGATTTATGTATGCGGGTATGGTTTTACAGGTGCTGTTTAGATCTTGGCATTATACTTAATCTGTTCATAATCAGAACGACATTGATTCATTCGGATTGCAGCGGTCAACGATTCAATGACCACCTGCTCATCGGTTATGATGCTGAATACGTGCGAGGATGTAGCGAAATGGCCGAAAAAATGCGTACAGCCTTGAAAACGTTTGTTTTCCGATGTCCACTTACTTGGTTGATAAGGGACGATGAAATTACCCATTTCTTCATAAATCGGGTCTAATGGCTCGGTTTTCAAACGCTTCAATAGCGCAGGCAGATTTTCCGGTTCTTCGCCTCCCCATTGGCTTCCGTTGGCGTCGATGTATAGCATGTGCAAAAACCCCTTTCACCATGTAAGATTCGAACGTGAAAGGGCATTCTTGAGTGTATAATGAAAGAAGAAGAGATCTGACATACTAAGATATAGAACTTATTCATTGAAAGGAGTCGTGCAAATGAATTACGTGATTATCGGCGGGGATGCTGCTGGCATGAGTGCCGCCATGCAAATTGTTCGAAATGACCCGGATGCGAAGATTACGACGCTTGAAAAAGGCGACATCTATTCATACGGTCAATGCGGCCTTCCTTATGTGATCAGCGGATTGATTCCGGAAGCTGAGGACCTGATTGCGAGAGATGTTGAAACCTTCAGGGAGAAGTACGGAATTGATGCGAAGGTGTTCCATGAGGTAACGAATGTCGACACCGAAAACAAGATGGTAAGTGGTCAGAATACACAAACAGGTGAATCTTTTACATATGACTATGACCGTTTGTTGGTTGCGACTGGCGTAAGCCCGATCGTACCCGATTGGGACGGGAAGGACCTGGATGGCATCCATACGCTGAAAACCATCCCGGACGCGAAGGCGATCATGGAGAGTCTCGATCATGACGTCGAGCAGGTAACGGTCATCGGTGGAGGCTACATCGGGCTTGAAATGGCGGAGAGCTTCGTTCATCTTGGTAAAAAAGTGCGCCTTATCGAGCGGAACGAACAAGTAGCTAAAATTTTCGATGAAGATATGGCAGCTTACATTCATAAAGAGGCTGAAAAGCATGGCGTTGAGCTTTGTTTCAGCGAACAGGTTGAGGCTTTTGAAGGAGATGGCCGAGTCGAAGCCGTCGTGACGGATAAGAATACTTACAAGTCCGATCTCGTGTTGATTGCGATCGGCGTTAAACCGAATACGGACTTCCTTTCTGAAACCCCGGTGCACATGAATGAAAAAGGTGCAGTCATTGTTGATGCTTATATGAAGACGAACGTTGAGGGCGTGTATGCTGCCGGGGATTGTGCGACCCACTATCACCGGGTAAAAGAAGCCAACGACCACATTCCGCTCGGTACAACGGCAAACAAGCAAGGGCGTATTGCAGGAATCAACATGATTGACCAGCATAAGGCATTCCAAGGGATCGTCGGAACGTCGGTGATCAAGTTCATGGATCTCACCTTGGGACGAACCGGCCTGTCTGAACGTGAGGCGAAAGCGTTGAATTTCCCTTATGATACGGTGACGACTGAAGCGAAGGATATCGCAGGCTACTATCCAGGCGCTGAAAAGCTTCATGTAAAGCTGCTTTTCAACACGCAAAACCAACGCCTTCTTGGCGGCCAATTCATCGGTAAGCACGGGGTGGATAAGCGCGTCGACGTCCTCGCAATGGCGCTGTTCCACAAGATGAGCCTGCACGACCTTGAGGACCTGGATTTGAGCTATGCGCCTCCATACAACGGTGTGTGGGATCCAATCCAACAGGCTGCAAGAAGAGCGAAACGGTAAGCTTGGAGAGCGTTTAGGGGATTTTGATTTGATGGTGAACGAGGGTTGAGGGACAGCTAAACAGTTGATGGCGGAGTACTCGGACTGGGCTTAGCTGAACACTCAGCCACTTATGATCCGATTTTGGGCGTTTACGATCCGAAATTAGTGATTTACTATCCAATTTAGTGCATTTACTATCCGATTTGGAGCAAATACTATCCGATATGATGCGTTTACTATCCGAATTGGACCAAATACTCTCCAAACGCGGCATTCCGGTTTTATAAAATAAAAAACCAGACAGGAAAAGGGGCGGACCAAGGGTGGTCGCCCCTTTCTTTAGCTATCGTGTATCTAAGCGGATATGAAATTTGTATCGGGGAACTGCTAATTGGACCGCATCTCTGATTTCATTCCTCATGTCCTTCAATTGCTTTTTTGAAGAATCCTTAGGCGCATTCACATGGATCCAAGCATGATTCCCATTGATCGACACGAACTGGGCATTCCGACCCGTCGCATCTTTCACAGCTTCACGGATTTTATCCTGATCATCACTGATCGTAAAACGCTTAGACGTCAAATTCCGATAGCTGTTTGGATTCTGGTTCGACTCGGAAATATAGCTCCGATTCGGTTGCCGGTTGGTCGCGTGATAATTAATGATCCCGTGACCTACGAGAGGATTTTTGTTCTCTTTCGTTTCATATGCAGAAGGCTCTTTGCTGGCGATCTCCTCCGTTGTTGGAGGCTCCATCGGTGAACAAGCAGCTAAGAGCGTCAATGCACTAAGAAAGACTGCTTTTTTCAAGATATACACCCCCGTATGTTTAGCATAACCCCGAATCCAACCAACTCCCGTGACAAATAATGGATTGAATTGTCACAGTGTCAGGCACTTTTTGAAGCCGTTGCGCAGCAAGGCTTTTTGGGAAGTGCCTGACACCATCTGAAACTCCTGACACCAACTCAAACTCCTTGGCCCGCAAGGCTTCTTCGGAAGTGCCTGACACCACTGCCAATTCAAAAAAGGAACCGCGGGTGCGGTTCCTTCCTTATTCAGCCTTATTTACGTTTTTACTGTTGGGTGTTCACTGATTTTTCTGTTCGTTCAGTTTGTTTGCGGTTGTTCTTCTGTGCGCATTTTGGGATGTTCAGGTACTTCGTGACAGTGTCTGCAGCGTGGTTCGTATGATTCCGATGCTCCGACCAGGATGATCGGATCGTTGTAGGAGGCTGGTTTGCCATCAATCAAGCGCTGTGTACGACTCGCGGGACTTCCGCAAACGAGACATACAGCATGAAGCTTCGTCACACTCTCCGCTACTGCCATCAGATCTGGCACAAAGCCGAACGGTTCTCCTCTGAAGTCTTGGTCAAGTCCGGCGACGATCACACGCTTGCCACTGTTCGCGAGCTGTTGGATGACCTCTACAATCTCCTCATCAAAGAACTGCACCTCATCAATCGCGACGACTTCCGTGTCGAATGAAACGATGTTTGAAATTTCTGCTGAATCCTTGACCGGAAGCGCAATTATTGAGGTCCCGTTATGAGAAACCACTTCTTCTTTACTGTATCGATCATCAAGTAATGGCTTGAAGACTTGTACCTTCTGCTTTCCGAACGTGGCACGGCGAACACGTCGGATCAACTCCTCTGATTTCCCCGAAAACATGCTGCCACAGATCAGTTCGACCCAACCATCTTTTTTCATTACGTACATGTCCGTATCTCCCTTCGCCACTTTCCTTAAACGTAAAAATTTCCGAATTCTTCTCTCTATGTATTCTTTGTATATTGTAACAAATCATAAGTATATAAATTGATCTTTTTTCTCATCAATTTGACAAAAAAATTGGTTTTTGACATCAAAAACCATGTATCGCAGACGTTTTTAGCTCTAATTTCAACCAATTTAACGAAGATCTACGAAAAAAATCAAAACATCTACAAAAATTAGAGATTATCTACAAAAAAATAAATTTATCTTCAAAAACTAAAAATTATCTGCAAAAATGAAAAATTATCTACAAAAATCAAAAATCATCTACAAAAACCAAAAAAACGGCTACTTAAGCCTATAGAATGAGCTTCCACAATCATCATTAAGAAGTAAAAAACAGGCAAGAGGGCGATCCCCTGCCTGTTTAAAGACCTTATTACTTAAGGTTGTATTTTTTCTTAAAGCGATCAACACGTCCACCAGCGTCAGCAAACTTCTGACGACCTGTGTAGAACGGATGACATTCAGAACAGATTTCAACGCGAATATCTTCTTTGATCGAACCTGTTTCAAATTCATTTCCACAAGCACAAGAGACTTTCGCTTTTTTGTAATCTGGATGGATTGCTTGTTTCATCCTATTCATCTCCTTCTGCCCTGATCCCCTTAGGAACAGAGTTATTTGCACACATGAGGTAGTATATCAATTTTCCAGCCAAAATTCAACAAACTATTTTACGGTCATTTTTTTGCTTTGTCCACCGTATCGTTCTTTCTCGAACATGTGGAAGAATTCCTCATTGGTCTTCGTTTTCTTGACTCGTCTCATGAAATGCTCGATAAAGTCGTATGAGTCGTCCATGGTTTTACGGATCGCCCATAAATGCTCAAGATGTTCTTTCGCAATAAGCATTTCCTCTTTACGTGTTCCAGAACGGCGAATATCGATAGCTGGGAAGATACGGCGCTCAGCCAACTTCCGATCAAGATGAAGCTCCATGTTCCCTGTTCCTTTAAACTCTTCATAGATGACATCGTCCATGCGAGAGCCTGTCTCGACAAGAGCGGTCGCAAGAATCGTCAAGCTTCCCCCGTCCTCGATGTTACGGGCAGCCCCGAAGAAACGCTTCGGCTTATGGAACGCAGCAGGGTCGATACCACCAGATAACGTTCGTCCACTTGGCGGAATGACAAGGTTGTATGCTCGTGCCAAACGAGTAATGCTATCCATCAGAATGACAACATCCTTCTTGTGCTCAACGAGACGCATCGCACGCTCAAGTACCAGCTCAGCAACCTTGATATGGTTTTCAGGCACTTCATCAAATGTCGAGCTGACAACATCGCCTTGAACAGAACGCTCGATGTCTGTTACTTCCTCTGGACGCTCATCAATCAATAGGACGATCAGCTCTGTGTCAGGATGGTTCGTCGTGACGCTATGAGCGATTTCTTTTAAAAGTGTCGTCTTACCGGCTTTCGGCGGTGCGACAATCAATCCACGCTGTCCGAATCCGACCGGCGAAATCATGTCCATGATTCTTGTCGACACATTTTTCGCAGAGGTTTCGAGCGTCATCTTCTGCTCTGGGTATAACGGTGTCAATGCTGGGAAATGGACGCGTTCTTTCGCCGTGTCTGGATCTTCACCGTTGACAGCCGCCACATGCAAGAGTCCGTAATACCGTTCGTTCTCCTTTGGCGGTCGTACTTTACCGGACACCTTGTCCCCATTTCGCAAATCAAAACGACGGATTTGGGATGCCGAAATATAAATATCCTCTGAGCTTGGAGAATAGTTGATCGGACGTAAGAAGCCGAACCCTTCTGTCGGGATGACTTCAAGAATCCCTTCCATGAAGGAAAGATCTTCTTTTTCAGCTTGCGCCTTCAAAATGGCGAAAATAAGCTCCCTTTTCGTCAGCTTACTGTAATAGGAAATTTTCAGTTCCTTGGCTCTCTCATAGAGATCCTTAAGTTTCATATTTTCTAATTGTGATAAATTAAATGACATAGTACACCACTTTTCATGCATATTTAATCAATCATTTCATCGTTACATAATGAAATTGAATGTATGGGTTTAATTTCGACAGACCTCAGCTGTACTTATACTTTCGTCATAGATTTCGTTTTTTGGAACGTTTTATTATAGGGACACGCCTTGGAAGGAATGAAAACGTTAATTAGAAGTGTATGTTGAAAGAAGTAATTGAAGCAAAAAAGCAATAGATACTCTTATTTTACCCAAAATCAGCTGCAATAATCAAGAAAATTGCAAGCACCAAGTATTGGAGCGCCTTTTTCATCAGTACCATTAGGTGAAAAGAAGCACAATGCCGCCCTTTACAAGCGGCATTGTATATTTTGGAATCAGGTTGGTTTAATGACCAGATTCGGTTTTTTCTTCAAACTGTGTTTCCCATCGATAAAGCGGACTGTACCGGATTTCGCCCTCATGACGACGGATTGAGTCGTTCCACTCGCTCCTTTGAACCGGACACCCTTCAAAAGCTCGCCATCCGTTACACCAGTCGCGGCAAAAATGGCATCATCACCCTTGACGATGTCCTCCATTCGAAGTACACGATGGATATCTTCAATGCCCATCTTCTTGCAACGCGCAAGCTCTTCCTCTGTTTGAGGCAAAAGCTTCCCTTGAAGCTCACCGCCGAGGCATTTCAACGCAACTGCGGCAATGACGCCTTCTGGGGCACCTCCACTACCAAAGAGGATATCCACTCCTGTATCCTCGAACGCTGTATTGATGGCTGCAGCAACATCACCATCCTGGATCAATTTGATACGAGCTCCTGCTTCCCGGATTTCATCGATCATTTTCCGATGGCGTTCGCGATCAAGGATGACAGCGACAATGTCTTCGATGTCCTTGTTCTTTGCGTTTGCGACCGCTTTCAAGTTATCCAATACCGAAGCGTTGATATCGACTTTTCCGACAGCCTCAGGACCTACTGCAATCTTGTCCATGTACATGTCTGGTGCATGCAAAAGGTTGCCATGATCCGCAACTGCAAGGACAGCGAGGGCATTCCATGTTCCATTTGCCACAATGTTCGTTCCTTCGAGTGGATCGACCGCGACATCGACACGCGGACCAAATCCGGTTCCCAGCTTTTCTCCGATATAAAGCATCGGAGCCTCGTCCATTTCTCCCTCTCCGATTACGACGGTACCCTTCATCGGGACTGTATCGAAGACGTCTCTCATTGCAGAGGTCGCCGCATCATCCGCTTCTTCCTTCCTTCCTCTTCCCATCCATCGGGCAGAGGCTAGAGCAGCTGCTTCTGTAACACGGACAAGCTCCATTGATAAACTTCTTTCCATACCTATTCCCCCTACGGTTCCATTTTTCCTTTATTCGTTACTTGCTTTTTTACGATGGTGCTCTGCTACATTTCATTGTTGGTTATCGCTTAATTCGGGAACTTTCCACATGCGTCTCGCACCAATCTACCAACCAGACCAACAATCCCTTAACAGTACAAAGTGTACCAAGTATCGGTCCTGGTACACCTTGTAAATGTTACACGAGTTTATGATTGGTTCACTTCATTGAGTTCTTCAACATCGAAGTTTTCACGCCAAACCTTCGCTCCAAGGCCTTTAAGCTTTTGGACAAGGTTTTCATAACCCCGATCAATATGTTCGATGTTCGAGATTTCAGTGACGCCCTTTGCCATCAAGCCTGCGACCACGAGTGAAGCACCTGCTCTTAAGTCTGTCGCTTTCACCTTAGCACCTTCAAGCGGTGTTGGTCCATTGATGATCGCCGAGCGACCTTCCACCTTGATATTCGCACCCATACGTCTCAATTCATCAATATGCTTGAAGCGAGAGCTGTAAATCGTATCGGTTACGATGCTTGTTCCTTCTGTACTCGTCAGAAGGGCTGTGAATGGCTGCTGCAAATCGGTCGCAAAACCAGGGTAAACGAGCGTTTTCACATCGACACCATTGAACTCGCGATCTCGTTTGACGAAAACAGAGTCATCGGATTCTTCGATATGAACTCCCATTTCTCGCAGCTTGGCAATCAATGATTCCAAGTGAAGAGGAATGACGTTATCAATTGTGACCCCGTTCCCCATTGCAGCCGCCATGATCATGAACGTTCCAGCTTCAATACGGTCTGGGATGATGGAGTGACGGCAGCCGTGCAGGCTGTCTACACCATCAATACGGATCACATCTGTTCCTGCTCCCTTAATCTTCGCACCCATGCTGGATAGTAGCGTTGCAACGTCAATGATTTCAGGTTCTTTCGCTGCGTTTTCGATAATGGTCCGTCCTTTGGCACGGACAGCAGCAAGCATGATATTAATCGTTGCTCCAACACTGACGACATCAAGGTAGATTCTTGCACCGACAAGTTCATCGGCACGGAGATAGATTGCACCTTGTTCATTCGTAACCGTCGCACCTAGTGCTTGAAATCCTTTTATATGCTGATCAATTGGTCTAGGGCCAAGATTACATCCCCCTGGCAAACCGATGACCGCTTTCTTGAATCGCCCAAGCATTGCACCCATTAAATAATAGGAGGCTCTCAGTTTTTTCACTTTCCCATTCGGAAGTGGCATTGAAATCATATTTTCTGGGTTCACAATCAAGGAGTCGTTCTCCAGATGTGCTTCACCACCGATGTCTTCTAATAAATCACGTAAGATGCCGACGTCCGAGATGTTTGGGAGATGGTCGATCGTAACGGTCGAATCAGCCAGGATTGCAGCAGGAATCAGCGCTACTGCACTATTCTTGGCTCCACTGATCTGTACCGTTCCTTCTAAGGGATGTCCACCCTCGATCATTAATTTCTCCATTTGTTTCTCCCTTCTTCGTCTCCAATAATCAAGAAGTCATGACACGTTACACTTATTGTAAGCAAAAAATCCTTATTCATCCATAATTTACCTAGGAAAAAATCTGAAATTATCCATTGTTCCCTTGGCTCTTATTCCAATCAGCCAAAAACTTTTCAATCCCTTGATCTGTCAATGGGTGGTTCATCAGTTGATGAAGTACCTTGGCCGGAATCGTTGCAATGTGCGCACCACGTAACGCTGCTTCCGTAACATGGATCGGATGACGAATCGATGCCGCGATGATTTGAGACTCGATCCTATGGATATTGAAAATCTCTGCAATCTCAGAAATGAGAGAGAGTCCGTCTTGTCCGATATCATCAAGTCTACCAAGGAATGGCGAAACGTAGGTTGCTCCTGCACGTGCAGCTAGCAAAGCTTGGTTCGCTGAGAAAATCAACGTTACATTCGTCTTGATCCCAAGCTCCGTGAACGTTTTGACCGCTTTCAAGCCGTCTTTTGTCATCGGTACTTTTACTGTGATGTTAGGGGCGATTGCAGCTAACTCTTTCCCCTCTTCAATCATTTCCTCATATTTCAAACCGATTACTTCTGCACTTACAGATTCAGAGACGAACGAGGTGATTTCACGTAAACGATCATGAAAATCGACCCCTTCCTTTGCGACTAATGAAGGATTTGTCGTTACGCCTCCTAAGATTCCAAGCTCATGGGCTTCGCGAATCTCATCAACATTCGCTGAATCAATAAAAAATTTCATGGGTCGTTTCACTCCTTGTGTTTTAAAACGTTCGAAAGCAGTTTTAACTATTCGTGGGTTTAATTTGGGGTGGAGGGATATGTATTCCAACAATGCTTTTAAGGAAACCGAAGAACGGTTTCCTTAAGCATCATGAGATAGAATTGATCAATTACGCTTTGTTCGAAGAACCGAATTCACGCATTTTGCCTTTAACTGTTTCCTTGATGGCTTCACGTGCTGGTCCCATGTATTTACGTGGGTCATAAAGCTCAGGTTTTTCAGCAAGCACTTCACGTACAGCTTTTGAAGCTGAAATCTGGCTTTCAGTGTTTACATTGATTTTCGCATGTCCGAAAGAGATCGCCTTCTTGACGTCTTTTGTCGGAATACCTGTACCTCCATGAAGAACAAGTGGTACACCAGTCAACTCACTGATTTCTTTCATACGATCGAATCCAAGGTTCGGTTCACCTTTATAAGGTCCGTGAACAGAACCAAGAGCTGGAGCGAAACAATCAACGCCAGTTTCACGGATCAATTGGTCACACTCAGCTGGAATCGCATAAGCTGCTTCTGCATCATCAACGATCACATCGTCTTCTTGTCCGCCGATACGGCCTAATTCCGCTTCGACTGATACACCAACAGCGTGTGCAACATCTACAACCTTCTTCGTTAATGCGATGTTCTCTTCAAGTGGATAGTGAGAGCCGTCGATCATAACAGATGTGAATCCAGCATTGATCGCTTGTACACACTTTTCAAAGCTTGAACCGTGGTCAAGGTGAATGGCAACAGGAACTGTCACATTGTATTCTTCCATAAGGGATTCAACAAGGTTGACAACCGTTTTGAAGCCACCCATGTAACGTGCTGCTCCTTCAGAGACACCACAGATAAGCGGAGATTTCTCTTCTTCTGCAGCTTGTAGAATCGCCTGAGTGAACTCCAGGTTATTCAAGTTATATTGACCAACTGCGTAACCTTCCGCTTTGGCTTTTTCAAGCATTTCCTTCATTGAAACTAAAGGCATTGACAATTTCCTCCTTGTGTTTCGGGTTTTTGTCGACCCGTTTTATTCAAGTGCCAGTCTTACGTATGTAAGGCGCTCGCACAATGATTTCATTTCTTATAAAAACAATTATAGCATATCAATTTTAGTTAAAAACCGCAATGCATACACAAATAGGGTTGACTCCGAAGCCTTCTCCTATCCTACTGCAGACAAATTCACAGTGAACATTGTCATACCGAGGTGTCGCGCTTCTGAATCAACCCCTATTATTCTCTTTGTTACGCGATTTATGAGCGTATGGGTAAATTTTCCTTGACGACCTTCCGGATCTCATCGATATCAAAAGGCTTCGCAAAATGGGTGATTGCACCTAGTTCCATCGCTTCATGAATCATGTCCAGCTCTCCATATGCCGTCATGATGATGACACCAACATCGCTGTCCACTTTTTTCACTCTTCGTAAGATTTCCAATCCATCCATTCCTGGAATCTTCATGTCAAGGATCAACAAGTCCGGCTTTTCGTTCTTTACGATTGAAAGGGCTTGGACTCCATTCGCAGCTTGAAAGGTTTTATATCCTTCTTTTTTGAAAATTTCATTCAATAGGATTCGAATACCATACTGGTCATCCACGATCAGTATCTTTGCTTTCATTCCTTATCACACCCTAGCTTCCTTGTTGTTTTAATGCCCATTGTACATATCTCTTTACAAGATTCGCTTAATTTTTCAAAACTCCTGCTCTATCGTCAAAATCTACCATTCATTTTAAAATTTTATGATTTCGTGACGAAACGTTATACTAATCGGGAGGTGATTGACATGCTGAAAATATTCACGACTCAACTATTCGGGATTTTCCGTAAGATACAAGAACATGAGGAAGAGCGGGTTGAGGATTGCGCCCGCCTTCTCGCACAGTCTGTAATCGGTGACGGAAAGGTGTACATAAAAGGATTTAATGAACTGGAAAGCATCCCTCACGTCATTATGGAAAGCGAGGAGCGAATCTCTTCCATGTTGCCCTATACAAACGAAGTTGAGCTTCGACCTGAAGATGCACTGCTCATTTTTATAAAAACAACAGATGACGAGCGGCTGACTGAATTATTGGACCAAGCAAAGTCTGCTGGGACCTCCACTATAACGGTCGGTGCAGTGGAGAAAGGCGAAGAACCTGGTACGGATGAGTTTCATATTGATACGAAGCTTCTTCAAGGACTCGTTCCGGATGATGAAGGGAGACGAATCGGTTATCCGACTTTCATGTGTGCCCTTTATGTGTACTATGCGCTCTTCTTCACTTTATCAGAGATGCTTGAAGAATACGGAATGAATGAAGGATAATCCTCCATAGAACCACGCCTAAATTTTAAAAGAATTAAATTTTTTGTATTTTTTTAATATCTTAGCAGGAGAACTGTAAAAAGATGGAGAAACCTATGTATAAAGTGTGACAAAAGTCACTCTTTTTCGCCTTAACCTACAGTCCGACCTCCCCCTCCCTTTTTAAGCAGAGTCTACCAACTCCTCCCTCAAGCTTTGAACGCAAACAATCATTACCCGTAATGATACTTCCACTCGGCTGTATGGCGGCTACATATTCTGTGGCAGTAAGGACCTTACAAGTTATGTTCATTCCGCAACCAGCGTCGGAATGTTCATAACTTGTTTTGGTTTTAAGGAGCCTTTTGGGATACGAGAAAAACTTCTATCCTTACCTCAAAACACGAAAATGCTCATTTGAGGTCATATAACCCCTTTTATGTGCCCTGAAAACGCGGAAATGCTAATTTCGGGGCATATAAACCTCTCTTATCTGCCCCGAAAACGTGAAAAATGCTAATTTCGGGGCATATAACCCCCTTTTATGTGCCCTGAAAACGTGAAAATACTGATTTCGGGGCATATAAACCTCTTTTATGTGCCCCGAAAACGTGGAAATGCTGATTTCGGGGCATATAAACCTCTTTTATGTGCCCCGAAAACGTGGAAATGCTAATTTCGGGGCATATAAACCTCTCTTATCTGCCCCGAAAACGTGGAAATGCTAATTTCGGGGCATATAAACCTCTCTTATCTGCCCCGAAAACGCGAAAATCCCAATTTTGGGGTTCCCGTACCAAATAAAAACCGGTCGGACATCATCCGACCGGCTTCCATATTTATCTTTTCAGGTTTGTTGCGGCGTTGACGAATTCGCGGAACAGTGGTTGCGGTCTTGTTGGTCTAGACTTGAACTCTGGATGGAATTGAGATGCGACGAACCAAGGGTGATCCTTCAATTCGATCACTTCGACCAATCGGCCATCCGGGCTTGTCCCAGAGAATAGGAATCCTGCGTTTTCCATTTCTTCACGGAATTCGTTGTTGAATTCATAACGGTGACGATGGCGTTCGTAGACGACCTCTTCACCATAAGCCGCGTAAGCATTCGTATCCTTTTGCAGCTTACAAGGATAGATTCCGAGGCGAAGTGTACCGCCCAGGTCTTCTACATCTTTTTGCTCTGGAAGAAGATCGATGACCGGGTGCGTCGTCATCGGATTGATTTCTGCAGAATGTGCATCGTCATATCCGAGTACATGTCGTGCAAACTCAACTGAGGCAAGCTGCATGCCAAGACAAATTCCTAGCATCGGTACCTTCTTCTCACGTGCATATCGGATTGCAGAGATCTTCCCTTCGATTCCGCGATCCCCGAATCCACCAGGAACGAGAATTCCGTCTGCATCACCAAGAAGCTCTTCGACATTTTCATCCGTTACATTTTCGGAATTGATCCATTGGATATCGATGTCCGCATCGAATTCGTACCCAGCATGACGAAGCGATTCGACGACGGAAATATAGGCATCCGGTAAAGAAACGTACTTTCCGACGAGCGCGATTTTCGTCTTGTTTTTCAGGTTGGTTACCCGGTTTACTAGCTCTTTCCACTCGGTCATGTCTGCTTCCTGGCAGTCCAAGTGCAGATGCTTACACACGATCGTGTCAAGGTTTTGCTTTTGAAGAGATAGAGGAACTTCGTATAATGTTTCGGCGTCCATCGCCTCGATAACAGCATCCGGGTTGATATCACAGAATAGTGCAATCTTGTCCTTCATTTCTTGAGGCAACGGCATCTCGTTTCGGACCACGATGACGTTCGGCTGGATACCGAGACTGCGTAATTCTTTTACACTGTGCTGAGTGGGCTTCGTCTTCATTTCACCGGCTGCTTTGATGTAAGGAACCAATGTACAGTGGATGTACATGACATTCTCGACCCCAATGTCACTTTTAATCTGGCGAATCGCTTCCAGGTATGGAAGGCTTTCGATGTCCCCGACAGTACCGCCGATTTCTGTGATGACAACATCTGCATTCGTCTCGCGGCCAGCGCGGAATACGCGTTCTTTGATTTCATTCGTGATATGCGGAATGACCTGCACCGTACCACCGAGATAGTCTCCACGACGTTCTTTTTTCAAGACTGTCGAATAGATCTTTCCTGTCGTGACGTTGCTGTACTTGTTCAGGTTAATGTCGATGAATCGCTCGTAGTGTCCAAGATCAAGGTCTGTTTCCGCGCCGTCATCCGTAACGAATACTTCCCCGTGTTGATAAGGGCTCATCGTACCCGGATCGACGTTGATATATGGATCGAATTTCTGAATTGTCACTTTTACACCGCGGTTTTTCAATAGGCGGCCGAGAGAGGCTGCGGTAATCCCTTTACCTAAGGATGAAACGACTCCACCTGTTACGAAGATATACTTTTTTGACACGTTGGTTCCCCCTTGAGATCCGAATTTAGTTTTCTGAGTTGTGTTGACCTTTTATCAGTATGCCGAAATACATCAGTATTCAGTACGGGGTGCTTCAAATGATTCGAAATGCTTAACATCAGCTCAAATAAAAGCTTGAGAAAATAGGTTTCTTAAAAAACAAAAAAACAAAAGCGTCACCAAACCCACATGGGGGGCGCTTTTGTTTTGAATGTTTGTGTTATATATCATTTGTTTGAATTCATTATAGACTATAAGTAAAGCCCAAAAATGATTTTATCGACTTTGCCATTAAAAGTCAAGGCTTATTATCGATCTTCATCCTCGTCTGTTGCATCTTCGAGATCGTCGCTCTCATCATCGTCTGATAGCTCGGTTTCCTCGTCGTCGAAATCAACGTAATCATCGTCTTCTTCGTCAACGTCCTCTTCACTATCATCGTCCTCATCGTCAACATCGAAGTCTTCCTCAAGATCATCGAAATCCTCTTCCAATTCATCTTCGAATTCTTCGAAGTCATCATCTTCATATTCTGCTTTTACACGCTTGCCTTTTCGTTTCTTCGGTTTGATTGTCGTCGCAAGCTCTTCTTCACTGCTTTCAACCGGATACCAGACTTTAAGACCCCACTGGTTGTCACCGATACAAACGAAACGACCATCGATATTGATGTCTGTGTAGAACTGGGCAACGCGTTTCTTCTGTTCGTCGCGGTCCATTTCACGGATTTTTGAAACCTGCTCCATCAATTCAGTGAATGGTGTCGGTTTCTTGTTTTCTTTTAAAATATGAAATGCGATTTCAAGCATTGAAACTTCTTTCAATTCTTCCTTAGAATACGTATCGAGCATCTAAAGGCACGTCCTTTCTACTTATGGATCGATATCGTGAACCAGCCTCAGTCGGACTGTTCTATACAATCAAGCTCGGTAACTGCTGACCAAGCCATATCTAACGTAATCATACCATCCATTATAAACAATTTCTCGGATGATATGCTATACCTGTGCATAATTTTTTCAAATTATTTTCAATGCAAAAAGAATCACCTCGAATCCTCGAGGTGACTCCATTTCAGACTCTATTACATGTTTCGGCGGTACTTTCCTCCGACTTCGTATAGGGCACGGGTGATTTGTCCGAGGCTTGCATAGCGGACGGTCGTCATCAGTTCAGCAAACAAGTTGCCGCCGCTTAGCGCTGTCTGCTTCAAGCGCTGCAACGCTTCTGCCGTTTTGTCCCCATGCTTTTCCTGGAATTCTCGCAAATGCTTGATTTGCTGTTCCTTCTCCTCTTTCGTTGCCCGTGCCAGCTGAAGGTTGAAGTCCTCTTCAGATGGAGGATTCGGGTTCAAGTACGTATTCACGCCGATGATTGGCAATGAACCATCGTGCTTCTTCATCTCGTAATACATGGATTCTTCTTGGATCTTACCGCGCTGATATTGTGTCTCCATCGCACCGAGGACGCCACCACGAGCATTTATGCGTTCGAACTCCTTCAACACAGCTTCTTCCACTAGGTCGGTCAGTTCTTCGATGATGAAGGACCCTTGCAAGGAGTTTTCGTTCTTCGCAAGTCCAAGCTCCTTCGTAATGATCATCTGGATCGCCATCGCACGGCGGACGGATTCTTCAGTCGGTGTTGTGATTGCTTCGTCATACGAGTTTGTATGAAGTGAGTTACAGTTATCATAGATCGCCATCAACGCTTGTAGCGTCGTACGGATATCGTTGAAGTCGATTTCTTGCGCGTGCAAGGAACGACCTGATGTCTGAATGTGATATTTCAGCTTCTGGCTGCGCTCATTTGCTTTGTATTTATTTTTCATGACGGTCGCCCAAATTCTTCGTGCAACACGGCCGATGACGGTATACTCCGGATCAAGACCGTTACTGAAGAAGAATGATAGGTTCGGTGCGAATGTGTTGATGTCCATTCCTCGGCTCAAGTAGTACTCGACATACGTAAAGCCGTTCGCAAGCGTCAACGCAAGCTGGGTGATTGGGTTCGCGCCAGCTTCAGCGATATGATAGCCAGAGATTGAAACAGAATAATAGTTTCGCACTTTATTTTCGATAAAGTATTCTTGGATGTCACCCATCAGACGCAATGCAAATTCGGTTGAGAAGATACATGTATTCTGACCTTGATCCTCCTTCAGGATGTCAGCCTGAACCGTACCACGAACGACAGCAAGCGTCTTCGCACGGATGTCCGCTTCTTCCTCCGCATTCGGCTTTCGGCCATTCTCCTCTTCAAAACGAGAGAGCTGCTGATCGATTGCTGTATTCATATACATCGCAAGAATGATCGGCGCTGGACCATTGATCGTCATGGAGACAGATGTTGTCGGTGATGTCAGATCGAAGCCTGCATACAGCTTCTTCATGTCATCGAGCGTACAAATGCTGACGCCACTCTCGCCGACCTTACCGTAGATGTCCGGTCGATGATCCGGGTCTTCTCCATACAACGTGACGGAATCGAATGCTGTAGAAAGACGTTTCGCTTCATCATCCTTTGATAGGTAATGGAAACGGCGGTTCGTACGTTCCGGCGTACCTTCCCCGGCAAACTGACGTTTCGGATCTTCACCTTTTCGTTTGAAAGGGAATACGCCAGCAGTAAACGGAAAACGTCCAGGTACATTCTCAAGCAGGGACCAGCGAACGATTTCGCCCCAATCCTTGAACTTAGGAAGAGCGACCTTTGGTATATCAAGACCTGCAAGGCTGCGGGTCTTCAGCTCCGTCACAATTTCCTTATCGCGGATCTTCGTCACGAATTCATCCTTGCTGTATTGTTCCTTCAATGTGTCCCATCCGTCTAAAACTTCTTTGACTTCTGGGTGGATCTTTTTCTCATAGTTGGTTTTCACATCATTCAACGTACGGATTGTCACATCGCCATCTGCATTCGTTTCTTCGATGGCTTCTAACGTTCCTTCGATCTGGAACAGTTTACGTGCCGATTCAGACTGCTCTGAAACGAACTCATGATAGTTACGGACCGTATGGACGATATCATTCAAATAACCGACGCGATCCGGAGGGATGATCATGTTTTGCTTTTCGACTTTGCCTTCACTGCTCAAGGATGTTGTCCATCCAAGGTTGAATTTGTCATTCAACACATTGACTAATGCATTGAAGAGGATGTTCGTCCCTTGATCGTTGAACTGGCTTGCGATTGTTCCGTAAACCGGCATTTCTTCAGGATCTTTATCAAAGAGTGTGCGGCTTCGTTGATACGTTTTCCGCACCTCACGAAGGGCATCCTCAGAGCCTTTGCGGTCAAACTTGTTGATGGCGATCAAATCGGCGAAATCGATCATATCGATTTTTTCCAATTGGGACGGAGCACCGAATTCGCTCGTCATCACATACATGGAGACGTCGGAGATTTCCACGATTTCAGCGTTCCCCTGCCCGATTCCGCTCGTCTCGACGATGATCAGGTCGTATCCAGCCGCTTTCACGACTGCAAGCGCATCATTGATCGCTCCGGACAATTCTGTCTTCGATCCACGTGTCGCAAGGCTTCGCATATAAACGCGAGGTGAATGGATCGCGTTCATACGGATCCGGTCTCCAAGCAATGCTCCGCCTGTCTTCTGTTTCGTCGGGTCGACCGAGATGATGGCGATCGTTTTATCGTCGAATTCATTCAAGTAGCGGCGGACGAGCTCATCTGTCAAAGAGCTTTTACCCGCTCCTCCTGTACCTGTGATTCCGAGTACAGGAACATCCTTCGCCATATCCTTCAATTGTGTTAGCGCTTTTTCTGCTGTCGCAGCCATTTCGGCTTCCTTCACTTTTCCGAAGTTCTCTGCAGCGGTAATGAGACGTGCTACCGCTCTAGGCTCTCGCAATGGCAGGTGCTCCAGCTCATCCTTCAATTCCGTGATGGTCGGGAAATCGCACTCCTTCACCATCTCATTTATCATGCCTTGAAGGCCTAATTTCCGACCGTCTTCAGGCGAGAAGATTCGTGCGACTCCATAATCATGGAGTTCCTTGATCTCCTTCGGAATGATGACCCCGCCGCCGCCTCCGTAAACGCGGATGTGGGAAGCACCATGTTCCTTTAGAAGATCGACCATGTATTTGAAGTATTCAACGTGTCCGCCTTGATAAGAGGAAACAGCAATACCCTGTACATCCTCCTGGATGGCAGCCTGGACGACTTCGTCAACGGAACGGTTGTGGCCGAGGTGGATGACTTCCGCTCCACTTGCCTGGATGATCCTTCTCATAATATTGATGGAAGCATCATGTCCGTCGAACAAGCTTGCTGCCGTAACGAACCGAACGGGATGCTTCGGCTTGTAAATTTCGGTTTCCATGATAGGCTTACTCCTTTCTATGTTCAAAACCTTGATTGATCTTTATGTTTGATTATTTTTCTAAATGGCGTTTTGTAACAGTCGCCAGCTATTTAAACATGTGTTGTCGTCTGATCCATCGCGATGCCATTCAAGAGCAGCTGGATCTGGAACTGCGTATAGCTCTCTAACGTATGTTCCTTCTGTAGCACCCAACGTCTGAATGTCCACATCTGACCCTGCGTCATGATGTTATGGGCAAGGAGATTCACTTCTTTTTCCGTAAGCGACAGGTTCCCCGCATCCACGGAACGTTGGATCAGCTTTTCAAACATGCCTGTCATTTCGATTTCTTTTCTTAGGACGTATGGAAGCGCCTCGTCAGACAACGATTTCGCTTCCTGATACATGACAAGCACTTCATCCTGCATTTCATCCATTACTTTAAAATACGCGGCAATGGCCTCTTTGAGCCTGTTAATGCCTGGCTGATCCATGACAATTTCACTTTGAAGCCTTGAGCGTACTTCATCGTAAATCGAGTCACACACCAGATAAAGGACGTCTTCCTTCGTCCGGATATATTCATAAAGCGTACCGATGCTGAAACCTGCTGCCTTGGCGATTTCTCTTGTAGTCGTCCGGTGAAATCCTTTTTCTTTGAAAAGAGTCACTGCTGCTTTCACCATTTCTTCTCTACGCTTCTGAATGAGCTTTTCATCTTTGACTAATGATGGTACTTTCTTTTTCCCCAAACCTCATCCCTCTTTCGTAGTCGTATCTTGTGACTCAGAAGGGTTCCGCCTTTGAGTCCATTCCGACAAGATCGTATCAGCGGCTGTGTAAGGATCGATCTCCCTGCGTGCAATCTGTTCTCTCCAGCTTCCTTTTTCGTTCTCTTTCTCAATCAGGCGCATCAGCTCGTAATGGACGACCTCCAGCACCTCTTCTTGCAGAATCCGGGTCTGCTTTCGCTTTCCTTCTCCACTATCCTTCAAATACTGACCATGCTCTTTGAACCGATCCCAAAGCTCTTTAAGCCCTTTATTTTGAGTCGAAATCGTTTGGGCGATCGGGGGACGCCATTCCGCATCATGCTTCACAAGGTCAAGCATCCCTTCAATCTCGGTCATTAGCTTTGAAACCCCGGGTAGATCTGCTTTATTGATAATGAACAAATCAGCGATCTCCATGATCCCGGCTTTGAACACCTGGACGACATCTCCGCTTCCAGGATTCAATACAACGGCCGTTGTGTCGGCAACCTTCATGATGTCGAGTTCGGATTGACCGACGCCGACCGTTTCGACGAGAATGACATCGAATCCGTATGCATCCATAAGCCGGACAGCTTCCTTCGTCGTCCTCGCAAGACCCCCAAGACTTCCACGTGTGCCCATGCTTCGGATATACACACCTGCGTCTGTAAAATGATCCGCCATCCGGACGCGGTCCCCGAGCAGTGCCCCTCCGCTGAAGGGACTTGTCGGGTCGACCGCAACGATTCCGACGGTCATTTTTTTCGATCGTAAAAACTGGATGAGCCGATTGACGAGGGAGCTCTTCCCGGCACCCGGAGAACCAGTGATTCCGATGATATGCGCACCTTTCCCTTGATCATGTACGGCCTTTAAAATTTCAAGCTTATCCGGATGGTCATTTTCAAAGTGACTGATTCCTCGGGCTAACGCTCTCATGTCCCTATCTATCAATCTTTTCGCGAGCTCGTGCATACGTGCTCCTCCCGTTCAACTGTTGGCGATTAATCTGCGATAAGCATCCTAGAGATGACAAGTCGTTGAATTTCTTGTGTTCCTTCATAAATTTGAGTGATTTTCGCATCACGCATGTAACGCTCGACTGGATAATCCTTCGTATATCCATATCCGCCATATACCTGAACGGCTTCTGTCGTCACTTCCATCGCGATGTCTCCAGCGTACAATTTCGACATTGCGGATTCCTTACCGTATGGAAGTCCTTCACTTTCGCGCCATGCCGCTTGATACGTCAGCAATCGTGCAGCTTCAACTTTAGTCGCCATATCGGCAAGCTTGAATCCGATTCCTTGTTGTAAACCGATCGGCTTACCGAACTGGTGGCGCTCTTTTGCATAGTTCGTTGAAGCGTCAAGTGCCCCTTGCGCAATTCCGACAGCTTGGGCTGCAATTCCGTTACGTCCGCCATCGAGCGTCTGCATCGCAATCTTGAACCCTTCACCTTCTTCTCCAAGGCGATTTTCCACTGGCACACGGCAATCTTCAAAAATGATTTCAAGCGTCGGGGAGGAACGGATCCCTAGCTTCTTTTCCTTCTTACCAAACGAGAAGCCTGGCGTTCCTTTTTCAACGATGAACGCCGTGATTCCTTTATGCTTGCTCTCAGGATCTGTAACCGCGAACACCACATAGATCTCCGCGTCTCCAGCGTTCGTGATGAAAATTTTCGAACCATTCAAGACGTAATGATCGCCATCCAAGCGGGCAGTCGTCTTCATTCTAGAAGCATCGGATCCGGAGCCTGGCTCAGTCAGTCCATATGCGCCCATTTTCTTCCCTTCAGCCATCGGGCGAAGGAACTTCTGCTTCTGCTCTTCAGTTCCGTACTTATAAACCGGCCAGCCTGCAAGCGATGTATGAGCTGAAAGTGTAACGCCTGTCGATGCACACACTCTTGAAAGCTCTTCAACCGCAATGACATAGCTCAAGTAATCCGCTCCGATTCCGCCGTACTCTTCCGGCCATGGAATCCCTGTCAGTCCGAGCTCAGCCATTTGATCGAATAAGGAACGATCGAATCGTTCTTCCTCATCACGCTCTGCCGCTGTCGGCTCTACTTCGTTTTTTGCAAAGTCGCGGACCATTTTTCTCAGCATTTCATGTTCTTCAGTCAGTTGGAATTGCATGTTTCCCTCTCCCTTTTCCAATTCGATGTGAATTTCGATTCAATTTGTATAAAAAAACACTGTTTTTTTCTCATTATTCGATTTTAAAAACTGGAATTCATTAAAAATGACGTTTCGCCTTTTTACGAATTCATCAAATGCTTGCTGATGACCAACCTCTGGATTTCACTCGTGCCTTCATAGATTTCACACACTTTCGCATCACGGAACAGCCGCTCGACAGGATAATCCTTCGTATAGCCGTATCCACCGTGCATTTGGACTGCTTCAATCGCAGATTTCGTCGCTGTCGTAGATGCAAACAGCTTCGCTATGGATGCATCCTTGCCACACGGTTTACCAAGCGACTTCAGATTTGCAGCCTTATAGGTTAAAAGCTTCGCCGCTTCGACTTCTGTCGCCATGTCTGCGAGCTTGAATCCAATCCCTTGCTGAAGCGCGATCGGCTTACCGAATTGCTGTCGTTCCTTCGTGTAGTCCGTCGAATAGCGAAGAGCCGCTTCCGCGATACCGAGTGCTTGTGCAGCAATCCCGATGCGTCCTGCATCCAGATTGGACATCGCAATCTTGAAGCCCATTCCTTCCTCACCAAGACGGTTTTCCACGGGAACTTTCGCATCCTCAAAAATGAGTTGGCTCGTATTGGATCCATTCAGCCCCATTTTCTTCTCTTTTTTCCCGACCTGGAATCCAGGTGTGTCCTTATCGACAATGAAAGCCGAAATTCCACGGCTGCCTTCGTCCGGATTGGTAGAAGCGAAAACGATATAGACATCCGCTTCTCCAGCATTGGTGATGAAAACCTTCGATCCATTCAGGATGTAATGATCCCCATCCCGGACTGCACGTGTTTTCAATCCGCCTGCATCTGATCCGGCTCCTGGTTCCGTCAGACCAAATGCACCGAGGTATTCCCCACTCGCCAGTTTCGGAACATACTTCTGCTTTTGTTCTTCCGTTCCAAAGTAATAGATTGGATTTGTGCCGACAGAGGTATGGACCGACAAGATGACTCCTACAGTCGCGCTTACTCTCGATAATTCATTGATTGCGATGATATAGGAGGTGAAATCCATCCCTGCTCCGCCGTATTCTTCCGGAATCGGAATCCCCATCAACCCGAGTTCACCCATTTTGTCTATGACGGCTCGTGGGAATTCATCTGTTTCATCCATCTTCTCGACGATCGGTTGGATTTCTGCTTCCGCAAAATCACGAACCATTTTCCGCATCATTTCTTGTTCTTCTGTAAAACGAAGATTCATGGTCATCCCCCTGTCAGTCGATATTTGACTTAGTTGTATTCATAAAATCCTTTGCCTGTCTTCTTACCTAGCCAGCCTGCCTTCACGTATTTACGCAATAGCGGACACGGTCGGTATTTGTCATCCCCGAACCCTTCATGCAAGGTCTCCATGATATAGAGACACGTATCAAGTCCGATGAAATCTGCCAATGTCAAAGGCCCCATCGGGTGATTCATTCCGAGCTTCATGACTTCATCGATCGCTTCCGGTTCTGCGACTCCTTCATACACGGTATAGATCGCTTCGTTGATCATTGGCATCAACACACGGTTGGAAACGAAACCTGGAAAGTCGTTTACTTCGACCGGCGTCTTGCTGAGTGTTTTTGTCGTATCTTCAATCACTTTGTAAATTTCATCTGTCGTCGCAAGTCCTCGGATGATTTCAACAAGCTTCATGACGGGTACCGGATTCATGAAGTGCATGCCGATTACTCTTTCGGGACGATTTGTTGCTGCCGCGATTTCCGTAATCGGTAACGAAGACGTGTTTGTTGCAAGAATCGCATGCTCTGGCGCGATGTCATCCAAATGAGTGAATAGCTTGCATTTCACTTCAAGGTTTTCGACGACCGCCTCTACGACAAGATCGACATCGGATGCGTTGTTCAAATCGGTTGATGTCGTCAAACGGGAAAGAACCGCATCTGCTTGTTCCCTCGTCATCCGTTCCTTCTCAACTTGACGGTTCATGTTTTTTGAAATGTATTCCATGCCCTTCTGCACAAACTCTTCCTTCAAGTCATGTAAAATGACGTTGTATTCAGACTGTGCAAAAACCTGTGCAATTCCTGAGCCCATCTGCCCTGCTCCGACGACCATTACGTTTTTGATTTGCATGTATAAGAACCTCCTTGGTTTATTGCTTTTCCACTTCGATCATGATTGCGTCACCTTGACCTCCACCGCTACAGATCGCCGCGATACCGACACCGCCTCCACGACGCTTCAGCTCGTGGATCAATGTAATGATGATACGAGAACCACTTGCCCCAATCGGGTGGCCAAGTGCTACCGCACCGCCGTTCACATTCACTTTTTCAGCATCCAGATCAGCAATTTGTGAGCTTGCAAGCGCGACAGCCGCAAAAGCTTCATTCACTTCAAAAAGGTCGATTTCCGCTAATGATTTTCCGGTTTTCTTAAGTAGTTCATTAATGACGACACCTGGTGTTTCCGGGAAGTTTTCAGGCTCTAAAGCAATGGCTGTATGACCTAGAATCGTTGCCATCACTTGTTTTCCATCCTTTTTCGCACGTTCTTCGGACATAAGGACAAGTGCGCCCGCTCCATCGTTGACACCAGGGGCATTCCCAGCTGTTATCGTTCCATCGTGGTCGAATACCGGTCTCAATTTACCGAGTGCGTCAGCAGTCGTATCCTTACGAGGCGCTTCGTCTGCCTCGACAACTACCGGATCTCCTTTACGCTGAGGAACCTCAACTGAAACGATTTCCTCAGAAAGTTTTCCGGATTCCATTGCCGCTACCGCTCGCTGGTGACTGCGGTATGCCCATTCATCCTGCTGCTCACGCGTAAGGTTGAACTTTCTTGCTGTTTCGTTTCCGTAGTTCCCCATATGCACACCTTTAAAGGAACAGGTAAGTCCATCTGAAACCATCGAATCGACGACCTTGCCGTCTCCCATACGGAAGCCCCAGCGTGCTTTCGGCATCATGTAAGGTGCATTACTCATGGACTCCATTCCACCCGCGACAACCACTTCTTCATCTCCAGCACGGATGATCTGGTCAGCCATCGTTACACTGCGCATACCGGATGCACATACTTTGTTGACCGTTTCAGTTTTCACTTCCCAAGGGATACCGGCATGATTAGCAGCCTGGCGTGAAGGGATTTGCCCTTGACCTGCTTGCAGGACACATCCCATGATGACTTCGTCTACATCTTTCGCTGAAATACCTGCACGGACAAGCGCTTCTTTAATTGCTGTCCCTCCAAGCTGTGAAGCTGTCAACGAACTAAGTGCACCACCAAATTTTCCAAACGGCGTACGGACACCACTGACAATTACGGTCTTCCCCATTTGCTAACTCCTCCTTTAAATTGGTGAATCGCATAAGCATAAGCTTGATTTAAGATCGCTTTTTGCTACTACTTACAAAGGTTGAGGTGCTCATTTTGGCGTTTCTCGCTTTTCAGCACCTCATTGCTCTCCTTTGAGGTGCTCATTCCGGCGTTTCTCCTTTTTCAGCACCTCATTGCTCTCCTTTGAGGTGCTCATTTTGGCGTTTCTCGCTTTTCAGCACCTCATTGCTCTCCTTTGAGGTGTTCAATTCGGCGTTTGCCGCTTTTCAGCACCTCATTGCTCTCGGTTAAGGTGCTCATTCCTGCGTTTCTCCCTTTTCAGCACCTCATTCCCTCTCCAATGACATTGCGAGCGAACGCTCAATCGCCTACATAGAAAGAGATCAAGCTCGGGTAGTCACCGAGCTGATCTATGAGTGTGTTCTGCATGGATGTTATGTCTCGTTCAGCGCACAGGGCGCTTATGCTTTTCGTTTTCTTATTGCGCTACGCGTTGTTCTTCTGTTCCTAATACAGATTTTTCAAGGATTTCAACGACATCAAGTGTTTGTACGTTGTCTTCCACTTCTTTCGCCTTCGTACCGTCACTGAGCATGGTGAGGCAGTACGGGCATCCGCTTCCGATCATCGTCGGACTTACCTCAAGCGCTTGTTCAGTACGCGCAACATTCACGCGGTGACCAGCGTCTTCTTCCATCCACATCATTCCGCCCCCTGCTCCACAGCACATGCCGTTTTGACGGTTACGATTCATTTCGACAACTTTGACGCCCGGAATCGCTTTCAAAATGTCACGTGGCGGTTCATACACTTCGTTGTAGCGTCCGAGGTAGCAGGAGTCATGATACGTAATCGTTTCATCGACTTCATGCGACGGCTTCAAGCGGCCTTCACGGATCCAGTCCGCTAACAGCTCTGTATGGTGATAAACCTCAACGCCTTCAAGACCGAAGTCTGGATACTCATTTTTGAACGTGTTGTATGCGTGAGGGTCGATCGTAATGATTTTCTTCACATTGTGCTTCTCGAATAACTCGATATTTTTCGTCGCAATTTCCTGGAACAAGAACTCATTACCGATACGACGTGGTGTATCACCTGAGTTTTTCTCCTTGTTACCGAGGATCGCAAACGTGATACCAGCAGTGTTCATCATGCGTGCCAGTGACAACGCAATCTTTTGGCTTCGGTTGTCATAAGAGCCCATTGAACTTACCCAGAACAGGTACTCGAATTCTTCACCCGCTTTTTCGACTTCTTTTACAGTCGGGATGTGGACATCGTCGTGTCCGTCGCGCCAGTCTTCACGTTCCTTACGGCTCAGCCCCCAAGGATTACCTTGACGTTCAATATTCTGGATAGCGCGCTGACCATCAGCATCCATCTTTCCTTCTGTCAGAACGAGATAACGACGCATGTCGATAATCTTGTCGACGTGTTCATTCATGACCGGACATTGATCTTCACAGTTCCGGCATGTTGTACACGCCCAGATTTCTTCTTCCGTAATGACATCGCCAATGAGGTCGATCGTATATTCGAATCCACGGTTTTCTTCCTCTACAGCAGCAGCCGTTTCGTCACGGCCAAATCCTTGTGCTGCTAACTGGTTTCCGTTTGTATCACTGAATGCTACAGCCGGTACCCAAGGTGTACGGGATGTAATTGCTGCACCTTTTTCCGTCAAGTGGTCACGGATTTTGATGATCAAGTCCATCGGTGACAGCATCTTTCCAGTACCAGTAGCTGGACACACATTTGTACAACGTCCACATTCGACACAAGCGTAAAGATCGACGAGCTGCTTCTGATTGAAGTCCTCAACTTTTCCGACACCGAAAGTTTCCTGTGTCTCATCTTCAAAATCAATTGAAGCAAGTCTTCCAACCTTGTGCGTGCGCCCCAGGAAGACGTTGATCGGTCCAGCAATCAAGTGGGCGTGCTTGGATTGTGGTACGTAGACCAAGAACGTAAGCAGGATCAACAAGTGAACCCACCAGGAAACGTAGAAAAGGACGGCAGCGCCGGTTTTCCCGACCCATCCGAATAAAAAGGCGATTGCACTTGCGACTGGAGCCATCCCGCTCAATTCAAGATCATGCCAGATGATTTCCATTCCGTTCCCGAATAGGACGGAAAGCATCAAACCGCCGATGAACAAAAGGACAAGTCCTGCTTTAAATCCGCGCTTCAAACGGACAAGCTTCTCAATATAACGGCGATAAAAAGCCCAAATGACGGCTACCAGGATCATCAATGTGACAAGCTCCTGGAACAGGGTGAATCCTGGATAAAGCGGTCCAAGTGGTAGATGTGCTCCAGGCGAAAGACCTTTCACGATCATATCGATCGCACCGAATTGGACCATGATGAATCCATAGAACATCATGACGTGGATGATTCCACTCTTTTTATCCTTCAGTAGCTTCTTCTGCCCGAAAACGTTGACGAGGATGGATTGGAAACGTTCCTTCATCGTATTGTCGAACTCGGCTTTTTTGCCGAGCTTGATGTACTCGTAACGTGTTTTAACAACGTATGCGAATAAATAAATTCCGTAAGCGGTTACAAAAATGAATGCAAGCCAGTTGATGATCAATAATGTGTTCATTAATCGTCTGCCCCCCTCAGTTTTTCATGCAGTTCAATTTGCGGAAGAATTTCACTTGGACTTCAATTCTGAATGAAACTAATTTTCTGACATTATTATAGCATACTTTTTAATGAATGAGCATTCAGTCGATGATTTTTTTGGAAAATATTCCGTTACCGTGGGTGAGTCATTTTTCCTAATCTTGATAGGAGTGACTTGAATTGGGAATAGTAAGAGGACTACACGTATTGGAGCGGTTTGAATGAACGTGCTGATCATACTCGCAATCATGACTGTCATCATTATCGTTTGGGCGTCCGTCGACTATATGCTGGGCCGAAAAAAACACCTGACAGCTACGAACAAATTGAAGCTTGACCCAGAAAATGGCCAGTGGTCCTTTTACTCAGAAGGAACTAAATTTTTCAAGCAATATTTTGAGGACTTGAAATCTGCCGAGTCGTTCATTTATGTGCAATTTTATATTGTACGAAACGATCCGCTTGGAAAGGAAATGTTTCAAATACTGAAGAAAAAGGCCTCTGATGGCGTAACCGTCTTTTTCGTCGTTGATGCGCTCGGCAGTCACAAGCTTCCTAAATCGGTCATTGAAAGCCTAGAAGAATCAGGGGTCAATGTGCTTGTCATCGAACGACCTAAATTTCCATACCTATTCTATTCCTTCAACAGACGGAATCACCGGAAAATTTCAGTCATTGACGGGGATTTTGCCTATATCGGAGGCTTCAATGTAGGAGAAGAATACCTCGGAAAGGATCCGAAATTAGGTCATTGGCGTGATTACCACTTAAGGCTTTCAGGTTCGGTTGTAAAACAGTTCTACGCTCTGATTGATTGGGAATTGAAGCAATCGACTGCTCAGACCTTTCATTTCGAATTCCCCCCTGTCGAGGAAAAGGGTAAGGAGAAGTTTACATTATTTGCGACCAACGGCGAGCATATGGAGAGCTTTTTCTTGTCAAAAATCAATGAAGCGAAGGAATCGATTTTCATCGGGACCCCCTATTTCATCCCTGGACGAAAAATCGTACAGGCCTTGAAAACAGCGTGCCAGAACGGTATTAAAGTGAAGATCCTCATCCCGATGAGAGCAGATCATCCCTTCGTAAAAGAAGCAGCCATCCCCTTTCTTTTGCCCCTCTTACACGCTGGAGCAGAGGTATACCGGTATTATCCAGGCTTCTATCACGCAAAGGTATTCATGATCGACAAATCCTTCTGTGATCTCGGAACGGCCAATTTTGACAAAAGAAGCTTCCATTTGAACAATGAAGTGAATTGCCTGTTTACATCCCAGGAGTTGATTGACACGGTCTTGAAAGTGGTTGATTTCGATTTACAGCAGTCTGAACAGCTGCAATTGCCTGATTTAACTAAACGATCACTCTTAGAAAGGACAAAAGGCCTTTTTGCAATAACCATTTCAAAATTTTTGTAGACATCAAAAAGATCATGGATCCCCCATCCTCCAACATGAATCCATGCCGTTTACAGAAGATTGCCATTACGTTACAATAGGATAAATGTTTCCTTAGTGCAAAAATAATGCAATTAACTAATAAAACGGCGCTCGGAAAAAAGGAGGAGGATATCATTTATGCTCAAGCTCTTGCATGAATCAATTCCATGGAGTAGTAAAATCAGCTTGCTGACATTCGGTTTAGCCATCATTTTCTCAATTGCTTCAACCCTTTTTCGCAGTGGATCCAGTCTTCTGGTCAGCTTATTCGTCGTCCTTTTGTTCATCTTGATCGGAATTATTGGAGATACGATCGGATTAGCAGCTGCAACATCGAAAGAGGTACACTTCCATGCAATGGCTTCCAAAAAAGTAAAAGGGGCGAAGGAAGCGGCATACATCTCGAAAAATGCTCCTGTATTTTCAAGTTTCTTCAATGATGTTGTCGGTGATATTGCAGGAATTGTCAGTGGAGCTGCTTCTACTGCTGTAGTTTTTCAGGCTGCGAAAATAATCAATACAACGCAAGGTTCTTTTTTGTTTATTGTGATTACTGTTTTACTTACCAGTGTCATTGCGGCATTAACCGTCGGAGGAAAAGCCATTTGTAAAACCATAGCCATTTACCAATCAACCAACATCATCATTTTTACGGGAAAATGCATCTATTACTGTAAACCAGTGATAAGAATGTTCATGTTTCAGCGACCTACTAAGAAAGCTTATTCCAGCTATGATAAAACCCATAATGTAATCGCAAAAGATCTATAGAGTAAAAGGGGTTACTTTTTACATAGCTGACACAAAAAACAAACGACAGCCCGAGGCTGTCGTTTGTGATTTATGCGGAAATTTTCGATTGGTTCGGTACATACTTCGGTACAGACCCTTTGACGACGACCGTACCCGCTACTACGTCGTGAAGACTCTTGCGATCGGTCCGTAATACCATCATTCCGCAGCTTAAGAGCAGCAGACCTCCGAAAGAAATGACATAGAAGAACGGAACAACGGCGTAACGTAAAAACATGCAAAAATAACCCGGCGGATTTCCTTTGCGCATTTCAATGCGGATACCAGCCATCCACTTCCCGATCGTATATCCTCTCGTTATGACCGGAATGACCAACCAATAAATCGCCTCAAGCAAAATCGTAATCCAGTCTCCTCGCCAATTCCCTACAACGAGGAAGCTGATGACACTGAGTGGAGCTGTGATGACAAGGAGATCAACAATGACAGCAAGGATCCGCTGCCAAACTGATGCGTAAACATGAACATTCGGACGTTGATTATTCCTGACCTCGCCCAAGAGCCTCTCCTCCTAAACAATAGCTTGTATAAAACTACTGTATGCACGAGCCGCTTCTTTTATTTCGTTGTTTTGTTCACACCATTCTGGATGAATGTATCCACGATTTGATTGAACACATGCCACTCTCTGATCGGTACTTCATGGAAAGCATGTCGGACAATTGCAATCCGTGAATTGTGCACCAACGTTTCATAATCCTTCACATGAACCTTGATATGCTTTGCATTCTGCCCATAAATGACTAAAGTCGGTGGTTGGATGGAAGGTAGAAGGTGATAGCAGGAGTATGTGTAGGAAGCGTCATAGAAGTCATACCAATTCTGCGTATTTGTTCTACTTACGGTTTTCCACAGCCTGTCCCGATCTTCCTGCTTGATTCCGTGACTTGTGGTAAGAATTTTTCCAAGCAGATGAGGCGAGTGCTTAAGTATCTTCATACCGAGCAGGAATTCAGCCTTCAGGAAAGGATTGACCACACGCGGGAAGCCTCCGCTTAAGATTAGACCAGCCGTACGTTCGGGATACGTCAGCGCAAATTCCTGAGCGACCGAACCACCTGCCGAATAACCACAAATGACAGCTTTGTCGATATCAAGTGCATCGAGGACAGCGAGAAGCTCCTCAGACAAAAGCTTGATGGTCACAGGTTCATCGATCCCCTCGCTGTCCCCATGGCCGCACATATCGTACCGGATCACCCTGTAATGCTCCGTTAAATGATCCTGATAATGAAAGACTTCTTTCCCGAGGCCTGGTGGATGCAGGAATATGACCGGCATCCCTTCTCCTTTATCGCTGATACTCAGTTGACGGTTATGTACATGCACCATGTCCAAATAGGGTGCCTCCTTAAGTGTTCATGATATAAGGCAATACTGAGATGACAAATTTATACCCAAGATAGATTCCAACGATTCCGAGAATTCCCGAAAGAGCTGGTGGTGCAGGAATCGGAAGCTTAAAGAGCGCGAACACGACTCCGACGATGAATCCAGATAAAATTGATAACACTGCAATTTTCATAGTTGTTTTCCTCCATTTATTTCAGATTGGCTCATTGAAATGCCTTTTATTTGTCTCCATTTAGCGGTTTTTGCATTTTCAGGGTTGAAACACCCTTTATTTACCCTCATTTTGGAGTTTTTGCGTTTTCAGGGCATTGAAACACCGCTTCTTTACCCTTATTTTGCGGTTTTTGCGTTTTCAGGGCATTGAAACACCTTTTCTTTACCCTCATTTTGCGGTTTTTGCGTTTTCAGGGCATTGAAACACCTTTTCTTTACCCTCATTCTGCGGTTTTTGCGTTTTCAGGGCATTGAAACACCTTTTCTTTACCCTCATTTTGCGGTTTTCGCATTTTCAGAGCATTGAAACACCTTTTCTTCCCTCATTTTGCGGTTTTCGCATTTTCAGGGCATTGAAACACCACTTCACGTTCCCCATTCCCTAAATCTACAAAAGTTCAATGCAAAAAAACAATGCTCTCTGCACTAGTATGACAGAGAGCATTTAAAAATATGTTCCGATTACATTTTTTCAGGAGCGGAAACCCCGATGAGTTTCGTTCCGTTCTTCAATGTTTGCTGGACAGCTTTCATCAATGCATATCGTGCCTTGCTTTGTTCAGGATGCTCGTCGTCAAGGACGCGCTCTGCGTTGTAAAAGCTGTGGAGAGCTGATGCTAGCTCAAACAGATAATTCGTCATCCGATGCGTCGACAGGGTCAACGCTGCGTCGGCTACCGCTTCAGGGAATTCTCCCAGCTTTTTCAACAGATCGTATTCTTTTTCAGATTTGATATAGGATAGATCGACATCTTCCTCGATCGAATAGCCTTTCTCTTCCCCTTGACGGAGCATGCTGCATACGCGGGCATGCGCATATTGGATGTAGTAGACCGGATTTTCATTGGAACGGGAGACTGCAAGATCCATGTCGAAATCCAGATGAGAGTCTGAGCTTCGCATTGCGAAGAAGTACCGCATCGCATCAACGCCGACTTCATCCATCAAATCGCGGAGTGTGACGGCTTTCCCCGTACGCTTACTCATCTTCACCTTTTCACCGTTTTGGAAAAGGCTGACGAGCTGGATGATTTGGATCTCCAACTGATCGCGCTCATACCCCATCGCTTCGACGGCCGCTTTCATACGTGGGATGTATCCATGATGGTCCGCTCCCCAAATGTTGATCAAGGTTTCGAAGCCACGCTGGAACTTGTCAAAATGGTACGCAATATCCGGTGTCAAATACGTGTACGTCCCATCATTTTTGATTAGAACACGATCCTTGTCATCACCGAAATCAGTCGTTCTAAACCATGTGGCGCCATCTTTTTCGTAAGTGACTCCTTTTTCGTGAAGCATCTCTAACGCTCGATCGATTTTCCCTGATGTATAAAGAGAGGTCTCTGAGAACCATTCATCAAAGTCAACACGGAACGCTGCGAGATCCTTCTTGATTTTTTCAAGCTCTTTCTCTAGACCGTATTCACGGAAAAAGTTCAGTCGTTCCTCCTGGTTATAGGAAACGTACTTGTCCCCATCCTTCTCCACCACTTCTTGGGCGAAGCCGATGATGTCTTTACCATAATAGCCATCCTCCGGCATTTCTGCTTCTTTCCCTAAGGCTTGGAGATAACGGGCTTCTAGAGATAACGCGAGGTTATGGATCTGATTTCCGGCATCATTGATGTAGTATTCTCGAGAAACGTCGAAACCAGCTTTTTCGAGTAGATTGCATAATGTATCACCGACAGCTGCACCTCGAGCATGACCGAGATGGAGGCTTCCTGTCGGGTTCGCTGAGACAAACTCGATCTGGATCTTCTTCTGTTTCCCAACATCTGAGGAACCATAATCATCACCTTCCTCAATGATGGCAGGAATCAATTGAGTCAGATACTGGTTATCAAAATAGAAATTGATGAATCCTGGTCCAGCTACTTCGATCTTATCAATTGAAGCCTTGGAACGATCGAAATGGGCGACCATTTCATCAGCAATTTGACGAGGTGCTTTTTTCGCAATACGAGCAAGCTGCATTGCCATATTCGTCGCAAAGTCCCCATGGTCTTTGTTCTTCGGAAGCTCAAGGATCACTTCTGGAATTTCTTCTTTTGAAGCGAGCCCAGCTTTGACGACGGATTCTACAATTTCATCTTTCAATCGTTCTTTTACCTGTTCAACGATATTCATAATTCTTCCCCTCTCAGCGTGATTGCCAATTCGTGATACCCCGCCTCTTCTCCCTGGAAAAGGACGCGATAGTTTAATGTAAGATGGCCTTCTTGCTCCAATTCGTGCCATTCAAAGTCAATGGAATCTGTCTTCGTTGCAATTTGGATCGGACCATAAGGACTTTCATACGTTCCTTCTTTTAAGCCCCCAGGCGTGAACCGTTGTTTCATCGAAACGGCTCCGCTCCTAATAATTGTAATATCTTCATCTTTGATTTTTATCGTCGTATTCACATTGTCGTTTTCATTCAGGACTTCATCGTAACGGAGGTACACAGCGTCCGACTTCCTGTAGAGCGTTCCATCAGAAGATAGCTTTGTTTCTTCTTCTTCACCTGAATCGGTCACTTTCGTATGTAGCATTACTTTTACAGGGATTGGTGTCGCGTCCACTCTGCTCACTTCCTTCACTATCATTAACTTACACATTATATAAAAAAAGCGGTGCCTGTTTCAAGGTGCACCACTGTATTGAGAGTCGGGAATATTTTCTAACGCTGTGATAAAGGGAGCAATACATCCACTGTCGTGCCTTTTTTGACCGTACTTGAAAAATGCATCGATCCTTGATGATCCTTGATGATTTTGAAGCTTACCATCAATCCGAGCCCCGTTCCTTTCTCCTTCGTCGTATAGAACGGCTCGCCTAGTCTAGAAAGGCGATCCTTCGGAATGCCTGGTCCTTCATCCACGATCCTGATAAGAAGATTATTTTTCTCTGCCTTTTTACAGGTGACTGTTATTGTACCTCCATTCGGCATCACTTCAATCGCATTTTTAATCAGGTTGATGAAGACTTGCTTCAATTGGTTTTCTTCACAATTGATCATTTCTGAACCTGCCTCCAGATCCATGTTGAACTGGATATTGTGAAGGTTGGCTTGACCTTCTAACAATTTAAGGACATGCGTGATCAGGTTACCGATTTTTTTCTTTTGGAAGCAGATGCTTTGCGGTTTTGCCAGTACGAGCAGCTCACTGATGATTTGCTCGATCCGGTCTAGTTCGGATAGGACGATCTGATAATACAGTTCTTTCTCAGGAACACCGTTTTCAAGCATCTGGATGAAGCCCTTGATTGAGGTGAGTGGATTCCGGATTTCATGCGCGACTGCCGCTGCCAACTCGCCGACAACCGTCAGTTTTTCGGACCTGCGCAAAAGCTCCTCAGACCGCTTTTCGTCGGTGATGTCCCTTAGAATTCCATACATACCGATGATCTCATTTTCTACGATCATCGGGAAGCCTATAACTCGAACAATAATGGTGTCTCCATTTTTCCGCTTCATCCGTTTCTCGAATTCTATTGTTTCCCCGCTGAAAATGCTTTCGTATTTCTTAATAACTTGTTCTTGATCTTCTTTCAGAAGGAACTCGGAGTAATGCCTTCCGATCTGCTCCGCTTCTGTATAGCCGGTTATTCTAATGATAGCCGGATTTATGCTTGTTAATTCACCCTTCAAGTTGATGGAATAAATCCCATCAGGGTTATGCAGGAATAAGGAGCGATACTGTCTTTCACTTCTTTGTAACGATCGTTTTGCTTGATTCTTTTCTGTGACATCCCGGAAGACGGCAAGGACATAGGTATTTCCATTCTCCTTGATTGGAATCGATTTCCCTTCCATTTCAAGGACAACGCCATCCGGACGGACGACTTTCATCGGGAACAACTGCTCCATTCGGATGCCTTGCTTAACTTTTTGAATACGTAGATGGGAGTCATTACGATCATCAGAATGGATGAATTCATCGATCGGGCGGCCGATTAGATCGCCTTTATCCTTCACGCCCACTAATTGAGCAGCCACATCGTTCACATAAATGATCCGCTCAGAGTCATGCAAGCATACCGGATCAGGTGAATGTTCCACAAGCTGTCTGTATCGTTGTTCAGATTCGAACAACGCCTCCTGTGTTCTTCGCAAATCGGAATTGTTCCTGGCGATGCAATAGGCACCAGCTAGCTGACAATCAATATATAGTGGTAAATGGGTAAAGAGGAATTCACTTACCCCTCCATCACTTGCTTTCATCAGGACGTCAAACGTTTTGATGTCCCCCTCTTGAATCGAGCGAAGACAGTCATCGATTTGCTTTTGATCTGCCTCAACGAATTCCATAAAGGTACTTCCGAGTAATGCTTGACGATTAGAATGAAGAGTTTGCATCGCCGCATCATTCACGTCACGAATTGTTCCGTCCAAATCAATAAGGAAGATCGGAAAATCATGTCGGTTATCAATTGGTGGAAATGCTATTTTTTCTCGGTCTGTTTCCGTTACTGCTTCTTCACATGAACATTGGCGTACCAAGTAATCGACCTTCCCCTGTCCCCCGAAAAAAGAAAGCTCGACTTTCTTAAATGTCCCATCCAATCGTTGAAGCTCAGCATTATATGGTTTTCCATCAATCATTTTTTCCCGTCGCAACGCAGGAAAGAGTTGATTGATGGTAAGTTCTTCAGCTTGCCCTTCCCCCAACCAATCCATTAGCGTCTGATTGGCACAGAGTATAGTTCCATCATAGTCTGTTCGTATAAAGCCATCAGACAGCTGGTCAAGTAAAGCTTGATTCATTTCATATGAGGTGGTGGATGTCTTCTGCACAAAACCGTCCCCTTTTTACATCTATTACCTATAAAATTAGACTTTTATCGTCAATATCCTTCTTTCGTAGCAGGTGGTTAAGGAATTAGAGGTCTGGACGTATTTCTTGACAATAGGGATGGTGAATCTAGGTTGATTTTGTAGTTATTCACGACACTCCTGCGGGAAAAGCGAGCCAGGCGAGACCCCACAAGGAGCAATTAAGGATCTTCGACTAACATCCACCACTTCCTGTGGTAAACGTCGAAGTCAGTACATCCTGTACAAGGGAGGAGGCTCGCGGTTCGCCCGCGGAAAGGGAGTGAATGTCGAAAAAATCAACAACAACTAATAAAAAAGGGTGAACCCCGATACTGTCCTATCAGACAACAAGGGTCACCCTCTTCTTTTCTTATTTCACCCAACCAAGGAGCATTTCGCGAATGAATTTGCTTGCAGCAATCGGTGTTTGCTCAGAGTGATCATAGATCGGTGCAACCTCGACAAGATCCGCTCCAATCACATTCACGTCCGACTTCGCAATCAAGACAATCGCTTCAAGCAGCTCTTTTGATGTGATGCCGCCTGCTTCCGCTGTACCCGTTCCTGGAGCATGAGCAGGGTCAAGGACATCAATATCAATCGTTACGTATACATTCCGTCCTGCAAGCTTCGGCAAGACTTCCTTCAACGGTTCTGCTACGTCAAACTTCGCCATATACATGCCAGAGTCTTTTGCATATTGGAACTCTTCCTTCATTCCTGAACGGATGCCGAATGAATAGACATTCTCAGGTCCGATCAACTCACACGCTTTACGGATCGGTGTCGAATGGGAGAGCGGTTCGCCTTCGTATTCTTCACGCAGGTCCGCATGTGCATCAATATGGATGATCGCAAAATCATCATACTTCTTATGAAGCGCTTTGAACACTGGCCATGATACGAGGTGTTCGCCTCCGATTCCGAGCGGGAATTTTCCGGCATCGAGAATCTTTCCGACGTAGTCCTCGATCATGTCGATGCTGTTTTGCGGATTCCCGAACGGAAGCGGGATATCTCCTGCATCGTAAAATTTCACTTCTTCAAGCTCGCGGTCCATGTAAGGGCTGTACTCTTCCAATCCAAGAGAGACCTCACGGATTTTAGCAGGACCGAATCGTGAACCAGGACGGAAGCTGACCGTCCAGTCCATCGGCATGCCATAGATGACGACCTGGCTATCTTCAAGGTCGGGATGACTTTTGATGAACACATTACCTGAATACGCTTCTTCAAATCGCATGTTAGGCCTCCTACTCGACTAAATCACGCACGAACTTAGGCAACGCGAATGCAGCTGTGTGTAATTCCTTCGTATAGTACTTCGTATCAATTTCATGGAAACGGTCTTCTTCGACCTTCAATGGATCATGCTTTTTCGAGCCGATCGTGAACGTCCACAAACCGCTCGGGTAAGTCGGGATATTTGCTGTATAAAGTCGCGTTACAGGGAAAATCTCTTTTACGTCACGGTTCACTTGGGAAATGAGGTCCGCTTTGAACCAAGGGTTGTCCGTTTGAGCGACGAAAATGCCGTCTTCCTTCAATGCCTTGGAGATCCCTTCGTAAAAGCCACGTTCAAATAGCTTTGCAGCTGGACCTACAGGCTCAGTGGAATCTACCATGATAACGTCATACTCATTCTCACTTTTTGCAATGTGCATGAATCCATCATCCACTTGAACATCAACACGTGGGTCGTCCAGGTCTCCTGCAATTTCAGGCAAGTATTTTTTCGAATACTCGATCACTTTCCCGTCAATTTCGACCAGCACTGCTTTTTCAACGGATGGGTGCTTCAATACTTCACGGATGACGCCTCCATCTCCACCACCGACTACAAGTACGTGCTTCGGGTTCGGGTGTGTAAAGAGCGGGACGTGCGCGACCATTTCATGATAGACGAATTCGTCCTTTTGCGTTGTCATGACCATGCCATCGAGAACAAGCATGTTCCCGAATTCTTCCGTTTCAATCATATCCAAGCGTTGGAAATCGGTTTGCTCTGTATGTAGCGTCCGCTTGATTTTCGCTGTAATTCCAAAGCGTTCCGTCTGCTTTTCCGTATACCATAATTCCATGATTCATCACCTCATCATATATTCCATCAATCTTATTTTGAATTGTATCATAGCTCATCTGTTCATCTCGAACGTTACTATTCTTTTCCCGTTCCTTTCAAATCGAACAAGAAAAGTATACTTTATACCACACGTTTTGCAAGAAAAATTTATTTCCAGAATGCAAGGATTGTCAGGTCTTAGGATTCTATGTCAGTGAGGTTTAGAAAGCTGTCCTCCCTCCCATACTAGTAATAGAAAAGGAAAGGGGGGACCCGCTATGGAAATCATCAAAATTGACCGCTTGAAGAAAAACTGGAAATGGGCCTGGCTATGGATTCGTACGTTGATCCTTTTATCCATACCGGTCGTTGTAATCGGTTGCGCCTTTTTCATTTATATCCATGTGCTCGGTCCTCCACCATTAAAGGTTCCACAAACGACGGTATTTTATGGAGCAGACGGGACGATCATCGGGGAACATGAGCCCCTTGGTCAAAACCGATTCTGGGTCAAGCTTGAGGATGTTTCTCCTGCGCTGATTGAAGCGACCATTGCTGTTGAAGATCGTAAATTTTACAATCACCATGGTTTCGACCTCAGACGGATTGCAGCTGCCCTTCTAGCTGACATAAAAGCTGGTGCGAAGGTCCAAGGGGCGAGTACGATCACCCAGCAATATTCTCGGAATCTATTTCTTGCTCCTGATAAAACGTGGGAGCGGAAGTTGAAGGAAGCTTTTTATGCAGTAAGGATTGAAGCGAATTATACCAAGGAAGAGATTTTGCAAGGATACTTGAATACGATCTATTACGGTCATGGAAATTACGGAGTCGAAGCGGCTTCTCAATATTATTTCGGAAAATCGGCCAAAGCACTCAATCTTGCAGAAGCAAGTCTTCTTGCAGGAATACCGAAGGGGCCTTCCTATTACAGCCCACTGAAGAACATGGAAAATGCTAGGGTGCGGCAACAAATCGTATTGGACTCGATGGTTGCCACAGGAAAAATATCAGAAACACAGGCGTTGAAGGCTTATCAGACGCCTATTGAAATCATCGGAAAAGCAAGCTTGCCAGAAGAAAAAGCGTCCTACTTCCAGGATGAAGTGGAGTACCTTTTGAAAAACAGAGTAGGTCTTGATCCAGAGGAAGTCGCACTTGGCGGCTATCACGTCTACACGACGCTCGATACCGAGCTTCAGAAAAAAGCCGATCATTGGGTGGAGAAGACGATACCTGATATTTCGACTATCCAGGTCGGCATGGTCGCCCTTGACCCGAGAAGCGGGGACGTGAAAGCGATGGTCGGGGGTCGGTCTTATGAAGAGAGCACCTATAACCGGGCAACCCAGGCAAGACGTGCACCTGGATCGACCTTCAAGCCGTTCCTCTATTACGCAGCTCTGAAAAAGGGATATACCCCTTCCAGCCTGTTGCGAAGTGAGCCGACGACGTTTTATGAAGGGGAAGAAAACCAGTATACCCCTGAAAATTTCGGAAACTATTATGCAAACGAAGAGATCACGTTAGCTCAAGCGATGGCGGTGTCGGATAACGTGTATGCTGTGAAGACGAACATCTTCATCGGAACGGACCAGCTCGTCAAAACAGCCAAGGATTTCGGAATCAAGAGCGAGTTGGCTCCAATCCCTTCCCTTGCTCTCGGAACGAAGCCTGTTGGTGTCCTCGAGATGGTTTCCGCTTACAGTGTTTTTGCGAATAAAGGCGTAAGGAGCGAGCCCCGTTTTATTAAGAAAATCGTCGATTACAAGGGCGATGTCGTCTATGAACAAGAGGTCGTCAAGAAGCGTGTCATCGATCCAGAATACGCCTATGTAATGACGGACCTTTTACGAGGGGTATTTGATCAGCGGCTTAACGATTACACACGGGTGACAGGAGCGTCCATAAGCGGTCTGATTAATCGACCCACAGCAGGAAAGACGGGTTCCACAAACTATGACAACTGGATCATCGGGTATACTCCACAACTCGTGACAGGCGTCTGGACAGGCTATGATAAAGGAAAAACGTTGCATGAATTCAATGATGTGTTGTACTCAAAAAATATTTGGGGACATTTCATGAAGGATGCATTGGCGGATCGCCCTATCGTACAGTTCCGGAAGCCCAAAGGAGTCGTCGGGGTCTATATCAATCCGGATAGTGGATTGCTCTCGAACAAAAATTGCCCTGAAAAACGTCTTTCGTATTATATCGCTGGTACAGAGCCGACAGAGTATTGTGAAGGGAAAGCGCCTGTGAAGGAGAAGAAGCGAACAGCTCCAGATCAACGTGAGCAGCCTGGTATTTTCAAACGGATCTGGCATTGGTTATCGAATTAGGAGAGCGTTTAACGTGAAATGACAAATCCATAAATGAAAAAGGGACTGGCCTCGTTTAGAAGCCAATCCCTTTTTCTGTCCTAGTAAATATGTGTGTAAAGATTACTTTTTATTTTACTTCATTTTGTGACAATCGGACAGACATTTCACATTTTGTTCAAAAAAAGATTCAAAGATAAAACCATGGATCTAGTTGAGGGCATTCTTCACATCTTCTGATGCACGATTCCAGAATTCCTCATTATGATCAATCAAGAACTTTTTCAGTAAAGCCTTGGATTTGTCATCCATGTGATCTGCGACAACCCGCTTCTTCAATGCCTTATCCATGTTATTCACATGCTCAGGCATACTTTTATACCCTCTTCTTGCCTCTGCATCAACTTGCAGCTCACATGCTCCCAATCCAGCGTAATAAGGTCCCTCACTGGAGCTGTCGACCATGACCCAGACAAGCCAATAGAGCTTTGAATTCGGTGCATCTTCACGGTTTGCCGTAAATTTGATGCGCTTTTCAACCGAACTACGCGCATGAAGAGCACCCATGTCGATGAACACTTCTTCATCTGTTGGGTCGACAAAGATCGGTGTGAGGTTATTCAAGTTGATCGTACCGACACCATAGCCTCCGTGACCATCCGTCGAGTCTCCGCTTAATATCGTAAAGCCTTGCGTTTTCTTCTGTTTCTTTTCACTGTTCCCTTTATTGTTATCGTTATTAAAGAGATCCTTCATCCGTAAAACCTCCTCATTAAACATCAACGTCTCCATATAACATATGGTTTTATCTTATCATACAAACGAAAACTTATGAATGATTGCGAATTCACCCTTGCACATGTGCGGAAAAACGAATATTATAATGGATGGTTATTAATATTGTTCGTTTTTTGGGGGTTATTCTGATGTTAACGAAATTTTTCAAGCTTCGAGAAAACCAAACGAGTGTCAAAACCGAAATTATCGCGGGTGTGACGACCTTCTTGACGATGGTCTATATTGTTGTCGTCAACCCTGGTATTTTGAGTGAAGCCGGAGCACCATTCGATGCAGTCTTCATGGCGACGATTATCGCAACCATCGTCGGAACGTTATGGATGGGGCTGTTTGCGAATTATCCGATTGCTATTGCGCCCGGCATGGGTTTGAATGCGTATTTTGCTTATTCTGTTGTTGGCGGTATGGAGATTTCCTACGAAGTGGCATTCGGTGCCGTGTTCATTTCAGGGATTTTATTTGTCATCCTCTCTTTGACGCCATTCCGTAAAAAGCTGATTGAAGCAATTCCATCCAACCTGAAGCACGGCATTACGGCAGGTATCGGATTGTTCATTGCTTTCATCGGACTGCGTCTGACCGGTCTAGTCGTTTCTCACCCTGTTAACCTTGTTGCCCTTGGAGATCTTCATTCTCCGACAGTGCTTTTGACGTTATTCGGACTAGCTGTGACGTTGATCTTGATGGCCTTGAATGTTCATGGTGCTCTTTTCTTCGGCATGGTCGGCACAGGTGTGGTCGCGTATTTTACCGGCCATTTGTCGTTTGAGAAAGTCGTTGCGCTTCCATCGATGCCGGATGCATTCATCTTTGGTAGCCCGATTACAGCGATTACGGATATGTTCCAATACGGCCTATACGCTGCTGTGTTCTCCTTCCTTCTTGTTACGATTTTCGATACGACCGGAACAATGATCGGGGTTGCAGAACAGGCAGGATTGATGAAGGGGAAAACAATGCCTCGCGCACGTCAAGCACTATTGGCTGATTCGGTCGCCACATCAGTCGGTGCTGTTTTCGGAACAAGTCCGACGAGTGCATATATCGAGTCCTCTTCCGGTGTTGCAGCTGGAGGACGGACAGGTTTGACGAATATGGTCGTCGCTTTCTTGTTCCTTATCGCCATGTTTTTCGCCCCACTTGTCGGTGCAATTTCCGGGCTCGCGGCGATCACTGCCCCGACCTTAATCATCGTCGGAAGCTTCATGCTATCAAGCCTCGCTAAGATCGATTGGAATACTTTCGATGAAGCGTTCCCAGCATTCTTAATCATACTGACGATGCCTTTAACATCAAGTATTGCGACGGGAATTGCTCTTGGATTCATATCTTACCCGTTATTGAAAGTCGTACGCGGAAAATGGCGTGAGGTTCATCCGCTCGTCATGCTGTTCGCCGTTTTATTCTTCATCCAACTCGCATTTGTACCACACTAAATAATCACAAACCGCCTATAAAAAATAGGCGGTTTTTTTATGCCATTCGGCTCATCCATGTCAATATGATTTCAATTGGACGGACTAAGGAACTCTTTTTCTTTATAAACCTTCATCTTCCCTTCATAGGTGCTTAAAAAAACACCTCTATTATGAGGGTTGAAGGATTGAAAAAAGAAGGAGATGAGAAGATTGGTTCAATCAAAATTCAGACGCCTCGGCATGTTACTTTTCTCTTTATCCCTGGTGATGCTATTCGTCACGATTCCATCTGTACAAGCAAACTCTGAGGAAGAGGATGATCAGGACGATGGTGTTGAGGTCGTCGCTCACCGAGGAGCAGCAGGATATGCGCCCGAAAACACGATAGCAGCTTTCGAAAAGGCTGTTGATATGGACTCGGATTATATCGAACTCGATGTACAGATGAGTAAAGACGGTCAACTCGTTGTCATCCATGATACGACAGTGGATCGGACAACAGACGGAACCGGAAAAGTGGGAGACCTTACATATGACGCATTACGCGAGCTAGATGCCGGAAGCTGGTTTGCACCTGAATTCAAGGGTGAGCACCTGCCGACGTTGGGTGAAGTTTTGGATGAATTCCGCGGCAAAACGAAATTCTTGATCGAATTGAAAGCCCCTTCTCTCTACCCTGGAATAGAAGAAAAAGTAGCAAAAGCACTTGAAGCAAGAGATATGGATGATCCTGAAGACGATTCCGTCATCGTCCAGTCCTTTGATTTCAACTCCATGAAGATGTTCAATGAATTGAATGATGACGTACCGGTGGGTGTCCTTACTTGGAAGTCGGAGGACCTTACACCTGAAGCGTTAGAAGCTTTCACTGAGTACGCAGATTACGTCAATCCGAGTAAAAGCAAGGTGGATCGCGAGCTTGTCAACCAGATCCATGACCTTGATATGGGTATCATGCCTTGGACCGTACGTGCGCAGGAAGATGTGCAGCCCTTAATGGATGCAGGTGTGGACGGAATCATCACGGATTACCCGGATTACGTTCCCGAGCAATCTGAAGAGGACGAGGATTAAACGTGAAATGGTACGATTTAAGAAAGGGACTGTCGCCTATGACAGTCCCTTTTTGCTTTTATGAATCATTGGGCAGGTAGTCTTGAAACTTCAGCTTAGGTTTCTGGGCACTAGGCGGACAGCTTAAGTTATAGTTAAAGATCTTCTTATTAATTTCTTCAATGGATTTCCGAATGTTGTATTCATTCGAGTATCCAGCAAGTTCAGCCTTCCTCTTTTCGATCTCCTTATCCATCTGGATCCATGAAGGCAACACATTGTTGTCCTTCAAAATCTTATTCAACAGCCGATCTGGATTATAACTCAAGTCCCCATCCAGCTTTTGCGGCTTTCCCTTCCCTTTCAGATGCTCGAAGGCACCTTCCTTCTCCGACCGCTTGATAATGTCTCCAATTAGATCCTGATAAACGATTCCATCCTCATTATCCTTACTTATGCCATTCACCCCTTTACGTTCCTCTCTTACTTATACTAATACGAGACCCAGCCATCCAAATCCCGCCTATAATTGGCAATTTCTTGACAGTGTCAGGCACTTTTTCAATCCCTTGCCGCTCTAGGCTTCTTTGGAAGTGCCTGACACCATCTCGCACCCCTTCTCCTGCAAGGCTTCTCCGGAAGTGCCTGACACCAACACTCAACTAAAGAAGGGCGGACACGACATTGTTTTGCAATGTGGTGTCCGCCCTTTTCCTTAGGATACGACTGTTTTTTGGGTTTTGAGATCTTCGATGTATTGGAACGCTTCCTCGATTTCCTCGGATGTGTATTTCTGTTTCTGTTTGACCTTCTGCACCTTTTCAATGATCTCGTCCTTTGAGAGATGATCGAAATATAAAATGGTCGAAATCAATTCCAAAATACGAGACGGCTGTTCATTCATAGAGTCGACACATGATTGAAGCGGCTCAAGATCCAAATCATAGTGCTTCAGAAACTGCTCACCCTGTTCGGTCAATGTATAACGATATTGATAATAGCCAGAAACCTTCTCTTTCGTTTCCTCGATGAAACCAAGGTTACATAATTCTTCGACACGTAACGTCAACTCTTCTGAGTATGGACCGTAAAAATGGAATTGGTACTTCTCGCAAAATGGAAACTCCAACTTCTTCGCAATATAGACCATCTTCTGAAGCTTCTTCCGACCTACTACTTCCCTCGCATAATTGAACAATGCTATCAACCGCGCATGATGCTCAAGCACGACGAATCCCCTCCTATAATTCTAATATCTCACTTATTTTTCTCTTTATCTCTTTGTCCTCGACCTGACTGATCAGATCAGCTGGATAATATAGCTTATGATCTGTACGTTTTTTCCCTGAAATCGCTTCAACAACGGTAGATTCACGAGATAATTCACGATATTCATTTTTTCTCGTAAGAAGATGGATTGGTAAACGCTCTTCTTCCTCTCCCGGACGGTAGAAGTCATACGGTAAATCAGATGAAGAATCCACGATCAAGTAATAATCCGGATCGATACCCGCTTTGACAAACAACGTGTACAGCTTATGCCAATCCTCCATGTGAACATTTGGATTGAACTCCATGTACTTGAACAATCGTCTGTTCAAGAATCGCTCGCAAAGATCTCGTAATATCTCATCCTCTTCCTCTTGCCATGCCTGGAAGTAATATTGGATGATGCCCTCGTCCAACTTGATATAATCCTCCAGATCCACCTTTTCGTTGAAAAGGGAGATGAAATGAAGCGGCTCAAGCTTGAAGGTATACCCTTCGTCATATAATGACTTCGCTCGATTCAAGATCTTGGATAAAATCACTTCCGCACTTCGTGTAACCGGGTGGAAATAAACCTGCCAGTACATCTGGTAGCGGCTCATTATGTAATCTTCAACTGCATGCATTCCACTTTGCTTGATGACGACCTGGTCCTCTTTTGGCCGCATGACTCTTAAAATTCGCTCGATGTCGAACTGACCGTAGCTAACACCTGTGAAATAGGCATCTCGTAAAAGATAATCCATTCGATCAGCATCAATTTGACTCGAAATCATACTCACAACCAGCTTATTTTCATAGGTTTTCGCGATAACCTCTGAAACCTTCCTCGGAAAATCGTCATCAACCCGTTTTAAAACCGCATTGACTTCGGTATCACCAAGAATGATTGCTTGAGTGAAATCTTCGTGATCCAAATTGAACACTTTTTCGAACGAATGGGAATAGGGACCATGACCGACATCATGGAGGAGTGCTGCCGATAGGCATAAGATCCGTTCGTCATCATCCCAATGTGGTCGATCTTTGAAAATCTCCGTAATCCGGCGGACAATCTCATAAACACCTAATGAGTGGCTGAACCGGCTATGTTCTGCACCATGAAACGTCAAGTATGTTGTCCCCAGCTGCCGAATCCTTCTTAACCGCTGGAACTCCTTTGTTCCGATCAGGTCCCAAATAATCCGATCACGTACGTGTATGTACCTGTGGACGGGATCTTTGAATACTTTTTCTTCATCTAATTGCTGCTTCATATAGTTCATCGGCCGGTCCGTTCCCCTTTCTCTAGCAAATCCAGAGCGTTCTTCCTTTGTATTAATACCCTGTCGTCAGAGTGATTATGTTTTTGATTCGACAATAGTTAATTATATATTCTTCAAAAGAAGAAGAAAACCTCTTGAAATATTTTGCCCAGACTTTCCATCACGTCAGCAGAGGCTTTTACAGCTGAAAAAATTTTTTAGAGTGTAAGTTAGAGTATTTTTTCCACAAAAAAAGAACCGGCTCATCATGAGCCGGTTCTTCCTTTATTTCATATTAGATATCCATTTCTGCTTTTTGATCGACAGACGCGCCGTGCTTTTCTTCTGACTTCGTTACAATGACGGCACAAGATGCGTCACCTGTAATATTGACGGCTGTACGTGTCATGTCAAGCAAGCGGTCTACACCAAGTACCAATCCAATCGCTTCGACTGGAAGTCCAACTTGATTGAGGACCATTGCAAGCATAATCAGACCAACACCAGGCACCCCTGCGGTACCAATACTTGCAAGTACTGCTGTTAAGACAACTGTTATAAGGTCTGCCATAGATAGATCAACCGCATAAACCTGTGCGATGAAGACTGTGGCAACACCCTGCATGATCGCTGTACCGTCCATATTGATTGTTGCTCCGAGCGGCTGCACGAAGCTTGAAATCTGCTTCGGTACTTTCAAGTTTTCCTGTGCCGTCTTCATGGAGACAGGCAACGTTCCACTACTACTGGACGTACTGAACGCGACAGACATAGCCGGTGCGAACGCTTTAAAGAATGATAACGGATTCATCTTTCCTAAAGTTGAAACCGCTGTTCCATACGTAATGACTGCATGCAAGAGTAATGCAAGCAATACCGTTCCGAAATAGAGACCCATCGCTTGCAGTGCATCCAAGCCGAAGTTACCGATAGCTGATGCAATCAGAGCGAATGCACCATATGGCGCTAGGATCATAACGATGTTGACGAGATACATGAGGATCTCGTTACCTTCCTCAAGCAACTTTCGTACGGCTTTCGTTTTCTCTCCCAAAACGGCTACCGCAAAACCAACAAAGATTGCAAAAGCGATAATTTGAAGCATTTCACCTTGAGCCATTGCATCAACCGGGTTCGTCGGAATGATGTTCAAGATCGTATCCACAACAGGTGGTGCTTCTGATGAACCTTCAAAATTAGCATTTTCAGTATCAAATCCACCGCCAGCTCCAGGCTGGATGATTGAAGCCAGTCCAAGTGCAATCGTCAAAGCGATTGTGGTCGTAATAAGGAAGTACCCAATCGTCTTTCCACCAATTCGTCCAAGCTTCTTCGGATCACCAATTCCTGCTGCACCAAGTGCAATGGAAAAGAATACGATTGGTACGACAAGCATCTTGATTAGGTTCAAGAACAGCTTCCCGACCGGGCTAAGAACAAATTTATCAATTGGGTCGAACGCCCCAGGTGCAAATACATTAAGTAAGAGACCAACAATGATACCTAATACTAAACCAATGATAATCTTTACGCTTAACTTCATCTTTCTCCCCCTATCTTTTCGTCTTTGATTTGGTCTGACAAGTTTTTATCCAAGCATTATTTTCTAACTATTTTGTTAAGATGTCAAATGTCAATATAAAACATTTCGCATCTTTATACACATTTCACCACGCTGAAGCACTGATATGTAAGCGTTTGTTAAATTATTACTTTCTAGAAAATAACAAAAATTCCTCTATAAATTTATGCATTTTTTATACATTTCGCATTAATTCTATGTCGTACTATTTTCACGAGGTTTACGCCCTTTTTACAGGACATGCTATAATAATAAGGTTGATGCTATTAAAGGAGTTTCAAGTATGAAGGAGAACGAAAAGCTTAGACAATTATTAGCCCAGCCGAAGTGGCGGATCATTGATCAAACGACTCTCGGAGGAGCCTTCCATGCCCTGCAATCGTTCGCAATGGATGATACGCTCTGCAGTTCGATCGGCTCAGAAGATTCCCCGCCGACTGTCCGTGCTTGGGTCCATCATAAAACGATCGTACTCGGGATCCAGGATACCCGTCTCCCTGCTCTAAACGAAGGGATAAAGCACCTTGAAGATCAAGGCTATGAGGTCATCGTGCGGAATTCAGGCGGCCTTGCAGTCGTGTTGGATGAAGGCGTCCTGAACCTTTCCCTCGTCCTTTCAGAAAAAGAGAACAAAATTGAGATTGATCAAGGGTATGATGCCATGGTGTACATGATGGAACGTATTCTTGAACCATACGGACTTACATTTGAAGCAAAAGAAATCAGCGCTTCCTATTGTCCTGGAAAATATGATTTAAGTATCGATGGGAAGAAATTTGCAGGTATTTCCCAACGGCGCTTGCGAGGTGGAATTGCGGTGCAAATCTACTTATGTGTAACAGGATCTGGAGGGGAACGTGCTAAGTTGATCCGGGACTTTTACAAGAAAGCGAAGAGCGACGAATCACCGAAGTTCAGTTATCCGACCGTCGATCCGGATGTGATGGCTTCTTTATCAGAGCTGGCAGGAAAACCGATTTCTGTCTCGGACTTGATGAAGGATGTCCTCTTATTTTTGAAAGATCAAGATGCAGACCTGCTATCCTCTCAATTGTCGATTACAGAAATCAACCAATATGATTACTATTTGCAAAGGGTCGTTGACCGAAATAAAAAAGCACTGGAGCAATAACGCCAGTGCTTTTTCTTATCGGTTTTTATAGGGCTTGCATCGCTGTAATCAAGGCAAGCTTATACACATCTTCGCTGTTACAGCCTCTTGAAAGGTCGTTGACCGGTTTGTTGAGGCCTTGCAGAACAGGTCCGATCGCTTCAAAACCGCCTAAACGCTGTACCATTTTGTATCCGATATTACCTGCTTCAAGTCCAGGGAAAACAAATACGTTCGCTCTTCCTGCAAGAGGAGAATCCGGAGCTTTTTTAGCAGCAACTTCTGGCACAAACGCCGCATCGAATTGAAGCTCGCCGTCGACAGGGAAGTCTGTTCCTGTTTCGTTCAACAGTTCAACTGCATCAATGACCTTCTGCGTTTCGTCCGATTTAGCCGAACCTTTCGTGGAGAAGCTGAGCATCCCTACTCTCGGGTCGATGCCGAAAATACGAGCGGTTTCGGCACTTGTTGTCGCAATTTCAGCAAGGTCAGAAGCAGATGGATTAATATTGATTGCGCAGTCAGCAAAGATGTAGCGTTGATCATCCTTTACCATCAAGAAAGCCCCTGATGTACGTTTGATTCCTTCTTTCGTTTTGATGATCTGTAAGGCCGGTCTTACAGTATCCGCTGTTGAATGAGCCGCACCGCTTACTAAGCCCGCAGCTTTTCCTGTATGGACTAGCATCGTTCCGAAATAGTTCACGTCTTTTAGGATCTCACGTGCTTCCTGTTCATTTACTTTCCCTCGTCTACGTTCGACGAATGACGCGACAAGCTCATCCAATTCATTATAGGATTGCGGGTCGATCACGTCGACAAGATCAAGGTCTAAACCTTTACTTTTCAACGCTGTGTTGATTGCTTGCTCATCACCTAAAAGGATCGGTTTTAGAATTTTTTCCTCTGCCAGACGAGCAGCAGCATCCAATATGCGTGAATCCTCACCTTCTGGAAAAACGATTGCCGGGTATTTTGCTTGAAGCTTTTGCTCCATAGCTGTAAACATATTCGCCATAATAAGGGCCTCCTTCAAAATCATTTCTTTCTATTTGTGAAAAGGGATTGGATCATCCCTACTTTTTAAAACGATAAAAGCCTACTCTCTCTTTCATGTCCTACAATACTCCTTTTTATCCCTGTACGAAACCAAAAACTTAGAAGAAAACGCTTCCCTAAAAGAAGTCTTTACTTTCTTAATTCTTCAACATTTTTTCCGTTAATTTTATGAAGTTAAAACTGAAACTTCATAGCGTGGTGCACGTATAAGAAGTAGAATGAAAGCAAGAGGTATGTCGCCTGTAGGCTTTAAGTTTAAGAGGATTTGGCTCTATTATTCCCGAATCCTTCCAAACTTGAACATATAACAATCCAGGAAGGGGTAATTTCATGTCTTTCGTAAACCGTATGCTTGCATCCGTCGGAATCGGGGCAGCTGTAGTAGACACGAAGCTTGAAGGAAACACGTTTCAAGCTGGAGGAACGATTCAAGGAGTCGTTGATATCCAGGGAGGTAAAGTCGATCAAAACATCGATGATATCTATATTTACTTGATGACGGAGTATATTCGTGAAACTGACGACCGAAAAGTGAAGGAAACGCATGTACTTGGGAAATATCAGGTTGCAGAAGGGTTCACGATCTCAGCGAACGAAAGCAAGGAAATCCCATTCTCTCTCCCACTTCCATACGATGTTCCGCTATCGATGGGCAAGACACCGATCTGGCTTAAAACAGCTCTAGATATCAAGCAAGCCGTCGATCCGACTGACAATGATTACATTACGGTCGTTCCGCATGAACTAGTGGATCAAATCTTCACTGCAATTGAGCAGTTAGGATTCCGCCTTCGCAAATCGGAGTGTTTGCATGTAAAACGTCATATGCAACGTAATCATCCGTTCGTCCAAGAGTTTGAATTCGTACCTTCATCAGGTCCGTTCAGAGGCGAACTGGATGAAATCGAAATCATCTTGTACCCTGATCAAAATCATGTCCAGCTGCTAATTGAAGTGGATAAACGCGGCAAAGGCTTGTTCGGCTTCCTGGAAGAAGCATTGGATCTAGATGAGACAAAATCGATGATCAACATCTCCCGAGCAGAAGCACAAAATCCGCAGAAACTTCAACAAATCTTTGAAAATCATATCCGTTCTCATATGTAAGATAAACGAAAGACTCGTCGTACTGATGAGTCTTTCGTTTTGTTCATTGAGCGGTTCTTGCGTCCCCCATTTTACGCTTTTCTCTTTTTTAAGTACTCATAGACCGCTTATGAGTCCTCCATTACATGTTTTCTTCATTTTCGAGTCTTCATAGAGCTTTCATCCTCAATGACTCTTATCAGAGAGGCGTTTTTTTAGGTTTCTGAGAATTTGTGATATGATAGAAACGGTGTAAAAACAGAACATAATCGCTTAAATGATAAAGGAGTGTCTGATGATGAGCGAAGCAGCGAAAACATTAGATGGCTGGTATTGTCTTCATGATTTCCGCACAATGAATTGGACGGCTTGGAAGTCCCTTTCTAGTGACGAACGTGAGCATGCCATCCAAGAGCTACTTACTTTTCTAGAAAAATGGGAAGTGACTGAAGCACAGCAAAAAGGAAGCCATGCTTTCTATACGATCGTGGGTCAAAAAGCTGACTTCATGATGATGCTTCTTCGTCCAACTATGAAAGAGCTGAACGAAATTGAAACAGCATTCAATAAAACGACTTTTGCTGAATATACGATTCCAACATATTCCTATGTGTCTGTCGTCGAATTGAGTAATTATATGGCTTCTAAGGATGTCGATCCTGAAACAGATCCAATGATTCAAGGACGTCTGAAGCCGACCCTTCCGAAATGGGATCACGTTTGCTTCTATCCGATGGACAAGCGTCGTGAAGGAAACGACAACTGGTATATGCTTTCCATGGATGAGCGCCGCGAAATGATGCGCAGTCACGGCATGATCGGCCGAGGCTATGCAGGCAAAGTGAAACAGATCATCACAGGTTCTGTCGGATTCGATGACTGGGAATGGGGCGTCACACTATTTGCTAACGACGTGCTTCAATTTAAGAAGCTCGTTTACGAAATGCGTTTTGATGAAGTGAGTGCTCGTTTCGGTGAGTTCGGATCCTTCTATGTAGGAAACATTTTGCCGAAGGAGAAGGTCAGCTCCTTCCTAGCAGTATAAAAACCCAACTTTTAAAAACAGTCCTCTATAGGAGGGCTGTTTTTTTGTTGCATCCGTTATGAATCTTCTTTTTTACCAGGTGGTGTCATATTTATAGTAAAGGAAAGCCTACTTCACGGGGGTGACATCATGGCAGTTGTGAAGGCGACTCAGGAGGACATCAAAACACTCGCGAGACTGATGCGCGCTGAGGCTGAAGGGGAAGGAAAGCAAGGAATGCTTATGGTCGGTAATGTCGGTGTCAATCGCGTCCGCGTACGGTGTCTCGATTTCAAAAATATCAATACGATTCCTAGAATGGTCTACCAATCTCCTGGTGGATTTGAAGCGACACAGAAGGGATATTTCTATCAACGCGCTCGACAAAGCGAAATCAGATTGGCGAAACGTGCGATTGCCGGGGAACGATTTCACCCAGCGTCGAATGCCCTCTGGTTTTTCAAGCCTGAAGGAAGCTGTCCTGCCCAGTGGTTCAATCAATGGAATTCTGGCCGGTATAAATCCCATTGCTTCTATATCCCTACTGAATCGGATTGTCCTGAGGCGTATAACACCTATTAGGAGCGAGTCTTATATTCGTAGTCATAAGTCATACGAGCGTCGAGTATAACTGTTTAATAGGGAGTACTATTGAAGATGGGGAGGTTAGTTATGAACTATCCAAATAATCGCCAAAACCAAGGTGGGATGATGCAGGGGATGCCTGGTATGCAAGGGATGCCTGGCATGTCCGGTATGCAAGGAATGCCCGGTATGCAGGGAATGCCTGGCATGCAAGGGATGCAGGGTGGAATGCCTGGCCAGTTCCCATCCGGATTTCCAGGCGCTTCACAAATGAATGGGCAGCTTCCAATTGAACAGTCTTATATTGAAAATATCCTTCGACTCAATCGAGGCAAAGTCGGAACGTTCTACATGACGTTCGAAGGAAATCCGAAATGGCCGGCTAAAATTTTCAAAGGTGTTGTTGAAGCGGCAGGTCGTGATCATATCATTATCAGTGATCCTGAAACAGGTAAACGTTATCTTCTCTTGATGGTCTACCTTGACTATGTGACGTTTGATGAGGAAATTGAGTATTTCAATCAAAATGATTTGGTGAATTATTCTCCACGATAATATTTACCTATAACAAAAATGGCGGTTCTCCTTATTCTTTAGGAGAATCGCCTTCGTTTTCGTTAGCACATTTTTGCTCATTTTTTGGAGTTTAAGAATTATAGCTCGATTTTGGGTTGTTTCCTATAAAAATTGAGAATTATAGCCCAGATTTCAAATTTATAGCTCAGTTTCCGAAATTATAGCTCGATTTCCGAAATTATAGACCAAACCATTCATTCATGTGCACAAAAAAGTGTCTGATCCCATCAAGGAGATCAGACACTTTCCACTTTCATGCCTTACACTTTCAGGATGGCGAAGACGATCAACAGCCAGCTGATGATGAATGCCAGTCCACCGAAAGGCGTGATGATGCCTAGCTTCGAGATTCCACTGATGCTTAATACATATAAGCTACCAGAGAACAGGATGATCCCGATCAGCATTGTCCAGCCTGCCCAGGTAATCATCAATGATGCAGGAAATTTATCAGCCAGGAAAGCGACGACAAATAGTCCCAGTGAATGGAAAATGTGATACTGGACACCTGTTTTGAACACGTCCATCATCTTCTCTGATAATTTCGATTCAAGACCATGCGCACCGAACGCCCCAAGAATGACGGAAAGTCCCGCATTCAATGCTCCTAATAAAATGAATAATTTAAACATATTCTTTACTCCCTTTTTCCGTTAATCGAAGTTCACTAGCTACATCTTAAATCATCCAGGCGGCAATGCCAACCTTCTGACTAACGTGACGATGAATTGTCATTTTTTATCCTTTCAAGGAGCATGCGTCCCTCTTTCGTCTTGTCTAGCATATCTGTTAACGAAGGAAGGTTGTCCAGATCATAGCCCCGCACGGCCTCAAGGACACGGAGCTTGACCTCTTGCTCGACATCCTCCTGGTACTTTTTTTCGATCGAATGGATGGTATGCCTGATCTTCGGCTCGAGCCGCATCAGCACATCCTCCATCGCTTTTCGGTCATTTCTTTTTGCGTTCTGGACCTTTTCGTACAGACTCATCTTGGTCATTCCTCTCTTCTATATGTTCTCCAATATCTTCAATCGCGCTCTCCAAACTGACAAGGCGTTTTTCAAGCTGAAACAGCAAGTAAAGTGCGACAACCGACGGAAAACCGATGTTTGATATGAGATTGAACCAGCCGACCACATTACCTTCAAGCATGCTTCTCACCCTCCATCCACATTTTGATGTCTTCCAATGCGCGACGATGCGTTTTTGATATCGATTGCGGGGTAACATGAAAGGATTCAGCGATCCTCTTCAGCTTCCAACCCTCCTGATAGTGGAGCCGGATGATTTTACGCTGACGTTTCGTGAGCTTGTTGACTGCATTATCCAGTACTGGACAGCCGAACTCCTTCTCAACAATCTGGTTGATTGGCTCCTCATGCACTGCCTCCACCATTTCCCCTTCCATATCTGCTAACAGCGGACTCTGATGCCTGCGGATTTTACGGATGATATTTATCGATTGAAAGTAAATGAATTTCGACATATAGTGGATGAACCTGCATTCGAAGCAGAATTGTTGGAAGCGATGATTCAATTCTCTGAACCGGCTCATCGATGGTGTTTCGATCAACCGCTTCATATCACGTTGATTTTCCTGTTGTTTCAAAAAAGCAGATAAGAGATCCTTCTGACCTTGGAACATTTGTAAAATTTGTTGGGTATCTCTCATTTGTGCATCCCTCCCTTTCTTAAGAGGCTCTGTATTTAATCGTTGTCACAGCTCGTTTGTTCCGAGCTTTCTTTATCAGAGCCTTTATCAATAAAGCAAAATCTGTCAAACAAAAAACAAACAAAATACGAACGTTTGTTCTTATTTTTAGTATAAAAAAGGGAACACCCTTTGACCATAAGGCTTTTAGGGTGTTCTTCGTTCATGTCCATCGTCCCAATTATTTCAATTTTGTGCTTAGGATGTCGTTTTCTCTTCCGGTCGGATGAAGAAGGAAATCAAGAGGAGTACACCTAAGAAAAGAATCGGCAGGTTGAATCCTGTACTCGATCCGTACGCCTCTGAGACGAGACCGACAATCCAGCCTGCAAAAGCCCCTCCAATACCTGCCGCCACATAGACAAGACCGAGTGCAGATCCCCCTGTCTTGGACATTTTCGTCCCGATCGCTGTAGCAGTCGGGAAAAGCACTGAGAAGAACAAGCCAGCTATACCGAACAGATACACCCATTCATCAGCAAACACCTTGCTCACAGTGACAAACAAGAGACCTAAAGCTGAAAAGGAAATCAACAAGAACCGTTCGCCAAGCTTACTGATCAGCCAGCCTCCCGCAAGACGACCGACTGTGAAACAGAGGGAGAACACGGATATGATGGTCGCAACCATGCTGTTTTTCGTCGCTTCAGACGCTCCGCCCAACTCAAGATCCTTCAGGTAATTCGGAAAGAAATTCATAAAGGAAACCTCTGCCGATACGTAAAAGATCAGGAACACCATGATCAACAGAAATTGCCCTTGCTTCAACATCGTCACGAAAGCAGATAGATCAATCTTATCGACTTTTCCTTCAGGAACATTGTTAGTAAACACGTAGATGATGAATGCAATCAACAATACCGCTATACCGATATAAAAATAACGCCAGGAAATATCATTGGAGAACATCGTTTTCAACACGATTGGGAATAAAAACATCCCGAAACCATAAACCCCCATGGCGACGTTGAACATGACCCCCTGCTTTTCCGGGTACACTGCCGGGACAATCGCATTGGACGCCACAGTCATCGCACCGAGACCGAACCCGACGACAAGGTAAAACCCAAGGAAAAAAGCGATTGTTTGAGCGAGGCCTGTTCCGAGTAGTCCCGCCCCCATGATGATGCTTCCAATGACCATCATCAATTTAACGCCCCGTTTATCTGTAAAATAGCCGATCAGCACACTGGCGATCACGAATCCCCATTGAAAAATAAACACCACAAGCCCGAATTGGCTAAGGTCAAGGCCGATATCCTTTTCCACTTCATCCAATACAATCCCCTTCGTGCTTGATAATCCACCTAATAGAAACATTGTAAAAAACATCATGATCAGTGCCGCTAAACTTTTCACTTTTGGCATGAAAAACGCTCCAATCTTCAATAGCGATCTCTTCCTCTATTTCTACCCCTAGTCGGATAACTTTACACTTCGATGATTAGATTGGATAATGTCCATAATAGATTGTAGCTGGATAAGGAGGTCATGATAGTGAACAAGAGATGGTGGAAAGAAGCTGTCGTCTATCAAGTGTATTGGAGAAGTTTTTTCGATACGGACGGTGACGGTTATGGGGATATTAAAGGAGTCATTGAAAAGCTTGATTATATCAAAAAGCTCGGTGTGGATGTCATTTGGCTGAATCCTGTGTATGAGTCTCCTGACAAAGACAACGGATATGACATTTCAGACTACCAATCCATCATGGACAAAGCAGGACGGATGGAGGATTGGGAGAATTTATTGAAGGAAGTCCACCGCAGGGACATGAAGCTGATCATGGACCTTGTTGTCAATCATACCTCAGACCAGCATCCATGGTTCAAGGAATCCCGTTCTTCTGTCGATCATCCAAAACGGGATTGGTATATCTGGAAGGACCCGAAAATGGACGGCTCTCCTCCGAACAATTGGCGCTCCTATTTCACGCCATCGACCTGGGAATATGATGAAAAGACGGGACAATATTATTTCCATTCCTTTGCTGTCGAGCAGCCTGATCTGAACTGGCGGAACCCTGAAGTCAGGGAAGCGATTTACGATATGATGACGTTCTGGCTCGAAAAAGGAATTGACGGTTTCCGCATGGATGTTATCAATTTACTGGCAAAGCTTGAAGGATTTCCAGATGCAGAACAGCCTGAAAAAATTAATTATCTGGGAAATAATCCTGGCATACATGAATATCTACAGGAAATGAATGAAAAAGTCCTCCGCCATTATGACATCATGACGGTTGGGGAAATCCCGTTTGTTACACCTGAAGACGGGCTCAAGTATGTTGGTGAGGATCGCGATGAACTCCATACGCTGTTCCATTTCCAAGTAGCCGATGACATGCCAAGCTGGGACATGCTCCGTTTCAAGGAAATCCAAAAGACCTGGTACGAAGGGATGCACGGGAAAGGCTGGAACTCCCAATTCCTTAATAACCATGACCATACGCGCCAAGTGACCCGATATGGGAACGACGGCGAGTATCGTGAAGAATCCGCAAAGCTTCTGGCTACGATGATCCACACCTTGCCAGGGACACCTTATATTTTTCAAGGTGAGGAAATCGGGATGACAGGCGTAAACTTCAACTCAATCGACGATTATCAAGACATCGCAATGAAAAACAAATATGAGGAAGAAGTCGGAAAGGGCCGAGATCCTGAAGAAGTACTCGAAGAATTGAAACCACTAAGCAGGGACAACTCGCGGACACCTGTTCAATGGGATGATTCCCAAAATGCCGGCTTCACAGATGGCGAGCCATGGATTCCGGTCAATCCGAATTATAAGGAAATCAATGTGGAACAAGCGTTAGAGGATCCAAACTCGATTTTTTATTACTATCAAAGGCTGATTTCCCTACGTAAAGAGCATGACGTTATGGTATATGGCGATTATACGGACCTTTCTGAAGGAGATGACCGATTGTATATGTACACCCGCCAATTGGACGGGGTCACATGGTTAGTCGTGCTGAATCATTCCGATGAGGCGTATGAATTGCAATTGCCTGAGGAAAGTGAAGGAGCCGATTTACTGATTGGTAATTATGTGGATACTGAAAAAGCCGTAAAGGAGTTGGATACCACTTTACGGCCTCATGAAGCAAGAATATATCAATTCCAATAAGGGAGTGACGCTTGTCCACGTCCAGATTCCAGCACACCAGCGATTGACTCAGGTCGCCTGTGCATGGGGAATCGACGGGACAGGTGTCCTCCCTTTTTCCTTATATGAAGTTTTCATTTAAAAATCGAAAATGGAATCTCCGTTCACATCGTCATCTTCCTTTAAACGCTTAGTGGACATGCTTTGGACCGGCGCAGGATTCATTTGTTTGTTTTCAACCGTTCTTATCGTAGACGGCTTCTCCTCCTTGGCCTCCATCAACAGGTCACAATAAGCCTTAATCGCTGCCAGCTCTTCCTGAACTGAACGGGAAGATGCGTTTTCGTCCACCTCTCCTTTTATTCTTGCTAATCGGTCTATCATTTTCTGTACAACTAAGCTAGACTTTATACTCAAGAGAAATCCCTCTTCCTAATCATCATTATTCTTATATTATATAGGGCTTCTGCTTGAATTTAAAGTTCAGCTCCTCATTCCACGAGGCAGTATCGATCCATTTATGATGTATCCCAAAGGAAATTCGTCTTCAGTCGATAGATGACCTTCACACTATTGTTGAGCATTAATCCTTCTAACGCATTGAAAACACGATTCGGCGTTTTCTCAGGAATGTTTTCATTCAGCTGATTGGATCCGTTCCAGTCATGGTGTCTTACCCGAATAATTTGAATGATAGCTAACCACATCACCATACAATACGTAACCCATTCACTCATCATAAAACCCTTGCCCCTTTCTTCCTCACAAAAGTTTTTGAAATCGTTCCGTCTCTACCTCACTCCTCCTTCGTATCGGAACTTACCAACTTATTCGTCTATGTGTAAAAGTATACGTAAAGCTTGTCTCAATGTTTGTCACAATCTGGATGCTAATTGGGAGAAATTATCTACAAAAACCTTTGAGATTTGCTATGTCAGGTCAAAGTCAGTGGTCAATTTCAGAAAATTCCGTTCATTTTTAATCGGATTTACACAAGATTAGGCGTAAATTCGGATACAAAAGCATAAAAAAAGTATTGTCAAGCTCAGGAGACGTTGCTGCACATGAGCTCGACAATATCTTTCGGATGGTGCTGGTATTAACTTTGGTAGATTTGTTTGGTTTTCGCTTAAAGGATGCTTTTAGCTTTGTCCTTTTACAGACTTATAATTAATGAACTTATGTTTGATTTTCTCTACTCTTTTTCGGTTCACACCAAAGTCTGAGTATCCCATTCGGGAGGCTGAGCGGATATCAATGACCTTTTTTTCTTTATCGAACAAGAATTCAATGTCGTCTGTGAAACGGAAGATTCTGGACTTACACTCTGCGTGGATATAATCAGGTTCTTCTTCCACGATTTTAGTCCGTTTCATTGATTTTAAAATATCTACAATCGTTTCATACGCTTGCTTAGACGGTCCATTATAGGAGATCGGCGGCACATAGTGATCTCCGCTATCAGTCTGAGAGGAAACACAATTGGGAGAGGATGGGCACTGCTTCAATTGTTTGGTTGTTGCCATTTTTATTCGCCTCCTTTACATAGCCCTCATCTTCTTCTATACCCTTTTTCCAACCATTTCATAACCATCCATAGATAGACTCCTACAAAAGAAAGAGGTTTAAACAATCGGGATCGGTGTTATTGATTAATAGACTCACATTAAGGAGGAATGATGAAATAATGAGTAAGCCAGTAGTACGTGAATATGTAAATGATGAAGAACTGAAAAGTGACATTGAAGATTTACAGAACCGTGGGCTTGATAAGGATGATATTTATGTCATTTCTCATGATGATGACCGAACAAATCGGGTAGCAGACAGCGTTGATGCCAACACTGTTGGCCTGAAGGAAATGGGTATCGAAAATGCTGTCGGTAAGATGTTCAATAAAAAAGGTGATGAACTGAGAGCGAAGTTCAAGGAGATGGGCTTTTCCCAGGAGGAAGCAAATCAATATGAGGATAAGCTTGATAAAGGTAGAATTCTAATGATGGTGACCGATGTGGAGAAGGTAAACGATTGGTCCTAATTGATTGAGGAACGAAAGACGAGGCTGTCCAGATGGGCAGCCTTTTCCTATTCGATTGTGAAAAGGATCGTCATTTCTTGTCCGTCAAATTGCAGAGGTACTGTAAGAATCCTTTCGACCGTACCTAATGATGCAGAATCAACCACTTTCGGAGTCGTGATATCAATTGTGATATCCTCTGTCGATAGCTGCGTCGCAATATTTCCAGCAAGGATATTACCAAGCTCCCCGATGAATGAATCAAGCATCTCCCCTTCAAAAGGCATGCCGAACATCTTGTTTCCACATTCACTGAAAAGCTCTCTGGGACCTAAGAAAAACACCGATCCATTGATCTCTTTTTCCAAACCGATCATGACTCCCGGTTGGCTAAGGTTCACGGATTCGAGTGTGTTCTGCGCTGTTCCGACCTCACATTCCATCGGCAGGACAGTTTTGACCACAGTTATGGCACCGTTCAATAGGGTTGTAATATTTTCTGTCGCTACAATCGTCATAATAATAGAGCCTCCAGAAGCCAAACTCAATTTCTCTTTATATCGGCATATTTACTACCGTTTGAAGGAGAAATGCGAAAAAATATGGTAAATTACAAGATAGAGGTCACCACTGTAAAATTGAAAAAACTGCTGACCAGTGGGGTCAACAGTTTTCTCCTCCTTCTATATCACACGAAAGTCCGTTTTCGAGTGCTGTATCCTCGTTCTTTGCCAGCTCATTATCGATGATTTGTGCGAGACGATCTGCCGGGTAAAGACCCTGAAGTTTTCTTTCTCCGATGAAGAAGGTCGGTACGGCACGGATGTCACGCTGAGCCGCTTCAGCTAAAGCAGCCTGATGACTCTCTCGGTATTTGCGGGATTCTACAGCTTCTCGATAGCCATCCGGATCCAGACCCACTTCTTCAGCGAGCTTTACAAGAACATCAATGTCACCGAGGTCCATCCCTTCTACGAAAAAGGCTTTCAGCATACGGTGATTGTATTCATTTGCTTTCCCGTTCTCCTTCGCATATTGAAAACCTTCAAATGCCAGCTGCGTACGCGGCTGGACCGGAGGGAAATTCATTTCCACGCCAAGCTTCTCAGCCAATGGCTTTACGGAATGCTTCCACGCATTTTGAATATATGCCGAATTCGGGTCAAGAGGTTCGACCGGTTCAGGTCTCAATTCAAACGGCTTCCATTCGACTTCGATATCCTTTCCTTCCATTGCTTCTGCTAGCGGAACCTCCGCTAAATAGCAAAATGGTCAGACATAATCGGAATAAATCTGTATCTTCAAGCTCATTGTCCATTCCCCTTTCATGTTCATCCATTATTTTAATAAGATTTTGTGGCGCAGCCAACTAATCTGTTTCAACATATAAATCCTTTCATCGTCCATGTTGCTCATTTTTCCCATTTTCGTTTATCCGCGTTTTCAGGGTCTATAAAGGCTTTTCTTTACCCTCAATTACAGGTTTACGAGTTTTCAGGGCACATAAACGGTGTTTCTTTGCCCTCATTTTAGAGTTTCCGTGTTTTCAGGGCACATAAACGGCTTTTCTTTGCCCTCATTTTAGAGTTTCCGTGTTTTCAGGGCACATAAACGACTTTTCTTTGCCCTCATTCTAGAGTTTCCGAGTTTTCAGGGCAAATAAACGGCTCTTCTTTACCCTCATTTTCAGTTTTGCGTGTTTTCAGGGCACATAAATAGTTTTTCTTTACCCTCATTTTCACTTTCCCTCTTATTCAGGGTCTTTAAAATGCTTTCCCTAATCTCTCCTAAAAACAAAAGGCTGACCCAGTAGAGTCAGCCTCATGAAATCTCTCGTATTATCGTAAAGCTTTTAATGCGGCAGATATTTTTGCAACACGTGTACCGAGACGCCCAGCCATTGTCAGATCAACTTCTTTCGGCTGCTCTCCGCCTTCTGGCCCTGCTACTGTAGATGCTGAATATGGAGAACCTCCAACAGCATCCGCTGATAATTGCTCAGGATTTTCTCCGTAAGGAAGTCCGACAAAAATCATTCCGAAGTGCATGAGTGGTACGAAGGTCGTCAATGCTGTCGTCTCTTGACCACCGTGAATGGATCCTGTACTTGTAAAGACCGCAGTGGCCTTCCCTTCAAGCTCTCCGTTCATCCATAGTCCACCTGCAGAGTCGAGATATTGTTTCATTTGAGCTGGCATGGAACCATATCGAGTCGGAATACCCCAGATAATGCCATCCGCCCACTTCAGATCTTCATGGGTCGCTTCCGGTATATCCGATTGCATTTCTTGTGCTTTCACATAGTATTCGTTTGATGACATTGCCTGCTTCACTTCATCAAATTCTTTGATGCGTACGATTTTCACCTCGACGTCATCCGCTTTTTTTGCACCATCAGCTACAGCTTGTGCCATTTGATAAATGTGTCCAAACGCACTGTAATACGGAATCAATATGTTCGTTGCCACTACTCATCACTCCTCTTGAAAATTTTCGTCGTATATTACGTTCCCCTTGTCACACCCATTAAATCCCTAAATGCTAAGAAATCCTAAATTCTTATATTTTGAATTCGAGATACTTGTGTAAAAAAATTACGAATGGCTTGATGCAGCGAATTTCCCAAGTCGTTTTAGCATGTCGATTGCCTGTTGTTTCTCTTCTTCCGTCAATCCGCTTAATGCCTGTTGAAGAACCTCTTCATGGGATGGAAAGATTTCCTCCATCAAGGTTTTTCCTTTGTCCGTAAGATAAGCAAACGTGATGCGGCGGTCGTCTGGACAAGGTCTTCTCTCTATGTAACCTTTCTCCTCCAGCTTATCGACGACATACGTAATGCTTCCACTCGCGAGCAGGATCTTCCCGCCGATCTTTTGCAATGCATGCGGACCTTTATGGTAGAGCAATTCAAGAACACCGAATTCCGTCAAATTCAAGTTGAAACGGCGGATATCTTTTCTCGCTACTTCCATAATGGATTGATAGGCTCTTGAGAGGACGATGAAGAGTTCTAAGGATGAATCTTTCATAAGCACGATCTCCTTCAATAATTATCTCGAATTCGAGATAATTATACCGCTTCTCTATTTTCCTGTCAATTCCCAATTACTCATGTTTTAGTGTCCAATCTTTTAACAACGGTCTCCTTCGTATCGTTTCCTTTGGAAAAACGAACGTCCATGGCATGGAGGCACCCGCTGGAACATGAACTTGTGCAATTCGAAACTGACATTCAGCGATGACGCCTCTTCCTTCCTCAGTATAGGTGAAAGGAATACCATCGACAGTGAAAGGTTCATCCCATCCATTCTGAATCAACACCATAGCAAGGAGCGCTCCATGATGGTTCATGGCAGCACGAATCGGAGTGAATTGAAGGACACCCTTTTGAATCGGGTTTTGTTCATGTAGTCGGGTAATTGTTTTTCGGTCCTCATCAGATATTGCTTTTTCCCAGGACGGTTCAAATACGAGCCGGTCTTTCATCCTTCCAAATCCTTTCTTATAACTACTTCGACTACCATAATACCTTCATTTTAAACATGACACCAGCTCCTCAGCCAAAAGTTGTAGCCAAAGACAATACGGATGCCGGAGGAAGGAAAGGCGGCAAGCGTCTATTATAAAAGAAGTGAAGGAGGAATTCGGAATGATCAAAGGCTTGTACGAAGCACATTTACCTGTAAGCGATATGGAACGATCCATTGCGTTCTATCAAAAACTCGGGCTCGAGCTTGCCCATCGTGGTAAGAAATTGGCATTCTTCTGGATTGAAAAAGGGACGAGCTGGCTCGGGCTTTGGGAGACGAAGGAGGTCTCCATCCCCTATCACCCCTCTATCCGTCATCTTGCCTTCCAAATCGATTCCAGTGATATGGATCATATAAAAGCTTGGCTGAAGGAACGGGGGATTGAAGTGCGGGAAGCTTTCGGCTTTACGCCTGAAGAACAGCCGTTAGTCCTGGCCAACACCCCTCATGCGCATGCAGCCGTCTATTTTCAGGATCCAGACGGCAACTCCTTGGAAATGATTTCGCCTCTCGCTATCGATACAAATGAACACCATGACATGATGCAGTTGAAGGAGTGGAAAGAAAAGGCTGACCGATAACGGTCAGCCTACTTCCATTTCCAATTCTTCAATCCGTTTTTCCAAGTATTTCGTATCCTTTTGAGCGTGGAAGGTTTCTGCTTTTTCCACAATGACAGCCGTGTTGTATTCCGGAATCCCTGCGTATTGTTCATAAACGCCTTTCGGGATCAGTACGTTCCCTTCCGGCCAGTGGACTTGTACATTCCCAGATTTTACGTCGACAAACCGAGCTTTCCCATGGAAGAGTCCGTGTTTGTTATAAACGACGATCGCCTCTCCTTGAGCAATTCCATGCTTCTTCCCGTCCTCTTCATTCATGAGAACATCATAGCGTTCCGCCTCATTGAACGGGTCGTGATCGGAATAAATCATCGAATTGAATTGCTTACCGCGACGAGTCGTTACGTAAAAGTGACCCTCCGCCTTACGTAGCTCTGGAATGTCCATGCTGATGAGGTTACCCTTCCCATCAGGAGTAGGGCAATAACCGTCTTCACATAGCCATGCACCACCCCACTGGAAGACATCCCCCTTCTTCTTCAAGTGCTGGATGCCATCATAATTCGGTGCCGCTTTCGCAATTTCATCCCGAACAGCTTGCGCGTCCTTGAAATCGATCACGTGTTTTTGGTCAGGCTTGACGCGTTTTGCAAGATCCACATAGATTTCCCACTCTGAACGGGCTTCTTCGATTCTCGGACCTTTAATTTCAGGTGAAAAATAGACCATTCGCTCTGTTGAGGTCGATGTACCGCCTCCTGGCTGCTCATAACGCGTCATGGCCGGCAGGACGACGACAGCCTCCTTCGCATCCACAAATGTCGACGTGTTGAAGATGATATCTTGATGGACACGAATATCAACACTCTCAAGGCATTGTCTGACAAACTCAGGGTCTGGCATCGTTTCGAGGAAGTTTCCACCCGACATGTAATAAAGCTTCAGCTTCCGTTCATGATCCTCTGGGAGGAGCGCGTTCTCAAGAGAAATACCGACGATATCCCCCTGCCATCTTGGAATTTTGAAGTTCCATACCTTTTCGACGCGTTTCACGTTCGTATCATCAAATCCTCCGCCAGGCAGTACGAACGGGTCAGCACCCATTTCGCCTGCTCCTTGTACACCTGAGTGGCCACGGATCGGCATCACACCACAATGTTCACGACCTAAGAAGCCTCGTAACAAGGCGAGGTTCGCCACTTGCGATACGTTATCCGTCCCGAAACGATGCTGGGTAAGACCCATCGACCAGACGAATACCGCTGAATCGGATTTGGCAAGAAGCACAGCAAGCTCTTGCATCCGTTCTTTTGATAATCCGGATGATTTTTCAAGCGTCTCCCAATCATAGGATTCCACTTTATCCTTCAGCTCGTCCAATCCATTCACATGCTCCTGGACGAAATCATGATTGATGGCGGATCCCGGGGCTTCTTCTTCCATCGCAAACCAGTGCTTCATGATGCCGTGCATGAATGCAATGTCGCCTCCGATATTCACCTGATAGACATCATCCGCAATTTTTGTCCCGAACAATGCGGATTCCGGGATGGATGGAATCCAATAGTTTTCCATCGATGGCTCATAGTAAGGATTGATGACGATGATTTTCGTCCCTTTCCTTTTAGCCGCATACATGTATTTGGTCGATACCGGTTGGTTATTCGCCGCAACAGAGCCCCAGAATACGAGGACATCCGTACCGATCCAGTCCTTATAATTACAGCTGGATGCACCGATCCCTAATGATCGGCTCAAGGCCGTCTTGGATGGCGAATGGCAAATGCGGGATGCATTATCGATGTTGTTCGTCCCGAGGAAGCGTGCCACCTTCGCTGCAGTATAATAGGATTCATTGGTGATGCCGCGTGATGTGAGGTAGAATCCGTATTGCTTCGGGTCCAGCTTCTTCATTTTATCCGCAATCAAGTCGAGGGCATCATCCCACGAAAGACGGCTGAATTTCTTCTCTCCAGGCTTTCGGATCAACGGATAAGGAATCCTTCCGAGCTTACGCAATTCTGTGCTGCTCTTCTTACGGAGCTCATCAATGTCCGCATGGACGACCTCAGGCTTCATCGCTGGCATCGTATTCAACCGTAAGACATTCAATCGTGTCGTACATAAGTGCGGACCTTGCAGCGTCTGATCCTGCAGGCCTGCGACACCGAGTGCGCAGCCGTCGCACACACCTTGCGTCAAAATTCTTGTGGCATAAGGAAGGTTGTCCTTGTTCTCCCAGGCAACCTTCGCTGTATCTCGTATATGGTGAGGCTTTATTTTACCTAATCCGAACGGAACCTTACTCACCCATAAGGATGGGTCGAGGTCCTTTGCTAGCTTCATAGGGCCGGAGTGCTTCGTTTTACCCACAATCATTCCCCTTCCTCTCGTTCCCGAATAATCGATCCATCAGTCAGTGTGTTAGTTTAATAGTATTATGAAAGCGGTGTCAATTCAATACGAGGTGGGCGTGTTTGTCCTTTTTCTTTGTTTAAAATAAGGCGCTAGAGGTGACAATGGTACGGAAATCAATTGGCATGAAAGGAAAATCGTTTCCTTTGTTGAATCTAGAAGGTAACAATCATAGATAGAAGGAGTTTGTGGGAATGAGAGAGAGTTTCAAGCTACGAAACGAGGATTGGCTGGAGAACGCCACAGTCTTTGAAATCCAAAAAGCGATGAATAACGGACAATTGACGTCCGTGCAGCTGGTAAGCCGTTGCTTAGAATATATCATCCAAGACAATCATGACGGGAAGAAGCTGAATGCAGTCCTAGAAGTGAATCCTGATGCCCTCCAAATTGCAGAGACGCTGGATGCGGAACGAAAATTGAAAGGGATGCGTGGTCTCCTTCACGGGATACCCGTTCTGTTGAAGGATAATATCGAAACCGCAGACCGGATGCATACGAGTGCAGGTTCACTGGCACTAGCTGATCATTACGCAAAGGAAGACGCGGCCATCGTGAAAAAGCTGCGAGACGCAGGCGCGGTAATCGTCGGAAAGGCGAATATGACAGAATGGGCGAATTTCATGAGTACGTCGATGGCGAATGGCTACAGTTCAAGAGGAGGTCAAGTACTGAATCCTTACGGAAGTCAATTTGATGTTGGCGGCTCAAGCTCAGGCTCTGCTGTAGGGGTAGCAGCCCATTTTGCAACCCTTGCTGTCGGTACAGAAACATCTGGCTCTATCCTCAGTCCCGCCAGTCAGAACAATGTGGTCGGAATCAAGCCTACCGTCGGCCTCGTAAGCCGGTCAGGCATCATCCCGCTTTCCCATAGTCAAGACACCGCTGGTCCTATCGCCCGTACAGTCACGGATGCAGCGATTCTCCTTGGCGCTTTGACAGGGCAGGACGACCGAGATCCCGTTACGTACACGAGCCGAGAAAGAAGCTTCCAGGACTTTACGACATATTTGAATGCATACGCCCTACATGGTGCACGGATCGGTGTTTGCAGAGAAAAATATATCGATGGTTTGCCAGAACAGCAGCGAGTCGTCATGGAAAAGGCGATCGCGGATCTAAAGGAGGCAGGAGCGACCATCATTGAATTGGAATCCATTTCGCCTATGGAAAATGATGAGTCATGGGATTACAATGTCCTTCTTTATGAATTCAAATCGGATTTGAACGCTTATTTGCACAATTTACCGGCTTCCCTTCCTGTCCATTCATTAAGGGATGTGATCCGATTCAATGAGGAAAATGAGGAAACAGCGCTAAAATATGGACAAGACATCTTACTCGATTCAGAGGAGACATCGGGAACGATGACAGAAGCAGCGTATTTGAAAAGTCGGCTGCGTGATCTTCAGCTCTCAAGGATACGTGGAATCGATGTCGTGATGGAGGAGTTTCAGCTGAATGCGCTTCTCTTTCCAAACTCGAATGGCGCGGGCATCCCAGCGAAAGCGGGCTATCCATCCATCACCGTCCCAGGTGGTTTTACAGAGGATGGACAGCCGGTCGGCGTCACTTTCACGGGCAAAGCGTTCACTGAATCGACCTTAATTGGACTTGGATTCGCTTACGAGCAATTCACCAAGCATCGCCGTGCTCCGTTATCGGACTAAGAGGGTGGACTGGAGATCGGAAGTCAGTTTCCTGCTTGCTGCAGCTTGTATTCGCGTAGCTTTTGCTTCTGGTCATCCGGCCACCAGGCGCCACAGTCGTCTGAGACGACACACGCTGCGCATGTTTTCAAATCATAAACGACCATCCCAGTGATCGGTGGCGAATAGAGGTGCAAGGTGACGAGGTCCGTTTGAGCTGGATCCGTCATTTTATGCACCCCTTTTTTTGGTGCATAAAAGAATTTTCCCTTCTGCTTATACTCAGAGAACAACTCAGAAGGCAGCTGATTCTCTTTCACTTCATAAACCGTGTTGCGGGATACACCGTTCATGACCTGGATCCATCCGCAGGATTCACCGTGATCATGAGGTGCACACTCAATATCGGACCAATTCATGACAAGCAGCTCGACTTGTTCGTCCTTATATAGCAGCTTCCGGTAATAAGGCTTCCCATCAGGATCCTGCAACGACGGCATAAGCTCCTCCAGCTGGACATTGAGCTTTTCCATTGCTTCTCGTAAGGCTTCCCTCGAGGTCGACTCCATTTGACCGAAAACCTTTTCAATCCGTTCCATCAGTTCCATTTTGCAAACCCCCGTTTCGACTTATCGTCTGTACCGCAATACAACGTGATGAAAAAATGTAAGCAGCTGTCCATTGACTAAAATGACACCCATTATTATCATAAGTCCGCCTAAAACACTTATGATGACTATTTTTTCATTCAATAAAAGAATCGCTGCAATGAGTGTGGCTAAAGGCTCTAAATAGAGGAACACAGAAACCTGGGAGGCATCCAGCACATCAAGCGCTTTCGCCCAATACCAATATGCGACGCCAGATACGAAGATCCCGAGGAACATGAGATGAGACCACTCTCCGGCTGTTAAGAGCGCCAATTCATTCCAGCCTTCATTCCGTATAAGAAAGGGAATCGTCAGCACGAATCCTAACGTACTCATGTAGAAGGTGAGCACAAGAGGCGGTATAGGTACGCTCAATTTCTTCAATAGAACAGAATAGACAGCCCAATTCAACGTACTTAAAATCATGAGAAGGTACCCGATATTCATGGCAAGATCAAAGGAACCGCCAGCCCCCTTGGTCGTTACCATAAGGACGCCGAACACAGCCACCGTCATCCCGCATGCCTTCCGCCAGGTCATCCTCTCATGAAGAAACATCATTGCAAGGATTACAGTGAAAATAGGAGAAAATGAAATGAGCCATCCTGCTGATGAAGCATCGATCGTCAAAAGAGCGGTCGCCTGGAACACTTGATGAATGAAGACGCCTAAGATACCGAGCACGATCAAATGAGGAATATAGGCAATTGGAATCCTCAGTTTACCGCCTAAGGCGATGATCAAAAAAAGGAGAAACAGCGAACCGATGCCAAAACGGACGACAAGAAGTGTAAAGGGATCCAATTTATCAAGGACCGCTTTCGTCGATACGAACGAAATGCCCCAGAATGTAATCGACATCGTGGCATAAAGCGATGATACGAGCTTCATTTTATAAGGAATCATACGCCGTTCTCCTCCATAAGGTTCTTAAAACCATCCTATGCCTGTCCGTGGATGGCATGTCTAAAACCTTTTATGGAGAACCGTACTCTAGAAACGTTTCTTAAAAAAGAAAGCCGCTCCAAAACACTTTTGGGTCAGCTCCTATTGAGGTTTTATTCAAATGTACCTTTTACAATCGCCTCTTTGTCCTGCACCATTATGATTCCTTTCGCAAGGACCGTATCGATTGCGAGCGTCTCTTTATCAAGGAGCACCAGATCGGCGTCATTCCCCTCGACGATCCGTCCTTTATGCTTCAGCTTCAAAATATGGGCTGGGGTCGACGTCACAACCTGGATCGCTGTTTCGAGCGGTATGTTTTCCTCTAACACAGCATCTTTCACTTCTTTATACAGGCTCGATACTTTTCCAAGCTTCAATCCTTTAAAATCTCCATTTTCATCAAATTCAGGTAGACTTGCTTGTCCGTCTGACGTGAACGAAATCTGCTCAATCGGCACACCGGCTTCAAGCATCCGCTTCAGTCCGCGACTGCATTTCACTTCCCCTTCTTCAAGGAATTTCGGAATCGTACTCGTCGTGAAATCGACGTATCCGCCTTTTTTCGCATACGCGATTCCCGCTTCAAACAACCTTTTATTCCGGTTGATATGGGTCGGATAAAACTGTTTAATCGGGATGTCCGTCTGATCAACGACTTCCTCAAGCAAAGTGAGACAATCAGGGCTGTCTCCAACATGGACATTCACAATGCCTGCTTTACCGGACAAAATACCGCCCACACGCGCTGCGGAAGCGATTTTCGCCATTTCTTCAACGCTCGGTTGAGAAGAGCGATGATCAGCAATCGCAATTTCACCAGCTCCAATGATCCTGTCGACGAGGATGATGTCATCTTCTATTTTGTCCGTTAAGGTTTTTACCGGAACCTGGTAGGAGCCCGTCTGAACATAACAGGTGAGCCCTTCCTCTTCTAAGCCTCTTGCCTTTGCCACGAGACTTGCCATCGTCCTTGTCGTCCCATCTGTCCCAATGACACCGACGAGCGTCGTAATGCCTGACAACGTCGCATCCGTCAGCATGAGTTCAGGCGTCCTCGTCTTAAAGCTTCCTTCTCCTCCGCCACCCATGATATGGACATGGGAATCGATGAACCCTGGCACAATGATTTTGCCTTCAGCATCCACCACCCTGATTTTATCGCGCAAATACCCTTCCGGCACATCGATCTGGTCATCAATGAACCCGATTTTCTCATCGACGACTAAAAGGTCTTTCTTACCTAGATATTCAGGAGCATAGATTTCTCCATTTCGAATTAATACCAGCATGATCGTTGCAGACCCCTTTTTTACTTGATTTCGATTGTATCTCCAACACGGACGATTCCGGTTTTTTTAACGGTAGCGTAAACACCAAAGACATTCTTATTCTCTTTCACCACCGTCTTCAAAACGTTCGGATCCACCTCTTTCGTCTCTGAATCAACGTTTACATAAGAGCATCTCTCACATGCTTTTTTGATATGAAGGACAACATCATTCATGATCAGCTCTTTCCCGATCCATGACTCCTCCAGAAAAGGTGTATCCCCATCGACATCCAAGATCAGGTTGGGACGGAAGCGGAGCATATCCAACTGATCGCGATCCGTCAACTCTTTCACTTTTTTAAGCGAGGCTGTCGTTGCAATAAGCAAGGGTTCTTCCCAGTAACTTGGCTCCTCATTCTCTACATCCATCGACACAAGGGAAACCGGGACGCCAGCCCGCTCGGTGAAATGGGTTTCCGCTTCCTTTGCTTGCAAACTACTCAGCTGCAGGTCATCCTTTTGGATCTTCAGCTCTCCTTCATCATTCAAATGAACCTCATAATCCAGCAGAAACGGATACTTCGGTATCGTAAGGTAATCTCCCGGCTTATCTTTCATTTCCCATGCAAAAATATGGTCGCCCGCAGCACCATGGTTATGTATTTCCACCGATTCCATATGCTCACCTTGCATCGATTTGACCGGATACCGTACGACTTCTTTTACAGCTCCAACACGCATTAAAATTCCCTCCGTCCTATTTTCACTCTCCTTAATATATACCAAAAAGATGGGAGCAAATCCTTTCTATATTTGAAAATATCAAAAAAGAAGCAGGACCCTTCATCCTGCTTCTCGTTCAATCATGTTTGTAATTTTTGCTGGAACTTGTGGACTCGTGGTGCGAATAGCTGGACAAGCGGCCCGATTGTAAAGGTGACAATCAAGGTGCCTAAACCGATTGGTCCGCTGAAAATAAACGCGGCTACAAGAGCAGATAATTCTCCAATCGTTTTGGCTGTCCCCATACTTACACCAAGGCGCTCTTGGATTGCAAGCATCAGCTTATCAATCGGAATAAGCGGGAAGTTCGCCTGAAGATAGACAGCGATACCGAATGAAAGCACGATGACGCCAACGACGAAAACGACAATTTGTTCCCATAAGCCGTTTGTTTGGAAAGTATCCAATACGACTAACAGCCATCCGTCAATAAACAATCCGGCAAGGAAGATTGTAAAGACCGCAAGAAAATCAGGTCGTGATTTCAACAGGATTGCGTTCAATACGATCAGGACGATCCCGACAATGAAGACCCAGCTTCCAACCGTCAGGCCGATTGTTTTAGAAAGTCCAACATTCAGTGCATCCCAGGCTCCTGTTCCTAGACCTGCTTTTATCGTCAAGCTTACGCCGAAGGAGATCAGACTCAGCCCAAGCACAAAACTAATGAAACGTATGATGAATGATTTCATGATGCATTTCCTCCATAGTGAAAATTCATTTATCCATCATACCATGTTCTCTGCCCGTAGTGAATTGTCAGTATTTTGCAATTATCATCGTAACGGTTTTTTATCCGTTAGGGTGTGTTGGAAAGGTGTTTGGAACAGTTGTGCAGTCTTAGCTTCCAGGCTTCATCATCCCGCTCCATCACTGTGACGGATGTATTATCCAACCGACATTTTTCATAGCCTTCTGATAAAAGATAACTGAACAAATCGTTCAAGAAGGCACCATGACTGACCACAATGATCCGTTTTCCGTGATGATGGTCCTCAATGTCTTTCATGAAGCTTTTTACACGTTGTAAAATCTCTTCCTCCCGCTCGATTTTCAAGTCTTGATCCTTCCAATCCTTCCCCCATCGCTCGACACGCTCAGCTTCATTCGTACCCTCGATCTCACCGAAAGAGAGCTCCCGGAGTCTTTTGTCCGTTTCGACCGGGAGATCCAATACCTCCCCGATTTCTAGAGCGGTGGCGTGCGCACGGGCAAGGTCACTCGAGTAAATGACATCCCACTGTTCACCTTCAAATCGACTGCCGAGCGCTTTTGCTTGAAGGACGCCTTCCTCATTAAGCGGTATATCCGACTGACCCTGAGCTCTCCGTTCCAGATTCCAATTCGTCACGCCGTGTCTGATAAATGCGATTGTCGTCATTCTTCATCACCCCTCCGAAAGAATAAAAGAAAAAAACTGCAATGTCTTTGCAGTTTTACATATTAGAGATCAACCTGTTTTTACTTGGTTCTTGCCATTCCTTTTTGCATCATACAACAAGGAATCAGCCATTTCAAAAAAGGTTTCTTTCCGGCTGTTCGCTTGATATTCTTGAACACCGACACTGATTGTAACGGTTTCACCATTCAACACCTCGAATGGAATCCCTTCGATCTTTTTCCGGATTGTTTCGACCAACTCTACCGTTTTTTTCATCGGCTTCCCTACAAAGAGTACAATGAATTCCTCGCCTCCATAGCGAGCAGCAAAGTCATCCGGGGTGATTTCTTTTTTGATGAGTTCCGATACTGTTCTGAGTACCTCATCGCCCGCCCGATGCCCATATGTATCATTGACCTGTTTGAAATTGTCGAGATCGAATATCGCCATCTGTATGGAGAAGTGATACTTTGCATGGTGAGCGAGCAGTTCATCCAAAAATTGATGAAAGGAAATTTGATTGTACATCCCTGTAAGGGAGTCCGTTTTTGTCAGCTTTTCCATAAGGGTGTTCTTTACGAGGAGCTCTTGTTGATTTTCAATCGACTGACGGTAATTCACTGCCAACTCCAGCCCACGCTCCATAATTCCGAGAACTGCAAAGGCAGCAATCGTTAGCATCGCCATCAAAGTAAAATGGTCGATGATGCTAATATCATGTCTTAAAACGGGTTGCACAACGGTCAAAAGAGAATAGCTGATCATGGTCGCCGTTGCAGAAAGATAAATTGTCCTTGGCTTGAAATAAGCGCCGGAAACGAGGATTGGCAGAAAGAGCGCAGATCGCAAAATGACGATATCAGGACGGCTATAGATGAAATTGAGTGCAATGAATAAACCGGCCAGCACAACGATCAAATCAAGGTGCTTCCTGATATTCTTCATACATATTTCAGCTGACACGACAATCAAAGCACCAATTCCACTCGGTATTGCGACATAATAGAGCAAATACTCATGGAGCGGCACATCGGTAAAATAATAGTTGACCAATTTAATAAATACAGCTAGTCCGACAATGATCCAATAGACATTCAGTATTTTCCGATTCAGCTTCCTGGTATCAAGCTCTAGCAGCCCCATAGCCCACCCCGCATGTTAATAATATGGAGATATCAAGATGTACACGAGTACTCCTGTCAGACTGACATATAGCCATAATGGCATCGTCCACCTGGCAATCTTCCGGTGTTTTTCAACTTGCATGGTCAAGCCTCTAACAAGTGATAACAGTGCAAGAGGAACAATGACTGCTGCAAGGATGATATGTGTAATCAGGATGAAGTAATAAATATATTTCAGCGGTCCTTCGCCTCCGTATGAAGTGGACTCCGCCAAATAGTGATAAGAAACATATGAAACTAAAAAGAGTGCTGTGGTTGTGAATGCTGCGAAAATGAATCGTTTGTGAAGCTTGATGTTTTTACGCAGGATGAACCATAACGCAGCGAGTAAAAAGACAAAAGTAAAGCTATTGAAAATTGCATTCAACAATGGAAGAATCGTAATATCAAAGCCCGTTTCCCCTTCATATTCCGGTAAAAAGAATAAAAGGACGACAAGGGCATTGATGAGGATCGACAGTACGACCACGATTCCAGTGTAACTCTTCTGTTGGGTAGATTTATTTTGAACCATCATTTCTCTCCTGTATCTAAAGTACTACTCTTAGAATAGCGAACCCGACCCCTATTCATCAACTTTTAAATGGATGAAGCCACATAACGTTCACAACTGAACTTCAACCAATTATAAAAAGATACCAAAAACCGTTTGTGGCATTGGCATCTGGATGTTAAGCCGGCTCAGGTTTCAACCCTTTCTTTCGTACATACTCTTTCCAAATCCTCCAGTACATCTTCAAGCGCTAACAATTCGTATAGGATTGCGACCCTGACGGATAGATGTTTCCTCGTCTTCGCATGTTCGGCTTGAATCCGGCGTTCTTTTTCATATATGAACAACTCATCAAGCTGCTCGATCAATTTGTTATGCTCATCATGAACCTGATGTTTAGGATCCTTCAAAATGGCGGCAATCGAATCGACAGCTTTCATAATCGTCTGTACTTTTTCAGGTGTTAATTTTGCATTCTCAATATTAAGATATACTAAATTCCCGAAATGATAAAGAATCTTTTGAAAATATTCCAATTTTTTCATAAGTATTCCAAATTCCCGGATTTCCTTGAGATTATGACGCCGATATTTCCATTCCTCACGCTGATATTGAGCAAGTGAAAAGGCTCGTTCCATATCCTTACTCAGCTTTCGATACTCCGATTGCAGTTCACGCGGTGTCCCGCCTTTTACAAATCTGTTCAGAATAAAACCTGCTCCGTCATATAATTCATCGACCTGCTTCCGGACCATTTCATGATAGTGAGGCGGTAAAATCAAATAATTGATTGCTGTGGAAACAATTAGACCAATTAACGTGGTCGATAAACGGACGACGAAAGACATGAAGTGCTCGTCCTCTGTCTCCGCAATCATCGCGACAGCCGTCAACGTGGCAACAAGCATACCTGCATCAAGGCGGAGCTTATGACAGACGAGGAGGGTAAGTGTCGCCGCCAACGCATATGTAAGAGAGGTGGGACCGAGAAAATATTCGAAGCCCATCGCGAATGCTGCTCCGATCATTGCTGCCGGAAAGCGGATCATCCCTTTTTTTATGGAATCGGATGCGGTCGGTTCAACCGTCACAATCGCCGTGATGACTGCAAAAAGGACAGGCAAATGAAACAGGTTGCATATCAGCGCCGTCACAAAGGCCGCCAGACCAGTTTTAATCACCCGCCCACCGATCCAATTGGTTAAATTAATCATCTTCATTCCGCATCACCCAGGGTAGAAATCGTCTTTCCTTATTGTACCAACTAAGTACGGGTAATTCTACTTGAGCTCTTTGGGCTTTGGACCTTGCGGACTGTTTTCGTCACCATCTTTCTTGGCAGGAAACGAATCATGAGTGCAAGCAGCTTATTCTGCGTCCCTGGAATGATCAATGTCTTCCCTGCTTTGAATTGATTGTAGGCAATGTCAGCAGCCCTTTCGACACTCATGACACCAGTATCGAGAAGCTTGGACTCTTCCATGCTTGCACGTTGCTGAAAGCCTGTATCGGTCGGTCCAGGGCAAAGGACAGATACAGATACGCCCGTTCCTTGGAGTTCATTTTCGAGTGCTTCTGAGAAAGAAAGAACATATGCTTTCGTCGCATAATAGACCGCCATCAATGGACCCGGCTGAAAAGCAGCCGTGGAAGCGACATTCAGGATCCTTCCTCTTTTCCGCTCTACCATTTGGGGTACAAGCTTCTTCGTAAGCTCGGTCAGCGCCATCATGTTGACCATCATCATTTCTTTCTCTTCTTCCCACTCTATCTCGTAAAACTCGCCGTACAATCCGAAACCAGCATTATTAACAAGGATATCGACTGTGATGTTTTGCGTTGAAAGCTCCTTCAACACATTATCTACAGCATCAGGCTTACCTAAGTCTGAAACAATGACATCCGCTTGAACGGCATACTTCTCTTGCAGCTCTTGAGCTAAAGTATCCAGTTTTTGTTTCGACCTTGCAACGAGAACCAATCGATGTCCATCCCGCGCAAAATGATAGGCAAGCTCACGACCGATTCCACCTGAAGCGCCGGTAATAAGTGCTGTGTTCATATGCATCTACTCTCTTTCGTTTATTCGTTTAACTGTTTAAACATATAATAGATTAAATACATCGAACCGTCAACTTATATCCTCTCTACATTTTTAAAAAACAAAAGGAATTGCTATAATTTAGGTGGAGCGTGACAGATAAAGGAGATTACATAATGAAAACGCTATTGATTGATATGGATTCTGTCATTTGCGATTTAATGAGCGAATGGCATCGCAGATATAACGAGGATTATGAGGATGATTTGAGCGTCGAAGACCTCCAATGCTGGAATAGTGAGAAGTACGTAAAAAAAGAATGCGGCAAGAAGATCTACGACTACTTGGATGAAGAGGGACTTTTCCTTAACCTGGAGCCCTTACCGAACGCGATTGAGGTTCTCGAAAGACTGTCCCATAAGCATGACATCCTGATCGTGACGAGCAGTCGGACTTATGCGTATACCGAAAAAGAAAAATGGGTTCGGAAGCACCTTCCTTTTATCGGTGCACATAATCTTGTATTCACCCATCGGAAAGAGATGGTACGGGGAGACGTTCTTTTCGACGATGCCCCGCATAATCTGATCGCTTTTTCCGAAACCGGACGAAAGGCGGTTGCCATGGACTATCCTTATAATCAAAACGTGGATGTCGATCGAGTCGATGGTTGGTTAGCGTTTGAGAAGTGGGTTGAACAATTCGAAATGGGTGAAGAATCGTGAGGACAACGGATATTCTCATTATAGGAGGTGGCCCTGCTGGTATAGCAGCAGCCATCTGGTGTCAACGGTTAGGCCTGGACTACACATTGATTGAAGAACGCTCAGAACTCGGCGGACAATTAAAGGATATTCATAACCGGATCATCGATTATCCCGGTCAATTCTTTGAAAATGGAAATGCTCTGAAAGAACAATTCACGCATCATATGGAGCTGTTGAGCTGTCATTACCATTTGGAGGCATCCGTTGAGCAATTGAATTGTGAGGAAAAAATCATCCATGTCCGAACGGGACAGGATACCATGAAAATCAGCTACCGCTATTTGATCCTTGCGACTGGCACATCTGTCAGGAGGCTTCACGTTCCTGGAGAACAAGAGATGATTGACCGGGGAGAAATCTACTCGGCAACGAAGGATCGTCATCGTTTCCAAGGAAAACGCGTCATTGTCGTCGGTGGCGGAGATCGTGCATTCGAAGGGGCGTTGTTACTTGCTGAAAGCGGTGCAGACGTGCAGCTTGTCCATCGTTCGAAACAGTTCAGAGCGAGGGAAGAATTCAGAAAGCCTGTCTTCAATCACCAAAGAATCACTGTAATGGAAGACCATGTCGTAAATTGTATTCACCATAGTGAAAATGGGATTACCGGTGTTGAGCTAAGGAATCTGAAAGACGAAACGACGACAGACCTACCTGTTGAAGGTGTGTTCATCCGAATTGGCGTCCAACCAAACACCCGCTTTGTAAAGGAGCACGTCCATCTCGATGAGTCCGGTTATGTGACTGTCAACAGCTGTCAGCAAACGAGCAACGATGACATTTATGCTGTAGGTGATGTATGTACACATCCCATCTTTTCAAGCATTTCATCCGCTACAGGCCAAGGCATGATTGCTGCCAAACACCTTTCCTTACAGCTTTCTTGAAAAGCAATAAAGGCTGACCGATCGGTCAGCCTTTTTATTTAGGAGTGTCTTAATCCAAATAGCCCATCAACAACCGAGCATACGGTGAATCCTTTGGAAGGATGATGACCGTTTCTTTGTCGATCGTCTTTTTATATGAATTCAATGTACGGTAAAGGGAGTAGAAATCAGGATCCTTACTGAAGGACTCATTGTAGATCCTTCCAGCTTCTTTCTCCCCTTCTGCACGGATTTTCTCAGCATCGGCTTCCGCTTTTGCCAGAAGCTGTTTCACTTCTTTATCCGTGTTCGCAATGATACGGTTCTTTTCCGCATCCCCTTGAGATAAGTATTGTTGCGCTTTCGTTTCACGCTCTGAAATCATTCGTGTGAAAACGGATTCTTCGTTTTCATCAGGGAGGTCTGTACGTTTCATACGGACATCCTTTACGACGATCCCGAATTGATCTCGCTGCAACAGTGTGTTGACCTTTTCCGTAACGCGTTCATTCAAGCTTCCACGTGAGGAATTCTCATCATTGATGATTTCATCGTAATTCAACTTACCTAGCTCGGAACGGACGATGGAGAAGATGAACTCCGCCATTTTCGCTTCAGCATTTTCCGTTGTACGGAGATTAGAGATCATCTTTTTCGGTTCTTCAATATACCAGATTGCATAATTATCGATGATCATCCGTTTCTTATCTTTCGTATTGATTTCCGCTTTTGTCACGTCATACATCATTTGGTACTTCGGTAATGTTGAAACGGATTGGATGAATGGCACTTTAAAGTTCAAGCCTGGTTCATCTACTATTCTAACAACCTCACCGAATTGACGGACGACCCGGTATTCGTTTTCTTTAACGATAAACAGATTACTAAGGATGAAGCTGACAAGAAGGAGAGCTATAACTCCGAAGATGATCGGCTTCTTATGCCGTTTCCAATTGAAGGTCTTCTTCTGCTCATTGATGTCGTAAATGTTATTGTTGCTCACTCTTCTTCCCTCCTTCTTGAACAGGTGCTGGCTTCGCCTCTGCAGGTCGAATCGGTAAGTATTTCAATGTTCCACCCTCATCGCTCATAATGTAAATTTCAGCATGCGGAAGGACTTGATCGAGGGTTTCAAGTACGAGACGCTCCCTCGTGATTGCAGGTTGATTTTTGTATTCCGAGTACAAGGCGTTGAACGTCGCGACGTCTCCGCGTGCTTTTTCGATCCGGGCTGCCTTATCCCCTTCTGCACGAGAGATGATCGCATCCTTTTCACCCTCGGCTTCTTCCGTTTTCTTATTGGAGTACTTTCTTGCTTCGTTGATTTTCGTATTCATCGTTTCCCTTGCATCCGTTACCTTCGTGAACGCCCGTCGCACCTCTTTATTCGGGAGATCGACGTCCTGAAGCTTGACGGCTAGGATGGAAACACCGATATCATAATCCTCAATCAATTTAACCAACAGATCTCTTACTTGTGCCTCGATTTCTGCTTTTCCTGACGTGAGGGATTCATCGATGGTGGACGTTCCGATGATTCCTCTCAATGAAGCAGAAGTCGCATTATATAAAATTTGCTCCGGATCATCTGTCGCGTATAAGAACCTTTTCGGATCCGTGATTTTCCACTGCACGACCATGTCCGCTAATACGATGTTTTCGTCCCCTGTGATCATTTTCGTATCTTCTGGGTATTCTTTTGTTACTTCTCCATCAACTTCTTCATAGCCGAACTGCAGACTGAACGTTTCTTTGGAAAATTTACGAACCTGCTGCATCGGCCATGGCAGCTTGAAATGAAGACCTGAAGTAATGATTCCCTCTTCCACTTGTCCGAATGTTTCAATGACGGCCTGCTCTGATTCGTCTACTGTGTAGACACTTGTAAAAAGCGCCGCCGCCACCAACAACCCTAATGGTATGAAAAGTATCAACTTTGTTGTACGATTCACGTTGCAACCCCCTTAAATTCCTTGTTACAGATTTATACGTTCATAAGACCACATGGTTTCATACTATTTTTCTGTTTATTTATGGAAATGAAGCTCACATTAGACGTGGTTAAGCGAATTTCAAGCCACTCCTGGTAAAAAATAAGCCAGAAAAAAAGCTGACCTCAATTTGTTGAAGTCAGTCAGTCTGCTCCATCTTTATATGAATGAATCTTCCTTCAATGGGTCAAGCTTGTATGTATTCCAAAAGTCCTAGAACATTATTATCTTACCATACCGTACATATTGGATAAACATCGTGACGGTCAATCCCCTTTTCTTTCCAACAACACCCCCAGTATGGTTGGATTTGGTAAGAAGATATATGTTGTAACCAAAATTTTACCCCCTCACCTTTTTCTGATAAGTTTATATTTGAAATGATTATTTATGAAGGAGTGCCGTCATGCTCGATTGGTATAATTCTACACTCGAAATTCTAACTGATCTTGAATTGTGGATCGACATCGGAATTGCTTTAGCGATTTTCATCGGTTTTGTTTTATTCCGTAAGCTGTTCACAAAATACATCTTCAGATTGATTTCCAATCTGACAGATAAATCATCTACTCAAGTTTTACATAAAATACTGCTCGCTTTTGAGCGACCGTTGAATGTTTTCTTTATCTTCCTTGGGTTTTATGTCGCTTATCAATCACTTGAAATCAGCGAGGATTATGTACAGCTACCACTCAGACTGTTCAGGTCCTCAGTCATTCTCATGATTTCTTGGGGACTGGTCAATCTTTCATCCTCGTCTTCGATCCTGTTTACCAGGTTTCAGCATCGATTGGATTTGCAGGTCGATCAAATTTTGATTCCTTTCGTATCGAGAGTATTGAAGTTTGTCATCATTGCGATAAGTATCAGTGTTCTGGCTCAGGAATGGGGTTATGATGTGAATGGATTCGTTGCTGGTCTAGGTATCGGGGGACTTGCTTTCGCCTTTGCAGCAAAGGAAGCACTCGGTAACCTATTCGGGGGTATCGTCATCATCATCGAACGACCTTTCTCGATCGGAGACTGGATTCAGACACCATCGGTAGAAGGCGTCGTTGAAGACATCAATTTCAGAAGCACACAGGTCCGTACGTTTGCAGATGCACTCGTGACAGTCCCAAATGCTGATATCGCAAATGATCCGATCACGAACTGGACGCGTATGCGCAAACGAAGAGTCTTCTTTAACCTCGGTGTCACCTATACAACACCGAAGGAAAAAATAGAAACGTGCGTCAAACAGATTAAAACGTTAATCACTGAGCATCCAGAAGTCCATCCAGATTTCATCGAGGTTCGTTTCGATAAATACAACGACAGCAGCCTTGATATCATGATCTACTTCTATACCAAGACGACCGCTTGGGTGAACTATCTTGAGGTGAAGGAGGATATCAACTTGAGAATCATGGAAATCCTCGACCGTGAAGGTGTTTCTGTCGCCTTCCCTAGCCGAAGCATTTATATGGAAAAGGACGGGGAATCCAGCCCATTTACAAACAAGGCTAATATCGATTAACGTGATTGAAAACGAAAATAAAGAGGCTGAGCGAAATTTGCTCAGCCTTTGTTATGTTCGTTTATCCATCTATGGAATATTTACTTACATCTTGCACTTCACCATTTTCACGATGAATGACGACCTGGCTCGGTCTTGCTTCATCTGCTAATTTTTTCGCTTCATCTGTAGCTGCATCCTTCGTATCGAACGTTTTTTCGGAATGATCGCGCCCTTCAAGTTTAATGTCCCAACGGTTATTATCTTCATTCGGTACAACATGATAAATTTTCGCTTCCATGAATTCATTCCTCCTTATGGTTACTGTGATTGTTATATACCCGACTCCTAATTTTTTACACGTGTTTTTCGGGTTAACCTCTTCCCCTATTGGTGAAAGTAACGATACGGAGGTGAATGCATTGAAGAAAAAGAAGAAGAGCGGAAGGACAGGGCACAGGGTACGAAAGAGGTCCTAGCATCAGGATAATTGAGTGCAGCGCTTAAGAGTTTGTGTTGGATTAAAAAAGGATACTTACACATTTATTAAATTCACAATTAATATTCAATTTCATCAATTCTCCATTATAAACACACTTCAGGATCTTCCAAATTTATGTATAATAGATTGAAAGTAATTTATATCATCCACTTACTTAAAACCAAGTGATTTGTAAGATGGTTTTGTAAAGTTAAAATATCCATTAGCTGATATAATCATAAATGTCGGTATGTTAAAATTCACTATTCACAGAAAAGGCTTACTTTCATGATTTAATCCATGGAAGCAAGCTTTTTCTGCTTGGTTTAAAATTCTTAGAAAATATACATAGATAAAATGCAAATAAATCAAAGAACAAAAAGGTGCTCATGAATGAATTCATGGGCATTATTTAATTTATTCTCTTAGTAAAAATAAAGCCTGGAAGATTATAAAATTAATTCTTATATAAATTTAAGTAATAAGACCAAATCCGAATAATAGAGTTAAAATATAAGCTTCGCATGTAAATAAATACCATTTCGTAGTTTAATTTCGTATCAAAACATAACTGAGACCAAAAGGAGGACAATTTTTTAAATGACTGCATCCCTTGAGACTCATTTTAGATTAACGAATAACACCCCTTTTAATATTACGCGTATTTGGGTGACGGATTCTAACTCGGATGAGTGGGTGGGAGTATCCCACCCTGATCGTAATTTGAATGAAAGAAGCCTTAAAGCCTATTCCTCACTTGAAGAAAGAGAGGAACTTAATTACTGGAAAAAGGCAGCAAGGTTCAGACTTCATATGGAGTTTGAAACTGGTGATGTTTTTTGGATAGATATATATCAGTATGATTCATATCATAATTATACGCGTGAATTGGGAAGGTATGGAAAGGATGCAGGAAAGTTTATTGTTTCTCAAGTATCTGGGAACAAGTGGAATAAAATCACGATTTTCAGGCGTGTACCTAAAAAAAGTTGGATGGAAAATATACCAGGAAGCAAAAAGCTTTCTGAACTGAATATACCAGGTACTCATGAAACTTGCGCTCTATATGGTGGTCCAGGGCCAGAATGCCAGACAATGAGTTTAAAGGAACAACTGAATGCTGGTATTCGTTTCATAGACATTCGGTGCAGACATATCAAAAATGCGTTTACAATTCATCATGCAGCATATTATCAACACAAAAATTTCAGAGATGTTTTAAACGATTGTATAAGTTTTTTAAATGAACAACCTCAAGAAACCATTATTATGTTCATCCAGCCAACGGGGACTAGAGAAGATTGTACAAGAGATTTCGATGCTACTTTTCTTTCGTACCTAAAAGATAATGAATCGATGTGGTACTTAGACAAAAAGATTCCAACTTTAGATGAGGTAAGGGGTAAAATTGTATTAATTCGAAGATTCGATATGAACAAGAGAAAAACGTTGGGCATCGATGTGACAAATTGGAAGGAAAACACAACGTTTTTTATTGACATACCATATGCACAATTCCGCGTTCAAGATTTCTACAAACTTCTAACGTATTTTAATATTGATGAAAAGTGGAATATGGTTGAATCCTTTATGAATGAAGCTCAGAAAGGGGCTATGGAACACTGGTACTTAAATTATGCATCAGCATCACAAGGTGCAACTCCTAAATCTGTTGCGAATAAAGTGAATCCTTACTTGTTTAGATATATGGATCAAGTGGGCTCAAATAGGGTTGGCACAATCCTTATGGATTTCCCTAATGAGCCGAAAGATCAGATTCCTATTTTAGTGGAAAAGATAATAGCAACCAACAAGTTTTCGGTTTAACTAGAACAGAAAATTATTAAATTTCACAAAAAAACCACTGTAACTAAACAGTGGTTTTTTGGTTGCAGGATCTAATTCAAGGAAGCTTTTTTTGTTTATAAGTCCCCGTTTTCGTTATCTAGGTATTCTACACTATTTTACATAATTTTCTAAATATTAATGTAATATTTTTTATATTATGGTTAAATATTGGTGAAAGGCAGGTGAAAAATATGGTTAAAAAAATGCTTACCGTTATGTTTATGTTGTCTCTTATGACTGTAAGTGTGGCGACGATCAATCCTCCATCGGCAAGTGCTAAGGAATACACGGAAGCCTACTCAGGACCTACAAAGTATTGGAGAGAAAGTTCGTATTCTAATTATCAGGGAGAGTATGTATACTTTCAAGAAGCACGGTATGATGCAATCTATCGTGGATACTTATATTTTGATCAGGAATTTTATGGCCACTACAGGTATTCAGGCTATCTCTATCGTGAAGATCAGCCACTTCCAGCTCCTTAAATTCTCAGGTTAAATATTAGTGAAAGCAGGTAATAGATATGATTAAAAAAATGCTTACCGTTATGTTTATGTTGTCTCTTATGACAGTAAGTATGGCGACAGTTAACCCTCCATCAGCAAGTGCTAAGGAAGCTAAGGAATACTCTTCATCTTACTATGGACCTGAAAGGTTTTGGGCTGAAAGAAACTACCGTGGATCCCCTCAACCGTATGTATTTCATTCAGAAACAGCGTATGGAACAATTTATCGTGGGTACTTGTATTGGAAAACTGGTGCAATGAATGTACAAACATATGAGGGTTATCTCTATCGCGAAGATCAGCCATATCCAGTTCCATAAAACTTACATAAAAAGCATAGCCTTTGGCTATGCTTTTTTGCGCGCTGAAATGGGCTTTTTTACTATATATGGGAGGTATAGTTGAACTCATTTTTTCTTTTTATTCATCGGGATTCCATGTTTCTTTCCATGTGTAATAATCTTTTTAGCAAGTCGGTTCATGAGAGTTGAATCACTCCCTGTTATATCTTTTCGGAATATACGAATAAGCGATTTCGTAAAAGGGTAAACATCTATCATAAACGTCTTTATTTCCTTATACAGTATGGAGGTACTTATGCGATCCTTTCCAACTCCTAAAATCGTCGTTAGTAAATGTTTAGAATTCGATGCGTGCCGGTATAATGGCGACGTCTTGAAAGATATGACCGTGCAAACCCTCATGCCTTATGTCGAATTTATCCCCATCTGTCCGGAGGTCGAAATCGGTCTGGGGACACCAAGGGAAACGGTACGTCTTGTTTCGCAAGATGGAGAGACAAGAATGATCCAGCCCTCATCTAAAAAAGATCTGACAGAGGATATGAATACGTTTACCAAGGGCTTTTTAAAATCCATTCCGGACGTGGACGGATTCATTTTAAAGAATCGTTCACCTAGCTGCGGGACGCGGGATGTGCGGATCTATAGCGGGATTGAAAAAGCACCGGTCAAAGAGAAAGGAAGCGGACTGTTTGGAGGAATGGTCCTCGATCAGTTCGGTATGCTTGCTGTAGAGGAAGAAGGACGGCTGACGAATTTCACCATCAGAGAGCATTTCCTTACGAAGTTATATACCCTGGCTGCATTTCGGGAGTTAAAGAAAGAGCCAACAATCCAAAAACTGATTCAATTTCAGTCTGTAAATAAATATTTGTTCATGGCTTATAATCAGACACGCCTCAAGAATATGGGTCGGATCATCGCAAATCACAAAACGTACGATACCATCGACCAGGTGTATGAGGAGTATGAAACTGAACTCCATCGCATGTTCCAAAAAGCTGCACGGTACACATCCAACATCAACGTCTGTCAGCATATCATGGGCTACTTTTCAGATGATCTGAGTAAGAAGGAGAGAGATCATTTCCTACACTTGCTTGAACGGTATAAGTCCCGGAAGATTCCACTCAGCAATTTATTAAGTATATTAAAATCATGGGTACTACGATTTGATAATGACTATCTCCTGCAACAATCCTTTTTCGAGCCTTACCCCGAGGATCTCGTCGAAATGGCGGACTCAGGTAAAGGAAGAAGCTATGCCTGAGTAAACAAGAATGGTACCCCAGAAGCTCTAGGGCACCATTTTTTTGTGTTATTTTGTCTCCTCTTCAATCGGTGGAATTTCCCAATCGATTTCCTCAAGCCCCTGTTCACGTAAGAATTGGTTGATCCTTGAAAATGGTCTGCTTCCGAAAAAGCCTTTGTTTGCAGAAAAAGGACTAGGATGAGGAGATTTAAGAATCAGATGGTGATCATTCGTGATCAACTCTTCCTTCTGCTGAGCATGTCTTCCCCATAATAAGAAGACAAGTGGAGTTTCTCGTTCATTCAACGATTGGATGACTGTATTCGTGAACTGTTCCCATCCCAATCCTTTATGGGAATTCGGCTCCTTTTTCCGTACGGTGAGGACTGTGTTCAATAATAAGACCCCTTGCTTCGCCCAATGGACAAGTGATCCATGGTCAGGAATGTCATGCCCTAAATCGGATTGAAGCTCTTTAAAGATGTTCTTCAAAGACGGGGGCTGCTTGACGCCTGGCTGAACCGAAAAGCTGAGCCCGTGCGCCTGTCCAGGCCCATGGTAAGGATCCTGCCCGATTAAAACCACCTTGACGTCGTTGTAATCCGTATAATGGAGCGCATTGAAGATCTCATACATATCCGGAAATACAGTATGATTACCATACTCCACCTTCAGCTGTTCTCGTAAACGTTGATAATAGTCTTTTTCAAACTCACTGTTAAGGACATCTGCCCACTCATTTTTCAATATTTCCATGAATACTCACCCGTGTTATAACGTTTTTTCCACCCGTAGTATATCATAGAGATCATCTACTTCCGATCTTTGGAGATTTAATACCTATTAGATATTACTGTGTAACACCCTTAAAGATATAAAGAGCAATTTTTAGAATGACCAGACCTAACACTTATTGGACTAACATATAATTTAAAGAACTAAATTAAGGAGGTATTTCTTATGTACAGAATAAGTGAGCGATTAAGTTTAACAAATAAAGAATTTATATTGAATGGGCAAGATGAAGACAGGGAAAGGGACAAGGACAAAGACAAAGATAAAGATAAGGATAAGGATAAGGATAAAGAAAGGAAAAGAATGTGGTTACCTACTATGCCCCCTGAGGGGTGTTTTGCAGAAGACACCAAAGTACTTATGGAAAATGGTGAGACTAAACCCATTCAATCTCTAAAAATCTTTGATAATAATACAAAAACCGGAGATAGAGTTAAAGTCTTAGGTGGAACTTCAGCAACTGTTATAGATTTAATAAGGGGACCTGAAGAGATCCCAATGGTTAATTTAACTATAAAAGTATACGATGGTAAGAAATTTAAAGATGTATATATCAGTATAACTGAGAAGCACCCAGTCCTAGTACGTTTTAATTATCTAATCCAAGCCAGCTGGATTGAGCCCAACGAGGTTGTTCACACACAATGGGGACCAGGTACAGTTAAAAAAATTGAACGAAAAGAGACAAAAAAAGATGTATGGAATTTTGTTTTAGGTAGTGAAAAATTCCTAGAGCAGTCCTTATATGGAGACAGAGATTTACGCTTTGCTTTTTCAGCAAATAGTCTTCTTGGTTTACCTCCAAAAGATCATATAATTTTTGCTGAAGGGGTTGCTCTAGCAACCTGGTCTCTTCAAACTCAGTTATCTGCGGTTCTTAAAAACGGAATTAATATTAATGAATTTGTCTAAGGAGAGTATGTTATTGATGTGAAAATTTATTACTCATGCAAAAAACAGGTACAGAAGAATTCTGTGCCTGTTTTTCAATGATTTATAGGATATTATCAATCTTTGAGATAAATATCTTCGATTATGATAACTAATACTTTTACATGGAAAAGACTCTTGTATTCACTAGCCTTTACGACGGAATTCGACTTGAAAAGAATTTCCCAGAAAATATTCGTCATGATTCTACATGAAAAATTCCTTACGCTCACACCATGAACTTCTTAATGACACTTGATGAATCGGCTCGCAAATAACGGGAACGGCCGAGGTAGAGCGGTATGTCCAAAATATCAAAGTCTGGTAATCCTTTTTCATCAAAAAACGTATCGTCTCTGTAAAATTTCGTGATATCCGCTACGAACCAATCATGATCTCCATATGTATTCACATCGATCGTCTTACACTCATACGCGACATAGGCATCGTGCAGAATCGGTGCATCGGTTGTGATCCCTCTGTCGAACGACATGTTTCCAAGCTCGAACTTGTCTGTATTGCTTCCTGAATAGGTTCCGCATTGCTGAATGAACTCGGCATTCTCGTAAGACAAAAAATTGATGGCGAACGAACCCGCTTTTTTTACGAGCTTGTGGGTATGGCGTTCACGACCGATCGCAACGCCGTAAATTGCTGGATCATAGGATATGTAAGAGTGCCAGCCTGCCGCCATGACATTATCCTCTCCACCATAGGATACCGTCACAATGGCTACCATTCCAGGATAACTATGCATGACCATTTTATCTGTCGGTTTCCTCAACTTGTTTTCCCCCTTCTCTCTTTTCTTTTTTTATTATCACACGAAACCGATTGAATTGTCACAATTTTGTTATAATGGTTTCATCTGTTTATTTGTGAGGGGGGATCCCATGGAAATCAGAAGGTTGCCAGTTGAAGATATCAAATCCTTTATCGAGCTGGTGAGTCGTTCCTATCCAGGTATGAAGGTTCGTACTGAAGACGAAATACAGAAGATGGCGGACCGTTTCATTGAATTACAAGAAAGTGATAAGACGACTGCCCTGTATGGCGCTTATCAATCTGAGAAACTGGTCGGCGGAATGCGTCTTCATGATTTTGAAATGACGTTTTACGATCAAGCTGTGCCGGTGGGTGGAATCGGCATGGTAGCAGTCGATTTACTCCATAAGAAAGAACGGATTGCGAAAAGACTGCTTGAGTATTTTCATAATCACTACTTGATGCAAGGTACATACATGACCGCCCTTTATCCTTTCCGGCCGGACTTTTATCGGAAAATGGGATACGGGTATGGAGCGAAAAAGAACCGGTTCCGAGTGAAGCCGATGCACTTGCCAAAAGGCGGATCGAAATCCCACCTATCCTATCTTACGGTTGAGCATGCAGATGACCTTACTGCTTATTACAATAAAACGGCCTCTCATACACATGGGCTTTTTCTGCGGACGCCATCTGATTTTGAAAGGTCGATGAAACAGCCCGGCCATATTATGGTTGGTTTTATTGAGAACGAGGAAATCAGGGGATATGCCGGCTTTTCTTTTCATGCTGAACCGGAAGACAGCTTTCTTCAGAACGATATCATCGTCCATGAAATAATGTATGAAAATGATACGGTGCTTTCGGAATTGCTTACATTCTTCCATAGCCAACAGGATCAGGTGCGTTCCATTTATTTCGACACACAGGATGAACATTTCCATCACCTGCTTGAAAATCCCAGCAATGGTACAGAGCAGTTGATACCGCATGTCTTCCATGAGAGCAACACTCAGGGTGTCGGGGTCATGTATCGGCTTCTCGATGCTAAGAAATTCCTTGAGAAGGTGTCGGAGCATGATTTCAATAGGATGACTCTATCACTGGACATCAACCTGACAGACACCTTCCAGCCAACCAATCACAAGAAGTTTCAGATGAATGTGGTAGAGGGTCATCTGACCACAAAAATTGTCTCTGGAAAAACGACAGAGATTTCACTGGATGTGTCAGATTTCACCTCCATGCTGATGGGTGTCGTGCCTTTCGATGCGTTGCACACATATGGTAGGGCAACCATCTCCGATAAAGGTGATGTAGACACAGTAACAAAGCTGTTCCATACACATAAAAAACCGATCTGCATGACTCGGTTTTAAAGAAAGGCTATGTTAGCTTTTATTGTTGATATTTAAAGAAATAGAAGCGTAAGGCGGCGACTCCAGGAAAAGCAACAGCTGAAGACCCCGCAGAGTGAGGAATTAAGGTTCTTCGACTAACAACCACCACGTCCTGTGGTGAACGTCGAAGCCACCACATCCTGTGGAAGTGAGGAGGCTGAAGCGTTGCCCGCGGAAAGCGTCCGCCTGAAGCTGTTCAACATCAACAACATTCTTTAACTGAGCTTAAGAAAAAAAGATTTGAGGGTTTTAGATATGATTACGAAATCGTTACGTAAAGGGGAAAGAGTTTATTTAGGCCGTTTCACTGAGGAGGATTTGGATAAAGTATCTGAATGGTACCATGATGATGAGTATATGCGGTGCATGGATGCTGCCCCATCCTTTCCCTTATTGAAACGTGACTTCAAGGATTGGGTCGAATTGAAACCGAGAGAGCAGAAGTCCTATCTGTTTGCGATCCGGATGATCGAGGACGATCGTGTTGTCGGATGGGTCGATTTAGATGATATCCTTTGGCCCCACAGAAATGCATGGCTCGCAATTGGAATCGGAGAACGCAGCTTATGGGATCAAGGCCTCGGATACGAAACAATGGAGCTTGTTTTGAATTTCGCGTTCCTTGAACTGAATCTGCACCGGATACAGCTGACCGTTTTCAGCTACAACAAAAGAGCGATCAAACTATACGAACGTCTCGGCTTCCAATATGAAGGCGCACAGCGTGAATTCCTCCAACGGGATGGAGAACGCTATGACATGCTTATGTATGGCATTTTAAGCCGAGAGTGGAGTAATCGAACAACACAATAAATAATTAAGAGGGTGTTCTAATCAATGATGTCTGATTTAGGATCACCCTCTTTTTCTATAAGCATTTCATGAAACATCGTGTCCTATTTTTAGTACAATAGTAAATACTAGTGGTTACGTAGGAGGGATCTTGTTTTGGATTTGATTGATATCGCCAAGGTACAGCCGCTCATCGAACGGTTTACAGGAAAAGACGTCTATATCCATCTGGAGACGACCAACGGAGCTTATGCCTCTCATTTTAATGAGAAGACGTTCTCTGCTGGAGCATATATCCGGAACGGCAAAATACGCTATACACGTGGGAAGATTACTGGTGAGGGTCCATACAGAGTCGGTTTGAAAATGGATCTCGGGTGGATCTATGCAGAAGGAATTACCCATTGGGAGTTGGACGCGAGGAACCGTTTGTTAATGGCCGGTCATGATAGAGAAGGAAAGCTCGCTGTCGCTCTTCAAATCAGCGAAACACCTTTTGAATAAAAAGAATATCCTGTTCCAAGATGGAAGAAAGGAGAATAAAAAATGGAAAAGCACGTGTTGATTATTTTTCCTCATCCTGATGATGAAGCCTTCGGTGTTTCTGGTTCGATCGCGCAATTCACTGGAAGTGGAACACCGGTCACGTATATGTGTCTGACATTAGGAGAAATGGGACGGAATATGGGGAATCCGCCATTTGCGACACGGGAATCCCTGCCTGAAGTACGGAAACAGGAATTACTTAAGGCTGCTGATGTACTTGGAATTAAGGACCTGCGTATGATGGGACTTCGGGATAAAACAATCGAGTTTGAAGATCCTGAAAAGCTGGTAGGTATTTTTATAGATGCAATCAATGAGCTCGATCCATCGTTGATCATCACCTTTTATCCAGGGTACAGCGTCCATCCCGATCACGATGCGTGCGGGGCAGCTGTCATTGAAGCGGTCCGACGTCTTCCTGAATCGAAGCGTCCGAAAGTCGAGTGTGTTGCCTTCTCCCACAACTGTGAAGAGGAGCTCGGAAAGCCCGATGTCATCCGCGACGTCAGTAAATTCATGAATAAAAAGCTGGATACGTTGGATGCTCATAAAAGCCAAACCGCCGGATTGATGGCTGGAATGAAGAAAAGACTGCAGGCGAACGAGGAAGAATTGATGAATTGGATTCAATTTGAACGATTTTGGACTTATCCATTCGAAAATAACGATGAAAAAACGGGCTCCTGATGGTCAGGCCCGTTTTTTTACTGGTCTGGATGAGGCAGATGAACCTAGTTGCGAGATTATGAACCTATTTGAGGAATTATGAACCCAGATTTGAAATTATGAACCTAGTTCAATAATTTTGAACCTACTTGCTGAAATTATGCACCTCTCCCAGCAGACTAAACTAAAAAAGAGCCGCCCTCATCCGGGGCAGCTCTTCCTTCCTTTTATTCAAACAGTTGCTTGTACTCGCCGTATCCTTCTTTCTCTAAATCCTCTTTCGGAATGAAACGGAGTGCGGCTGAATTGATGCAGTACCTTAGGCCATCAGGACCTGGACCGTCGTTGAAGACATGACCAAGATGGGAATCGCCCTCTTGACTGCGTACTTCTGTACGGATCATGAAATGACTCAAGTCCTTCTTTTCCTTGATTCGTGAAACATGGATGGGCTTCGTAAAGCTCGGCCATCCGCAGCCCGCATCATATTGGTCTTTGGAACTGAATAATGGTTCCCCAGAAACGATGTCGACATAGATGCCTTCCCGCTCATTGTTCCAATATTCATTATTAAAAGCCGGTTCTGTACCATTTTTCTGGGTGACCTTATACTGCATGTCTGTCAGTGTCTCTCGCAGCTTTTTGTCATCCTTTTCAACGGTCCAGTTTTTCTCTTTGAAATCCTTACGACCGGAGCCTTTATAATACGCATTATAATGGCCAGGATGCTTTTTATAATATTTCTGATGATGCTCTTCTGCCGGATAGAATTCAGAAGCAGGCAAAATATCCGTGACGATCGGCTTGCTGAATTTTCCGCTCTCTTCTAATTCCTTCTTGGATGCTTCGGCTAGTTTCTTCTGCTCTTCATTGTGATAAAAGATTGCGGTTTTATAAATGTGGCCGCGGTCATAGAATTGCCCGCCAGCATCCGTCGGGTCGATTTGCGGCCAATAGATATCCAGTAATTTTTTATATGGAAAAATATCCGGATTGAACGTGATCTGGACGACTTCACGATGCTTATCTTGTTTTGCAACGATTTCTTCGTATGTCGGGTTTTCGAGCGTCCCGCCCATGTAGCCGGATACGACGTCTTCAATACCAGGCATTTCATCGAAAGGCTTTACCATACACCAGAAACACCCACCTGCAAAGGTCGCTTTCTGTAAGGGCGTGTTATTCTCAGCCATACTTCATCCCTCCAAAATACTCATCTCTCTTTTAACATATCCTGTTTTGAAAAGGACTTACAAAAATTTTGCTTAAGAGGCTTTCAGTTATTCCGATTTCCGAGCGACTAACGTGAATGTTTTTGGCAGCCCGATGTCATGGATCTTCTGATTGGGCTCTTCCTTCAGCAATTCAAGGACAAGACCTTGTTGAGCGACGGCTGTGACGACTTCACCTAGCGTCCATTTCCGCTGCAACACTTCTTCTGTCGTGTCATTCCGGTCTTGTGCATATTTTGAATAGGCGACTTGCCTTCCCTTGATCGTGGGATCAAAATAATTTCCGTCCACCTTATGCTTCTTACCCTTCGAGGTGATGAGTTTGGTTGAGACCGGGTGGAATTCTTGAAGGATGAACGTCCCTCCTGGCTGTAAAAGCTGATGAATGACCCGGAATAAGGGCTTCAAATCAATGAAATAATGAAGAACGCCTAACTCCATCACCACATAGTCGAATTGACCTTTATAATTCGTCTTTGTTTCCAGAGACAATACGTCTGCAACTTCATAGGTTAGTGGAACGTCAGATGCAGCAGCAACTTCCTTCGCAAAAGCGGCATTTTCTTGGGAGAAATCAACGACGGTCACGTCCGCTCCAAGTAGGGACATCGCCACGCCTTTAATTCCGTTTGATCCCATTAAATGGGCTATGCTCTTTCCTTTCAAGGGATCAAGGAAAGGATAAAGGGGACCAAGCCTTCCTTCCGGATAAGACTGGATTTTACGAGCCACTTGTTCAGGGGTACCATAACGGTTGATGAGTGCCTGGTAATTATTTTGGTTCCAGGCTGCTTGGTTCTGCATTGTCATTCGTTTTTGTTCCTCTAAGAGAAAATCGTCCACTTGAGCTGTGTACCGTTCTTCCTCCCGTATGCCATAAAGAGATTGGCACCACAGCTTTAGCCCATCCACTTCCATCTCAATTCGATAAGGATCGGTTCGTAAAGCCGTTTGATAGGTCCAGCTAATCGCTACTGACAAACCTTCCATCATGAACGCAAAAGACCCTTCACGATTGGTCTTTCTAATCTCACCCGGTCCGTAAGGTGTGAAAAGCTCATATGCTTTTTCATGGAGATCCCATTGAATTTCAACTTGAATGTCACTGACTTCTCCAATTCCTTGAAGATGAAGTGCCGTACCGCCGATGTATTGATAGGGAATTGCATGTTCGTCCAATATCGCTGTTAAATTGGTGATGTTCGTCCAAAATGTGTTCATGTTCGTTCCTCCGTCATCTGTCTACCTCATTTAAAGATGACAGAATTTCAGCGTAAATTCAAACGAGTAGAAGGAACATCTTCCACTCACCGATTTTCCATTGTTTCCAGGTGATCCAGAAGCAGATGAATCAACCTCTCATACGTGTAACATTCCTCTGCATCCTCACAATCCATCAACTCTCCTTTAAGATGATGGATCCAATTCCATATCACTTCAGGTGGTTGTGATACTGCTGTTCTCAATTCCACCCTGTCCAAAAGCTGATGTGCTTGTGATGCCGCAGCCTGTATTTCGACTTCATCATTAGCCTCATAGATCATGTCCCTCAGCATCTTCAATTGGTCCTTCTCTTTTTCAGTCATCACGATTGCATCCCCTCTTTTCAGCTCTGTTTAAGAGTACTTTACATGTATACGAAAAGACTGCAGATGAGTAGCATTCATCTACAGTCCTAACGTTATGTGTTTTTATAAGCTTGATGGATTAAGTCGTCTGTTCGGACATCGAGATCCGCTTGATTTCGGTCTCGATTCCAGCCTTGAGATCCTCTACTTTATTAAAATCCATCGCATCCACATAGTATTTCTCCAGTTGGTCATGATATCCTTTCGCATCTGCCAGATATCCGATCGCTTCTTTCATATAGGAGGAATAACGCCCTGTGATATCTAGAAGCTCTGTAGCATATTTTTCATCGGTTCCAGGTGTGATGGCGCGTTTATACATATCGACGATCTCATCGTTTTCCCGCTCCGGAAAATATTCGTGCGGAGCTGTACTGTCGAAGATCGCAATACCAAGCTCGCGGATGATGACCATATCGAGACTGTTCGGATCAAAGCCACAATGATAGATTTCCGTATCAAAGCCTTTTTCTTCTGATATCGCAGCGATTTTCTTAAGCATGGTCGACTTTCCTGAACCAGGCCTGCCTTTGATGAAGTAACGCTTATAGATGTCTTCCGTCAAATTCGGGACAAAATCAACTGCTCCCTTCGGTGTAGCTGCCCCTAAATAGCGATGACATACTTTCGCTTTCTTATGAAGGCACTTTCCAGCAAAGAATTCTTCAATAAGCTCTTGTGTCAATTGGTCGGCCTTTGAAAAATCCATATTTTCAATATAGATCGCTTCCCATTCATCATGGACAGCAAGAGCCTTGGCAAAGCAGCTGTAAGCTTCTTCATAAGCGCTCTGGATCTGGGCATTCAGCTTATAGATTTCTTCCCGATAGTCTGTGAGCTTCGTTGAATCCCAAGCTTCACCAAGGTTGACGTATTCCTCGATCACCCCTGGGTATTTCGGTTCAATGATCTGAGGATCCGTCCCGTTCACGATTCCGAATTTCAATGCCGGGATGATGACCCCATCAACGGATTGATTATCCCTAGGACAATGGAGGAATTCGACATCATAGCCTTTATCATTCCATTCGTAACCTATGGATTTCATTAATGAGGATTTCCCGCATCCGGGACCGCCTTTTAAGATATATAAACGATCCAATCCCTCAAGACATGAGTCATAAAAGCTATAAAAACCTTTGGCTGTGTTGCCGCCTGCATAATAATTGATGATTTTACCTGGCACACCACACACTCCCTCTTCAGATCTTCAGTATTTCCTAGCCTATGATATGCAGAGAGGCTTTTATAGGTGAATGCCTAAGTAAAATCAGACTTCTTGTAGAGCGTTTTCACAAAAAATACGCTGCGTGTTATACTATTTGTAACAAAATGTTCACAAATTCCGGCGCGAACTTTTTAAAAAGGAGTCGTTAAAGAATGAGCGTCTTTCTCGTTTATTTACTGGTAGCAACAGCGACCCCGTTATTTTTATGGCCAGAGCGTAAAAAGCTTGCCATCTTCCAAATCCCATTCATCTTGTGTATGTGGCTTTATGTCGTTTTATATTTATCATTTGAATTAAGCACGCTTGTCCATATCATCCTTGGATCGATCTTTGTCGCCAATGTCATCTTTGCGCACGTGGCAGCATTTCTGATCTTCAAATCACACGTTTTTGATAAAGTGAAAAAAATATAAGAAGGTGGCGATTTCGCCACCTTCTTTTTTTCATATTGATATCAGATTACCACGCATAAGGGTATGGATATGGGTACGGATAAGGATACGGGCGGAAAAGGGTGACACCTGCGATCGTTCCAAGACCTAATCCGATTAATCCAGCCCCAAGTAACGGAAAGAAACGCCCTTCCCTTTCTTCAAACGGCTGTAAATAAACCTTCTCCGAATCCACTCCTTTAATAACCCCGATATATACTTCTTTTTCATAGGTTGTGATCATGACCGGCTTTTCGATATGCGCGACACATTGATGGTGGATATATTTTTGCAACTAAGCCACCTCCCCAAAATCTTGTTATGACCTCTTTTTTATAGTATGTATGGGGCGGTGAATTGACAGAAACATTTCAAACCGTGGAAAAGATTAACTTTTCGCACCCGGTCCATTTAGTGTTATCGTAACCACTAGGCATGTTCATAGAATAAAGGATGATTTTAAATGAGTTGGATTGGACAATATGAGGGATTGATCTTCATGCTTACGAATTTTGTCGTATTCGTATTGCTCGTATTACTTGCCGTTTATGTGCTTTTCACAGAAGAGGGAAGAAGATTCCGAAAAGCAAAGAAAAACAGGGAGCCGATTAGAAAAGAGGAGTATCCATCGACGTTAAGGAAAGTGATTTTAGTGTTAGCTGGTGGCGTTGCTCCGTTGCTCTTTGTTCTTGGTATCCTTTCACATATGATGTAGGACTTCTTAATAAGGAGGGTGGCTGACTCGATCGTTCCAGTCACCCTCTTTGTCATGTTAATGGAAACCATACGAGACGACCCATAGGGTTCCGACGACGAGAACAACTGCAATGAACGCGGAATGGAGCATGATATGGGTCTGGTGTCTTCCGTTACTGCTTTCGGTCATGTGCATGAACATGAGCAGCTGGATGATGGCTTGAACAATTGCTAAACCGACGATGATCACGATGATCATTGTCATTGAAAATCCGGCGTATAAGGCTGCCCATAATGCAGCGAGTGTCAGCACGATCGATAGCAGGAAGCCGATTACATGCTGCCATGGAAATTGCGTACTCTTTTTAGCCATGATGTATCACCATCCCGTATAAATAAACGGCTGTGAAAATGAAGATCCAGACGACGTCTAGAAAGTGCCAGTACAAGCTTGCGACGAACACTTTACGGGTCGTTTGTTTCGTCAATCCTCTCTGGAACAATTGAATGATGATTAAGACGATCCAGGCGATTCCCATCGTGACATGAGCTCCATGCGTTCCGACAAGAACATAGAAGCCTGACCAGTACGCACTTGTGGTGAGGCTTGCTCCTTCATGGATGTAATGGATGAATTCATAAATCTCGAAGCTCAAGAATGCCACACCTAAGACGAGTGTAATGCCGAGCCAAGCAACCAACCCTTTTAGGCTGTGCCTGCGCATTTCATGTATCGCCAGTCCACATGTGAAGCTTGAGGTCAAAAGCAGGAACGTTTCAATCAAGACCCCTTTCACCTCGAACAATTCCCATGGAACAGGCCCGTCCGCATAACGGCCGATGAGAACGAGATATGTTGCAAATAGCGTTGCGAACAGCGCGATTTCTGCTCCTAAGAAAATCCAGAATCCTAAAATATTCAGCCTTCCTGTTTCAGACTGATATTCCAAGGGCGTGTCAGGAGCGTCGTGCTTATTTGCTTCAGATTGCACATATTCCATTGTTCACGCCTCCTTTATTTATACGCGTTCTCAATTCTTTCGATTTCCTCCACTTGAACGTAATAGCCCTCGTCATAATCAAATGATCTTAGCACCAATGTGACAAGAACCCCGATCAAGCCGATGATGGCGATCCACCACCACTTGAAAACAAGTCCGAACCCGCTTATAAAAAAAGCCGCAGACATGATGATCGGAAGTCCAGAGTAGCTTGGCATATGAATGGGTTTGTACGTTTTCTCCTGTTGCTCTCGGTCTTTTTTCATGATGATATAGGCATCAAGACCTTTTACCGTCGGAGTGATGGCGAAGTTATAGAACGGAACCGGCGTAGGGGTCGACCACTCCAATGTGCGACCATCCCATGGATCCCCTTCGTTTTCACGCTCTGCATGCCGGAAGCTCCAGTAGATGTTGTACACAAGTAGGACGAAACCGATTGCCATCCCAACACCGCCGATCGACGCAACGACATTCAGATTGAACCACCCGTCAGCCCATTCGTACGTGTAGATTCTTCTTGGCATCCCGGCGAGACCCAAGAAATACATCGGAAAAAAGGTGACATTGAAGCCGATCATGAAGAACCAGAAACCCCATTTTCCAAGTCGTTCATTCAGCTTATAGCCGAACATTTTCGGATACCAGAAAAACAAGCCAGCAAAACAGGCAAACACCGTACCTGAAATCAATACGTAATGGAAATGCGCCACGAGGAAATACGTATTGTGATACTGGTAATCCGCTGCAGCCATCGCGAGCATGACCCCTGTCACACCGCCAATCGTGAAGTTTGGGATGAAAGCCAAGGACCAGAGCATCGCCGTGGTCATTTTGATCCGGCCTTTATAAAGTGTGAACAGCCAGTTGAAAATTTTCACCCCAGTGGGAATGGCGATCATCATCGTTGTTATCGAGAAAAACGAATTAACGGCGGCATTCGCTCCCATCGTAAAAAAGTGGTGAACCCAAACGACGAAGCTGAGACCTGCAATCGCTACGATCGACCAGACCATCGCTTTATACCCGAATAACGTTTTTCGCGCAAATGTACTGATGATTTCAGAAAAGATTCCGAACGCCGGCAGAATGACGATATACACTTCCGGGTGACCCCATATCCAGAAAAGATTCGCCCAAAGCATCGGTAACCCGCCATCGGCTAACGTAAAGAAATGACTCCCGAACAAGCGATCAAATGTCATCAACGCAAGCGCTACGGTAAGCACCGGAAATGCAAAGATGATCAGAATCATCGTGATCAAGGTGGACCAGGTAAACATCGGCATCCTCATCCAGGTCATCCCAGGGGCCCGCATTTTCAGGATTGTGACGAGGAAATTGATCCCTGTAAGAAGGGTTCCGATTCCTGCAATTTGCAAGCCGATCAAGTAAAAGTTTTGTCCCGGGTCAGGGCTGAGCTCGTCTCCAGCTAAAGGAACATAGCTCGTCCACCCAGCAGACGGAGATCCTCCAATAATGAAAGATATATTGAAAAGCATCGCACCCATGAAGAACGTCCAAAAGCTGACGGCGTTCAAGAACGGATAAGCGACGTCTCGCGCTCCGATTTGAAGGGGAACGACAAAGTTGATCAATCCAATCAAGAAAGGCATCGCCATGAAGATAATCATGATGGTCCCATGGGTCGTGAAAATCTCATTGTAGTGCTGCCCTTCTAAGATTTTTGAATTTGGAACAGTAAGCTGCGCTCTCATGAGCAATGCATCCACACCCGCACGGAACAGCATCAGCAATGCAGCGAAGATGTACATGATCCCGATTTTTTTATGATCAACGGTCGTCAGCCACTCCCTCCACAGCCATTTCCACTTTTTGAAGTAGGTAAGGACGAAGATGATTGCAATGGTGGTCAGGACAATGGACACATCCGCTGCATAGATCAATGGCTCTCCCGTTACGAAAAATTCATCCCATTCCAGGTTCAACGCAATATCCCCCTTCCTCGATCAAAATGGTTCATCATGATCAGGGTTTAACTTCTCTCGTACCTTGATGGCGTAATCCGGCTGTTTCGCATGGTCGACCCACTCGAGGTGAGTTGAAGAAAATGTATGTTTTCCGGTATGCCCTTTCAGCATCAAACGGTCGTATTTTTCCTTAGTCAGCTTAGGAGCAGAGGCTTGGGTCTCTTCAACCCATTGCTCGAACTCTTCCTTTGTTTGCGCAGTAACCGTGAACTTCTGTTCTGCAAAACCTTCTCCCGTAAAATTGGCGTTCCGTCCCTTATAGGTTCCCGGTTCATCGGCTTGCAGATAAATTTCGGTCTCCATCCCTGCCATGTTGTATTCTTGACCCCCAAGACGCGGAATCCAAAGTGCCGCCATCGAATCTGCTGATGTGAGCTTGAACAGGATCGGCCGGTCTTCAGGAATGTGAAGATAATTGACCGTTTCAATCTCCTGTTCCGGATAAGTAAAGATCCATTTCCAATCAACGCTTGTCGCATGGATGACAAGCGGATCCTTATGGGAAGTCGCTTTTGGAGGCTCTTCCAATGCATAGATCGTTTTTACCGTCGGAACAGATAGCGCAATGACGATCAGAACAGGAACGACAGTCCATATAACCTCCAGCAGCTTGTTTCCTTCATCTTGAGGTGGTTCGTAGTCTTCATTTTCAGGACGTTCACGGTAACGGACGATAAAAAGGGTGAACAGCACGAACACCACCGTTACGATGAACAACATGAAGCCGATCGACCACATGATCAAGTCTTTTTGCTGCAAGGCTACGGGTCCCTTCGGATCTAAAACGGCCAGCTCACTGCAGCCTGTTAGGAATGCTATGGTCGTCATTATGAGAAGGCCTTTTAGCAGTGGTTTTAACTGTGTTGGCAACCAAGCCACCACCTTTTCCGCGTGTGTTTGTGTTCCTTTTACCCTTAGTTGCTCAACCGCAAAACGTTTCAACCAGCGTTTGGCACAAGTGTTATCAGAATGTAAAAAACGAAAAGAAGCTGATCCGATTGGACAGCTTCTCCTTTTATATGGATTTATCTTGGCGTTCTGGAAATTATGACCTAAATGAACAATTTATGCGCACATTTTGAAAAAGATAGACCGATTTGAGAAATTATAGCCCGATTTCCCGAATTATAGACCGATTCCGCTGAAATATAGACCAATTGCAAATCAAGAGAGCAGCGTCGGATCAAACCTGCTTTTCTTTCATGAAGTGGATCGTCTGACGAAGCCCTTCTTCATAAGGCGTCATTGGCACAGGGCCTACCTTACTTTCAAACTTTTCACCAGATAACACCACTGGAACTTCATTCAAATACATCATTTCCGTCAATTCACGCATTTGCGGATTGAAGAGTCCGACGAAACGAATCATATTCTTTGTCACAACAGAGACCTTCTTCTCATAACCCGTTAAGGCCCTCACCAACCGGATGATCTCTTCCCCTGATATGGCCCCTGCAGAAGGAATGTTCCAATTCTGTCCATACGCTTCGTCTCTCAATGAAAGATCGACGATGGCTTTTGCACCGTCCGAAGTATAGAGAAACTCTCTCTTCACCTTCTTGTCTCCTACATAATTGGCCTTTTTGTTTTGCAACACGTCCTTTAAAAGGATGTGGAGATACGTATTTTCCGCGTTCGGTCCATAATAATCCGGAAAGTGCGCCACCAAAACAGGTACTTCGGCTTTAAAAGCGATCCGTTCCAACTCAAGGCGAATCTTCCCTTTTTTCGTGTGAGGCATTTTCTCTGTCTCCTCCGTTACAGGTCGACCATCCCCTCGTCCATAAGCATAAATGTTGTCAACGATTGCGAGCTTAGCCCTCGCTTTTTCTGCTGTTCCTACTATATTTCGGAGGAGCTGCGGCTGCTGCTTTTCCCAATGATGATATGGAAGATTGATGGCATGAAAAATGAGATCACAACCTTCCACTGCTCGGAGCAGATCATCCTTGTGAAAGACGTCCCCTGCGTGCGCCTCAACTCCCACCATGCCTCTGAAAAGACGGTCGAGTTTTTCCCGATTCCGCGCAAATGCGTTAACTCTAATCCCTCTTTGGACTAATTCACTTACGATTGCATACCCCATTCCTCCTGATGCACCTAAGACCAACGCTTTTTTCATCGTAACTCCTCCTTTTATTTAACCAATGGTCAATTAATGCACAATAAAATTATGCCGTTTGCTCGAGTGCTTTCAATATGAAAGAGACATGTGCTTCAGCTAAGGATTGGACCTCGTTATAAGGTGTCCCGTGTCTCCAATAATGAGCGACAAATCCATGAAGAGACAAAAAGATCGACCAAATCTGTTGGACCGTCGGAGACCCTTGACTTAACGTTGAGACAGCCTCGGCAAACTTCCGATAGCTTGTATCCGGTGCCGCTTGGACATGGTACTGGACCTCTTCATCCTTTATGAGAAACATGATTTCGTAATGACTCGGATGCGTCAATCCGAATTCAATGAAGCCGAGCAGAATTTCCTTCAATTTTTCCGAGCGTTCCAATGGGAGCGATAGGATCCGTTCGACTGTCAGGTCAAGTAAATGAAAATCTTGATCCACAAGGGCATAGAACAGCTCTGCTTTGTTTTGGAAATGATAATAGATTGCACCATGACTGTAATCCAATTCTTTGGCAATCTTTCTCATCGATACATTCTGATACCCTTCCTGCGAGAACAATTCACGAGCTGCATCCATTATCATTTCTCGAGTCAGTTCTTTCTCCACTTTCTTTCTAGGTGCCATGACAAAACGCCTCCAATTAATTGACCACCGTTTAATTAATACCATTATATTCCTACCATAACGGAATGACAACACAAATTCGTTAATTCATGGAAATGAATTGAAAAACTGATCTTATTATGTTACCTTATAGTCACATATAAAATACTAATTTTAAGAAAAAGGTGACGAGTATGATAAAAGTTGTCGTCAGCAATACGATTAACCGGCCTCATGATCAGGTTTTTTCTTACATCGCAAATTTTGAAAACAACCCGAAATGGCAAGGTGGAATGGTGGATGCAAGATTCACCTCACAAGGTCCATTAGGAGTTGGCTCAACCTATGAACAGGTCGCAACCTTTCTCGGAAAGGAAATTAAGACCACCTTCAAAGTCGTCGAATACGAAGAAAATAAAAGAATTAAAATTGAGAGCATAAAGAGTACGTTTCCCATTACAGTCACTCGGATCGTCGAGCCCCAAACAGAAGGAACAAAGGTAACGGCCATTGTCGAGGGAGATGCGAGCAAGGTCTTTAAAATTGCTCAGCCTTTCATGAAGCTGATGGTGAAACAATCGGTAAAATCCGACTATAAAAACCTTAAGAAACAATTGGAGCATTCGTAAAAATTACGAAGGTGATCCTCACAGTCAGGATCACCCTTTTTCATTCATTTGAATTTAACCTTCAAACGGTCTCTACTCCTGCTAGTGGGCGGTTCGTCCAATTGGGACGTACAATTCGGGCAGCGTGATGCCAGGCTCGAAATCGTCGAGTAACAGTAAGAACACGTCTTAAACCGCGTTTGTTCAATTGGCACATTGCGCATTTTATTCACTTGCGTAATAAAAAGATAAACAGCAAATGCGACGATAAGGAAATGGATCAGTGTTTCGATGAATAGACCAATGTTGATCGTCGCCGCACCTGCAGCTTGTGCTTCCTGCAAAGACGCATATTTCGTCTTACTTAAATTCAAATATAACTCAGAAAAGTCCGTGTGTTTCAGCAGCAGGCCGATCGGCGGCATGATAATATCCGAGACGAATGACTGGACGATCTTACTGAACGCCGTCCCGATGATAATACCAATTCCCATATCCACTACATTCCCACGTAAAAGGAACTCCTTCCATCCATACAAAAACCTCACAAGTTGTCCCCTCCCCCTTACTATCTATATGAACCTTTCAAAAAGTTATGTTTTTCTACAAAACTATTATTTTCCAAGTTGTTAGACCTCTTATGTCGTGTTATACTCGTAAAGGATTGAAATCGCTTTCATACCAATACTTTGAGGAGGTTCTTACTAATGAGCAAACCATTTATCCGCACATTGAATCTGAAAGATTACACACATGGAGATTCGCAATCTCGCAAAGCATTCTCAGAAGAGTTTGCAGCTGGATTGAAAGATATCGGATTCATCATCCTGGAAGGTCATGGTGTCGATCATAAGTTGATTGATAAGAACTATGAGCTTTGGGAAGAGCTATTCAGCCTTGACACTGAAACGAAGCAGAAATACGAAGGAATCGATGGAGGTCAACGCGGCTACACCGGTTTTGGTAAAGAGCACGCGAAAAACCGTTCTGTCGGAGACTTGAAAGAATTCTGGCATACCGGACAAGAGCTTCCTCAAGGTCACCCATTGACTTCCGAGTACCCTGCGAACGTATGGCCAGCTGAAGTTCCAGAGCTTCGCAAAAATGCATTGAACTTCTACCGTGAACTAGAGCGTGTTGCTCGTAACATGCTTGAAGCATTAGCGATGCACTTTGATCTTCGTCAAGATTTCTTCTCTGACATGATCAAGGACGGTAACAGCATCCTGCGTTCCATCCATTATCCAAAACTGGATGATTCTATGGATCCAAATGCAATCCGTGCAGCAGAGCATGAGGACATCAACCTTATCACATTGCTTGTCGAATCAACTGCTTCAGGCTTGGAGCTATTGACACGTGATGGCGAGTGGATGGAAGTTAAAGCTGAGAAGGGTCAAATCATCGTAGATGCTGGTGACATGCTTTCTCGTATCACAAACGAAGTCATCCCAGCGACGACTCACCGTGTAGTTAACCCTGTCGGTGAAAACACATCTCGTTATTCAATGCCATTCTTCGTACATCCATACAGCAGCTGTCTTCTTGAGACGATTCCTGCTTGTATTACAGAAGATAACCCTGAGCGCTACCCAGCGATCACAGCAGGTGACTTCCTGTACGAAAGACTCGTTGAAATCGGCTTGATCAAGGTTTAAAAACTTCATCTTGAAAATGAAAGAGGTAGCTGTATGCTACCTCTTTTGCTTATTAAGAAAAAAGATTTGTGGTTGGTTTTGAACAGCTTCAGGCGGACGCTTTTATTTATAAGTCAACAAAGCAAATATGTAATAAGCCGCTTAGCATTTCTTTCAAAATAGCTCTACAAAACTTTTGTTGATTGTAACGTAAAGGTGCGAGACTCCTGCGGGAAAAGCGAGCCAGGCAAGACCCCACAGTGAGCAATAATAGGATCTTCGACTAAAAGCCACCACGTCCTATGGTGAACGTCGAAGTCACCACCTCCTGCGCCTGCGGTTACTCGGCGCAAAACAGCATTGAAGTAATTGAAATCCGTAGTCTTGTGGAAGTGAGGAGGCTTGCGGATCGCCCGCGGAAAGCGAGCAACCTTGAAGTGAAAATCAACCACCAATAACATACTAAAAAGAGGTAGCGGCTGCTACCTCTTTTTTCAATCCATTTATAATTTACTTCCAACCAAATTCTTCGTATCCTTCTTTGTGATGTCTTTTCCGTTGTTCGGTGGCGTCAGACTTACCACAAGGTCGCCGATTTCAGGATTAAGTTCCTTTTCATCCGTATAGAACGATACTTTCCCTGATTTGACAATATAGAGCAGGATTGTATCTTCATTCCGTTCACTCAAATATTGTTTATACGTGTATTTTTCCGTAAGTTTGGTCTTCCGGATGACATGACCACACTCGACTCGCTTGTTCAACTCTTCCCATGTGGCTCCTTTTCGGAACAACGTCTTACCGCCAATCGTATGGACGAGATCCTCTAGGTCGTCTATATGGTCGTTGTGCAAGCAGAGCTGGTAAACATTACTCCTACCAAACTCCGGTACGAAATTCGTACATACAAGCGCATTGTACGAATCAATTTCGGTCGTCGCAAGCAATTGTTCATAAGGTGTGAAATCCAAATGGTATTCGGTATGACCAGATAGAATTTCCCCATGATAGGAGGAAACACCTGCTTTTCTAGCGGTTATCAGACGCTCCCATGAGGAATCGGCAATCATCGTCGAAATGTTAAGCTCCTCAAACGATTTTGCAAGAGCGGTGCTGAAGCTGCTTCCACCCACAATCAGGACTCCAGGCTTGCCTTCCACTGCGAGATCAAGCTTCTTCGCAAGTGGGACAATGGAAAATCCATGGACAACCACTGTTGCAAATACGAGAGCAAAGGTCAATGGGATCAACAGATTTGCATCTTCAAAGCCCTGTTCAAGCAAGACACTGGCAAAATAACCAGAAACCGTCAATGCAACAATTCCACGTGGCGCAATCCATCCGACGAGCACCTTTTCTTTAAACGTAAGCTCTGTACCCATCGTAGACAAGAAGATGGAAATCGGTCGTACGATGAAGAGCATCAGGACAACGAACAGGATGATCTTCCAGTTCAGGATATCCAATAGCGTTTCAGCCGTAAGAGATGCTGTCAACATGATGAAAATCGTTGAAATGAGCAGCACGGATATGTTTTCTTTGAAATTCCGCATGTCATCGATAGACGAAATGTGCATGTTCGCGAGGACAACCCCCATGACAGTAACAGCGAGAAGCCCCGTCTCATGCATGATTTCATCCGATATTGTAAAACATGCGATAACGACGGTAAACATGATCGGTGATTTCAGGAATTCCGGAACGTAACCCTTTTCGAACATCCAACCGACCAATTTTGCACAAAGCCAACCGAATATTGCGGCAAACAATGATCCTAAGAAGAAAAAGAATAGAATGTTTGCTGTAACTTCTTCAGATGAAAAGAATTTTATGATTTCAAAAGCAAATACGGCAAGCAAAGCCCCAATCGGGTCGACGATGATCCCTTCCCATTTCAGGATCTTGGCTGGTCTTGACTTCAATTTCGCCTGCCTTAATAAAGGCAGTATGACAGTAGGTCCTGTTACGATGAAGAGACCCCCGATGACGAACGCCACAGCCCATGAAAGTCCAGCTACATAATGTGCTGCAAATGATCCCAACAGCCATGCAACGAGTGCTCCACCCGTAACGATACGAAGCACCGAATGCTTCAACCCTCGTACTTCACGAATATCAAGATTCAAGCTTCCTTCGAATAAGATGATTGCGACCGCAATGGATATCGTTGGCCCGAACATATCTCCAAAATCCTCTTTCGGGTTGACGATTCCTAATATAGGACCGACGAGCAGTCCTACAAGGGACATCAATACAATTGCAGGGAAACGATAACGCCAGGCGATCCATTGGGATGCGATCCCTAACGTGATGGTCAACATAAGTAGAAATAATAATGAATCTAACATCCGTTTTCTCCTTTTAGGTCTTCTCTCTTTCAAAACATCATTGTGATCTGTCTGTACTTATCATTGTCTCTCACATGAGATGAGAATAACCGGCTTTAAGACCTTTTCATAAATAATAAACGTTTCAATGATACCGTCACTCTATTTTATCTTGTCGAAATCTAGAAATGCTATTAAATTCTCTTAAATTTCTTATGACTTTTTTTAAAACCTCTATAAAAATCAATCATATAATGTCAGTTCGCACACTGCAACTCATTTATTTCATATTGAAAAAGATTGACTCCAACGAGCCTGACGAAAAGTGCCAGGCTTCATCCATGGAATCAATCTTTTATCATCATGTTCTTACTTTTGTTCTTTTTATTTTGATATTTTTCGGATTCAATCCGTTTCCTAATGAGCCGAACAATGTTCCTTTATGAGGATCGATGAACTCCTTCTCATGATAATACACTCTTGGTGTCTTGAACAATGTAAGGAGAGCGCGTCCGAAAGGCATTTCATGATAACGCTCCGGCCACATCCTCTTGATTTGCTCTTTCACCATCGGATAATACTTAGGACTCATTCCTGGAAACAAGTGATGCTCTGTATGATACGAGAAATTGAAATGCAGAACATCCACCCATTTAGGCGTCGTAACTGTCAAGCTGTTCGCTAACGGGTCGTTGACAGGAACAAGTGGATTTAACCGATGGTTGGTTGAGATATAGGCCATCACGATGAAATTCGCAATCAATAGTGGAAGCAGGAAAGCAAAGAACCACTTTGCAAACCCGACCCAGAACAACAATCCAAGCCAAGTTGCCCATGGTAGTATCGCTTCCAGCCATACACTAGGTTGCTTTTTCGGGTTGAATTCCTTCACATAGACGGTGAACATCTTCAAAGAATGTAATGTAAATGTGACCGCAAGTGATGCAAAGCTTGCTAAAGCACGGATCGAAAACGGTACGCGGTACATCCAACGCATGAAACGACTCCGCTTGAACTTCTGTATGCTCGGCCATGCATCTGGGTCCTTTTCTTCATCCTGCGTGTGAACATGATGCGTCAGATTGTGCCACTTTCTCCATAGTTTAGGTCCTGTCGTCAATGGCCAAAAAGCAATAGCACCTAATAGATCACGTAGCCAAGGCTTCCTTACAACAGTCCCATGCAAAATTTCATGACCTAGAAAACCCATTCCTGCAAAGCTTGCCCCAAGAACGAGGCTGATCAAAAGGCTGAACCAAATATTTATGTCGAAAAATATAATCGTTCCTAAACCTGCAAGAGAAACAATCAAGTAGGCTAACCCACCTAATAGTCTTGAGGGTACCGGTTTAAAAGCTTTTTTTGGCAAGTGTGGTGATACACGGGCAGCATACCAACCAAACGAATGATATTCTTTCATAACCATCTTCCTTTCGTTGTCTTCACAAAGGTGTCAATCAGCAATTGATTGGTACGCATATCTCAGAAGTTTTCAACCTAAAGATATCCGCAACAAATAAATTGTTAGACTTCCTTCTATAACTCCATTAAACCTAACAGCCTCGTTGAAGGTTGTCAATCCGTATTTATTACCAGCTCATAATAACAGGTGGTTTCGGAAACGTTATGTAAAGAACATTTATTCTAGGAGGACGAACATGGCAAACAACCCGAATTTCCCTCAATTTCCGGAACCCATTTGGAACGAGGATCGTAAGCTTCCCTCTTTCCGACCTTTAAATGAAAATAAAACTGTGGATGTTGCCATTATTGGAGCAGGGATTACCGGTATCACCACGGGCTATATGCTAGCTAAGGAAGGATTGAACGTCGCCATTATTGATGCAGGTACGGTCGCCCATGGAACAACGGGTCACACGACAGCGAAGGTGACGGCTCAGCATGATATGATCTACGACGAATTCATCCAACATCTTGGAGAAGAGAAGGCAAAACGGTATTACGAAGCCAACCATGAAGCTTTGGAATTCATCAGTCGAACCGTCGATCAAAAAGGAATCGAATGTGGCTTTACACGTGAAGATGCTTATATCTATGCAACCACTGACAGTTCAAGCAAAATACTGCAAAAAGAATTTGAAGCCTATAAAAAGCTTGGAATCGACGGTGATCTCGTTGATTCGATACCATTCAGCTTTCCTGTTCAGTCTGCACTGGTGATGAGAAATCAGGCTCAATTCCATCCCCTTAAATATTTGCAGTCTCTCATTGATGATTTCACAGCTTCAGGTGGTTTGATTTATGAGAATACGACTGCAGTCGATGTCCAGACAAACAGCCAACAACCTGTCGTTGTGACGAAGCAGGGCTGGAAAATAACCTGCGATTACATCGTAACGAGTTCCCATTTCCCTTTTTTCGACGGGCGTGGTTTCTATTTTACAAGAATGCATGCAGAGAAGTCCTATGTCTTGGCAGTAAAGCCTCAAAAGGAATATCCAGGCGGGATGTATTTGAGCGTGGACAAGCCGACTCGCTCTCTGAGAGATACGGTCATCAACGGCGAAAAATACATTCTAGTCGGTGGTGAAAGCCATAAGACCGGCCAAGGGATCAATACGATCAAGCATTATGAAGCTCTTGAAGAATGGGCTGCGGAAACGCTTGGTATAAAGGAGGTTCCGTATCGGTGGTCGACACAGGACTTGATTACGATCGACAACCTTCCATATATCGGACGTATCAGTAGCAAGTATGACAATATCTTTGTCGCTACAGGCTACCGAAAATGGGGCATGACCACGAGTACCGTTGCTGCTCAATTGTTAACGGATCTTATTACAAAAAAGGAAAACCGATATGAAGACCTTTTCACCCCTTCACGGTTTTTAGCAGATCTCGGATTGAAAGATTTCATCGTTCAAAATTCAGACGTAGCAGCGCACTTTGTCGCAGGGAAGCTCGGAATGAAACATAAAAACGTTGAGGAATTGGCGAGTGACGAAGGAGCGGTGGTCAAAGTAAAGGGCAAACGCGCTGGAGCTTATAAAGATAAGAACGGGTACCTCCACCTGGTCGACACGACATGTACGCACCTAGGCTGTGAGTGTGAATGGAATAGCGGAGATCGTACATGGGATTGTCCTTGTCATGGCTCTCGCTTCTCCATTGATGGAAGTGTCATTGAAGGACCTGCAGACCGGCCCCTTAAGAAGATATCACTAGAAGACCCATCATAAGACAATCTTTAAAGAGAGGATTATTTCCTACTTGTTAGGGTATTAGTATAGATAGAAATTACTAAAAAAACGGAGGTCGTCCAGTGAAACAGGTATCGAGTGTTTTTTGGATTTCATTAGTCATCGCTGTCATTTTTGTCATCTGGGGCGCCATCATGCCTCAACATTTGATTGGAACGTTAGGTACGATTCAATCCTTTTTCATGAAAAGCTTTGGATGGTTCTATCAGTTATCAGCAACATTCTTCCTTATCTTTGCATTATTTCTCATTTTCAGCCGGTACGGCAAAATCAAACTCGGAAAGGATGACGATAAGCCAGAATTCAGTCGTCCGACTTGGTTCGCCATGCTTTTCAGTGCTGGAATGGGGATTGGTCTCTTATTCTTCGGTGTATCTGAGCCGATTTCTCACTTCTCCAAACCGCCGATCGGTGAAGGTGGTACGAGTGAAGCAGCAAAAACGGCCTTGCAGTATACGTATCTGCACTGGGGATTCCACGCATGGGCGATCTATGCAATTGTGGCGCTCGCTCTTGCCTATTACAAATTCAGAAAAGGGTATCCAGGTCTTGTAAGTGCGACATTATATCCGATTCTTGGTGAAAAGACGAAAGGGCCGATCGGAATCATCATCGACGTTGTTGCGGTCATCGCTACTCTGTTCGGTGTTGCAGCATCATTAGGATTAGGTGCAGCCCAGATTAATGGAGGGCTCAGCTACCTGACTGGGATTCCGAATAACTTTACGATCCAATTCGCAATCGTTGCGATCGTCACTATCCTCTTCCTGATTTCAGCTGCAACCGGAATCAAACGAGGAATCAAGTATCTTAGTAATGCAAACCTGGGTCTCGCTTTAATTTTGTTCATCGTATTCATTTTCCTGGCACCCACCATTTTCGTTTTGGATCTATTTACGACGACACTGGGGAGCTACCTACAGAATCTTCCGAGTATGGGCTTGAGGCTCGCTCCTTTTGATGAAGAAAATGCAACATGGTTACAATCATGGACCATCTTCTATTGGGCTTGGTGGATCGCCTGGGCACCATTTGTAGGAACCTTTATTGCACGTGTATCACGTGGGCGTACGATCAGGGAGTTCATTACAGCTGTCTTGATCATCCCTACGCTGGTCTGTGCGTTCTGGTTTGCTGTTTTTGGTGGAACAGGAATCTACATGGAATATGAATTGGGGCTCAACGTATCAGGACAAGCACTAGAAGCTGCATTGTTCTATGTCTATCAGCAGCTGCCATTCTCAATCATCCTTGTAGTTGTTACACTACTTCTGATTTTGACATTCTTTATTACATCCGCAGATTCAGCAACATTCGTACTCGGGATGCAAGCCACGTACGGCAGTATCGAACCGCCGAATATCGTCAAAATCGTGCTTGGCCTTGTCTTATCCGCTTCCGCGGTCGTATTGATGCTGACCGGGGGGTTGCAAGGCTTCCAGTCCGCGATTATCATCAGTGCCTTCCCATTAGGCGTCGTACTCTTGTTCACTTCGTATGCACTATTGAAGGCATTCAGTGCAGAATTAGCAGGTGAGAAGAAGCGGAAAAAGGAACGCACTCCTGGTAGGATCCGCGCAACTTTGAAACGTAGCCGCGTCCGCCCTAAAGGAAACAATTAATCCATTCAATTTCATACAACAATGAAAGTGACCCCAGATTTTCTATGCTTTGGGGTCACTTTTTTTACGTTTTCGGGTTATTCAGTCCAATCTACCTATTTTAGAAATTGGTTTCCTCCATCCTTTATTACTAAAGTTGCCATTCTAAAGATAGAAAAAAGGTTTTTTTTGGATAGAAAAAGAAATAGTTTAGGTAGAAGATCCATGAAAATGGAGAATCAAAAAGACGGTCATGTAAGAAAATCTCTATCTGACGAGGTTGATCTATGTGGATTATAGTTAAAGATATATTGGTCAATGTGCTTTTTATCCTGTTCCCTGCGCTGTTTTATATCGTGTTTCTTCGCGAGGACGATCGTATCCGCAGAAGGATCATCGCCTCAAGGTTTTTTTTCGTACTGTTCATTTCAATTATCCTTACAATGTCTTTACCGGCGGTTTATTCAGAGGAATTCAAATATGATTTAAGAATCATTCCGATTATCATCGCCTATTTGTATGGAGGGATCCGGCCAGGCTTATCCTTGACAGCTGCTATGTTAGGGCTGACTGCGTTTCTTTATCCGAGTGAAATTTTCACGACTTTCCTTAATTATTTAATTGTCTCGATCGTCTTACTTCTTATACATACGTATTACCACGGACGTTCTAAAAAAGGAAAAATCCTTATCGTGTCAGGAATATACCTTATCATTGCAATGGTAAGGGCTGTTTATATCACCGTTAACGGCTATACTGATCAAATTCTTGTAACGTTTTATCTTGTCTTGATTACCCTCATCACTTTGGTTTCTGTCATTGCCTTGATTGAAACCTTTAAGAGGCAGCTGAGCTTGCAGCGGGAAATCGAACATATCGAAAAGATGAATGCCATCAGTCAGCTGGCAGCATCCGTCGCACATGAAATCCGGAATCCGATGACGACTGTGCGAGGCTTTCTTCAAATTTTAAGCAACAGCAAGCATATACCAGAGTCAGACAGGTCATTCATCTCGATATCCATTGAGGAATTGGACCGTGCACAAACAATTATCAATGAATACCTTTCACTCTCAAAAAAGCAGGAGAGTGCTTATGAACGAATCGATCTGACGAGAGTCATCAACGATGCGACCCAGGTCATCTCCACATACGCTGTTATTCATAATGTCGAAATCACGACATCCATTGACGAAGATCTTGAGGTGAATTGCTATAAGCATGAAATCCAACAAGTGCTGATCAACATCATGAAAAATGGCATTGAGGCGATGCAGGAGAATGGCAAGATGCACATTTCTGCTACTCGCAAGGATCAATACATTGAAATCATCATTCAAGATAATGGGTGTGGAATCGATAAAGAGCATTTGAAGCGGCTTGGTACCCCTTATTTTTCGACAAAAGAAGAAGGTACAGGATTAGGACTGACGGTAAGCTTTGAAATCATAAAACGGATGAAGGGATCGATTGATGTCCAAAGTCAAATCGGGCAAGGAACAACCTTCATCATCTTACTTCCTGCTTCACCTGACCGACAGAATGACAAAATTTAAGATAGAGGTCCCGTTGGACGGTTCCTCTATCTTTTTTATGGGCTTTGTTAAAGATCGTTGTTAATTTGTTGAATCCGCTCTTTGATCTTTCTGATTTGGTTTTTCAGTTCCGTTTCATCCTCTACGTTCTCGGTTGACATTAAATTGGACAGCAGAAATTTCAATCGTTCCAATTCATTTTCCATCCCCTGCTGCTCAGGTGATACACGATCATGTGTCAGCCATTCCTTATAGGTTCCGCAATAATCATAGAACCCATCATTCAACGAAAGGACTCGGTTGGCGACTTGATCAAGAAGATAGGTGTCATGGGAAACCGTTACTACAGTGCCAGGATAGATCCTTAAGGCTTCTTCAATCCGTTCCCTCGTATCAATATCCAAATAATTCGTCGGTTCATCAAGCACAAGCAAGTTCGCCTCTGAAAAATAAAGCTTTACGAATGCAACCCGGCATTTTTCACCCATGCTTAAATGCTTGATTTGCTTATGCACATCATCCCGTCTGAATAAAAAACAAGCGAGAATGGTCCGCACTTCGGATTCACTCAGCTCTGAACTCTCCTGAATTTGTTGCAGAACGGATAAATCAGGATCCAGACCCTCAAGCTCTTGCATGAAATAGCCTGGAATCAGCTGAGGGTGCTGCTGGATGGTCCCCTCAACCGGATCCAAGTGGCCTGTGATCAGCTTCAATAAAGTCGTTTTCCCGGTTCCGTTCCGTCCGATGACAGCCATTCGATCTCCTCTTTCAACGGTAAACGAAACCTTATCAAATAATGGTGTATCTCGCTCATAGTGAAACGACATCTTTTCAACTCGAACGAGATGTTTACTTTCAAACGATCCTGTTCCAAACTCGACGTTAATGCGTAGTTGTTCTTCCGGCTTTTCCACCTTATTCTTTTTGATTCGTTCAAGGGCAGCTTCTTTCGCCTTGAACCTCGTTATATTTTTGTTCGCCTTTTTTTTCGCAAAAGGATCTCGCTCACTGGCGGCATTATGGGCCTTCTGGAACCATTGCTTATACGTCGTCACAGCCTCCTGCAGCTTTCGCTTTTCTGTTTGTTGCTTTTGATAGGCCGCTTCCTTCGTACGCCGTTCATGCTCCTTCTGTTTCTTATAGTCAGAATACCCACCTTGATATTTCTTCGTTCCGCCGGGGGTAAGTTCATAAGTAAAATGTGCGACCTGGTCAATAAAGGCACGTTCATGAGAGATGAAAAGTAATGTCCCCTTGAAATTTTGCAGCCAATTCCCCAGCCATTCCATCGTTTCGGCATCTAAATGATTTGTCGGTTCATCTAGAACGAGCAGGTCGGGCTCCGTGCGCATCACCCTTGCGAGCTTGGCGCGTGTCTTTTGGCCTCCACTCAGATGGGCAAAAGGTGTTTCCCAGACCGCTTCATGCAAACCCATACGTTTTAGAGATCTTTCAATTGAAGAGGACCACCCATATCCATCAAGGTCGATATACTTTTGCAATAACTCACTATACGTGGATAACTCTTTCTCCGTATACGTATTCTTCGCCATTTTCTTTTCGAAACTCGCTAAACGTTTTTTGAGGCTGTATCGTTCAGGTGATTCCATCTCTACAAATTCCCGTGCCGTGGTATCTCGATCAACCTGGTCGTATTGTAAAACAACCGCCCAATCTTCTTTTTTACGATAATGATGAACTTTACCTCGTGTACTTTCCACCTCACCCATTAGAACGTTTATAAAAGTCGTCTTCCCGACTCCATTCTTCCCAAGTAAAGCAATATGTTCACCTTTATGGATTTCAAAATCAGCATCTTCAAAAATGAGACGACCATCCCGTTCAACTGCAATATGTTCAGCTTTTAAAATCAGCATACACTTACTCCCTCCATGGATTCGTAAAGGCATAAAAAAACACAGGCCTATGCCTGTGAAAACAGAAAAGTGGATATATACGGTTTACTTCCGTCTTGTCGTAAACCAAACGAATCCCTGGATGATATAACGTATCCAATTCGACATACTTATCCCTTTGCTCTGAACACAGGCAGAGCCATTTTTCGTATTCAACTACGCGAAAAATGTCAGGGACTTCATGGCGTAAGTGTGGATACCTCCTTAGGTTTTGTTTTATCATTATACATAACATTCCTGATTATTCCAACAATTATGATAAAATGTTTCACATGGAACATCTACCTAAAGGAGGCAACGCACTTGCAACCATCGCCATTAGCAAACAACCAACGTATTACGACCATTGATATGTTAAGAGGATTTGCCCTTTTCGGCATTTTCCTTGTAAACATGCCTTCTTTTTTCAGTCCAGCCTTTCAATATGATTACTATTCCCTTCCGATTGCATATGAAGGGGTGGATCAATGGGTTCGGCTGTTCTTCGACTTGTTTGTTCAAGCTCGCTTTTACCCGATTTTTTCTTTCTTATTTGGATTCGGCTTTTTTATTTTTTTATCACGTGCGGAATTGAAATCGGACCATCCACGTAAATTGTTCGTCCGCAGATTGACCATCCTTTTGGTTATCGGTCTCCTGCATCTTGTTTTTCTCTGGTATGGAGACATTTTACATACGTACGCTTTGACAGGATTTCTCTTGTTCCTGTTTTACTCGCGTAAACCGCGGACAATCCTGATCTGGGCTTTTGCATTGCTCGTCTTATTTTATGGTTTGACGGCAGCCCAATTGCTCGTTCCTGACACCTTGATGAAACAGGTACAATACATGAACGAAACGGTCGGTAATAAGAAAGTGGAGGAATCGATCACGACTTATACGGAAGCAGGTTTTGGGGAATTGATTGCCTATCGTTTTTCTGAAGAGGTTCTTCCTATCTTGCAGCTTACAATCTTTAGCGTCCCCCTTATCCTTGCTTTATTCCTATTCGGACTTTATGTGGCAAAGAGAGGCATTATCGCTGATCCAGCCAAACATATACGTCTCATTAAAAAAGTCTGGATCACCAGCGGGGTATTCGCTGTACCATTTACATTGTGGCTTGGAGCCGTCCAATTGAACGTTGTGGATTATGGCTATAAGGAGGATACGGCTGAGTTTTTACTGCAACAGATCAGTGGCTTGTTCTTGGCAGCTTTCTATATTTCTTCCTTTGTCTTATTCGTGCAAAAGGTTCCGATTACAAAAGGATTACGTGCATTGGATGCAGCCGGAAGAATGGCACTGACGAATTATCTTCTGCAGACCTTTTTTGCGGTCATCCTTGCACTCGGGTTTGATTTGTTCAACCGCATCAGTCTTTCGATCGGACTATTGATATGTTTGGCCTTTTTCTCACTTCAGCTCATTTTCAGCCTGTATTGGCTGAAATACTTTCAATACGGACCGTTCGAGTGGGTATGGCGTTCGTTGACCTATCGACAAAAACAGCCATTCTGGAGGACAGATCGATTCGAAAAAACGGGTGACATGTAAAAGGCGCTCATGCCTTTTATACGTCACCCTTTTATTATCCATTCAGCCAATCAATCTCTTTTCTGAGCAGCTTTTGCGTCTCGGCCTCTTTACTTCCAGGCTGAGGCTGGAAGTTATACATCCAGCTCACTTCTGGCGGCAGGCTCATAAAGATCGACTCGATCCGCCCTCCTGAATCCAATCCGAATTTTGTTCCTCTGTCATAAATGAGATTGAACTCAACATACCGGCCTCTTCTAATCCGCTGCCATTGCTTCTCAGCTTCCTCATAGGGAAGATGACGGTTTGATTGGATGAGGGAGGTATAAATCGGTGCAAACGCCTCTCCCACCTCCTTGACGAAATCGAACCGCTCTTCAATCGTAAACGTATCATCTACCCCTAATCGATCAAAGAAAATGCCTCCTACCCCCCTCGTTTCATGACGATGTTTGATATAGAAATAGTCATCCGCCCACTTTTTGAAGGTTGGGTAATAGGAGGCGTGATGACGATCACAAATCCCTTTCAATTTTTGATGGAATCCTTTCGCTTGTGGCACATCAATATATATTGGAGTCAGGTCGATTCCTCCACCAAACCATTTTTCTCCGTTGGATACTTCAAAGTAACGAACGTTCATATGGATGATCGGTACCATCGGACTGATTGGATGCATGACGATGGAAACGCCAGTGGCAAAAAAAGTGCCTCCTCGCTGGATCTGCAACACATCCGCCATCTGATCAGAAAGAACACCATAGACCTCTGAAAAGTTGACGCCACCCTTTTCGATGACGGATCCATTTTCGATGATCCGTGTCCTCCCTCCACCTCCTGCTTCCCGGTGCCATAATTCCTCCTGAAACCGGCCTGTCCCATCACTTTCCTCAAGCTTTTTACAAATTTCGTCCTGAAGTGTCTTGAAGGTATCGCGAATATACGTTTTATCAACCGTACGTGATTGCGGTGAATGTATGCTGTTCATCGTAGATGCTGGTATTCGAGGGAATCCCCCGCCAGCAACGAGCCTCCTAACATGCCTTTACCGACCTAGAACTACCACTTTTGCGACCAGTAAAAGGGAATTTTTTCTACACAAACAAAAAGATACACCATATTCAGAATTTTGTAAAATTTACCCCTTAAAAGGTGAATGGGAGAAGGAACAACGTTTTAAAGGTCGTGAAAACGCGAAAAACTTGAAATGAGGACAGTGAAACACTGTTTATTTGCCCTGAAATCTCAAAAACTTGAGAATGAGGGCACAAAAACCATGTTTATTTGCCCTAATAACCCAAAACCTCGAAAATGAGGGCACTGAAACGATGTTTATTTACCCTCAAAACGCAAAATTACGATTATGAGGGCAAAAAAAGCCATCTATACTGTTACCAAAAGAAAAAAAGCTGTCGCCCCATCGAGGGGTGCGACAGCTTTCATTCCATCAGCCTTTTATCTTTTTAATGAATAGGACCTTCAAATAATCTCCTTCAGGGAATTCTGGTATCGTCTTGAAATCATCTGGTAAGGAATGTTCCTGAATGATCTTATAGGTTCCGTTCATTTCCTTAAAGGCCTTCTCCACGAACGACTTGAACTTTTTCATATTGAAGCCTGCATAATTGGTGGAAGCGACGATTATGCCATCATCCTCCGTAATCGCAATCGCTTCTTTTAGAAGATCTTTGTAGCCTTTTGCGACACTAAAGCGATGCTTTTTTGATCGGGCAAAACTCGGCGGGTCAAGAATGACCATATCGAACTTGATGTTCTTCCGTACCGCATATTTGAAGTAGTTAAACACATCCATAACGCGGATTTCATGTGCTTCATAATCGATTTCATTCAAACTGAATTGCTCGATGGTCTTGCTGTGGCTTCGGTTCGCAAGGTCTACACTCGTCGTTTTCGGTGCACCACCCAGGGCTGCGAAAACAGAGAAAGCTCCTGTATAGGAAAAGGTATTAAGGACGGTCTTTCCAGCAGCGAATTGATCACGGATACTCTTTCGTACCTCCCTTTGATCCAAGAACACACCGACCATCGCACCATCATTCAAGTAAATGGCGAAATGAACACCATTCTCCTGTACGACAATTGGAAATTGAGCCCGCTCCCCGAGTACAAAATCATCATCGTCTATGTATTGTCCTTTTTGATCGAAACGTTTCTTCTCATAGATTCCTTTGAATTCCAGGCTGTTCTTCAGCGCTTCAAGGATCGGCTCCTTGAACCGGAAGATCCCTTCGCTATACCAATTAATAAGCAGGTACCCATTGAAGTAATCGATTGTCACCCCGCCAATTCCATCGCCTTCCCCATTCACAAGGCGGAATGCATTCGTGTTCGGATCATCGAAAAAAGACTGACGAGCTTGGATGGCGCTTTTGATTTTTCGCTCAAAGAAAGAAAAATCGACTGGTTCATCCTTTCTTGTCAGCACCCATCCGTATCCTTTGTTCTGAATGCCGTAATAGCCTTTTCCAAGGAAGCGTCCTTTTTCATCCACCAGCTTTAATACAGTACCTTCCTCCTTCAGCTCATGGATGTTCACGATCGCTTCTTTCAACAAGAGGGGGTAGCCACCGTCTAAACGATTTGCATATTTCGATTTTATCGTCACTTTCTGTTCTTCCATCATTGCGTTCACATTCCTAACTTTACAGATTGTTCGTAACTCCTACCATCATATCATGTTCGCACTGCAGAATTCTAAATCATACATAGGCGGACTGTCTGCTGAAGCATGACAGGATCCTAAATCTCCTTACATTCAGCTATTCTCTCCATCCTCATCTTCATCATTATTTTGTTTGGGAACCGATGTACCAACAGCAGTAAAGACGGAACCTAATGCTTGAATCCAGCTTCCATTCACCCCTAAATTGGTGCTTGTTACCTGATCGCCTTGAAGGCCAAGGATCCCACCGATTGCCTGAAGCGAGTTCCCCCACGTTTGTAGGGTGTTCCCGAGAACGTTCAAGAACTCCTCTCGTAAATTCTGGATTTGTTCAAACACTGCCAACAGCGCACCCAAAGCCTGGAGCCAGTTTCCTGCGATTTGAAATTCTTGTTTCTTAACATCGGGGAGGTCGGCTACAATCCCGTAGATGACGGTCAGGTTTCCGACTACCTGGATGGAATTTCCTGTCGATTCTAAGGTGATGGTTGGGGAGCCTGCTGCTTGAATTGCATTCCCTAAAGCTTGGAGTGCATTTCCGACAATACGAAGCTGTTTGTTGACTTCCTTCGGCAGGTAGAAGCTTGGTGTACTGCCGATTGCCGCGAGAATCGTACCGACCGCTTGCGTCCAGGAACCGGATATCTCAATAATCTGCGTGCCCACCATCACCACCTGCCTCTCTCGAAGATCGTCTCTTCACATCGTATTCATGTCCGAAAGAGACCGTTCGAGTTCCAACAGGTATGAAAAAAGAGAGAGGCTTCTATACCTCCCTCAACCTATTTCTAGCTTGTTTTCATTTGAATTTCTTCGGGAATTGTTTGATGATACCTTCTGATAGTTCATCAGCCAGCATGATGATGTGGACTTCCCCTTTATCAAAGGCCTGGATGTCTGCCTCCCAGTTTTTCTCTAACCTTGCTACAGCTTCATCCAATGTGAGGACAAGGTGTTCATCGAGCAGCTCTTTCAAGGTCTTTTTCGACCAATTAGGGTTCGCCGAGCTTAAAAAAGTAGCAATATCATCTGCGTTACGGTACCATTCCTTGTTATATTTCTTAACGTTAGCCTGGTCGTTGTTTTTAGCAGCTTCAACGAGTTGACCTGCAATAACGATATGCTCCGTCAACAATTCAGCAAGCTTGTTGCCCGCCTTCTCGCCATAGTAAGGCTTGATTGCATTACCGATATCCTTCTGGTTTTGCAAAAGCCTCGCCAACGCGGCATCCTGATCCTCTGCACTTGCAATTGCACTGACGATATAATTTCGTGTCCAGATCGTATGATCGATCCATAGCTTTCGTAAATCGAATATCAGTTTTGCTTCCTTTTCTGTATAACTGTGTTGCGTTCGATCAGCTTTGGCCTCTGCCTGCAATGGTGAAGAAATGATAATTGCAGTGACGAAGACGAGAGCGATTCGGATTAGGATCTTTTTCATCCTGCTTGGTCTCCTTTATCGTAAATTCTCTTATTCTTGATTATTTTGGCTTTCTACCACTATTTCATTCGGTTTTTAATCATACTAAAAATGACATTCCTAAGAAGTCGAATCGTTTTTAAAAAAGACCCTGCTATGCTATAGTTTTTCGATGATGTTCGAAAAGAAGGAGCAAAATCATTATGAATCATCCAACAGAAAATCCATCTGTTACGTATAAACGCATTATTCTGATCCTCAGTATAGCGGTCTTGTTAGTTGTGATGAACACGACAATGTTCAATGTCGCTTTGCCTACTATTCTGAAGGATTTTGATTTGACCGCCTCAGAAGGGGCCTGGATCGTTTCCGGGTACTCGATCGTGCTTGCGATCTTTACGATCACATATACACGTCTTTCCGATTATCTGCCGATCCGCGGCTTACTCATAACTGGAATTGTGATATTCGGTCTTTCCTCTATCTTAGGATTCTTTGCGATGAACTTTGCATGGCTGATGGTTGCAAGGCTTTGTCAGGCAGCAGGTGCTGCAGCGATCCCGGGTCTTTCCATGGTATTTGCCGGGAGGTTCATTCCGAAGCGTAATCGGGGCCGTGCGATGGCCATGATCGCTTCAGCCGCTTCGTTCGGCTTCGGGTTAGGTCCTGTCACTGGAGGCTGGATTACAAACTCTCTCGATTGGAATTACTTATTTATCGTCACACTTTTTGTTTTGCTGGTCATTCCCGTTCTCTTTCGAAAGCTCCCGATTGAGGAATTTCGAAAAGGCCAGTTTGATGTGCTTGGGGGGATCCTGACAGGGCTCACGATTACCTCATTCCTCCTCTACATCTCAACAAGAGAATGGTATTATATCGGACTTTTCTTCATCCTTGCTTATGCACTATGGATGCGGATTACGCGGGTGAAGATTCCGTTCATCCAGCCGAATCTGCTTCAAAACAAAGGCTATCGAAAAATTTTATATATCAGCTTTTTAGGTTTTTGCACACACTTTGCCATTCTATTATTGATGCCGATTATGCTGGAACAAGTCTTTGAAAAATCGCCTTCGCTAGTCGGAATGATCATCTTCCCTGGTGCGATGTTCTCTGCCTTTGCCGCGATTTACGTAGGACGGTTGATCGATCGATATGGCAATATCCGCGTCATGGTCTGGGCGACCTTCTTACTCGGTTTGTCGACATTGATCTTCGGCTTCCTTTCGCCATTCAGCGCATACATGATCATGTTCGGGTATATGTTCACGAGCTTCGGATTTTCCAGTCTTTCATCAAGCTCAACGAATGAGGTTTCTCAAATTTTACCGAAGGAGCAAGTGGCAGCTGGCATCGGGATGAAGCAGCTGACCCAATTCGTAGGGAGTGCAACAGGAGCGGTCCTTGGTGGAATTCTATTGGAATTGAGTGGTGGTCCGTATACCGTATTCGACTTCCAATTTACGTTCTTTACAACCTCCGTACTTATGCTGATTGCATTCGCATTCTTATGGCTCTACCGGAAAAATGCTGTTCCAAATTAAATATTGACTCAAAAAAAGTGTGTGCCAACATCATGGCACACACTTTCTGTTTGTCTATTCGTTGACGACCTCAGCACGACTCGTTTGCGTATGAACAAGATCCGCATAGAAGCCGTTTTTGCGAAGTAATTCATCATGATTTCCTTTTTCAATGATACGTCCGTCGCTCAGTACGAGTATGCAGTCTGCATTACGGATCGTGTTCAGCCTATGAGCGATAACAAAGCTTGTGCGCCCTTCCATCAATGTATCGAGGGCATCCGTTATCTTCATTTCCGTCACCGTATCGATGCTGCTCGTCGCCTCATCCAAAATCAACAGTGCCGGATCGGCCAGCATTGCTCTTGCGATGGAGAGCAATTGTCTTTGGCCATGGCTAATCCCTTTTCCGTCAGAATCCAAAACAGTGTCATATCCATCAGGAAGCCGCATGATAAACTCATGCGCATGGGCAGCTTTAGCGACTTGTTCCACCTCGTCATCTGAGGCATCCAGTCTTCCATATCTTATGTTTTCACGAATGGTCGTATGGAAGAGGATCGAGTCCTGGAGCACGACGCCCATTTGTCGTCGCAAGCTTTCCCTCGTTATCGTACGGATGTCTTTCCCATCGACGAGAATGTCACCATTATCATGCTCGTAAAACCTTGAGAGTAAGGATAATATCGTCGTTTTTCCAGCTCCAGTGGGCCCGACGAGCGCGACTGTTTCCCCTTGTGAAGCATGAAAGCTGATGTCCCTTAGAATCGGCTGATCCTCTTCATAAGAAAAATTGACAGACTTGAAGGTTATATCTCCCTTGATCCGATTAAGGTCTTCCGCTTTTTCATCGTGAATTTTTTCATCTGCCTCGTCGAGGATTTGAAATACACGCTCTGCTCCAGCAACAGCAGATAAAATCATATTGTACTGGTTCGCTAAATCATTCAGTGGTCTTGTAAACTGCCTTGAATAAGTCGTGAACGTGACAATGATTCCAATTGAGACCAAGCCGTTCAATGCGAGCAGACCTCCAGCTCCGACTATGATTGCGAAGCTGACATTATTAAGCATGTTCATGAGCTTCGGGATGAACCCTGTGTACGTTTGTGCCCAGTAGCTGGCTTCCTTCAACGATTTATTTTTATGAGAGAATTCCTCGATTACACGTTTCTCTTGAGAATACATCGTGACAATTTGCTGTCCTGAAAACATTTCCTCGACATATCCGTTCATATCCCCTAGCTGCTTTTGCTGTTCTTTAAAGTACCGTCCCGTCCGTTTCGTAATCCATTTCATCCCGAAATACATGACAGGGACGATCGTTAGCGTTAGAAGGGTAAGAAGCGGACTTAACCAAAGCATCATCCCGACTGTACCGGCTATCGTCAGCATACTTGTCGTAAACTGGATGATGGCAGAGTTCAACGTCCTGCTGATGTTTTCGATATCATTCGTGTGCCTGCTCATCAACTCGCCTTGTTGGCGCTTTTGATAAAACAATAACGGCAATTGCTGCAGATGAGAAAACAAATGATTCCGGATAGCATAAACCGTGTTTTGTGAAATGTCGATCATCCAATAATTTTGTAGCCAGGAAGTTACGGAATGTAGGAGATAAACGGCTAACAGGATACTCACCATAAAAAAGAGCGTATCCCCAGCAGGGTCTGCAATGATCGAGTCAACTGCAACCCCAAGTAAATAAGGGCCTAACAACGACAAAGCAGAACTGATCACAACGATGGAAAGTATAAGGATGAAACGTTTCTTCTCACCCGCCATATACGTCCAAATCCGTTTCATCGTCGCTCCCATATTCTCTACCTTTGGTGGCTTTGCTCCAATCCCCCGATGACGCCGCGGAGGAGGCTGCGTTGACTGATTCTTTTCATTCAGGTCACGTTTCATCTAGATGACATCCTCCTCCATTTGGGACTGGTAGACACTTTGATAATACGGATGATTGTTCAGCAATGTACGATGGTTCCCCTCTCCGATCAGCTCCCCATCATGCAGGAGGAAAATCTGGTCCGCATTCTGAATTGAACTGATCTTTTGAGCTACAAGAAAGACCGTGCAATTTTGACGCCTTAAAGTACGTAGCAGCCTGGCCTCAGTATGGGCATCCAACGCACTCGTACTATCATCCAGGATCAGGATTCTCGGTTTCCGTATGAGTGCACGAGCAATGGACAAACGCTGTTTCTGTCCGCCTGAAAAAGTGATTCCCTTCTGCCCGAGTCTCGTCTCATATCCGTCAGGCAAACCCTTTATAAAATCATGGATTTGCGCATCCTTCGCAGCAGCAATGACTTCTTTCATGGAAGCATCATTTTTCCCCCATCGGATGTTTTCCGCTAAGCTTCCTGAAAACAGATGTGCTTCTTGGGGGACGACACTGATCTGGTTTCGTAAATGCTCGACATCCAAATCACTGATTGGGTGGTCATCGACATAAATTCGGCCTTCCGTTTCCATCAGTAACCGAGGGATTAGATTCAGGAGCGTCGACTTCCCTGATCCGGTTTCACCTAATATTCCAACCGTTTGGCCTGGTTGAACATTGAACGTAATATCATTCAGAACCTTTTGGTGTCCTTCATATTCAAAAGAAACATGTTCAAAGCGAATCCCACCTTTTATGTCTGGCCGGTAACTGTTCACGTTCTTTTCTATGGGAGCCGTATCGGCTTCTAAAACAGACGTGATTCTTGATGCAGAAGCACTCCCTCTTGAATAGTTCATGATGAGGAACGTGAATACAGAGAAAGTGAACATGATCTTTGTCGCGTAATTGATGATGGCTACAAGCTCACCAGCTTTAACAGTCTCCATATTCAGCTGCATGGCGCCTGCCCAAAGGATGATTAAAATGACGACATTCATCCCGAGCATGACAACAGGCATAGCAACCTCCATGATCCACAAAGCTTTTTTATTCTCATCCATCAACTCACGATTGACACCTTGAAACCGCTCGTTCTCATAGGAGCCGCGGTTGAAGCTTTTAATCAGACGAATGCCTGAGAGGTTTTCACGGATCACGGTGTTCATCCGATCTAATTTACTCTGGACCTTCCTGAAGAGAACGATTCCCTTTCTTAAAATCCATAACAGAAATAAAAGGAGGAATGGAACGGATAAAACAAGGATAGTGGCGAGACCCGGATGGACGATAAACGACATAACGATTCCACCGATGATAAACAATGGTGCACGGAGCGCAATTCGCATGAGCATGAACAATAAGCCTTGTACCTGCGTGACATCGTTGGTCATCCGCGTCACAAGTCCAGGAGTCGAGAACGATTGAAAGTGTTTCGTGGAAAATGCTTGAACCTTTTCAAATAGATCTCTCCGAAGATCATGCCCGACTCCCTGACTCGCATTCGCTGCAAAGAAGGAGTTGATGATGCCTGACGCAAAAGCGATTAAGGCAAGCCCGAGCAGCACACTGCCCCATACAGCTACAACGGTCATATCCCCCGCTACGATCCCTTCATCAATGATTTTTGCCATCAGCAAAGGCTGGATGAGCTCGACGATCAGCTCTAAGATCATCAAGAACAAAGCGACGCCAACAGAAATTTTGTATGTAGGTAAATAAGAAAATACTTTTCGCATGGTATCCACCGATCCATTCTGGGAGTTGGTACAATTATACAGGATATCGAAAAAAGAGCGAACCAATAAGGTCGCTCTTTTCAGTTTATTCAATGACGCCTGTTCCTATGTTTAAGTCTCTGTACAGCGGGAAACGCAAGTACCAAACAGAAAATATCCATCAACACCGATAAAGGAGTGTGTTCAATATGGAACAAGTTCTGTTCATTCAAACGGGTATGGGAATTGATGTCCATGGTCAAAATGTGACAAAAGCAGCTGTACGTGCAGTGGATAATGCGATTTATACGAATTCTATGCCGGGTATCAATGAATCCTTACCAGAAAAATCAACTGAAAATATGAAGGTGAATGTCAAACTAGCCGTTCCACGCGACCAAGACCAGATCGACAAGGACGAAATCAAAAACGCAATCCCTTATGGCACTGTATCCGTGGAAGTGATGGAAGGTGGCATGGCAACAACAAGTGGAATCGTATTAGAGGAGAAGGATGACAAAAACGACCTGATGTATATCGTCAATGCTTCAGTTGAGGTTGGGTATTAAGTGAATCCTTAAACGAATATAAAAACGCAGGGTTTAGCTAACCCTGCGTTTCTTATGGATATTTACAACGATCGCTTCAAGATGCTGTTCAATTTGGTTTTTTCCTATATGTCTCCCTTAGCGCCATACCGCGTGTAGAATGCCTAGAAGACAGAAAATGATCACGTGATCACCGACAGCAATCGCAAATACCTTTTTGGATGTCATACCGAAGACTGTATTTTTAAAGAGCCCTAGGAATAAGAGGATGCCCACTAAAGCTCCGATAAGAAGTCCAGATCCAACATCGTCTGCACCTGTCAAACCAACGATGAGAGCCATTACGAATGAACTTGCAAATGCGACGACCCCTGACCAGACGAAATTGATTGGTCTCATGCCTTCTTCTCCAATATTGTTCAATTGCCCCCATGTGTTTCCGAACAAAATCGGAGAATAGTAAAATGCACCAAATGCCATATACAAAAATCCACCTACAATGATTGCGAGTATGTTCAATTCCATAATTATCCCTTCCCCTTCTTTATTATTTTGGTTGGATCGGTAATCCGATTTTTATAATTTTCGGGTGGATGTCAAATGCCCCTCCGCTTGGTTTGATCTGGATGATTTCAATCGGACTGCTTAAGCATTTATAACCCTTTTTCGGCAGCCAATAGCTATACAACTCCGAATAGCACTCAATCAAGAAATTTCGTTCATTGAAGCTGATAGGCTCCTCTAGTTCATAAAAAACGTACTTCCCCTCTGCCAATTGTGTTGATTTAATCGGTGCTGTGATCTCAGCTTCCTTAGGAAGTGCTATACAGCAGTCATATCGGCACCGATCCGATGGCGTAAGATAGGGATTGTTATGGGGAATGCCGATCCACGTCGTATCGTCCGTTATCAAGTCCCTTGTTTCCGAGAATTGATACACCTTTTCCCACGTCTGTTCAATCGTATCGGTATAGGAGCCGATATGCTGGAGATAGGCAAGCTGCCGTTCAGGGAGTCTTTCCACCTTCACCCGTGATAAGTCGACCCACTGGAATTCATTATAGACGTTGTTATTCTCGGTTTCTTTCGGATTCGTGCTTTGTTGTTTCGATTTCTTGCTATCTAAGTATGCTCTTGGGAACTTTTCCAAATAAGCCCCTTCCCTCCATACTTTTGGGCTATGTTGATAATACGCCTTAAAGGCATATGTAAAGTAAGATAAGGTGGAAAAACCGCATGCCATAGCAATATCCGTCACAGATCGATTCGGCTCATAAATCAATAAATGAGCGGCTTCTTCCATTCTGATCCGTTTTACATAATCAGATGGTGTCTCCCCCATAATATCCGTGAACAAACGATGAAAGTGATAAGGTGAATAGGTCGACACTTCAGCTAATTTATCTAATGATAAATCGCATTCTAGGTTCTTTTTTATATAATCCAATACATTATAGATCTGTCTTTTTTGTTCATCTCGATCTGTCATTTAGGCATAACTCCTTACAGTCCTGATACGTTTATTATCGACGATGTAAGCAGATTTATAAAAGGATGGATGAAGGCCATAGGAAAAACCCAGGCGGCGACAAAGCCGTCCTGGGTTTTTGTTGTAAATTTAAAACTTTTTATGCATTGACGTGGGACTTGATGCCTGCCTTCAGCCCTTTGATGCAACCGATATGTTCGCTCTCGTGGAACAATGCGAATAGAAGCATTTCTCCAACTGTATGGAACTCAAATGGGCCACCCTTGAATGGTTCAGGCAACTTTTCGTCTAGACGTCCATCAAACGTTGCTCTTACTCGCCCCATCTGTTCGGATAATTGAGCTTTCAACACGTCGACTTTCGGTGGTTCAGTCGTCCAATCCTTTGGACTTGTACCTCTGCTGAACATTTCAGCATAACCTTCTGGAAGATTCATTTTCTCTCCAGCTTGGTGGAAAACCAGATACTCGACAGAGACAAGAATGTGTCCAAGCTGCCAACGAAGATTGTTCGGAAATCCTTCCGGAATGATATCTGCGTTCTCTTCTGTAATGTGTTCAGCACCCATCATCAAAAACTTTCGTCCCATTTCAAACTGATTAAAAATTAAATTCTGTTCCATTTTTTCATCAACCTTTCCCCATTAAAATTTTTTATGATTAAGCTAGATATGCTTTCAGACTGCCTTCAAGTGAGCTGCTCCAGCCTTGATTGTGTCCTTCTGCAGCTTCTTCGCTTGGAAGTTGTTCATGTGTGACTTTCACTTCAGTTGAACCATCTTGATCGACATATTGGATGGTAACCTTCGTTTCAGGAAATTGACTTTCTGGGTCATCCCATTTCCATGTGAAAACAAGCTTTTCATTTGGCACGATTTCCACATAACGTCCTACGAGAACCTTGGACTCTCCTTCAGGAGGCGTCATAATGAATTTATACTCTCCATCAACTTTTACATTCATCTTTTCAACCGTGGTTGTATATCCTTCCGGCCCCCACCATTTCGCAAGTTCCTCTGAGTTCGTCCATGCCTTATACATGCGGTCGACCTTTACTGGATAGACCTTGCTTACTTCCAGTTTGTAATTCTGTTCCGTTTGCATTGTAATCATGCATGTTCCTCCTTATTCATCTTCATCATCTAAACCTTCAAAATATGTTTCCAACCTTGACAATTGACTTTCCCAATACGTTTTCCAGTGGTTCATCCACTGAATGGCGCCATCCAGCGCTTCTGGTTTCAGGCTGTAGTACTTATAACGTCCCTCCTTTTTAAACGTTACTACACCGGCATTCTCAAGAATTTTCAGGTGTTTCGTAAAAGCCGGTAAGGACATGTCAAAAGGCTCTGCAAGGCTTTTGACTGTTTTTTCGCCTTTGGACAGCTCCTCTACAATCTTCCGCCTAGTTGGATCCGACAGTACGGAAAATACTTGATCAAGGTTATCCTTATAATAGTTAACCATATGGTTAACTATAAAATATTTTTTACAGGCCGTCAAGGTGATAGGTAGATCTTTTAGGATAAATAAAAAAGGCTGCTATCATGCAGCCTTTTTAAAACTAATTTATGAGAGTTAATACATATCCACCTAATGCTCCGATTAATACAACGAGCCACGGTGCGTATTTCCAGAAAAATAATAAGCCGAATAGTACGAGTGCCAGTATGAAATCCTGTGTCGTTTTGATTGAGCTCGTCCAAACTGGATCATAAAGTGCAGCCAGCAATAATCCGACGACAGCTGCATTAATTCCAGTTAATGCCGCTTGAAAACGCGGTCTTTTTCGAACTTCATTAAAGAACGGTAACGAACCGATGATTAAAAGAAATGATGGTAAAAAGATGCCAATCGTAGCAATAACAGCACCGCCAATTCCATTGATCATCGCACCGAGATAACTTGCGAACGTAAAGAGCGGCCCCGGTACAGCCTGTGCCATTCCATAACCAGCTAAGAACTCGTCTGTATTCACCCATCCAATAGGTACCACTTCACGTTCTAATAAAGGTAAGACGACATGACCACCACCGAATACAAGAGACCCAACACGGAAAAACGTATCGAACACATCAAAAGCGCCATTTTGAATGATCGGTCTCAAGAGCGGAAGCCCGATAAGCAGGGTGAAAAATAATCCCCAGGCAATAATCCCCGTCCTTTTGCTAATTGATACATCCATTTCCTGAATTTCCGGTACATCTTGTTTTCGGTATAGAGCCAAACCAGCCATGCTTGCTGCAAGGATGATTAAGATCTGCCCTAGAGCTGATGGCCATGCAAGTGTCATCACTGCTGCAACAATCGCAATTGTTATCCTCGGTTTATCTGGTGTGAGCTTCTGGCCCATTCCGATGACAGCTTGGGCAACAACAGCTACAGCGACAATTTTCAGCCCGTGAATCCACCCAGCCTCTCCTAGTGCTGTACTTTGATAAAAGAAGGCGAATAGGACAAGTGCAAGGATGGATGGTAAGGTGAATCCAATCCATGAAATGAGACCGCCGAGCAGTCCGCCTCGGAGCATTCCGATAGCAATCCCGACTTGACTGCTCGCGGGACCAGGGAGGAATTGACAGAGGGCGATAATGTCTGCATACGTTTTGTCATCCAGCCACTTCCGTTTATCAATATATTCATTCTTAAAATAACCAAGGTGGGCGACTGGTCCTCCAAAGGAAGTGAAGCCCAACTTTGTAGAAGCACTGAAAATTTCTAGCCATCTTTTTCGCTTTATACTTTTTGCCATGAATTTACCTCATCTATGATGTTTTTTATAACCTAAATGTAATAGAAAAACCCCCTTGTATACAAGAGGGCAAAAGGGTTATCTGTTCATACGGGAGAAGAAATCCCCAAGTGGGTCATCCTCTTCCTCAGGTTCCTCTTCTTCTGCATGCGTATGAATGTCATTTTTCAGTGTATCTAAGCTAATGTCATCCAAGTCCGCTTCGCTTGTCCAATTCCGCTCCTCTTCCACAGGTTCTTCTGTTGAAAGGTGTGGCATCGATGCAGCTTCTTCTTGGAGATAAAGGGCTTGGTCGATATCAACGGCGTTACTGTTCAGGGAAGCTAATAACGTTGTAGCCCGCATCGGGTCGTTCAGCAGCTGATAAACGATCGTTCCGATTAGAGCCTCAGAATGTTCATGCTTCATCCAATTCCGCTGTTCTTTTGACAACTGCTTTGGTAAGGGAATTGTTATGGTTTCTCGATCTTTTGCAAGGGAATCATTCACGCCTTGCAAAACAAACTGAGCGATTTTACTGGAAAAATTCCTTCTCTCAGTCTCTTTCAACTTTTGGAGTTGTTTTAAAAGATAATCAGGTGTATCTGATGGAACACGAAAGGTTATCGTTTGTCCACGTTCCACACCTTTTTTGGAATCTCTCATACAATCACCCTACTTAGCAGCGGTAGTCTCTTTCTCTTTCTTCTCAGACTTCGTTTCTTTTTCCATTTTACGGATATAATCGGAAATCAGCTTGTAATACGCATTCGCCATCATCCAAATACTTTCATTCTCATCTTCGAAGAATTCGATGTTGAACCCGTCTAAATTGTTGTTCAATGTTTTCAAATAATCCTTCAGGACAGCAGATCCGCCCCCGACGAAGTAGCAAATTTCAGATTGGGAGTTTCGTTGCCATACATTTCTGAGATAGCGATATTGTTTCTTCGCTAGCTCTAATAGAATTCGGTCTGTAATATCATGCACATTCGTACGGCTTCCTTTTACCATGATGTGATGACGATTATTCTTCCTAGTAATGATATCGACAACATCGCGACGGCTATCCAGTTCGACGCCATGCTTTGTAAGGATTTCGTCACGGATTTGTTCCAACGATTCAGCAACACCTAAGTTGAAGCCTTGTGCTTTATCATCGTCCACATTACGGTTACGGATTACTGCGATATCCGTAGATAAACCACCAATATCCTGGATGAGGATTTGTTTGTCGATCAATTCTTTATTGATGATATTGAGATCGTTATCCATAACCAGGTTCACATAAGCTGCGAAGCCTTCCGGATATACCTTCACTTCATCGAATTTAATGTTCACTTTCTTACCTTGGAATTGTGGTGTTACCAAGAACTCCACTTGATGGACGGATCCTAACAATTGTGAGCGGTAACCAACGTCCTTACCTTCTTTCACTTCTCTTAGTGGCAAGCCTGTCCCAAGTGTGTAGTTTGCCTCAACGACATTGTTAGCCGTTTTAAAGGATGTTGCTCCTTTATTGTAGCCAACTGCATCCAATGCAATCGCCGCAAACAACATGACGAGAGTTTGATCTTCTTCTGACTTATTGCTTCCTGGGTCCAACTCAGTGGAATTCGTCGTTTTCGTTGCTAGATTACCAACACGATAGATAACATTGTTTTCTTTTAGTGCTGGGGAGTGTACTCGAATATGTAGATTATCTAGTGGGTCTTTTTCATCTAATTCTTCAATACCGATAACAGGGCGGTCTTCCATATCACGTGCAATGACATTTGGAATATACAACTCATTTTCTAGTTTTCCGAAGTTTGCTTTAACAGCATCGTTCCCGACGTCCACTGCAGCAATTCTTGATTTTGTCATAATTCATTACCCCTCTCAGAGAATGTGTGTTACTAGATTAAAGGTATTAGAGAATGGATGAATAGTCAATGCGCCTTTCGATGTGTTCTTTTTCGTTTACATGTGTACAAATTGTAAACAGTTGATGCAACAGCATGTGTACGTATTTGTTTACATGTACACATCATTGAAAACATTTTGTTTACTTATTGTGTACATGTATATATTTTTGTTTACATCCTAATTATTGGGAATGTGCGCCTCTCCCCTACCCTGTTTTTAACATGTTCCACCCGTGTGTTTTTGTAAATGTTTGGTGGGTCCAGAGATTAATAAAACGTAGAATTACGAAAATCTGACAAGAGTAAGGTGAAGGAGTGAAGAGAAGGATTACGAAGAGAGAAAGGTTAGGCTGAGAACAAAAAGGGAGAGGGTTTATAAAATAAGCATCACAGGAGTAAAATACATTTGTTTTGGAGAAAGAAGGGTTTGGAAGAAGGAGTAGAAAATAAATGGAGGGCTATTCTCGTAAGAGCGATTTCTCTAGGGGTGAGCAGGAGCAGGTAAATGCATGAGATCCAATTGCACTCAATAAAAAGACCGTAGGAATCGCTCCCACTTAACAGCATTTAACGAAGATTACTGTCGAAAGGGGAAGAAGATTCCTACAGGTCGTTTACACAAGGTTACTTTGCAGATTGGAATTGCTCGGCTTCTGTCGAACCATTCAACGCAGTGGTAGAGGAGGTTCCACCTGAAATGACCTTCGCCACTTCATCAAAGTATCCTGTTCCTACTTCACGCTGATGGCGTGTAGCTGAATATCCGTATTGTTCACTCGCAAACTCTGCTTGCTGAAGCTCAGAGTATGCTGCCATTCCTCGGTCTTTATATTGCCTTGCAAGCTCGAACATGCTGTGATTTAACGCATGGAAGCCAGCTAGGGTAACGAATTGGAACTTATAGCCCATTTTTCCGAGTTCCTTTTGGAATTTAGCGATCGTCACATCATCGAGCTTCGCTTTCCAGTTGAACGATGGTGAGCAATTGTAAGCTAATAGTTTGCCAGGGTATTTCTCATGGATCGCATCCGCAAATTGCTTCGCTTCTTCTAAGTTCGGTTCAGATGTTTCACACCATACAAGGTCTGCATAAGGCGCATACGCAAGACCTCTAGCAATCGCTTGATCGATGCCTGCTTTTGTTCGGAAGAAGCCTTCTGCAGTCCGTTCACCAGTGATAAAGCTCGCATCCTCAGGATCGATGTCACTCGTAATAAGGTCGGCTGCATTCGCATCCGTTCGAGCGACGATGATTGTCGGTACGCCCATCACATCCGCTGCAAACCTTGCTGAAATCAAGTTCCGTACTGCCGTTTGGGTTGGAAGTAAGACCTTCCCTCCAAGGTGACCGCATTTCTTCTCAGAAGAAAGTTGATCCTCGAAATGCACACCTGCTGCACCAGCTTCAATCATGCCCTTCATCAGTTCAAAAACATTCAACTGTCCGCCAAATCCAGCTTCTGCATCAGCAACAATCGGCGCAAACCAATCGATGTCGCCTTTCCCCTCCATACACTGGATTTGATCGGCACGCTGTAAGGTCTGGTTAATCCGCTTAACGACTTGCGGCACACTGTTTGCAGGATATAAGCTTTGGTCAGGGTACATTTGACCGGACATATTCGCATCTGCAGCAACCTGCCAGCCACTTAAGTAAATCGCCTTCAGCCCTGCCTTCACTTGCTGCATCGCCTGGTTACCCGTCAACGCTCCAAGTGCGTTTACGTAATCCTCTTTATGCAAGAGATCCCATAGTTTTTCTGCTCCTCGGCGGGCTAATGTATACTCAATGTCAATCGATCCTCTTAATCGGATAACATCTTCAGGTGTATAAGGTCTCGTTACACCCTTCCATCTCTCATTTTGGTCCCAGTCCTTCTGAATTTTCATTGCTTTACCTTGTGTCATCTTATTTTCCTCCCTAACCCTTTTTATAATTTTTGATATGCTGGCAGTGTTAAAAATTCTTCAAAGTCGTCCTGTACGATCAAATCTTCAAACAGGATGCGTGCTTCATCAAAGCGTCCTTTTTCATATTGTTCCTTACCGAATTCAGATTTGATTTTCAACACTTCTTCCTCCAATAGTTCCTTGCATAGCTCCACCGTCACTTTACGTCCATCCTCTAAAATCCCTTTCGGATGCCGAATCCATTGCCAGACTTGTGCGCGAGAGATTTCAGCTGTTGCAGCATCCTCCATAAGGTTGTTGATCGGTACAGCGCCACGTCCGCACAACCATGCAGCAATATACCGGATCCCTACATTCAAATTCGTACGAACGCCTTGTTCTGTTATTTCTCCTTCTGGGACATGAAGCAGATCTTCTGCTGTAATCTCCACATCGTCTCTTTGTCGATGAATTTGATTGGCTGTCGGAAGGTGCTCATCAAACACATCCATCGCAATTTGAATCATTCCTGGATGGGCAATCCATGTACCATCATGGCCATCCTTCACTTCCCTTTCTTTATCTGCACGTACTTTTTCGAACGCTGCCTCATTGGCTTTAGGATTGTTTTTGACAGGGATCTGAGCCGCCATACCCCCAATCGCCGGAGCGTTCCGTTTGTGACACGTTTGAATAGCCAATAAGGAATACGCTCTCATATTCGGTACCGTCATCGTGACGAGCGAACGGTCTGGGAGGATGACTTCCGGTCGATTCTTGAACTTTTTTATAAAGCTGAAGATGTAGTCCCATCTCCCACAGTTCAACCCTGCTGAATGGTCCTTCAGCTCATAAAGGATTTCATCCATCTCGAAGGCTGCAAGAATCGTCTCAATCAACACCGTAGCCTTGATTGTTCCTTGAGGGATACCTAGCTCATGTTGGGCAAATACGAACACATCATTCCATAGTCGCGCTTCCAGATGATTTTCGAGCTTCGGTAAATAAAAATAAGGACCGCTTCCCTTTTCAATCAACGTTTTCGCGTTATGGAAGAAATATAATCCGAAATCGAACAAGCTGGCTGATATTGGTCGTCCATCGATATGTGCATGCCGCTCCTCCAGGTGCCAGCCTCTAGGTCTTACTTTAAGTACAGCAGGGCGATCATTCAGTTGATAGCGCTTTCCTTTTTCATTAACGAAGGAAATCGTACCTTTTATCGCATCCCGCAAATTGATTTGTCCTTCTATACAATTCTCCCACGTAGGTGAGTTTGCATCTTCAAAATCCGCCATGAATACCTTTGCACCGGAATTCAATGCATTGATGACCATTTTCCGGTCGACCGGCCCTGTAATCTCAACGCGTCGGTCCTGGAGATCTTCAGGAATAGGAGCAATCGTCCAGTCTCCTTGTCGAATATGTTCCCTTTCCGTTAAAAAATTCGGGTTTTTTCCAAGATCAATCTCATGTTGGATTTCAGTTCTCTTTTGCAATAATTGAAGTCTTTGTTCACCGAAACGGCGCTCCAGCTTTTCGACAAACTGTAGCGCTTCAGGGGTCAATATTTTTTCGAATTCACTCGTTACGGGTGCAAGGATTTGAATTCCTTTTGCATCTGTACGCATGTAACCGACACTTCCCTTCCATCTGTTCAGATCAAGCTTCCCTTATTTGTCCATAGAAAAAGACGAGGTCTCTCCCTCATCCTTTTACTCTTCTCTTTTCGCTAAGCATCTTTCACATTCCATGAAATAGGATTCAGCTTGCTCAACGATATGCTCCCCACACTCCGGGCACTTTTTCTTAGGCAGGTTTCTGAAAAACTTCATTGGGCTCTCCAACTTGCTCATTGTTCATCCTCCTTTTTGTAGAACACTCAATTAATCTTTGTTTCTGTTATAGTACAGTATACATAAAAACAAAACGAATGTGTACCCATTTTTTTAAAAATCTGAAAATTATACGTTTGTACGTGGTATGAACCTTGTAGTGACGGGGGTTTTTTACGAAATTCTGTACTAAAACAGACGTGTTGTAGTACAGAATGCATCTTTTGTTCTGTTTATGAGGTTCCGCCTGGTTGAAGTAGAAGTAATTAATGAAAAAACGTGGCCAAACTAATGTTTTTTACCTGATTTGTCGCTAATTATCTTTATTTTTAAGGAAAGACACTGAAATTTTCATTTTGAGGGCTGGATAATGGCTTGAATCCGAATTTATCTACGAAAAATGAGGATTTTTATACAAAAATTGAAAATTATCTACGAAAAATAAAAATTATCTACGAAAATAACGAATTATCTACAAAAACGAGAAATTATCTACAAAACTGAAAATGCAGGTCAGCAGGCTCAGGATCATCTACAGACCAACAAAAAAAAGACTGGCCACTGCCAGTCTTTCCAATAAACGGGTTATCCTTTTAAAATAAATTCATTTCCATCTTCATCAGTAAATTGAACGAACGTTCCCCATTGCATTTCTTTCGGCTCCTCCTTAAACGAGACGCCATTCTCCATCATCGTTTCATATGTTTTTATAACATCATCACATTCAAAAACAATGGATGCTTTCATCTGTTCATGCCCTTGCATCATCGCTTTCGGATAGAGCACTAAACGAGTCGGTGCATTTGCAGGGGCCACCTCTAGCCAAAATGTGTCTGGACCCATCGGCATCTCCTTCACTACCTCGAAACCGACTTTTTCCGTCCAAAAGGTTTTCGCTTTTTGTTGGTCTTCAACATAAACCGCTACAGTACCTAAATTTTTGATCATGATTATGGCTCCTTTTTCTGTTTGATTGGTCTTATCATACCATCGTCATTCAGGCTCATCATGTAAAAAAACGACGTCTTCCTTCGGTTTATTCGCTTTATCTAAAATCCACCTTTGATACTCCTTCGGTGTAAGGCCGAGACTTTCCTTGAACTCCTTGGAAAAGTGAGCATAATCAAAATAACCGAATTCATACATGCAATCATGAAGATCGACATCCGGATCAAAAAAGATCCTAAGCCTGACCTGGTTGAAGCGAGCAACCTTACTTAGCTTTTTCGGAGTAAGCCCTGTCCAATCACTGCATTTTCGTTCATACTGTCTTTTCGAATAGTGACTCTTCTCAACAACGGATTGGATATCTGTTCCCTTCGGATCCTCATAAATTTCTTCAAGAGTAGATAAGAAAACTGGATCAAGCTCGTTATGGGACAAACCTTTCAGTAAAAAGCTTTCTAAATGGGGAAGCCCTTCTTCAAATGAAGCGTGGGCGAGTTTTTGTTCGAGTTGATTGACCTTATCAGACCTAAATACATCCTTCAGGGCAATGAAGCCATCCTTTAACTCTTTTACATTCAAATCCTTAAAATATTTAAGTCCCCATGGCTTCAAGCGGATTCCAAACAGCTTGATGGTTCCCATTGCTTTTATAATGTGATAGTGAGTCAAAGTTCCGATCAAAAAGGAGGTCTCCATCGGTTTGCCTTTGACTTGATAGGATGCACCGAAATGAAAGATCATTTCAATACAGCCGTCCGGCCATAAAACTTCTTCATCGTCACGCTCGTCATATTCCCTATGAAGAAGCCAGAAGCATTTTACATAAGGCTCCAGCTCTTTTGGCGGCTTTCTCTCTTCATACTTCACACGCTTCACACCTATTTCTCATAATCGAAATTCCAGCTGCATATCTAATGGCTCTTTTTCATATATTCTTTGATTGATTTCCTCAGCATATGTACAACCTAGCGAACGGTAAAAGTGCTGGGTTTCAACTGCAGGGTGAGCACCAATGTATACTTTCTCCGCTCCTAAATCCGATGCTTTCTCGCAACATCGTTTAAACAATTCCTTACCTATACCGTGCTTACGGTACTCATTTGAAACATGGATGTAGGGAAGCTCAACATACTGATTCCTGGATCCGAACCTTTCGCCTTCCACATTTGCAAAACCAACCAACTTATCATCCGCAAATGCTCCTATTACCGCTCCACCTTTTTCGATACACCGTTTCAGGTCTTGAATGACTCTTGCTTTGTGCGTATCATCCCACTCATCAATGAAATGATCGTCTCTTACGGAGAAATTTCCTTCCTCCTTATGCCAGACCTGTTGCGTCACTTGATAACGATTGAAAACCTCCAATAGCCGGTTGTGCAAATCTTTTACCTGTAAGTCTTTATATCTAATTTTCAAACTGCTTTACCCCTTTTCTCAACTTGAATGGATCAACTTCTTCGACAAAGGATAGACACCCAGACTTTGAATGACTAATGAGAGGACAACTACTGAAAAGGATAAGGATAATAACAGATCCAAGTCACCCGTTGCCTTTTCATGCAGGCTGAGTATGAGGACGACGGACATCGTTCCGCGAATTCCTGACCACGTAATGAGAGCTGCCTTTTTCAAACCGATGTCCCGACGCCAAGGACCAAACATCTGAGTAGTGCCATAAATGACAACGAACCGTACGAGCATAGATAAGAGGAATATGATGAACGCGAGTCCCCAAAGATCCATATAGAGATGTTCCGTAGCCACGATACCGATCAGTAAAAACACTAACGATAAAATGGAAGGTTCAACAACATCCCAAAATCCTGAAAGTGCCTCCTGATAATGATCTTCCTTGTTCGTATGGTTGAACTCCCACGCTAACATCACGCCTGCAGCAACAGTTGCAAGAACACCGGAAAAGCCGAGATGCTCTGCAATATGAAATACACCATAGGCAATGATGATACTTAACATCACTTGATAATCCTTATGGTGGGTAATATGGATCGCCTTACTGAAAATCCAGCCGATCACGAGGCCAAGGACTGCACCGCCTACACCCATATATAAGAACTCACCGAGAAACGAAAGAAAATCGAATGATTTGTTCTCCATATATATTCCTGAAATGACACCGAAAAGGACGACACTTGTCCCATCGTTGATCATGGATTCCCCGTCTACGACATCCGCCACATTCGAATCATCAGAAGTCGCCTTTTTCAAAATCGACACAACCGAAACGGGATCTGTCGGTGTTAGAATTGCGGCGATGACAAGCGCTCCGACAAAGGAAATGCTCGTAAACAAGCCTCCTATGAAAGCGATCAAAGCACCTAAAAACAGTGTGGTTACGATGATGCCGATCGTACTCAACATCCCGATGATTCCTGCATTAGCCTTCAACGCCTTTGGGGAGAAGCTGTAGGCCGCTTTAAACAATAAACCAGGCAGGAAAATGCCATAAATGACTTCCTTAGTTACCTCTATACCAGAAAAGTAAGGGATGAACGATAAACCGATCCCGATCAATACGAGTAGAACTGGGACAGGAACGTTTTTTTGCTTTTTATCAATCGTGAAGACGATGTATCCGATGAGGAGTAATAGGATGACCTGCGAGACCGACATAGACTTGTCCTCCTGGTTGGCATAGGATGGGTAGTATATTTATACTCTATCCTTTCCTCTTCTCCACGAAACTCCCGCAATTAGAATTATTGGTGTAAAAGTACATTCAACTAATGCCTCGTTCATCTCCTCTTCATTATATACTTCGGCTAGCCGCCTCGCCTTTTTGAAAAATCCTAACAAGTTCCACCCCGCTCCTAAACGCTGCTTTCATCCAGTCGAAAGCGAACAACGAAATTTTTTCAGAAGGATATTCCATCTCACGAATATAATAGATAGACAAGGTTAAGGAATGACCATCGGACAGGAGGTAATCGGCTTGAATCTCAATTTTGAACGGTTGAAGAAGCGTATCGAAGCTGCCGGAAAACAAACGACCGCAGATTTGGTCATAAAAAATGGGAGAATTATCGATGTCTTTAACGGAGAAATCCTGCTTGGCGATGTTGCCATTACAGATGGGTTTATCGTCGGAATCGGAGAGTATGAAGGCAACCACATCATTGATGCTGCAGACCGCTATATTTGTCCCTCCTTCATAGATGGACATGTTCATATTGAATCCTCAATGGTAACCCCATCAGAGTATGCGAAAGTTGTTTTGCCTCACGGGGTAACGACTGTCATCACCGACCCTCATGAAATCGCCAATGTATCCGGTAAAGAGGGAATTGAGTTCATAATACAGGATTCTGAAGACATCCCGTTAGATGTCCTTCTCATGCTCCCCTCGTGTGTACCGGCTACACCCTTTGAAAACTCAGGTGCAACGTTAACAGCACAGGATCTTGAACCTTTCTTTGAACACAGACGTGTCTTAGGGTTGGCAGAAGTGATGGACTACCCTTCTCTTCACCAGGCGAAAAAAGAAATGCTAGATAAGCTTTTAACAACATGGAAGCACCGGAGTCATATCGATGGTCATCTAGCTGGTTTAGACCAAACCGCTATCAACACCTACAGAGCAGCTGGAATTTCGACGGATCATGAATGTACGACGGCTGCAGAAGCATTGGAACGGCTTCGGAGAGGCATGTACGTCCTCATACTGGAAGGATCCGCAGCCAAAAACCTGTCGGCACTCATCCCAGTCATAAACGAACAGAACGCGCGCAGATGCCTGTTCTGTACAGATGACAAGCATTTGGACGACCTAGTTGAAAACGGCAGCATCGACCATAACGTAAGGCTTGCCATTCAGAAAGGTATCCAACCAATTGTAGCGATTCAAATGGCCTCCCTAAATGCAGCAGAATGCTATGGCTTATCTACGAAAGGCGCGATTGCACCAGGTTATGAGGCTGACTTCCTTTTATTAGACGATCTGAATGCATTAACGATTTCTGAGGTTTATAAAGGTGGAAAGCTTGTCGCTAAAGACGGAATATACATAGGAAAGCCTATGGAAAAAGAAACGCCCTCACCTGAACTGATGGAAACCATCCACACGAAAGCCATTAGTATCAAAGACTTGGAAATCCCCATCTCTGATTCCCGTAAAGCCAACATTATTGAAATTGTGCCAAATCAACTGATTACTAAAAAACGATTGGAAGAAGTCCATTGCGAAGATGGTCACTTCCAGCCCGAAGTATCAAAGGATCTGCTCAAATTACTTGTCATCGAACGGCACAAGAAAACCGGGAACATCGGACGAGGGATCGTAAAAGGCTTCGGACTGAAGGATGGCGCCATTGCGACTACGATTGCTCATGATTCTCATAATATCGTTGCAGCAGGAACAAATGATACTGACCTTCTAAAGGCAATTCATACGCTTCAAGACATGAACGGCGGGCTCGTTTTGGTGCAAGGTGGGAATGCTGTATCTGCATTGTCTCTACCCATCGGTGGGTTAATGTCTACCCAGGATTACCAAAGGATCTATACTGAACTGATGAACATGAAAAGCCGGTTATCCGATATCGGCTTCAAAGGATCATTCAACCCCTTCTTAACATTGTCCTTCTTGACCTTGCCTGTCATTCCGCATCTGAAGCTAACTGATCTCGGTCTCTTTGATGTTGATACCTTTCAGCATATCGATGTCTAGACGATCAATCTTACAATACTCATCCTTTTTTATTCAGGAAAAAAACTACTATAAATTTACGAACGTTTGTTCTATAATGGTTTTATTAAATAATCTTTGATAAGAGGAGTGTTCGTGTGCAGACCAAAAACGTGTTTCTTTATGTATTCAATACAATGTCGGATTGGGAATATGGATATTTGATTGCAGAACTTAATACAGGAAGATTTTTCAAAAAAGATTTAGCACCTTTAAACGTTGTTACGGTAGGAGTGAATAAAGAAATTGTAACGACAATGGGTGGTCTGAAGATAAAACCAGATATCACTATAGATGATTGTACGCTTGATCGTGAATGCATGCTTATTTTACCTGGAGGGAACACGTGGGGAGAAGATATCCATCAATCTATTTTAAAAATAGCAGGTGAAGGCTTACAGCTCGGTGCTTTTGTTGCTGCAATATGTGGTGCAACAGACGGACTCGCGAATATGGGATATCTAGATTCCCGAAAGCATACAAGCAATAACCTGGAATACACAAAAATGATCTGTCCAAATTATAAAGGTGAAAAGTTTCATATGAATGAACCTGCAGTATCTGATAAGAATTTAATTACGGCATCAGGAATAGCTCCTCTTGAATTTGCTATGGAAGTTTTGAAACAAATAGATGTATGTGCGCCAGATACATTGCAGTATTGGTACAACCTGAATAAAACTCATGAACCCCAATACTTCTTTCAATTAATGGATTCACTAGATCGATAGGTTGGAAGTTGAATTTTCATCCTAAAAAACAAATGAGATCCCGTCCAGCCGACAGCATCTCTACTATGATCATATCCGAATTTCTTTTATTTATTGGGCCATCTTATCTCCAAATAAGAGATCTGCGAAACGGGTACTGTTATCAATGCTATGAGCATGCAGGCTTGCGCCGACCTTTTGGAGTAATTTTTCCTTCGTAACACTCATGACGCCTTGAGCCATGTCCAGATCAGTAAGTTGAGAATCTGTGGCTACGAGATTCGTTTCATAGTTGGTAATCTGTCTGACTTTACTTTCAAGGGCGTTTTGATAGGCCCCATATTTTCCTAATTCGGAAAGTGTATAGTCAATGGCCTTGTCTAATTTCTTGATCGATTGTTGACTATCATCAGCAGTTAAAAACGAGATTCGGTCCACATCCAACGCGAGGGTAGAGATATTGCTCATTTCGACTTCATAATGGTCATTACTGCTCGGACCAACTTGAATTTTAAAGGATTTGGGTGTTCCTATGTAATCATAAGCGACATTATAATCGGATGGCTTCGTACCACCAAGATTCTGAGCATATAACTTCCATTCGCCTGTTACAGGGTTGTTGAACCGCATGTATTCCGGATTGCCTGCCCAGCCGCTGTAGTAGGCATATTCAGAAGACCGATTGCTCTCATTTTCTAATGGTTGCCCATTATTTAGAGATGGATAATCATTTAAGTGCTTCTCACCCGCTTTATATTCATATGGCCACCAACCGAACAGTTCCTTCGTTGGACTGATTACATTGATATCCGGGAACAGTGCTCCAGAAATCGTATCAAAGAAACCTCTCACAATGAGAACGTCATTTTCCCCTTCAGGTACATTGAATGTCGCGGCATGCACGAACGGATTAGTCCACCATGTGCCTACCTTGACTTTATTGACGGATGTTTCAATTTCGTTCGTGAATAATTTGTTGTTGTTGAATGAGGTCTGGATGGAAACATCATCAATGTGTTTGAACAACTCTACTGCCTCATCCTGAATCGCTTTCCGATCGTTTGCTGATAACGTTTCAGTGGAGGCTTGTACACTCAACTCCCTGAGACGTTGCAACGTTGAATGAACATCCCGTACAGCACTTTCTGCCACTTGGACTAACGAAATCCCATCCTGGGTATTCCTCTCCGCCATCTTCAGCCCCCTGATTTGAGCACGGAGCTTGGAGGATATACTTAAGGATGCAGCATTATCCGCAGCACGATTAACCTTTCTGCCTGTCGATAACTGTTCGAATAGATTCGTAATGTTCGATTGAGATTTAAGATGAATATTGGTAGGGTTTATTTTATGGAAGGCTATAGTCATTTTATCACCCCTTTACTACTACTATTTACCCTTGTTAATAGTAAAATAAAACTAAAATATAGTTCTTTTGTAACATTATACCAAGTTTTTAGTGGGTTTTATAGATTTACTTTGACCAAATTTTTCCCTTTATTCGACAAAGAAAGCAGCCTTCTGACTGAAGGCTGCTGAATTAAACAACTTATGTATCATTCTTCTTCATTTTTTTCTGCTATTTCAAGCTCTAATCCACCGAATTTACGTGAGAAGAAGTTATAAATGAAGGCCATGAGCATATTTATAAAACCCGAAACGAAAAGCATGACAATTGGAAAACCGAGATATGGGAGACCGATGGTTAAAAGAATCTCGTTTTGTAAAGCTGCTCCAATAATGGTTATAATCAATCCAATAAATGCAATGATCGCTAGTGGTAATGCCGACATATAAAGTGAACTTTTAAACATACTCGCAGGACCTATTTTCTTAATTTCAATTTTCTTCATGAAACCTCCTGTTTGATTTTTTATTTATTATATCGGTAAAAAAGAGCTGCCTCTTAAGGCAACTCTTTTATAGAATGCTGGTTAATGATACGGTCTCATGTCGAAGTCTTGATTCTCAAAGTATTCCAACCGGTTCGGCATGATCTCATTGATCGTATCCAGAAGCTGCTGGCTGATCCGGTCTGCACGGTATTTGGCAGCTACATATAGGAGAAACGATTCTGCTAAGTCTTCTCGATCTGGGAAATCCTGCGCATACGTTGAGATGAACCTTCCGTCTAACGTTTGTGCATCCAGCCAATCGTTCTGGTCGAAATGGAAAGGATCAATCGAGGTATGGGTCCCTTCATGAATCAGCGTTTCCTCAAGAATCCCCTCCTGAATGTATGCATCCGCTTGTTCGGTATGGATGAGGATATTGTTGTTCCCTCCCCCGAACGGATTATACCCCTTATGGATCGTCACAGAATGAATTTCACTCTTTAGAACGGCCGATAGCTGCCCGATCGAATGCGTAAATCGCATTGCCTGGTACCAACTCTCATCTTCCGTCTCAAATTCTTGATTGACCTGGAATTCAATCGTAAAACCATCACTAAAAGAAGCTTGAAACAGGAACGCCTCTTCTTCAATCCAGTTATCTACCCTGCGATCAAACATGATTCTCTTTTCTTTTCCGATAAAATTCAACTCAAGGAACGTTGATGGATCATTCTCGGTCACAATATGAGGGTCTAAGAAAATCGTTCCATCATAAGGCGGGGTGAGATCAAGTGGTTCTTCAGAAATCTCTTCTTCGTTTACTTCTTCTTCCTCATTCGATTCTTCATCTACCTCCTTATCACCTTCATTTGTCCCATCTCCGGTTTCCTCTTCGGATTGCTGATCTACCGGATCTTTGGCATTTTCCTTGCTTTCGTGACTCCCACAGCCATATAAGCCAATCATGACGAAAAAAAGGATCACTGCAAAAATCTTCCTCAATAGACGAGCCCTCCCCTTGATTAAGAGCTTAGTATGTAAAGATTCTATGTGGCGTGTAGAAAGTCCTATGTTCGTTATAATGACGGCATGATTTTCTCTTTCTTAGGAAAACATAGTGGGCAGGAGGGATCCATATGAACGAACAATTTTTGACGGTTGAACAATTCGATGAACTTATCAAACAATGGAGTGGAAAAACCATTAAAATAACGAAACAGGAACTGGGTGACCAAGATACGATCATGATGAAGCTTGATGGTATTTCTTATTCGAAGGATACGAGACGCATGGACGGTTATGAACCGATGTACGCTGTTCATTTCAATGGGGTTGGGACGACGGCAATCGATGCCCAAAACGCCGAGCCGCTACCATCCTCTTATTATGAAATCCCGCTGGAAGACGCCACGCAATATCAATATGACAACACACGATTTACACTCGTTACAGAACGTGGAACGTATACGATTGAATTGAGTGAAGCATAAGAAGAGGGCTGACTTTATAAGTCAGCCCTCTTTTTTAATCATTTGTACAAAATAAAAGAGAACTCGGGCGGTCAATCCCCAGATGACCTTTCCATCGTATTTGTAAAAATACTCATCGAATTCTCTTGTCGACCAATTGTAATCCTCACCGCCAGGGATGAGATCAAATGGAAAGTCCTCATTCGGTTTCACCTGGAATTGAATTTTATGAACCTCAGGTGGATGGTCTGTAAAGAAAGAAAGCGGGACCGTAAAAATTTCGTCCACTTCTGCTGGATTCGGATCAAGCTTCGTTTCATCACAGTCCAAAAACCCGACAAAGGTATTCAACAGCATTCCGAAAGGCGAGATCATATAATCAAATGGATACACATGCGTGATTGCAGGTCGATCAATCCTCAGCTCTTCAATTGCTTCTCTGACGGCTGTTTCCTGCACACTCTTATCCTGCTGGTCGACCCTGCCGCCTGGAAAACAAATCTCTCCCGGCTGTCTCCTCATTTTCTTAGCTCTCACTTCAAAAAGAACATGCAGCCCATCATTTTTTTTTATCATCGGAATCAGAATGGAAAACTGTAACCGCTTGTCGTTTCCTAGAATGGACGGTGTATGGCTTTGCATTTTTCGAATCAATTTTTCCGTATTCATACACATTCCCCTGTAGTATATTTCCTTTTAGTATAACAAAATTTACAAGCCCAACGAAAAAAAGAACCTCTAATCCTTAGTCGATTAAAGGTTCTTTCATCTTTAGTTATAGGCAAGCTCTTTTTCGCTGAGGCTTAAGCCAAGTGTCTGTGCGGTTGACGTGTGGATTTCCTCGAACAACTCAGGGTTGTCCGCTAATGATACGCCGTAAGACGGTATCATTTCCTTGATTTTCGACTCCCATTCATTCATCTGTTCTGGGAAACACCTCTGTAATACTTCAAGCATGACCTGAACAGCTGTAGAAGCTCCAGGTGATGCCCCAAGTAACGCAGCAATCGAGCCGTCCTCGGAACTGACGACTTCAGTACCGAATTGAAGGGTACCTTTACCGCCTGCTTCTGTATCTTTAATGATTTGGACTCGTTGACCCGCTACGACAATATCCCAATCCTCACTTTTTGCGTTAGGAATGAATTCACGCAATTCTTCCATGCGCTTTTCATGGGATAACAAGACTTGTTCAATGAGATACTTCGTCAATCCGATCTCTTTGACCCCTGCTGATAACATAGTGAGCAGGTTACTCGGCTTTACCGATCCGAACAAATCAAAGTTCGATCCTGTCTTTAGGAATTTAGGTGAGAAGCCGGCAAATGGTCCAAACAATAAGGACTTTTTGTTATCGATAAAACGTGTATCAAGATGCGGTACCGACATTGGAGGCGCTCCAACCTTCGCTTTCCCGTACACTTTTGCTTGATGCTGTTTAATAACCTCTGGATTGTTACAAACCATGAACAATCCACTTACCGGGAACCCTCCAACATTTTTAGACTCTGGTATCCCCGTTTTTTGTAGTAATGGAAGACTTCCGCCCCCACCACCGATGAACACGAATTTAGCCGTGTGGTATTCAATTTTACCACCGTCAAGATCACGGACTTTCACTTCCCAAGCACCATCGCTTGTCCGCTTCATATTTTCAACACTATGCTTATAGTTGACCTGGACATTTTCCTGCTCCAAATGGTCAAACAGCTTACGTGTTAACGCACCGAAGTTCACATCTGTCCCTGAGTCGATTTTCGTTGCGGCAATCGGCTCGTCCATCTTTCGACCTTCCATGATCAACGGCAACCATTCCATCAACTTTTCAGGGTCATCGGAAAATTCCATCCCTTTAAACAAAGGAATATCTGAAAGCGCTTTAAATCGTCGTTTTAAAAAATCTACATTCTTCTCGCCATGAACAAGACTCATATGCGGAAGAGGCATGATAAATTCTTGTGGTTTTTCAATCAACTTTTTATTTACAAGATACGACCAAAATTGTCTTGAAACCTGAAACTGTTCATTGACCTTTACTGCTTTCGCCGTATCAATGGATCCGTCCGGTTTTTCATTCGTATAGTTGAGCTCACACAGGGCAGCATGGCCTGTCCCAGCATTATTCCATTCATTGGAGCTTTCTTCACCAGCACTGGATAGCTTTTCGAACACTGTAATCTCCCAGTCAGGTGATAACTCTTTCAGTAGTGATCCCAAAGTCGCACTCATGACTCCGGCACCAATCAAGATCACGTCTGTTTTCTTCTGAACGTTGCTCATGATCATCATCCTTATCTTATTTTATTGCATAAAAAAGCAGGCGCTCCTGCTAGATGTCGTTACAAGCAAGGCTGAACTTAGGAACACACCTTTTATATCTATCATCAGTATATATTTTTCTACAAAATGTTTATTAAAATTAAAAATTATGCTATTATCTGATAATTATACACTATTTTACGCTGGTAAAAAAGTGAAGTCTGTCGACATTGCCCTAGAAACACACAAAAACCAAGGTTTAAAAAGGATTAGGACCTTGGTTTGAGTATTAAAATAAGGCAACCCTATAACCACTCAGTTAGGGATTGCCTTGTTTATATGGCTAAAAGATATCGTTATTGCTATTATCTTCTCAGGCGTTTCTTTATTTTATGATAAGATTTTGACCGTCTCATATGCTTCCGCAGCTCATCGAGTGGGATGTCATCATGAAAAATTCCGTCTTCCCTAAACATTCTTTCGAAGTTCAACTCTTGATTTAAAGGCTTTTTTGAAACACTCTGACTCTCTTCAATGAACTTCGGCATTACCCCACCTCCAAAATTTTTGAAAAGATTCCCACCGAACAAGCTACTTATCCTCAAGATTCCATCGAATGTAAGCTACATTTATTCATTTTTATGATTGATTTTCAGGTTTTATGAAATATTAGTCACTCTTTAGTACTCTAAATAATTCTAAAATCCATAAATGGTTAATTTTTCTACTTTCTTTATGATAATATTATTTTAAAAAGAGATACTGGGGCCATAAAAAATGAATGAACTAGTATTTGAGATGAGAGACTTTTCTCCTAAACCTGAATTTACTGAGAAGACTGTACAGCTAAATAATTATCCAATTGTGTATATTCTTTATAACAAGAAAAAGAGGCCATCTGCATATATTGGTCAAACTGTTCAAGCTACCCGAAGATTAAAGAATCATTTAGACAATAATAAGCGGAAGAATCTAAATCGCTCTATTCTAATAGGACATGAGAAGTTTAATCAGTCGGCAACTTATAATATCGAAACAAATTTGATTAACTATTTTATCGCTGATAATCACTACCAACTTCAAAACGTGAGTCAGACTAGCTCAAGGGTAATGCACAATTATTATGAGAAATCCTTCTATAATGAGGAGCTTTTTCATGTGATTTGGGAGAAGCTTCGCGAAGAAAGTATTGTGGGCGATACACTTGAAAATCTTAGAAACAAAGATATTTATAAATTATCTCCTTATAAGGAATTATCATATTTGCAACTTGATATAAAGAATGAAATCCTTGAATTCTGTAAGGAAAATAGGCAAAAGGACGGTAACCATGTCATAACAATTGAAGGAGATGCTGGAACAGGTAAAAGCGTCCTGCTAAGCTCTCTGTTTAATACTCTTCAGGATTTGTCTAAGGATGCAAGCTCTCAATTATCAGAAACTAATAATTACTTACTAGTGAATAATGGTGAGATGCTAAAGACCTATAAAAGTCTTGCAAATAGCTTGCCGAACATTAAGAAGAAAAGTCTAATGAAACCAACACCGTTTATTAATAAGATGAGTAAATCTGGGGAAACCGCAGATATTGTATTGATAGACGAAGCTCATCTGTTGTTGACGAAAGAAGATACGTATAATAATTTCAAATATAATAATCATCTGGACGAAATCATTAAACGTAGCAAAATTACGATCGTAATTTTTGATCCAAAACAAGTGTTAAAAATAAAAAGTTATTGGAACGACAGATTGCTTGAGGAAATTACAAAACAGTATTCAAGTAAAACTTTAAAGTTGACAGACCAAATGAGAATGAAAGCTTCTCCTAAAACACTTAGATGGATTGACCACTTTGTTACCAAAAAACTCCTTCCCTTGCCAAAAAAAGAAACAGACTCTTGTTTTGAACTCAAAATATTTAAGGATGCTGAATCATTTAAAACGGCTATTAAAAATAAAAATGACAAATTTGGTCTTTCCCGCATTGTCTCAACCTTTGATTATTTACATAAAAAGGACGGGGAAACCTACATTGTCGATAAAGAAGGAGTTAATATGCCCTGGAACAACACAGAGAGTAATGTTGCTTGGGCTGAAAATCCGAAATCTATTAAAGAAGTTGGTTCAATATATACCGTTCAAGGATTTGACCTAAACTATGTAGGTGTGGTTCTTGGACCTTCAGTCGGCTATGATCAAAAAATAGACCAACTGGACATAGATCCTTCCAAATACAAAGACACAGGTGGCTTTACTTCAAGGTCAGACTTGTCACCTGAGAAGAATGAAGAAATTAAGGAAGAGATCATCCTGAATTCTATCAACGTCTTGATGAAACGTGGTATACGTGGTCTATATATTTACGCAACAGACCCTACATTAAGAAAACGACTGCTCGAGTTAGAAAGGGGCAAAAAGGCATGAGCGAAATCAAACACTTGATCAATGCAATCAATGAATTCAGAGATGAGCGTAACTGGAGACAATACCATAATCCAAAGGACCTTGCTATCTCCATCTCCATTGAAGCAGCAGAACTACTAGAAGACTTTCAATGGGTAAGCAGTGAAGAAGCACTCAAAGCAAACAAAGAAAACATCCGTGAAGAAATCGCGGATGTCTTAATCTATTCCTTAATGCTTTGTGCTGATCTTAACTTAGATGTGAAAGAGATCGTGGAAGAAAAGATTGTGAAGAATGGGAAGAAGTATCCGGTTAGTTAAGGACTGGGATTTCTTCTCTAGTATTTATTACTTAGGATACGTTCAGGGTATTATAGAAAAAAAAATAAAGGCATGGGAATACATTAATCCAATGCCTCAATAGTATCTTTACAGATATCTCCACAATCATAATTTACACCTGTGCATTAGTTAATTTAATTTGAAGTATTATTGGAAATAATCTTTGATTTAGAACGCTTCATAAAAAATAGTATTGTGAAATATATAACTCCTATTAATATAAAGCTCACACCATAAAGTGCAATACCAAAAACTTGACTAAAACCATCAGCCGCACTAAAAAACCACCAAATACTAGCTGAAAATAACAGGAAGAAATTCAACAAAGTTGTTCTTAGAATTGCTGATCTAAAGTTATTAGATTTTCTAAATAATTTAATGGCATAAACGTTAGTTATCATACCCGATATCAGAATAGGGATAATATAATTCATCATCTTAGTATACCCTCTCTAGTCTTATCTCTATTTAATAACTCTTAGTATTTTACTAATTGAGTATATTTAGTTCCTTTGGCTCCGCGTTGAACAATAGGACTCAATTCAAACCATCCTTCATCACCTAGATTAGCATGTTCACTTACATATGGAACATAAGAAATATCAAAATTTGTAGGCGTTCCAGTTTTAGTACCATCATTAGTTTTACCCCATACCCAAACATAATTCCACTCATATGCATATTCTACTACGCCATCACATCGGATATCTGAAATTTCATCAACTGCAACATAACTTCCTGGATTACTTTCATAAGCTAAAGCATCGTACATAGTATAGGTTATTTCTGGATCGGCATCCATGGCCTTTGCAGTATATAAAATATAATCTTTATCAGTAGAAGTTGTATCTGGGTTATAATAGGCTCCTAAATAAGTCTGACCATTAAGAAAAGAATCCCATGTACTTAATTCAATTTCATGATTATACCCTTTTATTTCATAAATTCCTATTCCAGCACGCCGTAAACCAGCATGGTTATACGCATTCGCTAATCCTCCATCTCGATATCTAGCATCAGCCTCAAGTGCAGCAGATGCTGAGATATTAGTAAAAACAAGGGATGAACTTAAAATACCTAAAATAGTTAAATACTTAATTGTTTTACTTATAAATTTTTTCATTTACTTATCCTCCCACTTCGGTGAATTAGAAGGAAACTTCGATTTTGGAGTTGCCATAATTTCAGCTAAAGCACTTTCTGCATTTTTTTGAAGAGTTATATCTGTAGCATTTTCTACAATAAGTTCTAGTTTATTAACAGCTGAATGTAGTTTAATTATTTGAGCCGCTTTAATTCCGTTACTAATTATTTCGTTAGTCTGATTTAAATTTAACATAGAAAGAATTGTTTTTTTGTTTGAAATTAAAGAGTACTTCACAATGTGGTCGTCGCCTTGTCCATAAAGAGAAAGAAGTGATTTTACTCCTTTTACGCCTCCCTGAATACCTAAAGCATAAACAGTAGAATCATAAACTTCTGAATTTGTAGTATTGCTAGCAATAGCTTTTATTTTTTCTTTATCAATTAAAATCTTACTTTTCGCTCCAGTTACTACGGCATGTCTTACAATAATATCGGAATATTTGCTTGGATTTGAAATTACAGCATTAACTACGCCTTCTAATTGAGGATGTCCAACTCTTCTCATAGCAGTAATTGCTGCACCTCTTACTTCTGCTGTTTCATTCTCATTATTGAAGATAGAAAGTAGTTTCTCCTCTTGTTCAGCTTTTCTTATTGGATTCGTACTTGGCTGACGAATTTTTAATAAGGCATATTTTCTTATCGATTTACTTTCAGTTTTATCTATTCCCAAACTATATAGAGTTTTTAATACTTCTTCGACTGGCATCTTGTTGTTAGGGTGTGTAGAGCTGTCAATTAAAAACATTCTAAATTTATTATTATGAGTGTTGTCTTTGATGTGATTGTTAATTTCTTGAAAGGGAACCCCTACTTTAAACTTTTTCTGTAGGTGGGAAACTAATACAAGGCCTTCCTGATCTAATGTATATTCACCCTGATTGGCAAACTCTGCTGCTGTTTCAAGAAGTTCATTAGTATTTAATTTTGAAAGATATTCATTCATAGCGGAAGGATCATGTTGTAAAGATTTAATTTTTTTAAAGTGATTTGCATCTTTAATACTATTTTTGTCAAGAGTTATTATTGGTGTTGAAGCCTCTGAAGAATTCAGGTATACCAATGAACCTGTAGTAATGGTCAAAGCTAAAGTTATAGTGGTTACTTTGAAACTTTTCTTTAGTATATTCATTTTTCCCCTCCAATTAATTTAATCTAATACCGAAACCCTAAGTAAACTTATTCTCCTTTTATGAATATTTGGTATTATGAAAAATCTACCACTCAGATTACATTAGAAAAAAATGGAATACAAGGGGTTTAACTTAATTAGGAGAATGTATTGAATTTATTTTGATTATTTAGGGGATAAAATCGGATAAATAGGTACTTAGCACGGGGAAGATAATACCATTTCACATGGATCGATAATATGTGGCGATGTGGGTTACAAAAAGAAAAAGATTGCTATCAGAGCCGATTATAAAATTAATTTATCTTGGGTACAAATGTTCTGTTAGATCGTATACGCAAATTAGTTAAAGAACCAACATAGAGTACTGCAAGTCGATAGTTAAGCTACATAAACACTTCTCTTATCCTTCTTTCTTATTTTTGCTGAACCATTTTGATATTTCAGATTTATCGGTTGATAAAAAATACAATCTTTAAACCAAGATTAGACGTTCAAATCCTTACAAGAAAATGGCAAAAGCAACAAAGGAACATAATACGTGCCCGAACCTATTGAATAGCCAATTTGTCCAAACAGATTCAGGGAAGGTATTACTGAAGGATATTACCTATCTCTGTCTCGAAAATGGAACACCTGTCTATTTGTCCCAAAGATGGAACTACACGTGAAATCTTAGTCAACTACTTAACAACATCATTAGAGATGGACATCGCTTATCGCACGCTTAAAAAGCTAATAGAATCTTTGGAGGGTAACGTCCACCCTGAAGCAATTCTTCACTCTGATCAGGGTGTTCACAATACACATCCTGAATTTCAAAAGAGAGTTAAAAAGCTTGGGTTTAATCAATCTATGTCACGAAAGGGAAACGATTACATGGAGTACTACAATTCCTCGAGGTATCAATGGGGATTAAGAAGAATGACCCCAGAACAATTCCGGGGTCACCTCTTAGCTGCTTAGGTCTTTAAACTGTCTATTTGTTAGGGTGCAGTTCACTGTGCTTGCCTGTTATTCTTTTTAGTTATAATTTAAGTGGGAAAATCTGTTATTTACTGCCTGTGTATCGCCTTAATACCGTCCCCACCTAAAAAAGCATGTCCGGTTTGTAAGGTAAGTACCGTATCAAATCCGTAGCGACTATACACTTTTTCCACTCGTTCATTAATGGGGTGGACCCATACTTTTTCGAGCTGTCGGTTTTGAGCTTCTTTTTGTACATGCTGGAGCACCAAACCAATTAATCCTTTTCCTCTGTATTCCTCGATTGTGGCAACACTTTCTACTCTCCCTTGACTGCCATGAACAAATAAACATGCTGTGGAACATGGTATGCCGTTATATTTTAATAGGTAATGCGTATAACGAGGATCATTAAATTCAGATTCAAAAGCCTTTTCACGAACGGCTTTTCCTCCAAATTCGGTAATCTGACACTCGACCATTAAGGCATCCTGATAATTCTTAGTGGTTACTTTCTCGATTGTGACTTCTTGATTTGAAGGTAACTGTGTTATTTCTTTATTCCATAGCTGAATAGGTTGCGAAAACGCTTCATATTGAAAGCCCTTCTCTTCTTTTAATTGATCAATAAAGCCTGTCAAGGACTCAACGTTATATAGATAAAATCTTGGAATAATATTTAGATCCTCATAGAATGAAATGACCTCATCGATCACTTTATCAGGGTGTTCAGGCTGTTCACTCACATGGGCATGGTTTGCATCATATAAGGCTGGTTGGTGTTGGTTCCAAAATAAAACACCCCACGGTTGATCTTGTTTATTTGAAAAGGATTGTAAAAGTGCAAAATTCAGCTCTTCAATCTGTTTAATTAAATCCATTGTTTCCCGCCTATCCATTTATTTTTATCCATTCTATCATTTTAATGCTGCTCATATCTCCTATGCATGCCGCATCTTGGAATAATAAGGATTCTTTTCAATGAATTGGGTCATAACAACACGGCTCTTCCCCTTGCACTTTTCGTGTAATACTATTAAAGTATATAATGGTTGAAATCCAGCCTAACTGGTAATAGATAAGACTGAAATATTGTCGCTTTTTAATTTTTGGAACAACATGTTTCCATAAAGGAAAGGGTTCAGATAGATATGAAAGATAATTTTTGGCATGAGTTACCGCGACCGTTTTTTGTTCTGGCACCGATGGAAGCTGTGACGGATGTCGTTTTTCGTCATGTCGTGAGTGAAGCAGCGAGACCTGACGTATTTTTTACAGAGTTTACGAATACGGAAAGCTACTGTCACCCGAAAGGAAAAGACAGCGTTAAAGGGCGTCTTACGTTCACGGAAGATGAACAACCGATTGTCGCCCATATTTGGGGAGACAAACCTGAATACTTCCGCCAAATGAGTATTGGTATGGCCGAAATGGGCTTTCGCGGAATAGATATTAATATGGGGTGTCCTGTGCAGAATGTTGCAGGGAATGGAAAAGGATGCGGGCTGATTCGCCGTCCTGAGGTTGCAGCGGAGCTTATCCAGGCAGCAAAAGCAGGGGGACTCCCTGTAAGTGTGAAGACTCGACTCGGATATACGAGAGTGGATGAATGGCGCCACTGGCTGAAGCATCTCCTTGAACAGGATATTGTCAATCTTTCCATCCATCTCCGAACGAAAAAGGAGATGAGTAATGTTGATGCTCATTGGGAGCTCATTCCGGAGATCAAGCAGCTTCGTGACGAAGTGGCCCCTGAAACGCTTCTGACCATCAACGGGGATATACCTGACCGTCAAAAGGGACTAGAACTTGCAGAAAAATATGGCGTAGACGGCATTATGATCGGACGAGGCGTATTCCATAACCCGTTCTGCTTCGAGAAAGAGAAGAAAGAGCATACGAGCGAAGAACTGCTCGATCTTCTACGACTGCAGCTCGATCTGCATGATAAATATTCCGAAGAACTAGAGCCACGACTCTTTAAACCGCTCCGCCGCTTCTTTAAGATATACGTCAAAGGATTCCGAGGAGCAAGTCAATTACGGAATCAGCTGATGGAAACAGAATCCACAGATGAAGTGCGCGCTCTACTGGATGAGTTCACAGAGAAAGATGGAGGCGTTCAGGAAGAGGAAGGATTTACTGTTTCTTAGGTAAAACCCTGATTTAAATAATTTCTTATATTTTCCCAAGAGAGGAGAGCCGTTCAGGCTTTTCTCTCTTTTTTTATTAGCATAATGAAAGTGTAGCCATACGATTAGGTGTGCGGGGTGAGCTATCGGTAATCCGCACAAATACCTTTATTTCTTAATTCATTGTGATATTCTATTATCTCTTTCAAAAATTGTTGGATCGTCTTCATATAATTTATTAAGCATTGCTTGAATTACCATGTAATTACTAATACTTAAACTTCCGCATACTTTTGGTTTCTCTTCTAGTTCGTTACCTTCAATATCATAAGACTTGTTCCAAAAGTCGTGATAAAAACCATAACTTTCTGGAATATCCTTATTGGTAACCTCACTATTTCCTACATTCATAAAAAAGCCTCTGGTCCAACCATTATTTATAATAATTTGAGGTGGTAACAATAAATTTTCACTTGATAAATATGGGATCTCCTTATAATTGCTATAAACACCTTTGTAAATATGAACGATAGTGCCACCATTCATTCCAATATCATTTTCCATATTTAAGTTAGCCCTGATTACCTTCCCAAACATATACAGACCTTTTTTAGGTTGTAGTACGAAGATATTTCCATCTTTTAATTTCTTCCTTGATGGTTTCATTTTAACTAATACGATTTCTTCATCAGAAGTCTTTAAATATTTTGCTTTTAGTTCATCAAACTCATTATTTTTCCAATCACTGCCGAAACCACAAAATGCTTTTTTTAGAGAAGGATTCTGTAGTAAAGGAATATAATCAGCTGGCTTCATATTACTTGCAGAAGCATGACTAAACTCTTCTAAAGAAGGTGCATTTGCTAATGCACGAATATCTTTTAGACCCTTCATATCCTCTAATTCCACTTTTTTTAGCTTTTTTAAGTTTTCAAGGGATGGCAACTTTTCTACATTTTTAAGGGACTGGAGAAATAGATGCTCTAAACCTACTAAAGTAGAGATAAATGATAAATCTTTTAGGCCCCTTACTTGCCATAACTCAAGGTATTTAATGTTTTGAAAGCCTTCTATTGCCTTATAATTTGTAATACTTCCTAATTTAATATCAAGAGATGTTAATCTTTTTAAATTTGAAATATAGTCAATACCATTTGTTGTAATAGACCTTAGTGTTAGATCATTTAAGGATGGCAAATCATTAAGAACTTCAATATTCTTTTGTTGTCCTTCTATAAACAAATTCTCCATATTCTTAAAGTGTTGAAGTGGTGCAAGATCAGGCTTTTTTGACCTTGTTGCACCTAGTGATAGATACTCTAAATCCTTAGGTACATCATTTAATATATTAAAATCTTTACTATTAAAAATGCCTATGCCAAGTGACTTCAGGTTATCTAAATATGCTATGTATTCTATACCTTCAACTTCCATTAAGCTATCGACTGTAAAGTGAACTACATTATTCATGTGTTTTAAAAAACTTAGATTGCATTCCTCACCATAAAAACCATACACTCTAAAAAAGACATCGTTTCTCTGGCTAAAAAATATATTGTTCAACTTAATTAAAACAGACGGATCAATTTGATTTGAAATTTGTATCACTTTAAGTTCTTTATTATGTACTAGCTTTTCTATCTCCTCGATAGTCAAATCATCTTCAATTTCAAACCTATTACTAAATAATCTGTTCATCCTGACCTCCGAATAACAGTCGCATTCAAGATATATCGTATCATTTCATTTGGCATGTGTATTATTTTCTATTTATGGTACGGTTCCCCTCGGTTAATTTTAAATGCTCGATAGATCTGCTCAACGAGAACCAGCCTCATCAGCTGATGCGGAAATGTCATCTTGGAAAAGGAGAGCTGTTCATTGGAACGGCTCAATACTTCATCACTCAAACCTAAAGAACCTCCAATTACAAACGCTACCTTCGACTTTCCGTAAGTGGCGAGTTGGTCAAGGTTTTTTGCGAGCTGTTCGGATGTTTGCTGTTTACCTTGGATTGCAAGGGCGATGACATGGACGTCTTGACCGATTTTGGATAGGATTCGGTTGCCTTCGGCTGTCTTTACTTGCTCCATTTCGGTTTCGCTCAGTTGTTCGGGTGCTTTTTCATCCGGAACCTCTATGATCTCGACCTTTGCATACGGTCCTAACCTTTTTACATATTCCGCAATTCCTTGCTTCAAGTATTTCTCTTTTAATTTTCCAACACTAATAATTTGTATATTCACAGGTTGTCCACCTCTATAAACACGTTATCCACAAAACTTATCCACATATACACATTTTATATCCACATTCGGTATAGGAACATTAGTTTGACACCATATATATGGCATGTTTTTCGCAATATTCACAGGTTGTGGATAATTGCTCTTCTTCTGTTAAAACCCTCATTTCTGGGGCGACTTCATGCTCATCAACGATAATATCCAACGCTAGTTCGACGTGCTCCTTACAGCATGCAATCACGGATGCTCTCACTCCTTTAGCTGTTTGTCCACATGTTAATAGTGTAGCACAAACCCGATTTTCCATGAATTTTGCAAAGAAAAAAGGAGAGTGTGGATTACTCTCCTTTTCCTCCTGTTTCTACAAGGGTCATTGTTGTTGTTTTCTTTTCGCCTTCTCGGTAGTAGGTGACTTCCATTTCATCACCGATCTTTTTCTTCGTATATAGATGCTTTCTGAGTGCTGCTGGTGATTCGATTGCTTCACCATCAAGTGTGACGATCACATCGAATTCCTTAAGACCCGCTTTACCAGCTGGTGTGTTTGGTTCGACTTGTGTGACAACGACACCCTGATTCACATCACTTGGGATCTTCAATGTTTGCTGGCGATGGTAATTCGATACCTCTGTTAATGGTACGATCGCGACTCCCATGAATGGGCGCTTCACTTTACCATGCTTTTCAAGATCTGCGATAATCGGACGTGCGATATCAGCTGGGATTGCAAACCCGATCCCTTCGACGGCTTGCTGGGCAATCTTCATTGAGTTGATTCCGATTACCTGTCCTTTAATATTGATAAGCGCTCCACCACTATTACCAGGGTTGATCGCTGCATCGGTCTGGATGACTTCAGCCTGCCAATCCGGCTGTCCGTCTCCATTCGGATCGACTGGAATCGTACGATCCGCTGCACTGATGATTCCTTTTGTCACTGTTCCCGGGAAGTTTCCAAGTGGATTCCCGATTGCGATGGCAGGCTCACCTGGTTTCAATGTGCTTGAGCTTCCGAATTCCGCAACATGTTCGATTTTGCTGCCATCAACTTCTAGGACGGCAAGATCCATGATTTCATCTGATCCGAGTAGTTTTGCATCGAGCTTCGTCCCATCTACAAGGGCGATTTCGACTTGTTTAGCATTGGCAACAACGTGAGCGTTCGTAACGACGTAGGCTTTTCCGCCTTCTTTTTTATAGATGACGCCTGATCCGACGCCTGCCCTGTCTCCTTGATCAAATAAACTGGAGCTCTGGATGTTCTCAACCTCGACGACCGCTCCTTGGGCTTTTTCAACGGCCTCGGTGACGGCGGTGTTCACATCAACATTGATCGTTTCGCCAGGTACTGTTTCAGTTGTGTCTCCGGTCGCTTCTTTATTCGGACTCAGGTCACTCGAGAATAAACCGAAATCTGTTGCGAAAATGACTAAGAGTGCACCAAGCAAAACGCCGGTCAACCCCATTAGAAATCCTCTCGATTTATTCCCCTTTTGATTTGAATGATTGCGATATTCATCATCATAGTAACCCATGTTCTCATCATCCCTTTCACTATCTTTGGTATACCCATTATAAGAAAAAAAAACCGTCAGCTCCCGGAATTTGAGTGATTTTTGACATTTGTCTACCACTTACTATATTTCCGTAACTGACAGCCTTTAAACTGCTGTTATACCGTTATGAGTTTCGTAGGAACCTCTGCGTCCGTATCGTATAATTCTAGCTCTTCACCGATCTGGAAGCCTCGGTTCTCGAGCGTTTGTTGCACGGACATCCGGGCGAGGTCCTTCATATTGTTATCCTTACTCAAATGGGCCAGGTAGACACGTCGGGTCCTGTCACCGATGATTTCAGCAAGGGCTTCCCCTGCATCCTCATTGGAAACGTGGCCTTGGTCGCCAAGGATCCTGCGCTTGATATTCCATGGGTATTTCCCCATCATCAGCATATCGATATCGTGATTCGACTCGAAGACGAGAATATCCGAATCTCTCACGGTGCCTTTGATCCGATCACTGACGTAGCCCATATCAGTAGCAAGCGTGAGCTTTCTTCCTTCATGATGGAACACATAAAATTGGGGACTAGCTGCATCATGAGAGACACCGAAGGATTCGACATCGAGGTCTCCGAACGATTTCACCTTTTCGCATTCAAAATGGAATTTCAAATCAAGCGGAATCTTCCCAATCTGATTTTCCATCGCGAGCCACGTTTTTTCATTTGCATAGATCGGTAGTTTATACCGACGTGCGAGTATGCCTAGGCCTTTAATATGGTCGCTATGCTCGTGAGTGACCAGGATGCCATCCAAATGTCTTGGATCACGCTCGATTTTCTTGAACAGCGCCTCAACCTTCTTACCGCTCAAACCAACGTCTACAAGCAAGCGTTGCGAGTCCGTCTCGACATAAAACGCATTTCCTGTACTGCCACTTGCGAGAACACTAAATTTCAAGTTATTTTCCTCCACTTTCTGCTTTCGGATCTACTTTATTTCCGGATGAGTCCGTTACATTGACCATCCATTCATCATCTTCCGTGACAATGTGCCAATGCGGGACGAAAACCTTCCAGCCTTCATTATTAATGAAGGTGAAATAGACGAGTTCGATTTTCTCAACAGTTGTACCAGCCGGAATATCTGGGACACGTAATGCATCTTCAGCCTTGATGGCTTTCGATACTTTTTCTCCCTTTTCCAAATCCATTTTGGAGAACCGGTAGCCTGTAATGACTTCTTGATTATTTTCATCGACCTCGGTAATGATTTCAATCAGCCCGGACAAATTGTTTTCTGAGGTATACTCATCAAAATACAATGGGATTCCATCTTGCTGTTGAATAAAAAGGAAAAGGTTACGTTCTCCGACCTGCTTCCAATATTTATATTGATTCGAATCCGGAACATAGTCATTGATGAAGTAGTTCAAATCCTTGATGAGCTGTGCTTTGTTTTCGGTCGATACCTTGAACGGATCCTTCAGCGTCACATCCAGGACCTTTTTATCGGATTCCATGTCCACCGTTTGATTGGAATTCTTCTTGATGAAGGCTTCGGCATCCTTTTCGGTAAAGGTTTTTGATGTTCCACTGATGAGCGTCAGGTCTTTTTTAATTTCCGGAAGCTTGTTCCCGGCGTATTTGATATCCGATTTCTTCAGCTTTTCTGCCTTTAATGTTTCCACATCAGGATTCACTTTATTGTAAAATTCCGTACCGAGATAAAGGTTCAGGATCAGGAAGGTGAAAATGAAAATGGTTTTGATGTTTTTCCAGTCCATGTGCTACGCTCCTTTATCAATCGGTGGTTCATTGGCTTCAAAATCAATTTCCATCCAAGAGGACACACCTCGATAATACCAGGTTGGTAGAAGCTCAAAGTTCGAATCGATTTGAACCGCTTTATACCCTAGGGTAATGTCCGTGATAGTACTGACTTTCATACGTTCTAACGCTTTGATTACGGCGTTTCCGCTTGCAACCTTTTCTGTGAAATCACCATAAGGATCCTTCAGATACCGGAGAGACCGCTCATACTTGTTCGGCTGCGATTTCGTCCATTCAATTTCGATCTCACTGATCGATGCGTTGTTAGCCGGATCATCCATTACAGGGAAACCGTCTACAATCATCCTGTAACGGATTTCCTTTTGTTTATTGTTCGTATCTAGATCCAACCTCGAATCGTAATAATGATAGAGGTTGAAATTGTCCGTCCATCCTTCATGTCGATTGATGAAGTCCAGACTTTGAATGATGGCATTCTGTTGCAATCCGCCATCCTGGGTCTTCAAATTCCGGTACGAGAATGTTTCGTTGTCTTCTTCGTACGTAATAAGGCTTGTCGGGTCTCCGTAAAGAATCTTGTCATCTCTTTTTCGAACAGCTACATCCTCCTGTAGGAGCGCTCGAACGAATAAATCGATTTCTACTGTATCCGACGTAAAGATGGACGACTGGACTGTCATTTCATTAACGGGCAAATAATAGGCTTTCTTTTGAATTTCATATAACGCTACTTCCTGGGTGTTTTCTGAGCCGATCATTTTGTCGATTAGATTCGGAATATTGGAAGACTGTCTAGGCAGTTGAAATTGGACGACTTTAGCCGATTTCATCTGCTTTTCATTTTCCCGGTCTTTCCCGATGAATTGGACCTTCCAAATGCCTTCCTCTTTAAAAACCTTTATCTTTTCAATGTTTCGTGTGCTGTTTCGAAACGGATTATCATTTCCATTCCCGAACGAGAAAGTCTCTCTCAACACTTCTCCAGGGATCTCGGTCGGATAAAAAATCTCTATCCCTTCATCAGGTGTACTAGGCTTGTACTCCACCTCTTCTCCTTGGATGAGAAGAGTCTCCTGCAGCTGTTTATATACCTCTTCCTGGTCCTTGAAGTATGACCAGTAATGTTTATCACCTTTATGAAGGATGATCTGCTTCGGTTGAATCATTTCACCAAGATTTTTCTTATCACCGTTCTCAATCGCTGTTTTAAACGGTTCTTGGTTCTCGAGGACATTGATGTTCGGCGTATACGTCCATAAGCTCCATGTAAGGAACATACTGAGGATAATCAACAGGGACAAGAGGACAGATTTGATAAGTTCAATACGATCCCATATAGAGGAATAGAACTTTTTCAGTTGGCGGAGTATATGCTTCCCTACCATTATGCGCTTACCTCCCTGGTCTGGTGAGTCGGAAGCTTCACGTGGATGGTGGTGCCTTTTCCGTACTCACTTTCTGCCCAGATTTCCCCGTTATGGGCCTTCACGACTTCGCTTGCAATCGCTAAGCCAAGGCCTGTCCCGCCGATTTCTCTCGATCTTGCTTTATCTACACGATAGAATCGGTCGAATATTTTCGATAAGTTCTGCTTTGGAATACCGACCCCTTCATCCTTTATGCTGATATGGACATTCTTGCCGTCCTTTTCAAGTACAAAGGTGATCTTTCCACCGTCTGGCGAATATTTTATCGCATTGGAGATGATGTTATCCAGCACTTGTATAATCTTGTCACGATCCACCCGGACGGGTAGTGGTTTATCGTATAGATGTTTTTCAAAGGAAATTTTATCGTTTTTCGACATTTCGAACCGATCGATGACCTGCAGCATCAATTCTCGTAAATTCACCTTTTGGAAATCAAGACGATAATCCTTGTTATCCATTTTCGATAATTGTAATAGATCGGTTACGAGACGGATCATTCGCTCGGTTTCCTGTTGCGTGACCTGGAGGAACTTAGGTGCAAGGTTCTCATCCTTCATTGCACCATCCTCCAATGCTTCCAAATAGCTTCTCATCGTTGTTAACGGCGTTCGAAGCTCGTGGGACACATTGGAGACGAATTCTCTTCGATCACGTTCAATTTGTTCTTGTTCCGTCACGTCATGAAGGACGGTGATAATCCCGTTAACAGGACCATCATCCTTTTGGATGACAGAGAAGCTCGCTCGCAAAATGAAAGGTACTTCATGTGAACTATAATCGAGGATCAATGAGTCAGCGGATTCTTCCAGCTTATCAATCCGGAATTCTTCTTCAATTCCGAGAACCTCCGGCAGGAAACGTCCCATTGCTTCGTGCCTTGATAAAGAGAGCATTTCCTCAGATCGGTCATTCATCAGGATGATGTACCCTTGTCGGTCGGTCGCGATCACCCCATCTGTCATATAGGAAAGGACCGATCTTAGCTTCGTCCGCTCACTTTCGGTAATTTCATTGGCTTCCTGGAGTTTCTTCGTCAAATCATTGAAGGAAGCCGCCAGTTGGCCGATTTCATCCTTATCATACACTTTTACCTTACGGGTGAAGTCCCCTCTTGCCATTACTTGTGCCTGCTTCTGCATATCTGCAAGAGGTCTCGTAATCGTACTCGCAAGAATGATCCCTAAAAATGCGGTAATTGCCAGGGCAATAATTGTCGCATTTGCTAGAATTTCGTTGAGCGTACGCGATAACTCATAAATATCCTCGATGGATGCCTCAAGATAGAGAGCACCCAGGATCTGCCCGCTTTGGCCAATCCGGATTGGCTTGGACACAACGTACGTACGGACATTTTCTCCTTCTTTCTTGAAGATATCGTTCGTCGTCAATCCCAGCAACGCCTGAGAGATGATCGCTTCTGTCGTCTTCTGCCCGACAAGATTGCTGTCATCCGCAGCGATAATTTGCTGGTCCGTGTTGATGACCATCATTTTATCAATATCTGAAAAAGAAAAATCCTGGAGCATCTCAGACAACCTTTGCTCGGAAGTATCCTTTTCAGACTGAGTAAGAAGGATTTCAAGCTCTTCCTCAAGGTTGACTTCAATGAGATCCGCGTTTTCATCTATATTTTTCGTGAAGTTGTCCTTCAGCTTCTCTTCCTGCCGCTCCATAAAAAGAACGCCAATGACTTGCATGGCGATAATGATAAGCAAAATATAGACCACAACAAATTTAAAATGTATCGATTTAAAGAAGCCAACCTTTTTCATAAAAAACTACTCCTGGTCTGGATTTCGCAAGTAATAACCAACACCGCGACGTGTAATGATCCACATCGGATGACTTGGATTATCCTCCACTTTTTCTCTTAGACGTCGAACGGTCACGTCGACTGTACGTACATCTCCAAAATAATCATAGCCCCATACGGTCTGCAACAGATGTTCACGGGTCATGACTTGTCCTGTATGCTTTGCCATATAGTGTAGCAATTCAAATTCACGGTGCGTCAGTTCAATCGTATCACCGCGTTTTGTAACCAAATAAGCCTCAGGATGGATCGTGAGGGCTCCAATCTTGATTTCGCTCGTTGAATCAATTCCTTCTTTCTCGCCCTCATTATGGTGGCGACGCATATTCGCTTTGACACGCGCAATCAATTCACGCGTACTGAATGGTTTCGTCACATAGTCATCTGCGCCGAGCTCTAATCCAAGTACTTTATCAATTTCAGAGTCTTTTGCCGTCAGCATGATAATCGGCATATCATACTTTTTACGGATTTCCCGGCAAACCTCCATGCCATCCTTTTGCGGAAGCATGATGTCGAGGAGCACCATATCCGGCATTTCCTCTTCGACTTTTTCTAGTGCCATTGCGCCGTCATAAGCACAAACGACATTAAAGCCTTCTTTTTCAAGGTTAAATTGTAGAATATCTGCAATCGGCTTTTCATCATCTACTACAAGTATTTTTTTATCCATGTGATGGTCTCCTTTGCAATCAAGTTAAAACCAATTCGAGTGTATTTATATTTAGTTAGCTGCACTACTTTCCAGAAATCCACTCCCTTTCCGCGGGCGATCCGCAAGCCTCCTCGCTCGCTTTGCTCACTGTGGGGTCTCGCTTGGCTCGCTTTCCCGCAGGAGTGTCGTGAATTTCTTAAGACACCAATATATGTTTCAACATGTAAAATTTCTTTAAGCGTATTTTTCATAGTTTTCACTTATTTTACCACACTACTCCCATATGGGAAAATTAATGGCGTCCATACAAAAACCTCTGGTGGGATGAACCACACCAGAGGATCTTTTCTATCGGCTGATATATTTCAATGGATTGAGCAGGGCACCGTTCTTATAGAGTTCAAAGTGTAGATGAACTCCTGTAGAGTGTCCTGTTGATCCCATGACCCCGATCTTTTGGCCTTTTTTGACTGTTTGTCCAACACTCACGTTCATGGATGCTAAGTGTGCGTACACAGACTTGAATCCGTTATTGTGGTTGATGATGATTCGGTTACCATATCCTCCACTATTGAATCCGGCAGATACGACTGTACCGTTATCGACAGCAAGGATGGCTCGGTTACTTGGGCGAGCGATGTCAATTCCTTTGTGTTGTCTTCCCCAACGTTGACCTTTATGACTGGAGATATAGCCTCCGACCGTTGGCCAGTGGAAGGATCCAGTTCCACGGGAAGGGATGACTTTCGTTCCTTTGATCTTGATCTCCGTTACAGGCTCAGATAGAACCTCTTCAGCTACTACATTCTTATCAGTAACTTCACCGTTTACGGAAGTGATTTCGTATTGAACGCTCTTCTTACCATCTTTTCCTTTTTGTGAAATTTTACTTTCACCCTTCGGCATCGTGTCGTCTTCTTTCACTTCAGAGTCATACGCAATCTTGTGCTCTTTCGTTACTCTTTCCTTAACAACGACTTTGGCAAAAGGCTTGTATTCTTTCACGATGAGCTTTTCCCCTTCTTTAAGCTTTGTCAATTCGCTCAAGTCAGGGTTTAATTCAAATAGCTCCTCACGCGTTATATCGTATTTTTCTACAATTGATTCAATTGTATCGTCTTCTTTGACCTTATGGGATGTCTTTTTCAACGTCCCTTTTTTAAAGCGTTCCATCGCTTTTTCTTGATCGATCAAATCATCGATAGACACTTTTTCGGAAGTGATCTGAACTTCATTATCAAATGAGACACTGAATGTCTCGTCTTCAACCGACTTCTTTTCTTCTTTTTGTTCCCCAGATTTATCGGAGTCAGCTTTTTCTTCCGCTTGTTTCTGGAGCTTGTCCAGTGTCTTTTCATCTGTATATTTAAGCTTCAATTCACGGACTACTTCTTCCGCTTCTTCAGCTGTTTTGAAATAACCGAGTGTCTTCCCGCCAAAAGAGAGTTTGGCTCCAAGAATGCCAATTGAAAGCTGATCTTGCAGCTTTTTCTTGACCGCTTCATGGTCGACATCTGGATTGAAGATTCTTTCAGGGACGTACTGTATATCTTCGTTGACAGTTAATTGTATATCCTTGAAACGATCTTCAGCCTTCTGAATCATTTGTGCTTTTGTATCTTCTACGACATTTTTCTCATTGACAAGTCCGATATTTTCACCATCAACATAGACGTGATAGACGGTCTTGATCAGTTCAAAACGGTCATCTGATGCATATGTTGCAGAGTTGAAACCGAACAAACCTACTGTGAATGCTAGAATCGTCAGCAATGCAATTCTTTGCATTTTCCCAACCTTTTTCCTTTGCGTGTTACCGATCCCCATACCCAAAGCTTACGTTCTCCTCCTACTATGTAAACTTTATAGTCACTTTATAACATGACTTTTTATCTATTTTATAAGATTCAACGCTTAACACATTATCATATGACCTATTTCTTCGACAATATATTACAGTATTTTGTAATGTAACTGTATTATTGCTGTAAAATCATTTCCATAAATAAGGGTATAAAGGGTTTATTTGGTAAAAATAATTATTTTTAGGCATTAAAAAAAGCATGAACACGATCATGCTGTTGGATTTAAAATGGTGGCTCGAGACGGAATCGAACCGCCGACACGAGGATTTTCAGTCCTCTGCTCTACCGACTGAGCTATCGAGCCATTATGAAGTTAATTTCAGTCCGTCGGTTTTCCCTGTCCCTTTCTCTACCAGTTAATGCTTCGTTGCTGGTTGCGTCGGGACAACTCGTGGTCTTTTCGACGCTGTAACCGCTCGTGACTGAGCTATCGAGCCATATGAAGTTTAATACTGAGTAATATAAATGGCGGACCCGACCGGATTCGAACCGGCGATCTCCTGCGTGACAGGCAGGCATGTTAACCCCTACACCACGGGTCCATGTTATTTAAATAAAAAATGGTGAGCCATGAAGGACTCGAACCTTCGACCCTCTGATTAAAAGTCAGATGCTCTACCAACTGAGCTAATGGCTCTTGTTAAATTGAAGATTATTCACCTTTATGTCCCTTCCTCTACAAGCAACACTTCGTAGAAGGCTGTGTCGGGACAATTCATAGCTAATTCACATCGTAACGTTCATTGCTAATAGCTGTCTTTTTGACGACAAAATAAATAGTATCATGGAATCTATTAAAAAACAATGCTAAATTGATTGAATTCGTCAGTTATCCTTCTTTTTTCATCAAGAAGTGAAGAAGAACGAGGGCTAGAGGAATGAAAACCCTCTCGCCTCGTTCCTCGACTTCATTTTTATAGTGATGAGAATACGCCTCTAACCTTGTTTGTCTGCTTACGATCCGGTCCAACTGAAAAGATGGACAACGGGATTCCTGTTAGCTGAGAAATACGTTCTACATAATGACGGGCATTTTCAGGAAGCTCGTCCAGAGAGCGAACACCTGTGATATCTTCTTCCCATCCTGGCATTTCTTCGTAAACAGGCTCACATTGTGCGAGCACCTTCAGACTGGCAGGGAACTCCTCAATGATTTCACCTTTGTATTTATAAGCCGTACAAATCTTCAACGTTTTAATTCCAGTCAAAACATCAATAGAGTTCAACGATAAATCTGTAATGCCACTAACACGTTGCGCATGGCGAACGACGACGCTGTCAAACCAACCAACCCGACGTGGACGTCCTGTCGTAGTTCCGTACTCATTCCCTACTTCACGGATTTGATCGCCGACCTCGTCGTGGAGTTCTGTAGGAAACGGACCATCACCGACACGAGTTGTGTAAGCTTTTGATACACCTACTACATGTTGGATCTTGGAAGGACCAACACCGGAACCAATCGTTACACCGCCTGCGATCGGATTTGAGGAAGTGACAAACGGATACGTTCCCTGGTCAATATCGAGCATGACACCTTGCGCTCCCTCAAACAACACACGTCGTCCATTGTCGAGGGCATCATTCAATGTAACAGAAGTATCCGTCACATACTTTGCAATCTGCTGACCGTACTCGTAGTACTCTTCTAAAATGTCTTCCAGCTTCATGCCTTCTACTTCATACACTTTTTCAAACAAGCGGTTTTTCTCACGAAGATTACGCTCCAGCTTTTCAGCAAATTCTTCTTTATCAAGAAGGTCCGCAATACGGATTCCGATACGAGCTGCTTTATCCATGTAAGCAGGGCCGATGCCTTTCTTCGTCGTTCCAATCTTGTTCTCGCCTTTGCTTTCCTCTTCCAAAATATCAAGCTTTAAATGATAAGGAAGGATGACATGTGCACGGTTTGAAATTCGAAGATTCTCCGTGCTGACACCTTTATCGTGTAAATATTGAAGCTCTTCCACCAAAGCCTTCGGATCGATGACCATGCCATTTCCGATGACACAAATCTTATCATCAAAGAAAATGCCTGATGGAATCAGATGTAATTTATATTTCTTGTCATTGAATACAATCGTATGGCCAGCGTTGTTTCCACCTTGATAACGAGCAATCACTTCCGCCTCTTGTGACAAATAGTCCGTGATTTTACCTTTTCCTTCGTCTCCCCACTGGGTACCTACAACGACTACAGAACTCATAAAAAGTGCACCTCCAAGGTATATAGAACATCGTACAGTTCGTTTATTGCTTTAAAAACCATGCTAAGTGTACCAACTCACACTGTATATGTCAATAAAATCCGAACGTTATTATAAGTAATTTTCATTATGTTCGGTGTTTTGGTGGTTGGTATGGTGAAGCTGAGCTGATCGATTCCTTGAAATTATGCGCGTATTTGCGGAAAAAGGAGGGGCGATTCCTGAAAATGTGTGGTCAATTCCTGAAAATCGGCCCTCAATTCCGGAAAATCATCGCTTGATTCCTGAAATTCCAGCCACAATTCCGGAAAATCCCGACACAATTCCTGAATTCAGCACTTTTTTACTACACAAAAAAAGCTATCCCAAACAGGATAGCTTCTTCATATCTACGCTCCTGGCGGCATTTCACTTTCATCGTGACGCCGTTCCAGGTTGACGAACTTGTTATATTCTTTGACGAAAGCCAATTCTACCGTACCGACCGGACCGTTACGTTGCTTCGCAATGATGATTTCGATGATGTTTTTGTTTTCACTTTCCTTATCGTAATAGTCATCACGATAAAGGAAGGCGACGATATCGGCATCCTGCTCGATACTTCCGGATTCACGGATATCGGACATCATCGGGCGTTTATCCTGACGCGACTCTACGCCACGGGATAGCTGGGACAGCGAGATAACCGGCACCTCAAGCTCACGTGCAAGACCTTTCAATGCACGGGAGATCTCAGAAACCTCCTGCTGTCGGTTTTCACTCGACTTGCCGCCATTCCCACGAATCAGCTGCATATAGTCAATCAGAATCATGCCTAAGCCTTTTTCTTGTTTCAGGCGACGGCACTTCGCACGGATATCACTGACACGGATACCTGGTGTATCATCGATGTAGATCCCTGCATTCGAAAGGCTTCCCATCGCCATCGTCAGCTTCTGCCAGTCCTCGCTTTGCAGGTCTCCTGTACGGAGGCGTTGAGCATCGATGTTTCCTTCCGCACAGAGCATACGCATGACGAGCTGCTCCGCTCCCATCTCCAAACTGAAGATGGCGACATTTTCATCGGTCTTTGTCGCAACGTTCTGGGCGATGTTCAAAGCAAACGCCGTCTTACCAACAGAAGGACGTGCAGCTACGATGATCAGATCGTTACGCTGAAATCCTGCCGTCATACGATCCAGCTCAACGAAACCAGTAGGTATTCCAGTAATATCACCTTTGCTGTTTTGAAGCTGTTCGATGTTATCGTAGGCTTCTACGAGGACATCCTTGATTGAAACGAACGCGCCTGCGTTTTTACGCTGGGCAACCTCTAGGATGTTTTTCTCTGCTTCATTCAGGATTTCTTCGACTTCATCTTCCCGTGAATATCCGTCAGCTGCAATATCCGTTGCAGTGCGGATCAAACGACGGAGAAGAGATTTCTCTTCGACGATATGGCCATAATACTCGATATTGGCAGCTGTTGGTACTGCATTGGCAAGATCACTGAGATACGAGACGCCTCCAACTTCCTCTAGAAGCTTCCGGTCCTGTAATTCCGAGGTAACCGTTACAAGGTCGATCGGTTCCCCCTTTTCCGATAGATCGACCATCACAGAAAAGATCCGTTGGTGAGCGGCACGGTAAAAATCATCAGGCATCAACATTTCCGTCGCTGACGTCAATGCCTCAGGCTCGAGAAAGACAGCCCCTAGGACTGCCTGTTCTGCTTCTATGTTGTGAGGAGGGATACGGTCTGAGAATAAGTCACTCATGGGTTTTCCTCCTGTCCTTTTTCAATTAGTTCTGTTCAGTCACGTGGACTTTCAACGTCGCTGTAACTTCTGGGTGTAGTTTTACAGGGACATTCGTATAGCCAAGCGTACGAATCGGTTCAGAAAGCTCGATTTTACGTTTATCGATCTTGTAATTCTTTTTCTTCAACTCTTCAGCAATCTGTTTGCTCGTGATTGAGCCGAACAATCGGCCGCCTTCTCCAGCTTTCGTGGACAATTCTACCGTCAGCTTTTCGAGTTGATCCTTTAAATCAACAGCATCCAAGCGTTCTTGTTCCGCCTTCTGCTTTTCGCTTTCCTTCTTTTTCTCCAGGGATTTCAGGTTGCCTTGATTGGCTTCCTTCGCAAGGTTGTTCGGGAATAGGTAATTGCGTGCATACCCTTCAGATACGTTCTTCACTTCCCCTTGCTTGCCTTTCCCTTTCACATCTTTAATGAAAATGACTTTCATTCCTCTTCTCCCCCTTCAAAATATTCATCTAATATCTCTTTTAAGCGTCTTTCCGCTTCTTCAATCGTTACATCTTCCAATTGAGCTGCAGCGTTGGTCAAATGACCGCCGCCATCCAGCTTTTCCATGATCATCTGAACATTCACATCTCCTAGTGAACGTGCACTGATACTTATTTTATCATCAATACGCTTCGAAATGACGAACGAAGCTAAGACCCCTGACATCGATAGAAGGGTATCTGCGGCTTGCGCGATCAATACTTGGCCGTATTCCTCGTCCTCTTCTCCTAAGGCGATTGCGATGCCACCTTTATAGATCGCGGCATTCTCAATGAGTCTGGACCTCTTCACATACCGATCAAGGTCTTCCTTCAAGAACTTCTGGACAAGGATTGTATCGGCACCGTGTGAGCGCAGGTACGAGGCTGCATCAAACGTTCGTGAGCCCGTACGCAGTGTGAAGCTCTTCGTGTCGACGATGATACCCGCCAGCAAGGCTGTAGCCTCAAGAATGTCCATCTTTCGGAGTTTAGGCTGGTATTCAAGCAATTCCGTCACAAGTTCGGCAGTGGAGGATGCATATGGCTCCATATAAACCAGTACAGGGTCGCCGATGAAATCCTCCCCACGGCGATGATGGTCGATGACGATCACCTTTTCAAGCTTGTTCACGAGCTTCTCCTCAATGACAAGCGAAGGCTTATGTGTATCAACAACGACAAGGAGGGTATTCGGTGTGGCTCTCTCCAGCGCCTCTTCAGGCGTAATGAAGTGCTCCCACAGCTCTTCCTTCCCTTTGATTTCTTCTAAAAGCCTTTGGATGCCGATGTCGACATCATTCGGGTCCAATACGATACTTCCTGGTTTATCGTTAATGCTAGCGACTTTTAAAATTCCGATACTCGCCCCGATAGCATCCATATCTGGGTTCTTATGCCCCATGACGATGACTTGATCACTGTCGGAAACAAGCTCAGTCAGGGCATGGGAAATAACGCGGGCACGCACTCGGGTCCGCTTTTCCATCGGATTTGTCTTTCCACCATAGAAACGTACTTTTCCGTTGGTCTGTTTGATCGCAACCTGGTCTCCCCCACGTCCTAATGCAAGATCAAGACTGGATTGAGCCAGTTGTCCTAAGTCTGGAAGATTTGCAGATCCGCTGCCAAGCCCGATACTTAACGTAAGCGGTATATTTTGTTTAGAGGTCAATTCTCTGACCTCATCCAATAAGGCGAACTTCGTCTTTTCAAGTTCAGATAAAATCCGTTGATTCAAGACAGCAACGAATCGTTCAGACGACGTACGTTTCAGGAAGATACCATAGTCTGTCGCCCATTGATTCAGTATGGAAGTGACCTTACTGTTGATGTTACTTCTTACCTGGTCGTTCATCCCTTGGGTGACTTCATCATAGTTGTCTAAGAAAATGACACCCATAACGGTCTGTTCTTCATCGTATAGTCTTTCAACTTCAACCTGTTCGGTTACATCTGAAAAATATAACAGACGTTCTTCCCTTTTTAAATAGACACGGTATTTCCTTTTATTGACTTTAATGATTTCATCCTTCTCTTCCCCTTTTATCAATGGGATGAGTTCTTCTGAAATCAAGTTCAGTGAATTCCCGATAAACGATTCCTGCTCAATGATCGTCGTCAAATAGGGATTGGTCCATTCAATCTTATATTGATCGTCATAAAGGATGATTCCGATCGGCATTTCCATCAGTGCCTCTTCGCCCACTTTTTTTACACGGTGGGAGAGGGTCGATATATAATCCTCCAGCTTCGTCCGGAACTCCAGCTCCTTAATCAAAGCATAATAAATCGTCACCCCTAAAACGACGAAAGCGACTAGACCGAATATCCAGTTATAATACGTAATAATGCCAATAAATATCGCCAAGATGACAAGTAACAAAATAATATGTAATTCCTGCCATCTTTTATCAAAAAACTTTGGCATGAAGGTCAGCTCCCATGCTTCAGGCTTTAATCCGTTTCCTTAAATCAAATCCTAAATCAATTATACCTAAGATTCTTACGACATAAAATCCCAGTGGCAGGATAAAAAGAAGAATGGTAACAAGTACCGGTATCGTTTTCCCCTTGCCCTTCTTCCAGAAATAATAGTAGATAACTGCCAACCCTTGAATGACAAGAATAATCTCTAAAATAAGATAAAGATTATTTGTCACGATATAAAGGCCAGAGCCTTGTTCCGGGCCGCTCAAAAAGATTAAAATCGTCGCAAGGTAATACCAGATGATGCTTTTCGGAAAAGACCACTCTCGAAACGGCTTCCATTCTGGGACGTCGATGTTCAATTTCTTCATGAATATATTGTTGATGAGAATCGTAATGAATGCGAAGATGACCGCCATGATCACAAATAAAGCAGGAAGGAGGTATGGAATGACGACCAACAACCCTTTCAATTGTTCGACAGACTTCTCAACATCGCCACCTAGTATCCCACCGAAGCTTTCTGTCATTGCGATCATTTGTTCAATTGATTCCTTCGTCAACGTCGTCAGGTTGATATCGAAGAAAAGAATACTAACAATATAGATTAAGATAAAGTTTGCTAAAAAGGCAAAGGTCGTTCCTAGCAGCAAAGCGAAGCTGGAACTCTTTTTCCGGTAAAAGTGCCCCATTACAACTCCGACGGATCCGAACAGAATCGGAATGTTAATGGAAGCGATTGATCCAAGAATGATGGATAACACGATCGCTGTTCCAACGAGGAGCAAGCTTTTCTTAAACCCATGTCTTACTGTATAAATCGCAAATGGTAAAGACAATAAAAACAGTGTTATTGTCGATATGATCGGTAAATAAAGCGTTATTAAGAATAATACAGCATAAAGGGACGCCAGTATAGCCCCTTCCGTTAAAGCTCTTGTTCGATTCACAGTGTCACCTCATCTATGTTCCGTTTCCATTATATGTACAAATTCCATCCTATATATGGGATTCTACGTTTATTGTCTATATTAGCCGAGTTCGTCAGGATTTAACCTATTTTCCCATCTCACTCCAGCTCTCTCAGCACATATGATAAGCATACGTGTCTCAACTTCAAGAGACAATCCGCTGAATGTCACCTTCTTTATAAGAAAACAGAGAATGTCTGGACGAGTAGGTAGTAGAAGTTACTTCCCTATCCCTTTCCATATTCCTTCTATATATTATAAAGCTATTTGTACGCTTATAAAATAAAAGGCTCTGTTAGTGAATGATCAGCTTCATGCGGACGCTTTCCGCGGGCAACGCTTTAAGTATTAACAATAAAAGCTAACAGCGCCAAATAAAAAAGAGCCTACACAGCTCTATTGAAGCGTTCGTGTTCTATTTTATATGAGCCAGCTAATTGAATCCATGATGGAAATCGCCAAATTGTTTTACATCGTGTGTCAAGCGATGGAGGACATCTCTTCACTGGAAATCGAGATGAGGGTTTTAACAATAAAGGAGAATGGGGGTGGCAATTCAATCATCGACCGATTAGCTAGCTACAGTACATCATATGCTTGGTGGACAAGTCTGTTTGGACAAGTGTTGACGTCTGTAGCACATTTTTTAAAGTCTCTGTAAATACTTTTCTTTATTTATAGCTCACCCGCGGAAAACGAGCACCCAGTAAGCGGGTGTATCTTTATGTAATCAAAAACAGCAAGGGAATAATCCCCTGCTGTATTCTTACTACTCAGCTGAGTATGGAAGCAATGCCATTTGACGGGCACGCTTGATTGCTCGTGTCAATTGACGTTGGTACTTCGCAGAAGTTCCAGTTACACGACGAGGAAGAATTTTTCCACGCTCGGAAACGAAACGCTTAAGAAGATCAACGTCTTTATAGTCGATGTAAGTGATTTGGTTTACTGTGAAAAAGCAAACCTTTTTACGCTTTCTACGTCCTGGACGAGGCATTCGTAACCCTCCTTCTCATTTTTTGTTCGTACATTTATTCAGAGTAGATGTCCTTAGAATGGCAAGTCGTCATCAGAAATGTCGATCGGTTTACCATCATTGGCGAAAGGATCATCATTAAAGTCGTTATTACGGTTCTGATTGCCACCGCCGAAATTCTTATTACCTGAATTTCCGTATCCGCCTTGGCCGCCTTGGCCACCTTGTCCGGAACCAGCGAATGGATTATCTTGGTTGTTATAACCACCGCCACCGCCTTGGTTGGATCCTTTCGGCTCAAGGAATTGGACACTTTCTGCCATGACTTCGGTTACGTATACTCGTCGACCTTCATTATTTTCATAAGATCGTGTTTGTAAACGGCCGTCAACACCAGCAAGGCTTCCTTTTTTCAAGAAATTCGCTGCGTTTTCAGCTTGTCTGCGCCACACTACGATGTTAATGAAATCCGCTTCACGATCACCTTGTTGGTTCGTAAAAGGACGATTAACTGCTAGTGTGAAATTCGCTACGGCAACTCCGTTCGGAGTATAGCGTAACTCTGGATCTTTCGTTAGTCGGCCGACAAGAATAATGCGGTTGATCACCAGAACCACTCCTTAAATTACTGCTGTTCGTTTACGATAGTCATGAAACGAAGAACGCTGTCGTCGATCTTCATTAGACGGTCAAATTCGTTGATAGCATCAGAGTCTGCATTTACATACATAACTTTGTAGTAGCCATCGCGGAAATCATTGATTTCATAAGCAAGACGACGCTTACCCATGTCGTCAACTTTTTCAATTTCTGCACCGTTATCTTTAAGGATGCTTTCAGCTTTTTCAGCTGTAGCCTTTTGAGCTTCCTCTTCTAGATTCGGGCGCAGAATGTACATGATTTCATATCTACGCATTCCGGTCACCTCCTTTTGGTCTTAGCGGCTTTTACTGTTTCGTAAAAGCAAGGAGAGTCAATTATTTAAACAATAATAACTCACACCGACCTATTATAGCAAAAACCCCTTGGGTAGACAAGGGGTCTCGGAAAGACTTATCGTACAGCGATACGTTTTGTTATAAAACTGGTCTCACAGGTACTCGTTTACTTAGAAATAAGTGGTGAATACTTCGAAAAAGGTGTGATTTACTTAGAATTCTTCTCCTTTTACTTAGAAAACTGCCACTTTTACTTGTAAATTAGTAAAATTGTACTCAAATTGAAAAAGGCTGACTCATGGTCAGCCTCATTTTCATTACACATTAAAGCGGAAGTGGATAACGTCTCCGTCTTTGACGACGTATTCTTTTCCTTCGAGACGTACTTTTCCGTTATCTCGAGCAATACCCATGGATCCTGCTTCTACAAGATCATCATAGGAGACGACTTCTGCACGGATGAAGCCACGTTCAAAATCGGTGTGGATGATTCCAGCCGCTTGCGGGGCTTTCGTTCCTTGACGGAATGTCCAAGCACGGACCTCTTGTTCACCTGCAGTAAAGTAAGTTGCAAGACCTAACAGATTGTAGGCCGCACGGATCAGTTGATCAAGACCACTTTCTTCAATCCCAAGCTCTTCAAGGAATGCTTGTTTTTCTTCCCCTTCAAGCTCAGCGATTTCTGATTCTACTTTCGCACTGATCACGATTACTTCAGCATTTTCGTTGGCAGCATATTCACGTACGCGTTCAACGAGCTCGTTGCCGCCTTCAAGAAGGTCTTCTTCAGCAACATTTGCAACATAAAGGACGGGTTTCATCGTTAGAAGGTGTAAGCCATGGACGACCTTCTTTTCCTCTTTCGTCAAATCCACGCTTCGAGCAGGCATTTCTGCTTCGAAAGCTTTCTTCAATTTTGATAGAATCTCATATTCGTAAGAGGCTTCTTTATCTTTTTGACGTGCTAATTTTTCAACACGCGTAATCCGCTTTTCAATGGTATCCATGTCGGCAAAAATCAACTCAAGGTTGATCGTCTCAATATCATCAATCGGATCGACTTTACCCGAAACGTGTGTAATGTTCTCATCATCAAAACAACGGACCACATGAGAGATCGCATCCACCTGACGGATATGGGATAAGAATTGGTTTCCAAGTCCTTCCCCTTTACTTGCGCCTTTTACGATTCCAGCAATGTCCGTAAATTCGAAATGAGTAGGAATCGTCTTTTTCGGATTGACGAGCTCGGTAAGCTTTTGTAAACGAGAATCCGGTACATCTACAATCCCTACGTTCGGATCAATTGTACAGAAAGGATAGTTTGCACTTTCCGCTCCAGCCTGTGTAATTGCATTAAAGAGTGTCGATTTCCCTACGTTCGGAAGACCGACAATACCTGTTGTTAACGCCATCTATATACACTCCTTTTACTATCAACACCTGATATGCATCTTTTCCAATTATAGAGAGAACTGTTGAAAAAGACAAGCAACGATACGAGTCTCCTTCGATCGATTGCTCTGAAAGTTTTACCAATGGTGTTTCACGTGGAACACGTTCTATTACAGGAGACTCGCTTTCCACATCAGATAACAAAAAAAGCAAGCCGTTGATCGGCTTACTCTTTTTCCGTAATCACTTTCTTCATTTTCCGGACGAATTCTCTTCTCGGAAGTAAGACACTATGATCGCACCCCATACATTTGATCCGGATGTCTGCTCCTAATCGAATGATTTTCCAACGGTTTTCCCCACAAGGATGCGGCTTCTTCATTTCTACAATATCGTTTAGATCGAATTCTTTTGTCTGACTCATAGCGTCTATCCTTCCCCTCCATTCTGTTCGTAATCTACCCCTATCTTACAAATGATTGACACTCTACGCAATACTCCTATTTTTGCTAAACATGCCCCGATCTTTTCATGAACGGATAAAGGAGGATCGCAGCAAGAATGTAAAGGTTAAGGATGCCATAAAGCGGGTATAAAATTGCTATAAGCGTTGAAAAGCCAAACATCGTCAAAGGCATCATGATAACCAGTAAAATCGCACTCATTAACCATAATGGCAGGTTGATGGATTTCCGGAAGCGAGAGACAATACCGAATACACCTGAAGCAGCTGTCGTATAGATGGCAATCCAGAGAAGGATCGACATAATCAATACCCAGAAATAAGGATAATGCTTCAATATCGCAAATAACGGAATTTCATAGAGGACGATTTCATTCGCAATCGATAATAAGGATTGATTGTATAATAGTGAGATTCCCCCGAGCAGGACCCCACTTCCAATACTCGCGATGATGATCTCTCCTTTTCTACGAATCTGGTTACCCACCGCAGATAAGACAGCGACAAGCGGAAGGATGTTCAACGCAGTGAACGTGAAGGCACTGGGCCAGTTGCCCTGATGCTTGAAATCAAAAGGAAATTCATTCATTTGATGCTTCGTGAAAAGGAATAGAACGAACAGCAACAGAATCACCAGAATGGGAATCACAAACGCATTCATGGAAATCATCCCCTCCACATCCCAGAAGAACAACAACACCAACAACGTTACGATGAATATAACACCGAACCAGTATGGAATCCTGAAGGTATGTAATGTCGCTCCTCCTCCTGCCAGCATGACGACAGTGGTTGAAAATAGATACAAGATGATTAGTAAATCAAATACGACTGTGACGCGTGTCCCGATCAGCTTCTCGAGTATCGGCCGATAATGGATACTCTTCTGTTCGAAGCTCATCGACATGATGACATAGCAACAAAAACTGAACAATAGGGAAAATAAGACGATAGCAAGTACACTTTCATGACCAAAAAATTGCCACAGCTCACGTCCTGAGGCATACCCTGCTCCTATGACGGTTCCTAAGATTAAAAACATCCATTGAAATCCTGCTCGTACCAATTCTTTATCCTCCCTAACGTTTAGTATTTATCGGATTTATGTATAACGTCCAAATTTTATCCGTATACTGATACTACTATTACAAAGGAGAGGGTCCTATGAATCTAAAACGGAGAATACTTTCAAAAAAACCGTTCCAATATAAAGTTCATCATGAAGAAGAAGATGCGATTCAGGAAATCACCCGTAACTTAGCCAAGCTTCTTCCGACAACCAGGCCGATTGTCATTGTATGTATTGGAACAGACCGTTCAACAGGTGACTCATTGGGACCACTCGTAGGAACGAAATTGAAGGCCAAGCATTCCGCGTACTATGAGGTATACGGCACACTTGAGGACCCAGTCCACGCTGTCAACCTTGAAGATAAGCTCGAAGAAATCAAATCAAGGCATATCGATCCGTTCATCATCGGAATTGATGCGTGTCTTGGTAAACTAAGCAGCGTCGGGATGATCTCACTTGGTGAAGGTCCCGTCAAGCCCGGAGCAGCGGTGAAAAAACAACTTCCTCCTGTTGGCGAAATTCATATGACCGGCATTGTAAATGTGAGTGGATTCATGGAATACTTCGTGTTGCAAAACACCCGTTTGAATCTTGTCATGAAGATGGCCGATTTGATCGCTGAAGGTATTCACCTGGCCAGCTTAAGGAAAAGCTTCCAGAAACGCACTCCTGAACGACCTGTTTCAAATGATATTGCGGAATTGCATTAAAAAAGAGGCAGACCAATCGGTCAGCCTCTTTTCTTATGGTTGGATGAATGAAAAGAAATCCAGAATCGTTTCTTTATATGGTAATAAATAAATCAGGATGCCGGCGACCAGCAAGCTCGGAAGCAGATTCAACACCTTCACATGAATGATTTTCAGGAGATTCAATCCGATTGCACAGATCAATATTCCCCCTGTTGCCGTCAATTCGGTAATCAACACCTGGAGCTGGTCCGGACTGAACACGCTTTGAATTTGTGTCGCAAGTAACGCGATGGTTCCTTCATATAAGACGACCGGTATCGCAGAAAAAATAACGCCAAATCCCATCGTCGTTGTGAAAATCATCGATATGAAAGCATCAATTAATGCCTTCGTATAAAGGACTTCATGATCAAGGCGAAGTCCGCTATCCAAAGCACCTACCACTGCCAATGCACCGATGACGAATACAAGTGTAGCCGTTACGAATGCTTTCGCCACACTTCCCTCACGCTTCGCCCCAGCTTTTTGTTCAATCCAATTCCCTAGGTTATTCAAATGGTCGTCCAGCTTTAAAGTCTCTCCGATCACGCCACCGATTGCGAGACTGATGATGACAATCAAGACATGATTGCTTTGAATGCCCATCTTAATCCCCAATACGATGACAGCTAAACCCATTGCCTGCAGAACTGTGGTTTTCGTACTTTCCGGTATTCGAGTGAAGATCAATCCGAACACCGTTCCAATTACGATCGCCAATCCATTGACGATTGTACCGAGGAGGACCATGACTTTCCCTACTTTCTCCTATGTTTCCTGCTCATGATTGTACCATTTGTTGATACCTGCTGAAGACACCATTAACGACGAAAAGAAAAACCATCATATCGATGGTTCCATCATCACTCTCGGCCTTCTAACAATTCGAGTATACGATCAAGATCTTCTTTCGAAAAGAAGTCGATTTCAATTTTTCCTTTTTGCTTCGATTGTCGTATCGATACAGGCGTTCCGAAACGTTCCCTTAATCGTTCTTCACTCTCTCTCACAAATACATTCTTTTCAGGTTTTTGTTTGGTTGTTTCACGTGGAACATTTTGATTCATTTGTTGGACGAGCGATTCGACTTGTCGGACACTCAAGTTCTCTTTCATGACCTTTTGAACGACTTTTGACACGTTCGCTTTGTTCTTTAAAGCTAACAATGCTCTTCCATGGCCCATACTCAGTTTCTTCTCTGCCAAAAGCTGCTGGACCAAGGATGGCAATTGAAGCAATCGCAGATGATTGGCAATGTGCGGACGACTTTTCCCCAGTCGGCTGGCCAATTGCTCTTGTGTCAATTCCAGCTCCTGCATGAGGCTTGCATAGGCTTGACCCTCTTCAATCGGATTCAGATCCTCACGCTGCAGGTTTTCAATGAGTGCGAGCTCCATCATTTTCTGCTCATCAAGATCACGAACTAGTACAGGAATCTTTTTCATGCCGCATTCCTTGGCTGCCCGATACCTGCGTTCCCCGACTACAATTTCATAGCCTTTGATGCTCTTACGGACAACGATTGGCTGCAGGATTCCATGTGTTTCAATAGATTCCTTCAGTTCCTGGATTGCCTTTGAATCAAATGTCTTACGAGGTTGATAGGGATTGGGGCGAATGTCACCAATCTTCACCTCTTGGATTTCTTGTTCGAGTTCTGATTCATTGGAAGGAAAAAGAGCATTGATCCCTTTTCCTAAGCCTCTACCCATTCGTCATCACTTCCTTTGCGAGGTCTAAATAAACTTCTGCTCCCCGAGACTTCGGATCATAAATGATAATCGGTTTCCCATGGCTCGGTGCCTCACTCAGCCGGACATTACGAGGAATGACTGTCCCGTATACCTTTTCTTGAAAGTATTTCTTCACCTCTTCAATGACTTGGATGCCGAGATTGGTCCTGGCATCGAACATCGTCAGCAGAACACCTTCGATCATCAGTTTCGTGTTCAGATGTTTTTGGACGAGCCTGATCGTGTTGAGCAGCTGGCTTAATCCCTCTAAAGCGTAATATTCACATTGAACAGGGATCAGCACTGCATCCGCAGCCGTCAATGAATTGATGGTCAATAGCCCCAAGGATGGCGGGCAATCAATGATTATGTAGTCAAATCGTTTAGAAACCTGTTCAATCGCACGCTTTAACCGGACTTCCCTTGATATCGTCGGGACAAGTTCAATTTCAGCACCCGCAAGCTGGATGGATGAAGGAATGACAAATAATCCTTCTACATTCGTCTGCTGGATGACTTTTGTCGCATCAAGATCATCGACGAGTACATCATAAATGCATTGGTCAATATCCCCTTTATCAATGCCTACTCCACTTGTGGCATTTCCTTGAGGATCTATATCAATCAACAAAGCCTTTTTACCTAAATACGCTAAACATGCGCCAAGATTCACAGATGTGGTCGTTTTGCCAACTCCGCCTTTTTGATTGGCAATCGCTATGACTTTCGCCACGTTGTCACCTACCCTTACCCTTACAACTACTTTTTCTCATTTTATCATGAATACGGACGAAAGAACGGTTTTTTAGTTGTAAAAACGGAAAATAACTCACGCAGGTAATCAGTACTAATTTCAGGAATTCCATATGCTTTTTCAGGAATTACTGCAGAAATTCCGGAATACGAGGAGCATTTTCAGGAAAAACCGGCTAAAATTCAGGAATTGTGGGCCTTTTTTCAGGAATTATGCGCCTACCTCCAGAAATTCCACGCCTCACTCATGAAATTGCACGCCTACTTCCAGGGGTGGGACTCTGGGCCCCTTAATCAGAGCCCAACGCAAAAAAGACTCGCTACATGTCGTAGCAAGTCTAAAAGTTTTGGCTATGTCGAACCTATTTTTTCGGGATACGAATCGTAATTTGATAGAAGTCTTCCAAATCCTCTTCCTGCGAGTCTATGGATAAACCGGTTTGGTGCACCATATCTATGGATTGACGAATCGTATTCATAGCAAGCCGCATGTCCTTACTCACCGATTTTCGTTTGGGCTTCGGCTTTTCCTTTTGTTGTTCAGACTCGAGCAATTGCTTGATTCGTTCCTCGGTCTGTTTCACATTCAGGCTGCGTTCTTTGATTTCTTTTAGGACTTTCTCCTGTTTTTCCGGGACCTTCAAAGAAATCAACGCTCGTGCATGACGCTCCGTAATTTCTTTGTTCAACAAAGCATTTTGGACGGAATCTGGAAGCTTCAGCAATCTCAGCTTATTCGCGATGGTTGATTGGCCCTTCCCCAATCGCTGTGCGAGGCTTTCTTGGGTTAACCCGTGTATCTCGATCAGCTTCGCATAAGCCGTGGCTTCCTCAATTGCAGACAACTCTTCCCGTTGTAAATTCTCTATAAGTGCGATTGATGCAGTCTGAGACTCATTGAACTCTTTGACAATCGCCGGGATGGTAAGCCAACCGAGCTTCTGAACCGCCCGATAACGACGTTCACCAGCAATGATTTCGTATTGATTTTCTCTGCGTCGAACAACAATCGGTTGGATGATGCCGTGTGTTTTGATTGTTTGAGATAATTCCTCTATACGTTCATCAATAAAGACTGTCCGTGGTTGGTATCGGTTCGGTACGATATCTTTTATCGGTATCTGAAGTACTTCTTCGTTTCCACTGAACTCTTCTTCAATCGAGTCTTTTTCGATGGATCCATCTTCAGCCTCAGAAGTCTTTTCTCCCAGACCAAACAATCGTGAAAACGGATGTTTCATCTCTTACACCACCTTTATCATACTCCATACATAACTTTCTACAGGGGAAATCCCATATCCTTTAGGCGGACCCATCTTTCTTCCGACAAAAAAGGATGTTTCACGTGGAACTATAGTGGGGACTTGTTTGGTGTACCAGGCTTTCTAGGGTATTTTTTCGGTGTCGATTTTTGCTTATGGATGAAAATTAAATTTCTTTCGCTCTCTTCGATAGGAAGATGGAATTTTTCAAGCTTTTCAAATTGACCACCCAGCTGTTTGATCGCATTCCGCGCATCGTCCAATTCATCCGATGCATTTGCAGCTTTCATCGCCAAAAATGTCCCCTTCTCTTTTACGAGCGGCAGACAAAGCTCGGTTAGAACGGAAAGGCGGGCAACAGCACGTGCAGTTACGAGGTCATAGCGTTCACGATGGTCTTTGTTTTTTGCAAAGGTTTCGGCACGATCATGGAAAAAGTGGGTCTTATCCAAATCAAGTTCATTGGAAAGGTGCTCTAAAAAGGTAATCCGCTTTTTCAATGAATCGACGATGGTGATATCCAGGTGAGGAAAACAGATTTTTAGTGGTATACTCGGAAATCCGGCACCGGCTCCGACATCACAAATTTTCTCGACCTTATCGAAATCAACATAAAATGCTGCCGTTATCGAATCAAAGAAGTGTTTCAAATAAACCCCTTCCTCATCTGTAATGGCAGTTAAGTTCATCTTTTCATTCCATTCGACCAATGTTTTGTAATATGTATCAAATTGATGAAGCTGTTGAGGAGAAAGGGAAATTCCCTTCTCCTCCAGCTTTTGTTGGAATTGTTCAATATCCATGTGTGGCCCCCGTTTTACTTGGCAAGTTTCGCGATTTTTCCCTGTTCAAGATAGACGAGCAGGATGGAAATATCAGAAGGATTCACTCCTGAGACCCTTGATGCCTGTCCGACCGACAATGGGCGGACTTCATTCAATTTCTGTTTCGCTTCTGTTGCGAGACCATTGATTGCATCGTAATCGATGTCTTCAGGGATTTTCTTCTCATCCATCTTCTTCACTTTTTCTACCTGCTGCAGCTGCTTATCGATATAACCTGCGTACTTCGTTTGGATTTCAACCTGTTCACCGACAACTTCAGGGATTTCCTTGTCAGCTGGAGCGATTTTCGCAATCACTTCATAGTTGATTTCCGGTCGCCTTAATAAGGATGCAGCACTCATCGGTTCCTTCAATGGACTACTTCCTGCTTTTTCAAGGATTGCTTGTGTTTCTGGATCCGGTTTAACAGAAGTATGCTCAAGACGGTTGATTTCTTCAGCAATCTGTTCTTTTTTCTGAACAAAACGCTGGTAACGATCCTCTTTCACAAGACCGATCTTGTATCCGATTTCCGTCAAACGGAGATCCGCATTATCATGACGAAGCAGGAGACGATACTCCGCTCTTGATGTCAGCAGACGATAAGGTTCATTCGTCCCTTTCGTCACAAGGTCATCGATAAGAACCCCGATATAAGCCTCTGAACGATCCAGGATGACTGGATCCTCGCCTTTCGCCTTTCTCGCAGCATTGATTCCAGCCATGATTCCTTGTCCTGCCGCTTCTTCATAACCGCTCGTTCCGTTCAATTGGCCGGCGGTGAATAGGTTTTCGACAAGCTTCGTTTCGAGGGATGGCCACAATTGTGTTGGAACAATCGCATCGTATTCGATCGCATAACCGGCACGCATCATTTCCGCTTTCTCAAGACCTGGAATCGTCGCAAGAATTTTACGTTGGATGTCTTCCGGCAGACTTGTTGATAAGCCTTGGACATATACTTCCTCTGTATTGCGTCCTTCCGGCTCCAAGAAGATTTGGTGTCGAGGCTTATCATTGAACCGGACGATCTTATCCTCGATTGAAGGACAATAACGCGGCCCTGTCCCCTCAATCATACCGGAGTACATCGGAGAACGCTCCAAGTTCGAGTTGATCAACTGATGGGTCACTTCCCCTGTATACGTCAGCCAGCAAGGGATTTGATCCGTGATATATTCCGTTGTTTCATAGGAAAACGCACGAGGCTTATCGTCCCCTGGTTGGATTTCCGTTTTACTATAGTCGATCGTATGAGAGTTCACTCGTGGTGGTGTACCAGTCTTGAATCGGACCATTTTGAAGCCTTGGTTCTTCAAATCATGTGATAAATTGATGGATGGCTGCATGTTGTTTGGTCCACTTTCATAGGTCAATTCACCAATGATGATTTTTCCTCTCAAGTACGTACCAGTGGTTACGACAACCGTTTTTGCATAATAGGCTGAGCCTGTTTTCGTTACGACACCTTTACATACGCCGTCCTCGATTATGAGTTCTTCGACCATTCCTTGGCGCAGTGTAAGGTTCTCTTCCTGCTCCATCGTCTTTTTCATTTCATTCTGATAAAGGAATTTATCTGCCTGTGCACGTAATGCACGTACTGCAGGCCCTTTACCTGTGTTTAGCATTTTCATTTGGATATGGGTCTTGTCAATGTTCCTTGCCATTTCCCCGCCGAGGGCATCAATCTCACGGACGACAATCCCTTTTGCCGGCCCTCCGACTGAAGGGTTACAAGGCATATAGGCAATGGTATCTAGATTCAGTGTCAATACAAGTGTATTGGCACCCATCCGAGCTGAAGCCAATGCTGCTTCTACCCCTGCGTGACCTGCACCGACGACAATGACATCATACGACCCCGCATCATATCGTTTCATTTCGGAACCTCCTATCGTTCCTGATTATTTCCCGAGACAGAATTGAGAGAATAACTGATCAATCAAGCTTTCCGATACCGTATCCCCTACAATTTCACCTAAAATCTCCCATGTTCGTGTAATATCAATTTGGACCATATCAATCGGAAGACCAGCCTCTATTCCGTTAAAGGCTTCCTGCAACGAACGTTGAGCCTGTTTCAATAACGAAATATGTCTGGAATTGGAGACATACGTCATGTCTCCTAATTCGACACTACCGGAGAAGAAAAGCTCTTTAATGGATTCTTCAAGCTCATCAATCCCCTTCTCCTCCTTGATGGATGTGCTGACAACTGGATGATTTGCCGCTAATCGATGTACTTCATCCATATCGATTTTCGTTTCAAGGTCCGTCTTGTTTACAATTACAATAACGTCCATTCCACGTGCTGCTTCGAATAATTTCCTGTCTTCATCTGTTAACGGTTCACCATTATTCAGCAGCAAAAGAATCAAATCCGCTTCCTTCAACACTTGTCGCGAGCGTTCCACACCAATCCGCTCGACAATATCTTCAGTTTCACGGATTCCAGCTGTATCCACGAGTCGTAGCGGGACGCCCCGCACATTGACATATTCCTCAATGACGTCTCGTGTCGTACCAGGAATATCCGTTACAATCGCCTTGTTTTCATGTACAAGGCTATTCAATAAAGAGGACTTTCCGACATTCGGTCGTCCGATAATGACGGTCGATAGCCCCTCTCGAAGAATTTTCCCTTGTTCAGCAGTCTGGAGAAGAGATTCAATCTCTTTTTTCACGTAGCCCAATTTTTCATTCAACAGCTGATGAGTCATCTCTTCCGCATCGTACTCCGGATAATCGATGTTCACTTCTACGTGTGCGACGGTTTCAAGCAAGGTTTGTCTGAGCGTATGGATGAGCTTTGATAGTCTGCCTTCCATTTGATTCAATGCAACATTCATTGCACGGTCCGTTTTTGCACGAATCAGATCCATGACCGCCTCCGCTTGAGAAAGATCAATACGGCCATTGAGGAATGCACGTTTCGTAAATTCACCAGGCTCAGCAAGACGTGCTCCGCCATTCAGCGCAATTTCTAGTACCCGGTTAACTGAAACGAGTCCACCGTGACAGTTGATTTCCACGACATCTTCGCGCGTGAAGGTCTTTGGCGCCCGCATAACCGTCACCATGACTTCCTCTGCTTTTTCTCCTGTATCTGGATCGATGATATAGCCATAATGGATCGTATGGCTTTCCACTTCCTTCAAGGACTGCTTTCCCCGGAACATCTTGTCTGCGATCGACAATGCATCATCTCCACTTAACCTGACGATGGCGATGGCCGCCTCACCCATTGGAGTGGATATAGCGGTAATTGTATCTCCTTCCATCGATTTCACCTCTTTTCTCTATGTTTTCCCGAATCATACTTCCTAACACAATAGAATAGCATACTTTCTGTTCTCTATAAATCAATGGCAATCATCTATATGTTCAAATACATCTTAATTAAAGCTATTTACCAGTATTTATCCACAGTGGATAATTTCAAACCGTTTTTCTCCTTGTTTTCAAATGTTATCCACAACTTACTAGTTTAGTTCTTTCCAACCGAAGAATCAATCTAAAATTATTCGCTAGTCGATCGAGCCAAAAAAGGACATAAAAAAAGTGCCAGACCATAAATTTCAGGTCTCGGACACTTTTAGGATGTGTGCATTACATTGAAGAAGGTTTAATAATCACTCTTCGATGTGGCTCGCTTCCTTCCGATGACGTTTGCACTTTCGAATTGGATTTCAAGGTCATGTGAATGATCTTTCGTTCCATCGATGGCATCGGCTCAAGCGAAACCTTCTTATTGATTTTCAACGCTTTGGAAGCTAAACGATGAGCAAGTCTTTCGAGCGTTTCTTTCCTACGCTCCCGGTAATTTTCAGCATCAAGAATCAGTCGCTGATACTCATTTGAAGATTTATTCGCAACCAGATTGGTCAAATATTGGAGGGCATTCAGTGTTTGACCCCGTTTTCCAATCAAAATGGCGATTTTGTCACTGGAAAGGTCCAGGACGGTTTCATCCTCACCCTCTATGACATCTACCGTCAAATCGACCCCCATATTCGATGCAACCTTTTTCAAGAAATCGATTGAATCGCCAATCGGGTCAGCTTTCAGGGATACTTGAACAACCGCAGGCTTCGCTCCTAATCCGAGAAAGCCTTTTTTCGATTCTTCAATCACTGAGATTTCGACTTTATCTTCACTTGTTTGTAATTGTGATAGCGCTTCTTGGACTGCTTCCTCTACCGACTTGCTCGTTATCGTTACTTGCTTCACTTTTTCGCGCCCCCTGTAACATTACTTTCCTTATTTTTCATAGGAAGTGTAATAAAGTAGGTTTGTGCAATCATGAATAAGTTACCGACTACCCAATATAGGGAAAGTGCAGCTGGGAATGTAATCGCAAAGACAACGATCATAACAGGCATGATGTATAGCATCATTTTCATTTGTGGATTGGCGCTCATCGCTTCCGATCCACCCATCATGATTTTCTGTTGGAAGAATGTCGTGACCCCCGCAATTAATGGTAATAAGTAAAATGGATCAGGACTTCCCAAGTCGAACCATAAGAAATTGTGTTCAGCGATCGCTTCCGTACGCATGATTGCGTGATAAAAGCCTAACAGGATCGGCATCTGGATGATCAGCGGCATACATCCTGCTAAAGGATTAACGCCGTGCTTCTGGAAGAGCTGCATCGTTTCCTGTTGCAGCTTCTGCTGTGTCTTCTGGTCTTTCGAGCTGTATTTTTCACGCAATGCTTTAATCTCAGGTTGGATTTGCTGCATTGCCATCGAACTCTTTGTTTGTTTGATCATTAACGGCAATAGAACCAATCGAATCAAGATGGTTACAATGACAATTCCAAGGCCATAGTTTTCATTGAAGAAATCGGATACCTCCGTAATCAACCATGACAATGGATAAACGATATACTCGTCCCAAAAACCAGTGCTCTCTTCAGTAATAGGTTGTTCCAGGCCACACCCGGATAGTACCAATACCAAGAAAAAGGCTGGGATTAAAAAGCCTATTCTCTTTCTCACTTGCAAAATCCTCCTTACAACGTGTAAAAAAGGTCAATTCGGTCTTATTTCTTTTTATCAGGTACGGGATCGAACCCTCCAGGATGAAAGGGATGACATTTCAGAATCCGTTTCAATGTGAGCCATCCTCCAACAATTGCCCCATGCTTTTGGATCGCTTCCAACCCGTATGAGGAACATGTCGGATAAAATCGACAAGATGGCGGCGTAAACGGTGAAATGCATTTCCGGTAGAATTGAATCAATCCCAGAAAAAGATACTTCATATATTTATCCCCTCGATACTCTCATCAGTTTCGAACGTTTCATCACATGGATCAAACTGCTCTTCACTTCATGGAAATCCATAGTCGAGGTCGGTTTCCTTGCTATGATTACATAATCATAAGCTACCTTTATATTCGGTTCTAACTCATGGAAAACTTCCCGTACATAACGCTTAATGCGGTTCCGAGTGACTGCATTTCCGATCTTCTTACTGACAGATAAGCCGATCCGGAAATAATCCTGATCTGGCTTCTTCAAGTAATAGACGACGAATTGTCTGTTAGCAAACGATTCACCATTACGGAATACAGCTTGGAACTCTTCATTCTTCTTAATACGATGCTTCTTTTTCATCCGGATTCACTCCGTACCAACACTTTGCTTCTACTAAAAATGCTTTCCTCATTTATGTTAAGCACACCGCGCTAAGTCAAAATGAAAGATAAAGCCCTTCCACTTCATTCAAGTGAAAAAAGACCACTGTTTATCCAGTGGCCTACGCAGATAATACTTTTCTTCCTTTTTGACGGCGACGAGCTAGAACTTTACGTCCATTTTTTGTACTCATACGCGCACGGAACCCGTGTACTTTCTTACGCTTACGATTATTTGGTTGAAATGTAGGTTTCATTTATTACACCTCCTCGAGGATTTCAAATACAATTGAATAATTGCTTTAAGACAGTCCTAGTAATTATATGAACATCTACTCTTTCTGTCAAGTTCGTCAGCAATCTTTCCATTGTTCATAATTTTCCATCACTTTGTTTGTCGATCTTTGTATCTGCTTCTTCCCACTCGAATATTTCGTTCACTTCCTCATTCTAGCATTCTACATCTCTTGATGAAAGTCTACTTCATGCTCACTTCCAGAGGATCGGCTGATCGTGATCTGCAATCTCCAGAAAATGCCCGAAAATGTCGTTGTTTGTAGAGTTGTGGATAAAAAAATCGAATGAAATTGCTGTCCACAACCTTTATCGACAAATTACACACAAAATCTAGTGCTGTGGACAAGTGTTCTCCACAAGGTATTGTAAATGTGGATAACTGTTAAAAATCCATTGCAACAACGGCATCCTTTTGATATGATTATTGTGTTTTAACCCGTTCAAAACTTCCTCGTATAGATTCATTATCCACAGCGTGTGGATAAAATTGTGGACACTCATGCACGTATGTGTATAAGCTTGTCCACAAATTTGTGTATACAGAAAATAACTCCAGTTTCTTCTATATTAATGGTTATTCACAAATTCTGTGAACGAATAGATGATGAATTTTGGTCGTGTACGTCGTAGAAGTACATAAGCCATTTCTAAAAATTTTCGACAAAAAAGGAGGGTGATGATGGAGAATATCACTGACTTATGGAACAAAGCTTTGGGTGAAATTGAAAAAAAGTTGAGTAAACCTAGTTTCGAAACCTGGTTGAAATCAACGACTGCTCATTCCCTTCAAAATGATACACTCGTGATTACGGCTCCAAATGAGTTTGCACGTGATTGGCTTGAATCTCGTTATTCCAATTTGATCTCAGAGACTTTAGATAATATTACGGGGACGAAACTCACCGTAAAATTCATCATTCCGCAAAATCAGACGCAGGATGAGATCGATTTGGAGCAAGCATCCAAAAAGAAAGCCAAGGTCGAGGCAGACCAAGGGGATGAGAATCTGACCCAAAGC